>CAYVKG010000001.1:0-56911 GCA_964451955.1 uncultured Tepidisphaeraceae bacterium
GGCCACGCACACCAGGGGGGTTTCTTTTGTGGGGGGGCACTCGGGGCGGGGGGGCAGGGGGGATGACCGCATCTACGGCACCGGGGGCAACGACTCGATCGCGGGCGGGGCTGGGAATGACACGGTTGACGGCGGGGCTGGCGACGACGTGATATCCGGGGATGCGGGTTGGGACCTGCTGCTGGGAGGTGCGAACCACGACACGGTGTACGGTCATAGCGCATCGGGGGCGGGGGACGACAATGCAGTGGACTATTTGTATGGGGACTTTGGGACCAACGGGAGCGAGGCGACTAGCGGGGCGGACAAGTTGTATGGTCAGGGGGGCAATGACCTGTTGTTTGGGGAAGCTGGGAATGACTCGCTGAGTTCGACGGCTGGGGATCTGATCAGTTATCCGGGAACGGTGGCGGAGACGTATACGACGCCTGCAGCGACAGCCGCGCCGACGGTGGTATTGACGGCGGGCCAGAACTTTGCGGGCGCGACGTTGCCGACGGGGGCGGATGTCCGGGGGCGGTGGGGGGATATGGCGGGTTCGGCCCACGGCGGCGGGGTGAGTGCCAGCCCGGCCGGGGCGTTGGAGCCGAGCGTTATCGGGGCTTCGGCGGGTGTGCAATACGTTGCGTGGTCGGACGCGCGGAACGGCAATTACGAGATTTACGTGGCGAGGTACATGCCAGGCAGCGGGTGGCAGCAGTTGGCGGGCAGTGCTCAGGACGGCGGGATTAGCCGGAGCACGACGTCGTCGCGGCGGCCGAGCATTGCTTTGGATGGGTCTGGGAATCCGCTGGTGGCGTGGACGGAGTTCAGCGGGACATCGTCGGACATTCGGGCGTTGCGTTATGATCCGGCGGCGAATGGGGGCCTGGGTGGCTGGGTGGCGTTGGGGACATCGAACAGTGGAGGGGGAATCAGCGCGACGGGCGCGGCGGACAACGCGGTGCTGGTGAACACGGCGGGGGGGCCAGTGGTGGCGTATCTGAACACGACGGGGGGGATTGCGAACGTGTTTGTGAAGCGGTTTTCGGGCGGAGCGTGGTCGGCGCTGGCGGCGGGGTCGGCGAGCGGAACGGGGGTGTCTGGGTCGGCCACGAGCGTGGCAGACGTTGCCGCCGCTACGGACGGGACGAAGGTGGCGGTGGCGTGGACGCAGACGGTGGGGACGGTGAAGCAGGTGTACCTGAAGGAATACGCGGGTGCGGGATTTGCGGCGATCGCGGGATCGGCGTCCACGGGCGGGGTGTCGGGCAGCCTGGTGGGGGCGACGGAGCCGGCGGTGGCGTATTTCGGCGGAAGCCTGTTTGTGGCGTGGTCGGACATGGCGACGGGGTCGGCGGAGATTTATGCCGTTCGCTACACGGGCGGGGTTCGGACAGCGATTGCGGCGAGCGCGGGAGGGGTATCGAGCACGGGCGGTGCCGCGACGCAGCCGAGACTGGCGGCAAACGGCGCGTCGCTGTATCTGGCATGGGCCGATGATACGATGCAGTCGCGAGTTGATAACGATACGGCGATTTACGTGCGGAAGTACAACGGGGCGTCGTTTGTGGAGGAGCTGGCGGGCGATGCTTCCTACGGCGGAATAAGCCACACGGGCGGTTCGATGTGGAAGATGTCGCTGGCGGTGGACTCGGCAGGTCGGCCGTCTGCCGCGTGGAGCGAGCAGGCGGGCGGCCAGGGGCAGATTTACGACCGCGCCAACGGTTTTCAGATTACGGGAACGACGTACAGCGCGGGGGGCGGGACAAGCATTCAGTCGATCATTGACGGGAATGTGCTGAAGGCCGGGGACGTGATCGTGTTGAACGGGACGAGCGCGGGTTTTGCGTTGACGAGCGCGGATGCCGGGATTCTGATTCGTGCGCTGCCGGGGTCGACTATTACGGGGGACATAACGATCACGGGGGCGAAAAATATCCTGTTGCAGGGGCTGAACGTGACGGGGAGCGTGACCGTGGTGAACGCGGTGGGATTCACGCTTCGCGAGAGCCGCGTCGGGGCGGTGAGCCTGAGCGGGTCAAACGATGCGCAGGTGCTGGACAACGCGACGGCATCGTTAAGCGTGAGCAACTGCGTGGGCTCGGTGATCGAGCACAACAGCACGGCGGGCGTGACGATGTCGGGCGCGACGGGGCTGATGCTCGGCGACAACAGGATTGTTGCGGCGACCGGTATTGTGATATTGGCGGCGTCTAGCGGGACGATTCGGGGGAATGACGTTGAAGCGAATGGGACTGGAATCCAGATAGATGCGGTCTTCAGCGGGTCGATTGAGGCGAACGATATCCACGGCGCCGTGACGGGGGTGGCGTACAATGCGGGGGCGACGCTGTCGGGGAACCTGATTCACGGGAATATAACGGGTGTGGTAGTGACGGTGGCTGGGGCGAGCGGTTTGGGATCTGTGGGCGCGTCGTCGCCGAACCGGATCTATGCCAATGGCGTGGGCATCCAGCTGACGAATGGCCAGGCGCAGAACCAGCATGTGTACGGCAATACGACGGTGGGCGTGGCGGGCACGGGCACACTGGGCGGCAGCGATATGAATCTGGCGAACAGGGTGGAAAACAACCCGGTGGGGGTGAATGTGGTTGGCACGGTTCAATACAATCGGATTGCGCGCAATGACACGGGGATTTCGGCCAACTCAGGCAACCGAATTCTGCACAACATAGTGTACCGGAACAGCCATTACGGGGTGATGGTCAATTCGGACGCGGACGTTCGGGTGGTGAACAACACCTTCTATGCGCCGGTGGGTGACAACGTTCGCGTGCAGGGTTCGTCATCGAATATTGAGGTGCGGAACAACATTCTCTGGGCGGAGTCGGGTTACGACGTGTACGTGGCGAATGACAGCCAGACGGGGTTTCTCAGCGACTCCAACGATCTGCACGTGACGGGAAGCGGGCGGATATTCTATTGGACAAAGGATTTCACGGACATTCTGGATTTGCGGGCGGACGTGGCGGCGATCGATCTGCATTCGATCGGGGCGACGGTGGTGAATCCGAACTGGTCGGAGCCACGGTTCTACAATCGCGGCTTTGACGACTATCGGGTGTTTGATTTGACGGCGGGCGAGCGCTTTTCGAGTCCGACAATTGACGCGGGTGAGGCGCTGGTGGATCAAGGTGTTCCGGGTTCGTACAGCAATCTGCTGGCGAACGGGTCATTCGAGAGCGGGACGACGAGCTGGAGCGTGAATGCCGGAGGGGGCACGGCGGTAAGCAGTCCGGCTCCGTTCGACGGAGAGAGATATTTCTCGGTGGGGACGAGTCCGCAGGGTTTTGCGGAGCAGACGGTCAACCTTCTAATTGCGGGATACACGGCGGGACAGCTTGACTCGCAGGACCTGGTGGTGGTGTTCGGCGGGCGTGTGCGAAGCGCGGCGGAAGCAACGGCGGATCGCGGGAAGATCCTGTTGTCGTTCCTGGACGCGGACGGCAAGCAGATAGGCGAGACGGTGGGGGAGGCGGTGGCGGGGAATTACTCGGAGCGATGGGAACTGGTAGGCGGCCGGCGGGTGATTCCGGTGGGGACCCGTTCGGTGTTGTACCGCTTTCAGGCGGACCGGAAGACGGGATCGACGAATGATGCGTATCTTGACAACAGTTTCCTGTTTGTGGTTTCCGAGTCGGTGATGCCGGACCAGGGGGCGTACGGGAACAGCATGTCGGAAGGGGCGCAGAGCACGAATGCGCACATTGCCTTGCGCTCGCCGGACCTGTACATGGATTGGGAGCGATACAAGCCCCGGTCCATTCGGTGGGAGACGTTCGGAAACGTCAGTGAATCGATGATCAGCATTGACCTGTACCAGGACAGCGAGCAGGGGCCGCTGTTCAAGTTGCACATAGCGAACACGGTTGACGACGGGGAATACACGTGGATACCGGATACGAACGGGATCGGGTACGGGACGTTCGGTTTGCGGATTCAGGTGTCGTTTGTGGACAACGCGGCGGCGATGGACCGGAGCACGGAGACGTTTGCAGTACCGGAGGATGGGGACACGTATTACGTTGACGATGCTTCGAACACGAACGACGAGTATACGCCGGCAGCGACCGGATCGAACCGGAACACGGGTAAGCGGGCGACCGCGCCGAAGCCGAATCCGATCAATGTCCTTCGGACATATGAATTGACCGCCGGGGCGGTGCTCAACGTCGACACGGGGACGTACCCGCTGATTTACACGGTTGTGGCGACGAGCCGGACGCCTGCGGACGTGAGGCCGAGTTTTCTGGGCAATGATCGGGGGTTCGTATTGCGCGGGCCTGCGAACAGCGCCAAGACGGCGGAGCTGGTGACGGCTATTCCGAACAACGCATCACAGGATCTGATCTACTTCGGGGACGCGGATTTGACGAAGGTGCGTTTTCTGACGTTGACGGGTGGGCGGTATGGTCTGCACGTAAGTGACGGGTCGACGGGAATCGAGGTGCAGCGGATCACGGCGAGAGACAATGCGCAACACGGCATTTTGTTCGATGGTGGGAGCGACTTTGTAAGGCTGAGGGACGTCACGAGCTACAATCATACCGGATATGACGGGGTTTACCTGAACGGTGGAGCCGGGGGCCTTATTGAGAACCTGGTTAGCTACAGCAATCGTCGCGGGCTGTATGTGAGCGGGGTCGGGTCGGTGACGATTGCCGGCGCGACGCTGTTCTACAATACGGGCACGGGGCTGCGGCAGGATGGGTCGACGACGAACGTGTTTGACAGCCTGACGATTTACGGCAACTTGGCAGGCATTGAGACGAGCGGTCCAACGACGATCAGCAACAGCGACATTTACGATAACTTGAACAACGGCGTCTTCAGCAGCGGGAGCGCTGTTACGTTGGAGGACTCGTATGTGCACGGTAACGCGGCGGGGGTGGTGCTGTCCGCTGGCGTGGTCACCCGAAATCGGATTTACGGGAATCTAGGTTCGGGGATTCAGGGGAATTACCAGCCTCTGACCGTGACGAATAACGCGATCTATTCGAACCAATACGGGGTTTACGCGAGCGCCTACGTCAGCGGAGTGTTCACAATCTCGAACAACCTGATGTATGGTCATTCGAAGGCGTCGATTCGATTGATTGACAAAGGCCCGAGCGCATATGAGATCGTGAACAACACGTTGTACGAGCCGACGGGGGACGCGATCTATGCGACGGGTTCGGACAACATTCACTTGCGGAATAACATCATCTGGACGGAGGGCGGGTATGGGGTCTATGTCGGCAACGATTCGCAGACCGATTTCCAGAGCAACTACAACCTGTTGTATGCGACGGGTGGGGGCCTGGTGGGGTATTGGCAGGGAGATCGGGCGACGTTGACGGCGTGGCAATATGCGACATTCCGTGACGGGGATTCGTTGTCGGCGGATCCATTGTTCGTGGACGTGTTGGGCCCCGATGGGGTGCTTGGGTCGCCGAACGTTCAGGGGCTCGTGGGGACCTACTACGGGAACCGTACGTGGAGCGAGCCGGCGGTGTTCAGCCGAGTGGATCGCCAGGTGGGCTACTCAGGTTGGGGCGCCCCGGAGGCGTCATTGGCGAACGACAACTGGTCGGCGAGATGGGAAGGCAAGATTCGCTTTGACGTTGCGGGGGACTATACATTCTACATCAATTCAGAGGGCCCCCAGAAGCTGGTTGTGAACGGGGAGGTTCTGGTTGATGACGCGGCGGATCCGGGTCTTGAGCGAGCGGTGACGTATCATGCGACATCGGCGGGGTACTACGACTTTGTATACCAGATGGCGGACAACGGCGGTCATGCGACAGCGCTGGTCGAATGGACGACGCCCCTATCAGGGCGTGCGGCGTTGCTTCCGGGTCGCATTACGACGGAGATTCCTGGTGGCGATGGTTCGGACGACAACTTCCACGAGCAATCGGAGAGCGGGAGCTACAAGCCTGGGGTGGGGTTCACGAGCGACGGCGCGTACAGTCCGGCGATTGATCGAGGTCGGCCCGGAGACTCGTTTGCCAACGAACCGGCGCCGGCGGGTGGCTATGTTAACCTGGGGGCGTATGGGAACACGGGCGAGGCCTCGAAGAGCCGGGCGAAGTACATTCTGATCACGAATCCCAATGGAGGGGAAGCGCTGCCGCAGAAGACGACGTATGTGATTCGGTGGCGTTCGGATGGTTTCGCGGGGAATGTGCGGATTGAGTACTCAACGACGGGATATGCGGGTCCGTTTGCGAATCTGGCGGCGGACACGGGGAGCGCGGTGAACAGCGGTTCCTACAGTTGGTTCATCAGCCAGGCGCTGTACGGCACGTCAGACCAGTATGTGATTCGAGTCAGTTCGGTGAGCGATCCGGCGGTATCGGATGTGTGTGATGCGGTGTTTACGGTGAAGCCGCCGGTTAGCAATTACTATGTGAATGACAGTTCAACGGATGGGGGCGAGTACACATTCGCGCCGGGGGACGACGCGAACGACGGTCTGACGCCGGCGACGCCGATGGCATCGGTGCGCGCCATTCTGACGAAGTACGATCTGGAATTCGGGGACACGATCTACGTGGATACGGGGACATATAGCCTGACGGAGAACATTGCGATTGGGCATGAGGATTCCGGGGTGCGTATTCAGGGGCCAGTGGGGTTGGGTCATGTGGCGATGCTGGACCGAGGGAACCGTGCGTCGGGGAGTTATGTATTTTCGTTGAGCAACGCGGACGCGGTGACGTTGTCGGATTTGTGGATGACGGGAGCGGTGAGCGGGGTATACGTGTCGAACGGTTCGTCGGATTTGACGGTTCAGAAGTGCGTGGTATTTGAGAACGCGTCGACAGGTGTGTCGATTGTGGACGCGGGTTCGAGCAACGCGTTGATTCAGGACAACGTGTTTTATGGTTATGCGCCGGACAACAACCGGGATCAGAACACGGGTTTGTACATCAAGGATGGTCAGGATCCGCGGGTGTTGAGGAATGTGGCGTACCACACGGGAGGTCGTGACGACTACGGGATATACCTGGAGGACGTGGGGTGGAACGTGGTGGTGAGGGACAACGTGGCGTACAACGACGGGACGGGGATCTGGGTTCGGGCGTCGTCGTACGAGGTATGTGGGAACGTGGTTCGGGATTCGGATCGGGGTTTCTGGCTGCAGGACACGTCGGCGGCGGAGGATGGGAGGGCGTACGGGAACGTGGCGTACGGGATCAGCAACAATGCGTTCGAGATTCAGCAGTACGGTCAGATTTTCGAGAACGAGGCGTATGACAGCGGGACGGGATTTGCGGAAACGGGGTACAACTTTGCCGGGAGCGTTCACGAGAACGTGTCGCACCACAACGGGACGGGTTTCTGGTCGAACCAGGGCCTGATTGCGAATAACCGGGCGTATGCGAACGGGACGGGGATCCGGATGACGTACAGTTGGGTGACGGTGAGGGGGAACAAGGTGTACAACAACGGGACGGGGATTTTGGCGGACGGGTACACGGGGAACAACTCGATTGTGAACAACCTGGTGTACGACAACAGCGGAGGGGGGATTGTCTTGTCGGACGTTCAGACGTCGGGCTACACGATGTGGGTGACGAACAACACGGTGATGGAGTTGGGGAGCAGCGCGTTGTCGGTGACGGGGAACAGCCAGAACGTGGTGTTGAGGAACAACATTTTGTGGTCTGGAGGCGCGGGTCATTACGCGATTTCGGTGTCGGACGGGGCGCAGCGGGGATTTTCGAGCGACTACAACGACCTGTATTTTACGGATGGGGCGAAGCTGGGTTTGTGGCAGAACGTGTTTGGATCGTTGGGGGATTGGCGGTACGAGTTGGGTCTTGACGTGCACTCGTTGTCGACGGACCCGGGTTTTGCGTCGCCTGGTGGAGCGGACGGGATTCGGGGATTCCGGGATCAGACGGGTTTGAAGTTTGAGTATTTTGCGAATCGAACGTTGAGCGGAGAGTCGCTATCGACGCAGTACGACCGGGTGGTGTCGTTTGGATCGACGTCGGGTGTTTTCCGGGGTGTTGCGGGGGGATCAAGCGAGAACCAGAGTTTCCGATGGACTGGGGAGGTGTATTTGTCGTCGGCGGGGACGTACACGTTTTGGATCAACTCGCTGGGTCCGCAGCGTCTGACGGTGGGGGATGAGGTGGTGATAGAGGACTGGTCGAGTCCGTCGAACGCGGAGCGTAGCGGGACGTACACGGCGTTGTCGGCGGGGTGGGTGAGCCTGAAGTATGAGGTGGTGGATGACGGAGGTCAGACGCAGGCGTCGTTGATGTGGTCGACGCCTGAGGACGGGGCGTCGCGGTTGTTGAGGGCGTACGAGCCGATGGGATCGGGAGGTGGAGGGACGGTGGCGAGCAGGGCGTATTTGAGGTATGGGAGTGAGTCGTGGACGGCGGGAGTGGACGACGATTTTCATCTGTTTAGCAAGGCGAGCTATCCGGCGGTGACGGGTCGGAGCGATTCGGCGGGATTGGACGCTGGGGACGTGGGGAGCGTGTACGACCAGGAGCCGATGCCGAACGGGGGACGTATCAATCTGGGGTATGAGGGGAACACGGCGGAGGCGTCGAAGTCGCCGGAGAAGACGGTGCAACTGCTGTCGCCGAATGGGTTTGAGAAGTTCCATCTCGACGGGCACACGATTATCACGTGGCGGTCAACGGGCGTTGGTGTTTCGGCAATTGTGCAATTGAGTGTGAGTGTTGATGACGGTGTTACATTCACGCCGATTGGTTTCTCGGAAAACACGGGGGCATTTGCATGGAACCCGGATGCGCTGACGCTGGCAGGGCGGGTGAAGATCAGCTATCTGCCGCCGGCGGGGCCGGCCATTGAGGACGTTTCGGACAACGCATTTACGGTCGGGGGGGCCGGAAATGTGTATTATGTGAATGACGCGGCGACGGACGGGGACGAGTATTGCACGGCGGCGGGATCGAACACGAACACGGGGACGACGCCGGGAGATCCGATGGCGTCGCTGGGTGCGTTGTTGGGGGCCTATCCGATCGGGGCGGGCGACGTGGTGTACATCGACACAGGCGTCTACACGCCGGCGACGAATATCAGTTTGACTGCGACGAACTCCGGGGTGCGTATTCAGGGGCCAGTGGGGTTGGGTCATGTGGCGATGCTGGACCGAGGGAACCGTGCGTCGGGGAGTTATGTATTTTCGTTGAGCAACGCGGACGCGGTGACGTTGTCGGATTTGTGGATGACGGGAGCGGTGAGCGGGGTATACGTGTCGAACGGTTCGTCGGATTTGACGGTTCAGAAGTGCGTGGTATTTGAGAACGCGTCGACAGGTGTGTCGATTGTGGACGCGGGTTCGAGCAACGCGTTGATTCAGGACAACGTGTTTTATGGTTATGCGCCGGACAACAACCGGGATCAGAACACGGGTTTGTACATCAAGGATGGTCAGGATCCGCGGGTGTTGAGGAATGTGGCGTACCACACGGGAGGTCGTGACGACTACGGGATATACCTGGAGGACGTGGGGTGGAACGTGGTGGTGAGGGACAACGTGGCGTACAACGACGGGACGGGGATCTGGGTTCGGGCGTCGTCGTACGAGGTATGTGGGAACGTGGTTCGGGATTCGGATCGGGGTTTCTGGCTGCAGGACACGTCGGCGGCGGAGGATGGGAGGGCGTACGGGAACGTGGCGTACGGGATCAGCAACAATGCGTTCGAGATTCAGCAGTACGGTCAGATTTTCGAGAACGAGGCGTATGACAGCGGGACGGGATTTGCGGAAACGGGGTACAACTTTGCCGGGAGCGTTCACGAGAACGTGTCGCACCACAACGGGACGGGTTTCTGGTCGAACCAGGGCCTGATTGCGAATAACCGGGCGTATGCGAACGGGACGGGGATCCGGATGACGTACAGTTGGGTGACGGTGAGGGGGAACAAGGTGTACAACAACGGGACGGGGATTTTGGCGGACGGGTACACGGGGAACAACTCGATTGTGAACAACCTGGTGTACGACAACAGCGGAGGGGGGATTGTCTTGTCGGACGTTCAGACGTCGGGCTACACGATGTGGGTGACGAACAACACGGTGATGGAGTTGGGGAGCAGCGCGTTGTCGGTGACGGGGAACAGCCAGAACGTGGTGTTGAGGAACAACATTTTGTGGTCTGGAGGCGCGGGTCATTACGCGATTTCGGTGTCGGACGGGGCGCAGCGGGGATTTTCGAGCGACTACAACGACCTGTATTTTACGGATGGGGCGAAGCTGGGTTTGTGGCAGAACGTGTTTGGATCGTTGGGGGATTGGCGGTACGAGTTGGGTCTTGACGTGCACTCGTTGTCGACGGACCCGGGTTTTGCGTCGCCTGGTGGAGCGGACGGGATTCGGGGATTCCGGGATCAGACGGGTTTGAAGTTTGAGTATTTTGCGAATCGAACGTTGAGCGGAGAGTCGCTATCGACGCAGTACGACCGGGTGGTGTCGTTTGGATCGACGTCGGGTGTTTTCCGGGGTGTTGCGGGGGGATCAAGCGAGAACCAGAGTTTCCGATGGACTGGGGAGGTGTATTTGTCGTCGGCGGGGACGTACACGTTTTGGATCAACTCGCTGGGTCCGCAGCGTCTGACGGTGGGGGATGAGGTGGTGATAGAGGACTGGTCGAGTCCGTCGAACGCGGAGCGTAGCGGGACGTACACGGCGTTGTCGGCGGGGTGGGTGAGCCTGAAGTATGAGGTGGTGGATGACGGAGGTCAGACGCAGGCGTCGTTGATGTGGTCGACGCCTGAGGACGGGGCGTCGCGGTTGTTGAGGGCGTACGAGCCGATGGGATCGGGAGGTGGAGGGACGGTGGCGAGCAGGGCGTATTTGAGGTATGGGAGTGAGTCGTGGACGGCGGGAGTGGACGACGATTTTCATCTGTTTAGCAAGGCGAGCTATCCGGCGGTGACGGGTCGGAGCGATTCGGCGGGATTGGACGCTGGGGACGTGGGGAGCGTGTACGACCAGGAGCCGATGCCGAACGGGGGACGTATCAATCTGGGGTATGAGGGGAACACGGCGGAGGCGTCGAAGTCGCCGGAGAAGACGGTGCAACTGCTGTCGCCGATCGGTGGCGAGAAAGTCCGAAAGGGTCAGGGCGTGCTGATTCGGTGGCGTTCGACGGGTTTTGGGGCGACGGAGCGGGTCAACATTGAGTTTTCGAGCAATGGGGGCTCGTCGTACACAATGATTGCCAATGCGCGCGTGAATGATTCGGGTTTTGCGTGGAACCCGTCGGTGGTGACGTTGCAGGGGCGGATTCGGATTTCGAGTGCATCGAACCCGGCGATATTCGATGTGTCGCGGAGCGTGTTTGCGATTGGCGTGGCGACGAATAAGTATTACGTGAATGACTCGTCGCGAACCGGGGATCAGTATAGCACCGCGATCGGTTCGAACGCGAACTCTGGGACGACGCCGGGAGATCCGATGGCGTCACTGAACGCCTTGTTGAGCGCGTACGACCTGGAGCCAGGGGACACGGTGTATGTTGACACGGGCATCTACAATCTCCCGACCAACGTGAGAGTGAACGCGGATGACTCGGGGATTGCGATTGTTGGGCCGGTGAGCAGTCCAACGCTCGGGGCGGACTATTCGAAGAAGGTGCTGGAGGACTTCCCGGTTGCGTACTACCGGATGGGAGAGTCGTCGGGTGCGACAGCGGTGGACGCGTCGCTGAATCACCTGGATGGGACGTACATGAACGGGATCCTGCTGGGGACGGCGGGCGCGATCAATGGCGACAGCGACACGGCGGTCACACTTGATGGCGTGAATGACTATATCGGTCCGCCGTCGTCGGCGACGGCGTTTTCGGATTTCACTGGAGGCATCACGCTGGAGGCGTGGGTGTATCCGACGGCGTCGGGTTCGTGGCAGCGGTTCTTCGACATCGGGGCTGGGCAGGCGAACGAGAATATCCTCTTCGGGCGGAATGGGACGACGAGCGAGTTGTTCCTGCAGGTGTACAACGGTTCGACGGCCGGGGCGAGCGTGACGACGAGCGGGAACCAGCTGGAACTGAACCGTTGGCAGTATTTTGTGGCGACGATCGATTCGAGCGGTAACGCGGTGATCTACAAGAATGGGCGGGCGGTGGCGTCGGGCAGCGTGAATGTGCCGAAGAATGTGACGCGAACGTCGGTCTTCATCGGAAAGGACAACTGGACCGCAAATCAGCCGTTTGCCGGTCGCATGGACGAAGTTGCGATTTACGGTTTTGCGTTGTCGTCGGCGACCATTGCGGACCGGTACTACATTGCGACGGGGCAAGGGGCATTGCTAAACCGCGGGAATACGGGGTCCGGGCGCTACGGCATCGAATTGAACGGCGCGGCGGATGTAAGCATCCGGGATCTGCAAATGACGGGTGCGGAGCAGGGGCTGGTTGCGAACAACGCGGACCGTCTGGTGTTGACGAGCATGACGGCATACAACAACGCATCCCGCGGGTTCTACGTGGGGACGGATGTCGAAGATGCGGTGATCACGGGCAACACCGCGTACGGCACGTCGGGGAACGACGCATTGAACCAGGAGACGGGTTTCTATCTGCGTGGGAGTCGGATGACGGTGGATGCCAATACGGCGTTCAAGCTTGGGGACGCCTACGGCGATGGCATTTACATCGACAACTATCCGATGAACATCGTGTTCACCAACAACCTGGCATACAGCAATGCCAACGGCATCACGTTGTTGGTTGGGCAGGCAACGGTTCATGACAACGAGGTGCGCAACAACAGTCGGGGGCTGCATGTCAATGATAATGACAGTGCATACCGGACGACGGTGTACGACAATGACATTCACGACAATACGACGGGCCTGTCGGTGAGTGCGAATGTGGACGCGTATTCGAACGAGGCGACATCGAACCGAGGGGACGGCATCTATGTGGACGACAGCGCGAGCAACACGGTGGTGCACGACAACTACGTTTCGAAGAACGCGACGGGAATCGAGGCGCGGTCGGGGACGATTTCGCACAACCGGGTGATGGGCAACACCGGTGAGGGGATTCTGCTCAGCTACTCGGTGGGGACGATTAGCGCCAACAGCGTGTACGGCAATAGCATTGGCATCGAAGTGAGCGGGTACTACGCGGGATCGACGGCGATTGTGAACAATCTGGTGTACGACAATGCCAACAACGCCATTTATGTGCACGGGATAACCAGCGGTGGCGCGGTGCGCATCAATAACAACACAATCCACCATGAAAATGGTTCGGCAATACTGTTGGCGAGCAACACGCCTGCGATGAATCTGTCCAACAACATCGTCCAGATCAATGGAGGTTTCGGGATCGAGACGTCGGGGAGCATGTCTGGTTTTGATAGCAACTACAACGATATCTACCTTGGGCGACCAGGTGCTAACGTGGGCAAGTGGCTGGGGACGACGACGGCGACGCTGGCTGAATGGCGTTTGGCGAGCGGGAAGGACGCGGGGTCGATATCGGCGGACCCGGTATTTCTGGATCCGAACGGGGCGGACAATCTGTTTGGATGGGAGCAGCCGGATCCGCAGTCGCAGTATGCGGACTTTGGGGCGGACGACAATTTCCATCTGAGGCGCGGGTCGCCTGCGATTGACGCCGGTGATTCGGAGACGGGCGCGGGCAGGGATGCGGAAGGCAATCCGCGGCTGGATGATGTGGGGACGATCAACACGGGGAACGGGGTGTATCGGTTCTATGACATGGGCGCGTTCGAGTTTCAGGGATCGTCGTCGGACATTACGCCGCCGGTGGTCACGGAACTGTCGCCGATCGGGATGACGGACGACGTATTGTCGAACGCCGTATTCAACATGATGACAGTGACATTTTCGAAGCCGCTGGACGCGGTGGCGGCGAGCTCACTGGCGTTCTACAGGCTGACCGAAGCGGGTGTGGACGGGGCATTCGGGACGACTGACGACGTCGACATTCCGGTGTTGGCGGCGAGCTACACCCCGGGAGACACACATGTGCGGCTGTCATTTGGAGGATCGCTTCTGAACGGGCGATATCGGCTGCGTCTGATCAGCAGTCCGCCGAATGCGATTGTTGACACATCGGGCAACGCGCTGGACGGGGATGTGGACGGAGCGGCGGGAGGGGACTTCGTGCGGAGTTTCCGGCTTGATACGACGCCGCCCAGCGGGGTGCTGGTGGATCCGGCGGATGGGAGCGTGGTGGCATCGGGTTTCGGGTATGTGGACATCAAGTGGTCCGATACCGGATCGGGGCTGAACTTGGCGACGATTTCAGCGGATGACATCCTGATCACGGGAGTGGATGTGGACAGCGTTCAGCCACGAGGGGGCGGGGTATACCGCTATGTATACAATGTGGACGGGGACGCGCTTCCGCAGGGTTTGATAACGGTGTTGTCAATTCCGGGCGCAGTGGCGGACCTGGCGGGCAACACGACGGCGGCGGCGACGCTGGGGACGTTCCAGGTTGGGTCGGGGGTGTTTGTCGGGACGGAGTCAGATGACACGTATTACGTGCGTCTCGGGGCGGACGGATCGACGGTTGAGATCTGGTACAACGAGCCGGCGGCTCCGGCAGGCGCCGCGACGTTTACGCGGGCGCTTGGGGCGTTGACGGAATTGCGTTTCCTGACGCTTGGCGGGAATGACAGCGTGGTGATCGACCTGGCGAACGGGGAACCGATTCCCACCGGCGGTTTGTTCTACAATGGCGGCTTGCCGGCGAGCGCGCCCGGCGACTCGCTGACGCTGATCGGGAAGCCTGCGACGTCGTCGGGGACCTATTTGCCAAGCGGCACAACGCCCGGGTCGGGGATTGTGACGACCTCGGGTCGCAGTATCGAGTTTGTGAATGTTGAGGGAGTGAATGCGCGGAGTGTTGCGTCGATGACGGTGAGGACGCCGAACAGCGAGGACGTCGTGGCGCTGGATACGCTGACGGTGAACACGGGCCGGGCCAGTGGGACGAGCGGCGGCGTTGCGTTTGGGCCGCTGATGTTCTTCAATGTTGCCACGGTGATCTTGGACGCGGCGACGAATGATGCGGCGGGTACGGGCGACGACGCCATAACGATTGGGTCGTCTGGTTTGCCGGCCTCGCTGTCGATGCTTCGCGTGAACAGCGGCATGGGCGCGAACGCGCTGACGGCGAACGGCGGCGTCACGACGATTGACACGACGGCAGGGCTAGGCGGCGCGAATCTGTCGGTGATCGCTAACAATTCAGCGGTGGTTGTGTTGCCCGGGAATCAACTGATCAAGTCGCTGTCGATCAGCGGCACGGCGGCGGTGGACGTGGGGAGGGGTAGCCTGGCGATTTCGGCGGCGGGTCCGACGACCATGGGCGAGGTGTTCAGCTATCTGGCATCGGGCCGGAATGGAGGGATGTGGGACGGGTGGGGGCTGAGGAGTTCGGTGGCTGCGGCACGTGCTTTGGGGGACGGTTTCACGGGACTGTCGCAGGGCCGGGACCAATACGGGAACATGCTGGTGAAGTACACGTGGAACGGCGACGTGAACCTGGACGAGCTGATCAACGCGGACGACTACTTCGCGGTTGATTCGGGCTTCATCACCCAGGCTGGAGGGTACGAGAACGGGGACCTGAATTACGACGGAGCGGTAAACGCAGACGACTACTTCCTGATTGACTCGTCGTACATCGGCCAGACGAGCGGGCTTGCCGGCGTCATGTCCGTGGAGGTTCTGCCAGCGGCGCAGGAGGCGCGAAGGAAGGAGCCGGAGCGAACGGTGTTGGCGCATCTGTTTTCGACTAAGCCGGTGCTATAAAGGTCAAGCGAGGATTGCGGAAGCGGTACGCGATGCGAGCATCTTGAGGGGTTGCTCGGATAGGGGGCTTGCTCGCGGCTGGCAGGAAGCGCACCATATCTGCGCGCTTCACTCGGGTCGCGCGTCCTGTTTGAACAGAAAGGTCCCATGGACAAGAGACTCCTGGCCGACTTTGCGTGTCCCTCAAGTCAGTTCCGTGGCAAGCCATTCTGGGCATGGAACGGGAAGCTGGAGCCGAGCGAGCTTCGGCGGCAGATACGCGTGATGCACGAGATGGGTCTGGGGGGGTTTTTCATGCATTCGAGGGTGGGGCTTTCGACGCGGTACCTCGGGGCGGAATGGTTTGACTGCGTGGAGGCTTGTTTGGACGAGGCGAAGCGGCTGGGGATGGAGGCGTGGCTGTACGACGAAGACCGGTGGCCATCTGGAGCAGCGGGCGGGCTGGTCACGCGGAACCCGAAGCATCGGATGCGACACTTGAAACTGGAGACAGTTGACGATCCGGCGAAGTTCAGGTGGACGGGGGAGGTATTGGCGGCGTTCTGCGCGAAGGTTGATGGTGTGAACGCGTCTGGCGTCAGGCGGGTGACGCAAGAAGGCGTGAGAAAGGCGATGAGTTCGGCGTCGGGCGATTCGTTGCTGGTCTTTCGGGTGATGCAGAACGAACTGAGCCCGTGGTACAACGGCTACACGTACTTGGACACGCTCAGCGAGTCTGCGGTTGCCGAGTTCATCAGGACGACGCACGAACTGTACCGGAAGAAGATCGGAAAGCATTTCGGGACGCTGGTCCCGGGTATTTTCACGGACGAGCCGAATTACGGGATGCATGACGGCGACACGCGAGCGTGGACGGGGAAGCTGCCGAGAGTTTTCCGCCGGCGATATGGGTATGACCTGATTGAGCATCTCCCGGAGCTGTTTTTCAATATTGACGGTCGCGAAGTATCGCGTGTGAGATGGCATTATTATGACTGCATCACGCACCTGTTTGTGACGGCGTTTTCGAAACAGATTGGCGAATGGTGCGCGAAGCACGGCTTGCTGTTTACCGGACATATCCTGTACGAGGACACGCTTCGGGACCAGACGCGAGCTGTCGGGGCGGCGATGCGGCATTACGAACACATGCAGGCGGCCGGAATGGATTTGCTGACCGAGCATTGGCGGGCGTACGCGACGGCGAAGCAGGTGGCGTCGGCGGCGCGGCAATTCGGCTGGAAATGGCGACTCACGGAAACGTACGGCTGCACCGGCTGGGATTTTCCGTTCGAGGCACAGAAGGCGCTAGGCGACTGGCAGGCGGCGTGCGGCATCAATCTGCGTTGCCAGCATCTATGCTGGTACACGATGCAAGGGGAAGCGAAGCGAGACTACCCGGCGAGCATTTTTTACCAGTCGCCGTGGTGGCGGCATTATCGCAAAGTGGAGGATTACTACGCGCGGATCACGGCAGTCATGACGCGAGGTTGGGAGGTTCGGGATTTGCTGGTGATTCATCCGATCGAGTCGATATGGGCGATGGCGTCGCGAGACTTCAAAAGGAACACGTCGTTGGCGCAATTTGACCAGGTTTTCAACGACGTGACGAATGCGCTGCTGTCGGTTCAGATTGACTTCGACTATGGGGACGAGGAACTCCTGTCAAGGCATGGGAAGGTTGCCAGATCAAACGGCAAGGGGGTTCTGAGGGTCAACAAGGCGACGTACAAGGCGGTCCTGGTGCCGCCGCTGAAGACGATGCGGTCGTCGACGGTCGCGTTGCTGAAGAAGTTCCGTGCGGCTGGGGGTGTGGTGTTGTTCGCGGGGGAGGTGGGGGCCTATGTGGATGGTGAGCAGAGCGTGGAAATGGTGAAATTGGCAGAGGGGTGTCCGCGGGCGGAGATTGACGGGCAGGCGTTCTCGGACTCGCTGTCGGGGGCGTGTCGGCGAATTCGCGTCACCGATGGCAGGGGCGAGGCGCCTGCGCCGGTGATCCATCTGTTGCGGGAGGACAAGGAGAATTACTACCTGTTTGTGGTGAATACGAGCTATCTGCCGCAGGTGTGGTCGCAGGATCCGCTGACGCGCGAAAGGACGAAGGCTTTTCAGGAGATTCGAATTCAGGGATTTGGCGACGCGCAGGGGGCTCCGCTGGAGCTGGACGCGGAGACGGGCGAGGTGTTTGCGGCGAGCGCCGTTCGCAATTCGGAGGGGTGGACGGTGCGGACGTCGCTTACGCGGCTTGGGAGCCGGTTGTTCGTGATTCCGAAGCGAGCGACGGACTCGCAATATGCGAGGCGGCCGCGACTGGCGGACGTTGGGGCGGACTTCGTGACGGGGCCATTCGAAATCACGTTGTCAGAGTCGAACTGTATCGCGTTGGATTGCGCGGCATACAGGATCGGAAACGGGGCATGGCAGCCCACGACGGAGATTCTGCGGGTGGATCGTGCCGTGCGCGAGTCACTGGGCGTTGCGGTGCGTGGCGGGGCGATGGTCCAGCCATGGGCGCGGGCCGAGCCGGAAAGCCCGAAGCAGACGCCGCTGGCGCTGGCGTACACCTTTCATGTTGAAGCAATGCCGTCAGGGTCGCTATCGCTGGCGATTGAAGAGCCGCAACGTTATCGGATTGCGTTGAACGGCGAGGTGGTGAACACGGATGCCGAGTGCGGCTGGTGGACGGACCGATCGTTGCGGACGATTCCGCTGGACCCGGCGATTCTGAGGTTCGGGCCGAACGAACTGGCGGTGCATACGGACTTTGATGAGAGATCGTCTGGCCTGGAGATCATCTATCTGTTGGGGAATTTCGGAGTCCGGGTGGAGAACGCGCAGATCACGATGACCTTGGCGCCACGCTCGCTGCAACTGGGGGACTGGGTGGTGCAAGGTCTGCCGTTCTACTCGGGGTCGGTGACCTACCGGAAGACAATTGTGCCGAAGCTGCAGGCGGGTCGGCGTCTATTTGTGCGTTTGCCGGAATATCGGGGTGTGGCGGCGCGCGTGCTTGTTGACGGAAGACCGGCGGGAATCATCGCCTGGCCGCCGAACGAGTTGGAGATTACATCGTGGGTGACAGGGGGTTCGCAGGAACTGGCGATAGAAGTCCTGGGCCATCGGCGGAATTCGCATGGTCCGCTGCATCACCGAGACCTTTGGCCAGTATGGACGGGCCCGGACCAATTCGTGACAAGGGGTGAGGAATGGACCGACGGGTACCAGCTTGTGCCGTGTGGGCTTATGCAGCCGGCGCAGCTCATTGTCAGACAATGAGGAACCGAGGCGCGGGCATCGAGTAGGAAGAGGGGCAAACGGGATGGGGCCTATTCGTTGGAGGGTGTCTTGGGTGCGGGGATGGGCGAATCCCAAAGCAAAGGCGGTTCACTGGAGCAGGCCGAGTTCCGAGAGTATTGCGCGGACGGCTCGTCTCTGGTCGGGAGTGCAGGATGCGAACGGCGGGGCCATATGCTCGCCGCAGACGTTGAGCTGCGCGAGGGCGCACTTGAGGCCGCGGAGGATGGCAGGGATTCCATTGCCGAGGGCATAGACTCGCTGCAGTTGAACGACGCGAGACTGTAACAGGTTCGTGCGCGGGATGTCGCCGGTGGCGGCAGCGTTGTAGAGATCGACGAAGAGGGTGGGATCGAGGTTTGCGCCGGCGGGGACGCCGCCAACGGCACCGAGCATAACGCCGTCCGCCAATGAAGCCTCCATTCCGACCATGGTGCTCCAGTCGGACCTGGTCACGTTGGCCAGAAGTTGGCGGAGGTAGGTGATAGAGCCGGAACTATCCTTGATCCCGACAACGCGGTGGAGGTCGGAGAGTTGGCGGACGGTGGGGATTTCGTATTGGACTTTGGTCAGAACGGGGATGTTGTAGAGGATGATGGGGAGACTCTGGCGGTAAGCAAAGGCGGTTACGTATTGAACGAGTTCGGCCTGGTCGGGGGGCAGGTAGTAGGGGGCGGAGACGACGATGCCGGCGGCGCCGGCGATTTCGGCGTGGCGGGCCAACTGGAGCGATTCGTCGAGGCAGGTATCTGTTACGCCGACCCAGACGGGCACGCGGCCTCGGACGATGGCGCACGTGTGGTCGACAAGTTCTCGCCGTTGCGCGGGGCTGATGGCGGTGGCTTCACCCGTGGTGCCGAGCGCGAAGAGGCCATGCACACCGCCGGCGAGCATGCGTTCGATCAGGCGTTCGAGGGCGGGCAGATCGAGGTTGTGGTTGTGGGTCAAGGGGGTGACCATCGGTGGGACGATCCCACGGAGAGCTTTCTGCATGGGAGAGGTCATAGTCGATCGCCTTTCTCGACGACAAGAGCGTCGATGGCGGCGGATTGTTGTTCTCGCGTGAACAGGATGCAGACGGCAAAGCCAACGACCAATATCGCGAGGGTTCCTGCGACGGCGACGAGGAACTCATGGCAGGGTCTGGGCAGCGCACCGAGCCATCCCTTGTTGGCGGCGGTGAGGCAGAGGATGATGGCGACTCCGACGGCAACGCCAGCGGCGGCCGCGCTGCTGTTGGTGCGTCTGGAGAGCAAGCCAAGGAGGAAGAGGCCGAGCATTCCGCCGCTGAAGACGCCGGCCAGTTCCCACCAGACATCGAGGATTGTCTTGGCTTGGATCATCGCGATTGCCACGCCGATTCCCGCCAGTCCCCAGAAAAGGGTGGCGATATGGAGGACTCGCATGGATTCTCTCTCGCTGGCATTGGGCCTGAAATAGCGTTTGTAGATATCGCAGAGGGTGAGAGTAGCCATGCTGTTGAGGTTGGAGTCCATGGAAGCGGCGAAGATGGCTGCGACGACGAGTCCGCTGAATCCGGCGGGGAGGGCGTTGGCGATGAACCAGGGGAAGACGGAGTCGGGGTGATGGGCGGCGTCAACGCCTTGGAGGAGGGCGGGGTTGAGTTGGAGGAGAGCCCAGAGGGCGGTCCCGATGAAGAAGAACGTGGCGGCGGTGGGGACATAGAGGCCGGCGGTGAGCCAGACGCTCTTCTTTGCTTCGCGATCGTTTCTGGCGGTGATGTATCGCTGGACATAGCTTTGATCGATGGCGAAGTTGCCCAGGTTAATCACAAGGGCATATGTGAATACGACCCAGACGGTTGGCTCGGTGAGGGAGGCGCTGAAACTCCCGAGGCTGAACTTGTCGTGCTGCGAGGCGACGCGCATGACGCCGCCGAAGCCGCCGGGGACGTTAAGCAGGATCGCGGCGATGCAGATGATGGGCCCCGCAACGAGGACGATACTCTGGATGACGCCGGTCCAGATGACGGCCTTGATTCCACCGAGCACGGTGTAGGTGGTCATGAGGAGGCCCGTGCCGAGGATGATGAAGCGGACATCCCAGCCAACGAGGGGTGCGACGGCCAGGGCGAGAAGGTAGCAGATGGTGCCCATGCGAGCCATTTGAGTGAGCAGGAAGCAGACGACGGCGTAGGTGCGAGCCCAGGGGCCGAAGCGGTTTTCGAGGTGTTCATAGGCGGAGAGCTGTCCGGAGCGGCGATAGAAAGGGACGAACCAGGTAACGGCGGCCCAGGCGGCAAGCGGTGTGGCGAGGGAGAAGACGAAGGGATTCCAGTTGCCGGCGAGGGATTTTCCGGGGTTGGCCAGGAAGCTGATGCTGCTGATGTAGGAACCGAACATAGAGAGACCGACGGCCCAACCGGACATGGTTCTGTCGGCGGCGATGAACTCGGCGGGGGTCTGCCTTTTGCGGCCGAACCATGCTCCGACGCCGACGATGCCGACGAGGTAAGCGAGGAGGATGGCGAGATCAAGGGCAGGGAGTCTGTGCATGGGTTGGAATTCCCAGACAAGTGAGGGGTCACGGCACGGGCGTTTTGACCTCGACGGTCTTGAGTGTTCGGAAGGCCTGGATGCGGTGAAAAGTGAGGAGGTTGGCGTCGTGGGCTCGTTTTGCGCCGCCGAGGCCATCGTCGAACGCTGTTCGCGAGACGGCGATGATATCGTCCTGCTCGAAGAGCCAATCGACGTACTGGAAGGCGTGCCTTTCGCGATCGGGGTGATAGAGGACGATGGACCTGATCATCCAGTCGCGGAGGTCCCATGAACTCATGAGAGCGAGTGCATTGCGGGTTGAGGCGGGGTCGTGGCCGACGTCGGCGGGCTGGATGGGGTTGGTGAGAGTCCAGTAGAGCTTTGATTTCTGGTCGTAGCGGATGGTGAACTTTTTGGTGCCGCCGGGTAGGCGTATGAAGCCGCGTTTGGGGTCGAACGAGGCGAATTTCCCGTCGTTGGTGATGTGGATGATGGCAGCGGTTTCACCTGCGGGTTTGTTGTCGACGCGGAGGATGTTGACGATTTCCCCGTCGGGAGTGACGACGGCGTTGCCTTCCAACCATCCGCCGAAGGAGCCATTGAGCCAGGTGGGGTCTCGGCCGATGGGGTTGGAGGAGGTCCAGCTATCGGCCTTGAGTAGATCGGCGTCGACGGGTGCGGACATGACGAAGGCGCGGAAATGCGAACCCCATCCGCCGGGTCCGCGGGCGTCTTCCATTGCTCGCCAGAGGCGGCCGTTGTGTTCGATGACCGGGACCGGGGCGGTGTGGTACTTTGCGCCGGTGAGGAGAAGTCCGGAGTCGGAGTTTTTGGGATTGGTCCAGGTCTTTCCGGCGTCGTCGGATCTGCGAATGACGACGTCACCATAGCCACGGTTGACGCCCATGAGGTAAAGCGAGCCGCGGTGGACGAAGAGGCCGGACCAGAAGGCGCCGTCGATGGATGCGATTTGGCGCCAGGACTTTCCGCGATCGGCGGAGGAGAAGACGGCGACCTCGTCCTCTTTGGTTGCGCGTCCGAAGAAATCATGGGTGACGACATAGGTTCCATCGGGGAGGGCAGCAATGCTGGGAGAACCGATGAATCGGCCTGTTGAAGCGGGGGAGTGATTGATTACGACTCCGGGGACCTTGGACAGATCGGGTTGAGCGGCGAAAGTCAGGCCTGATCCGATTGCGAGGATGATTGCGATGCAGAACCGCAGCATGAGGACCTCCTCAGGGCAATTCGACGATGAAGATCTGATTGTATCCGCGGACTGGTCGTTGGTAAGCAATGCGATGTCCGTCGGGGGAGAACACACACGCCAGTGGCAGGGGGGCGGCACCGTCGTCGCATGCCTCGGTCAGTCGCCGGCCGCGGCCCGTTGCCACATCCACCGCGAAAACGCTGTTGTCCATGACACAGGCGATGAGTTGTCCGTCGGGGCTCCAGGAGAAGGCGGACTGGACGCCCCAATCGCCGCCGGTGATTTGTTTCGGGTCGCCGCCGCTGGGTGAAATGGTCCAGATCTGCACGACGCCGAGGTCGTCCTTCATGAGGAAGGCCAGAACGGAGCCGTCGGGGTTGCTTCGGACCCAATGCCTGGGTCCGGCGACACCGGGGTGTTTTCTGGCGGTGGTGTGAGTCAGTCGCCTTTGGGCGGTTCCTTTGGGCGGTTGGGGCATGGTGTGCTCGGTTCCCTGGAGGGGGGCGTGGTCCTGGGCGGTGATGTCGTCGGGGATATCGACGACAAAGACTTCGGGCACCTGTGCGCCGTGGTCGGTGAGGACGTTTCCGAGGAAGGCGATCGCGCGTCTTTGGAGGGTTCCGTCCGGCCTGCGATATCCGGCGTTGCCGATCCACCCCTCCTCGTAGGCCCGGAGGATGTCGTCGGATCCGGCGGTGGGGTGTGGCTGGGTGCGGGTTACGAGCACGGAGAAGGAGGAGCCATCGTGGTTTCGGGGGTGGTTCTTGTTGACTGCAACGGGATGACCGAGGAGGCTGACGCCGACATTCCTGGCATTGAGGATTCGGATTTCGGGGTCAGCGGCGTTGGCGAGGAAGTGATCTTCGTAGGTGAAGCAGACCCACTTTCCGTCGCCGCTGAAGACGTGCAGGTGGGTGCCGCCGCGCAATGCGCCCTTTGTGAATGGGGGGACAAGATCGCGGGCATCCAATGTCGCTGCCCGGCCGGTCCGCTCATCGAGCACGATTCCCTGCCGCCGATTTGCGGCGTAGGTCCATTGGCCTGCGGGGTTCTCGGGGCCAAGGATGAACACGACTTTGTCTTCGATGGGGCTCCATGTTGCCACGCCGCATTTGGCCTGGTTCTTGGCCTGGTAGAGGATGCTCACCTTGCCGGTCGCGATGTCGACCTTTTCAATGCGGTCTCCGTCGAAGACGGCTCCTTCGGGATCGGAACGGACGTCGTAGACGATAGACTTGCCGTCTCTGGACCAGACGGCGGTGTTCGTGAGGATGTGTCCACCGGGTTCGAAGGTGAGTTGCGTGTCGGCTTTGATGGCCATTTCGCTATGATAACAGGTTGTCGTGGATCATGGTCGCGTGTTTAGCGGCAACGTCACCGGGAGGGTAGAGTATGGGCAAACGGAGACATTTCATGCGAAACAAGAGCACCCAATGCCGTGTTTGTTTCTGGGAGGGTCATGGGAGCGGATGGACTGCGGGTATGGCGGCAGTGCTTTGGGCGATGCTGGCTGCGTCGTCGGCGGCGGGCGCGCCGCGGGTCTTGCCCGAGGGGGAGTTGCCGAAGGACGTTCGTCTGGAGCCATTGAAGGATCTGGACGGGTATTTTCCGTTTGTGCCGCCGGCATCTAAGGCCGAGTGGGAGAAGCGGGCGGATCGGGTGAGGCGACAGATACTGGTTTCGCAGGGGCTTTGGCCGATGCCGACGAAGGCGCCGTTGAACTCGGTGATTCACGGGAAGGTTGATCGAGGGGAGTACACGGTTGAGAAAGCGTATTTTGAGAGTCTGCCGGGGTTCTATGTGACGGGGAATCTGTATCGGCCGAAGAACGTGAGCGGGAAGGCGCCTGGGGTGCTTTTTGCGCACGGGCATTGGACGAACGCGCGGCTGGCCGAGTCGTCGGACGCCGAGGTCAGGCAGGAGATCGCGGATGGCGAGGAGCGATTTGAAGAGGGTGGGAAGAGCCGGTTTCAATCGATGTGTGTGCAACTGGCGCGGATGGGTTGTGTCGTGTGGCAATGGGACATGCTGGGAAATTCGGATTCGCGGCAGTTGTCGATGGGTCTGGTGCACGGGTTCTCCAAGCAGCGTCCGGAAATGAACACGGTTGAGAACTGGGGCCTGTTCAGTCCCCAGGCGGAGTCGCATCTGCAGAGCGTGATGGGGCTGCAGACGTGGAACTCGATCCGGTCGATGGATTTTCTGCTGAGTCTACCAGAGGTGGACTCGAGCCGGATTGCGATGACCGGCGCGAGCGGCGGGGGAACGCAGACGATGATTCTGGCGGCGATTGACCCGCGCTTGGCGTTGTCATTTCCGGCGGTGATGGTGAGCACGGCGATGCAGGGGGGCTGCACATGCGAGAACGCGTGTTTACTGCGGGTGGGGACGGGGAATGTCGAGTTTGCGGCGCTGTTTGCCCCGAAGCCGCAGGGCATGACGACGGCCAACGACTGGACGAAGGAGATGGCGACGAAAGGGTTTCCGGAACTGCAGCGGCTGTACACAATGCTGGGAGCAAGAGAGAACGTGATGCTCAAGCGAGGGGAGCATTTCCCGCATAATTACAACGCGGTTTCGCGGTCGGGCTTCTACAACTGGCTGAACCACCATTTCAAGCTCGGACAGAAGACTCCGGTCATCGAGCGCGATTACCAGCGTCTGACTCGGGCCGAAATGACGGTTTGGGATCATGAGCATCCGGCGCCGAAGGCGGACGACGCGGATTTTGAGCGGCGTCTGTTGCGGGGGCTGCACGAGGATGCGCAGAAGCAGCTTTCCGCGGCGGCGGGGACCCCGGAGGGTTTCCGGAAGACATGCGGGCTTGGGTTCGACATTGTCTTGGGGGGGCGAGCGGTGGAGGCGGGGGACGTTGAACTGGTGAAGGTGAAGGACACGGACCGGGAGGGTTGGGTGGAAACAAGCGGTTTGCTGCGAAACAAGCGGCATCACGAGGAATTGCCGGTGGTGCTTCTCGTTCCGAAGCGGTCTGCCGGTCAGACGGTGTTGTGGTTGAGCGGGCGGGGGAAGGCAGGATTGTTTGCGGCGGATGGATCGCTGGAGAGTGACGTGGAGAACCTGGTGCGTTCGGGCACCACGGTGATCGGGGTGGATCTGCTGTATCAGGGGGAGTTCTTGCCGGACGGCAAGCAGCTTGATCGGACACCGCGAGTGAAGAATACCCGGGAAGCGGCGGCATACACGTTTGGATACAACCACACGGTGTTCGTTCAGCGGGTGCATGACGTATTGTCGGTGGTGGCTTTCGTGAAGGGAGGCGAGCGGCCGCCGCTGCTGACGGCGGTGGGGTTCGATGGGGCAGGCGCGTGGTTGGCGGCGGCGCGGGCGCAGTGCGGGAAGCTGATTGACCGGGCGGTGATTGACACAAAGGGATTTCGATTCGGCAACGTGCTGCGGCTGGATGATCCGGGGTTTGTGCCCGGTGGCGCAAAATACGGAGACGTGCCCGTGCTGCTTGCCTTGGGCGCGCCCGGACAGACATGGGTGGCGGGTGAGACGGATGAATCGCTGAAGTTGGCGAGGGCACAGTATGAAGCGGCCAATGCGAGCCAGCGCCTTTTCCGGTTTGCCGGGGAGGCGAATCAAGTGCGGTCGGCGGCGATAGAGTGGCTGCTGGCGGTGCCGGCGAAATGAATCCGCCGGTTCCTGCCGGCGTTCTGCGGAAGGGAGGCCACGATGATCGGGGCGCGAATCGGTCGGGATTCCGTTCTGGGCGTGACGACTGCGGTTGTGGCAGTGTTGGCGGGATTGGTTTGTCCTTGTTGGGGATCGCTTCCGGACGGTGTGCGCGCGGTGTGGGAACTGAAGAAGGCAGCCCGCGACACGACGCCGACTCGGCAGCGCATCTGCATCAACGGATTGTGGCAATGGCAACCCGCAGGGGACGATTTGGGTCGTGTGCCGGCGGACGGTTGGGGGTATTTCAAGGTGCCGGGCAGTTGGCCGGGGATTACGGACTACATGCAGCAGGATTGCCAGACGGTGTTCCCCCATTCGAACTGGAAACAGGCAAGACTGGGAGAAATCAGCGCTGCCTGGTATCAGCGGGAGGTCGAAGTCCCGGCGGATTGGGTGGGCCGGCGGATCACCGTGAATGCGGCGTATGTCAACTCGTATGCCACGGTCTTCGTGGATGGCAAAAAAGCCGGCGAGATTCGATTCCCCGCGGGGGAAGTGGACCTGACGAACGTTTGTCGGCCTGGGGGGAAGCACGTGCTAAGCCTGTGCGTAGTGGCGATGCCGCTGAAGGCGGTGATGATGTCCTTCGCGGACACGGCGGCGGGCAAGCAGGCGCGGGGGGCGGTGGCGAGGCGGGGGCTGTGCGGCGACGTCTATCTTGCGAGCGAACCTCCCAGGGCGCGGCTCGGGGAAGTGAAAGTGGACACGTCGGTGCGCCGATGGGAGATCACATTTGCCGCGGCGATCCGGAATCCGGATGCGAATACGAGGTATCGGCTGCGTGCCGATGTTCGTGAACGCGGACGGGAGGTCACGAGTTTCACGAGCATACCGTTCGAGGTCAGCGGACTGCGGGCGGGGCGTTTTGCGTTCTCCGCGAAATGGAAGCCGGAGAAGTTGTGGGACATGCACACTCCTGGGAATCAGTACGAGGTGACGCTGTCGCTGGTAAACGACCAGGGGAAGGCGATAGACGTTGCCCATGCCGAGACATTTGGTTTTCGCGAGTTCTGGATTGACGGGCGCGATTTCTATCTGAATGGCACGAGGGTATTTCTTTCTGCACTGCCGGTGGACAACGCCCAGGTGGGGGCTGCATGGGCCAGCTATGATGGAGCGAAGGAGAGCCTTGCGCGTCTGAAGAACATCGGGATCAATTTCGTCTACACGCACAATTATGGTTGTGAGCCTGGCACGCACCTGGGGTTTGCCGAGCTTTTGAGGGCGGCCGACGATGTGGGGATGCTTGTTTCGTTTTCGCAGCCGCACTTCGGGCAATACGACTGGCGCAGGGCCGATGCGGAAACGACCAATGGCTACATGAGACACGCCGAGTTCTACGTGGGCGAGGCTGGGAATCATCCGTCGGTGGTGATGTACTCGATGAGCCACAATGCGACCGGCTACGCCGAGGACATGAATCCGGACATGATCGACGGCTTGCCGACGAGTGGGGCGAGGGACTCGTGGGCGGTCAACAACGGGAAGCGGGCTCTTCGTGCCGAGGCGATCGTCAATCGTTTGGACCCTGGGCGGATCGTCTACCATCATTCGTCGGGGAACCTCAGCTCGATGCACACGAGCAACTTCTATACGAACATGGCCCCGGCGCAGGAACTGGACGACTGGTTCGAGCATTGGGCGACGAAGGGGGTGAAGCCCGTCTTCACGTGCGAATACATGGTGCCCTGCACGTGGGACTGGACGATGTATCGGGGGTGGTACAAAGGAAAGCGGGAATTCGGTAGCGCGGTCGTGCCGTGGGAATACTGCATTGCGGAATGGAGCGCACAGTTTGTCGGCGACAGAGCGTACCAGATCACGGAGGAGGAAAAGCGCAATCTGCGGTGGGAGGCGGCGCAGTTCCGGGCCGGCAAGTTGTGGCACCGCTGGGACTATCCCCACCACGTCGGGTCGCGCGTGTTCGATATTCAGCACGACATCATCGGGAGCTATCTGGGGAGCAACTGGCGGGCGTTTCGGACGTGGGGCGTGTCGGCGATTTCGCCTTGGGAATACGGTTTCTTCTGGAAGCCTCGCGACGGCGTGGATCGAAGACGAAAGGAGCTCAAGGTTGACTGGGACAACCTTCAACGTCCAGGGTTCAGCGCTGATTATGTTGATCGCCAGTACGAGCGCCTTGACCTGGCCTTCGAGCGAACGGATTGGCTGCCGACCGCGGACGGGCAGGCCATTCTGCGGAACAACAGGCCTTTGTTGGGTTACATTGCGGGCAAACCCGAGGCGTTTACGAGCAAGGATCACAACTTTCTGCCTGGCCAATCCGTTCGGAAGCAACTGATCGTGATCAACAACTCGCGGCGGACCGTGACTTGTGATTACCGATGGAGTCTGGGGCTGCCGCAACCGGTGAGCGGCAGCGGTCGACTGAGCGTCGCGACAGGCCAGCAGGAGCGCATTCCCCTCCGGGTTGAGCTGCCGAGCGACCTGAAGCCTGGCGCGTATGAGATGACAGCGACGTTCGAATTCTCTGAAGGGGAGAGGCAGACCGACCAATTTGCCATTCACGTGATGTCCCGGCCCGAGGCGGCGCGAACGAATGCCCGCATCGCGATCTTTGACCCGATGGGCCAGACGACCCAACTTCTTGCCGGTCTGGCGGTGAAGGCTCAGGCGGTCGAGGCCGGCGCGGATTTGGCGGGTTACGAGGCGTTGATTATTGGCAAGGGCGGATTGAGTGCCGGCGGGGCTGGTCCGGACCTTCGCCGGGTGCGGGACGGCCTGAGGGTGATCGTGTTTGAGCAGACGCCGGAGGTGCTCGAGAGGCGGCTGGGATTCCGGATTGCGGAATATGGACTGCGGCAGGTGTTTGAGCGTCTGCCCGATCATCCGCTGCTGGAGGGCATTGATGCCGAGAATCTCCGCGACTGGTGCGGCGAGGCGACGACCCTGCCGCCACGGCTGAAATACGAACTCAGTCCGCGCTACAACGGCGCTCCGACGGTCAAGTGGTGCAATATAGAAGTGCCTCGGGTGTGGCGGTGCGGCAACAGGGGCAACGTTGCGTCAACGCTGATCGAGAAGCCGGCATGTGGAGATTTTCTTCCGATACTGGATGGCGGTTACAGCCTGCAGTACAGCCCGCTGATGGAGTACCGTGAAGGGAAGGGGATGGTGCTGTTTTGTCAGTTGGACGTGACGGGCCGAAGCGAAGTCGATCCTGCCGCCGCCCGGCTCGTGCAGAACATGGTCAGCTACGTCTGTGACACGGGCCAGTCGCGTGTCGCGACCAGTCGACGAGCGGTGTATGTTGGCGATCCGGCGGGTTTGCGGCATTTGAAGGCGGCCGGCGTTGAGGCTCGGTCTTATGACGGCGCCAGTGTCAGCGGCGACGAGGTCTTGATTGTTGGAAACGGCGGTGAGCGAGCACTGGGCGGGAATGCGGCCGCGATCGCCGATTTCATCGGGGCCGGCGGATATCTGGTTACGTTGGGGCTTGACGATCATCAGTCCAATGCACTGCTGCCGTTCAAGGTTGGCATGAAGAAGGCGGAGCACATCGAGGCCCATTTTGAGGCGGTCGCTGCCGACTCGTTGCTGGCGGGCGTTGCACCGGCGGACGTGCACAATCGAGATCCGAGGGAGATACCGCTTGTCACATCGGGGGCCACGATTCTCGGGAACGGCGTGCTGGCGGAGAGAGGCCACGTCGTCTTCTTCCAGTTTCCACCGCATGGGCTGGCGACACCAGGGAAGGCGATGCCGATGAACATCAAACGCACGTATCGCCGGGTGGCGTTCGCCCTCAGTCGCGTGCTGGGGAATATGGGTGTTCGGGGGGAGACTCCTTTGCTTGAGCGGTTCTCGAAGCCAGTTGCGGGGGCGGCGACCGAGAGTCGATGGTTGCAGGGGCTGTATCTGGATGAGCCGGAAGACTGGGACGATCCATACCGGTTTTTTCGGTGGTAGGTGGTCATCAATCGGGGCGCATGTTTCGATCCGCAAGAGGGTTGGAAGTCTCGGGGTGGAGTGTTGGGCTTGGCATGGCCGATAAGGCGCACGGAGTCGCGCTTTGTGGATCGTGTTGGCTGTTGTGACGTTGTCAGGTAGCCCGGTGTTACTGGACTTGGCGTAGGATGGGACAAAGCGACCGGAGCCTTGGTCAACGAGGGACTCGGGCGGCGATGCTGTGAGGCAGAAGGGCAGGAGAACCGTATGGTGCATGTTGGCGTGATTGGTTTGGGAATGATGGGGCTGACGCACCTTGACGCGTATGGGAAGCGAACGGACGTCAAGGTGGTGGCGGTGAGCGACAAGTTAGTGGATCGCCTGGAGGGAAAGACGAAGGCGGCAGGGAATGTGGAGGGACAGGCCAAGGGGACGTTCGATTTTGCGTCTGCGAAGAAGTATGCCGAGGGGATGGACTTGATACACGATCCGGAGGTCGAGGTCGTGGACATCTGCCTGCCCACGCCCATGCACTTGGAATTTGGCTTGGCGGCACTGTCGGCGGGGAAGCACGTATTTGTGGAGAAGCCCTTGTGTCGGACTGCAGGGGATGCCGAGAAGCTTGCGGACGCCGCTGACAAGGCAAATGGGATAGCGATGGTGGGAATGTGCATGCGATTCTGGCCGGGCTGGACGTGGCTGAAGCGGGCGGTCGCCTCTGGGACGTACGGAAAGGTGTTGTCGGCGCAGTTCCGACGAGTATGCAATCATCCGGGCGGCGGGTTTTATAGCAACGGGCAGCTTTGCGGGGGTGGGATTCTGGATCTGCACATTCACGATACGGATTTTGTTCAGCACCTGTTTGGAATGCCGAGGTCGGTATACAGCGCCGGTTATAGCAAGGTGACCAATGAGATTGACCATGTGGTGACCCATTACCGTTACGACGAGGTGCCGCTCGTTGTGGCGGAAGGCGGCTGGGCGATGGCGGACGGATTTGGGTTCAGTATGCACTATGCGGTGAACTTCGAAGGTGCGACGGCGGTGTTTGATTTTCCGGCGGCGTCGCCGCTGATGCTGTACGAGCCAGGGAAGGCGCCGGAGGCGTTGGCGATGGAAGAGGGGATGGGGTATGACCACGAAATTGCGTATTTTCTGGATTGCATTCGCAGCGGTCGGAGCCCGGAGACAGTGACGTTGCGCGACGCGGTGAAGGCCCTGAGAATAGTGGAGGCGGAGAGTCTGAGTGTCAGGACAGGCAAGGCGGTTGCGTTGATGACCGGTTGAGGAAACTGCAAGGGCACTCGTCGCAGGAGGCGGCGGGTGGGGAAACGAACAACCATGGATCTGCACCATCGACCTGTAGCGATCGGGATTGCGGGGCTGGGTGGGTACGCGGCGTGTGCACGCCGGGAGGTGTTGGAGGCGATGAAGCAGCCACATCCCCTGGTGAGGCTGGCGGCGATTGGCGAGCCGGACTTGGAGGGCCATGCTGAGGCTGCTGACGAAGTGAGAGGGATGGGCATTCCGCTGTTTGATTCTTACCAGCGGATGCTGAAGGGCGAGATCGAGGCGGTGTGGCTGCCCGTGCCGATCGAACTGCATCGGCCGATGACGGAGGAGGCATTGGCGGCGGGGAAGGCCGTGCTGTGCGAGAAGCCGCCTGCGGGCGCGGTTGACGATCTGGAGGCGATGATCGCGGCGCGGGATCGCGCGAATCTGCCCTGTGTGGTGGGGTATCAGGACATCTATCATCCGGCGACGATGGTGCTGAAGCAGCAGATCCTGACGGGACACATCGGGCATGTAAGATCGGCGTCGGTGATGGCTTGCTGGCCGCGGGATGATCGGTATTGGGGGCGGAACAAATGGGCGGGTCGTATTCGGCGGAACGGGGTGTGGGTGATGGACAGTCCGGCGAACAACGCGCTGTCGCACTACATTAACCTGACGCTGTTTCTGCTCGGGTCGGAGCCTTATCTGCCCGCGGTGCCGGAGATGGTCGAGGCGGAGTTATATCGGGCGGGGCCCATCGAGAATTATGACACGGTCAGCATGCGGATCACGTTGAAGGGGGGCGTATCAGCACTGGCGTTGTTGACCCACGCGTGCATGCAGAAGGTGGACCCGGTGGTTCAGATAACGGGGGATCGCGGCATGATTCGAGTTTACGGGTCGAATCATGCGGAGATTACGAGCACCCGGGGAGTGCAATCGGTGTCGCTGTTGGGCAGTCGGCAGCACATGATCGCGCGATTTGCGAAGTTGGTGCGAGGCGAAGCGGACGACCGGGCGGTGGCGACGCTGGAATCGGCCATGCCGCATTTGATGGCGATCAACGGGGCGTCGGAGGCAACGGCGATTCGGAATGTGCCCAAGGAGCATGTGGAGAGCGTTCCGCTGGAGCACGGGGCCATGGTTCACGCGGCGATCGGGGTGGAGGAAGCGTTTGTAAAGGCGGCGAGGGAGGGGCGGATGCTCCATGAGTCAGGTCGGGTGCCGTGGTCGAGCCCCGGCGGGAAACGGGAGCTTGGCGGATTCCGACGCTTCAAGGGACCGAGGGGCGGCTGAGGGCGAAGGGAGGTAACAGTGCGCAACGGGGCGCGGAGGGGGCATCAACTCGTCGTCGCCCCGGATAGGTCCTTTGGCGCAGCGTACGGTGAGCTTACGGGAAGAGTGAGGCGTTCGCATATTCCTTGATAATGGCCGCCACCCTTGGCTGCTGCGAATTGAGTGACAGGCTCTTTCGATAGTAGTCGATTGCTTCAGCTCGCTTTGTTTCGTCAAGCATCGCGCTCTGTCGGTACTGGGCGAGCATGGCGTCGCCAATCCCGTTGAGTGCCTGAAAGTTCCTGTTGTTGAGCGACAGGGCCTTCTGGAACTCGCGAATGGCGTCATCCGTCTGGCCGCTCTGGAGCAGTGCGTAGCCATATCGCTGTCGCAGCAGCGATGAATCGTGGTCTCTGAGTATCTGCTGGTAAACGGCGATTGCTTCCTTGTAGCGTTTCTGTGTCGTCAGATTGCCGGCGAGATTGACGACCGTTTCAATGCGGGTCGGGTCAAGCTCAATCGCGCGGCGGTACGCCAGTTCGGCCGGCGCATAGTCGCCCATGGCATCACATACCACCGCGAGGTTTGCGTGAGCGTCAGGCGATCGGGGGTCGATTTCGACGGCCTTCCTGGAATATTGAATGCCCGCTTCCGGCCTGCCCAATGCCGTGTGCACAAGGCCCAGGTACATATTCGACTTCAGGTCGCTCGGATTGAGTTGGATGGCTCGGGAGTAGCTGACGACGGCTTCCTGGAGGCGGCTGAGCAGGTGGTACATCAAGCCGAGATTGTAGTGATTGGAGTAGACATAGGGGTCGAGTTCGACCACGCGCTCATATTGCTCGGCGGCGGCTTGGTATTCGCCCTTTTCCTTGTAGACATTGCCGAGCAGGAACCGCGCCATAATGAGGTTAGGATTCTCGTTGATTGCGGCCTGCAACGCAATGATGGCTCGCTCGCGGTCGCCTTCCTGGTACGCGAGGGCACCGCGGACGTACTGGTGTCCGCCGCTGATCTGGGCGACTGTCGCGGTATCGCGTGCGCAGCCGCCGCACATGACCGTCGCCATGAGCAACCCCATACCCAGCGGCGCGCTCCAAGCGCGCGCTCCAATTCTGGCCGTAGGTCTCCGCATGTTGTGTGCCATCTCCGCTTGTCCCTTGACCGCACGCACTATAAACCTAGTTCTTGACGAGGGTCAAATGCACTCGCCTATTCCATTGTCGGCATATTGACTGCTGCTCCTTCGGCTCAGGTAAGTTTGTCTTGGCGGGTCCTTTGACAGTTGCCTCTGGCCTGCTCTAACATTCGGGCGAGGGCGACGTTGTGGTTTTTGGCGCCGAGCCCAGAGGCGAGGCATTGGGGTTGTTGGCGGACAATAAGCGATCTGAGGAGCCTGATTTGCGGTTAATTATCGCCATTCCCGTCTTCAACGAGTGCCGAACGGTTGCGGGAGTTCTGGACAGGGTGAAGGCGTATTGCTCGGATATCCTCGTCGTCGATGACGGGAGTACCGACGGGACGTGCCAGATCCTTGCTGAGCGCAGGGATGTGCAAATGATTCACCATTCAACCAACCAGGGTTATGGATGCTCGCTGATCGATGCATTCAACTACGCGTATTCGCACGGCTATGACTGGGTCATAACCATGGACTGCGACGAACAGCATGAACCCGAATCAATCCCGGCGTTCATCAAAGAGATCAACACCGATAGGTGGGACTTGGTCAGTGGCTCACGGTACCTCAAACCTGGCCAAGGTGACGACATGCCACCGGTTGACAGACGAGCGATTAACGTCGAGATGACTGATCTTGTTAACACGATGTTTGGGCTTCATATTACGGATGCATTCTGCGGCTTTAAGGCTCATCGGCTTTCGGAGACGCTGAGAATGCGGCTTGACGAACCGGGCTATGCATTTCCCATACAGCTCTGGCCAAGGGTTGCAAAATACGGCCTTCGTATGACCGAGGTACCGGTGCGTTTGATCTATAATGATCCCACCCGCCACTTTGGTGGGAAACTCGACGACGCGGACTATCGGATGAAGCATTACCTCGGTGTGCTTCAGGCCGAGTGGGAGAAGATCTGCGATCCGGACCCGGATAGGCCGGTTCCCTGTTGCGGCCGCTGCCAATGATCACTGCCGTGAACAGTCTGACCCGATGGAGGGCCCCTCGCGGCGACGGGGATATTCTGATCTGGCCTGATCCGGATGTGCTTGTGCACCAGGCGAGCAGTAACCATTCGAGACTGTCGGCTGCCGAGGCAACTGTGCAGAACATGCCGGCGCGCGAATTGCGTCGTTACGCGAGGCAATCGGTTGGTCATCCCGATCACGCTCGCCCCCTGATAGTGACAGGACATCAGGTGGAGCTGGTTCATCCTGGAGTCTGGGCGAAGAACGTGCTGATTGGCGTATTGGCTGACCGAGTCGGCGGGGTTGCGGCGCATCTTGCGGTCGACACTGATGCGCCGAAACACCTGGAGTTGAGATTCCCGGGCGTCTCGCTCCCGATTACCGACGATCCAGCGATCGCCACAGCACCCTGGGCGGGTCAGTTGCATCTGCCAACGGGAACTTATCTGGATCGCATTGTTGCTCTGTTTGCCGAAGCGGCTGCCCATTGGCCCTTCTCTTCTCTGTTTCCCTCGCTGTTGAATGGCTTGCGCGACGGCGCACCACAGGCTGGGAACTTGACGACGCCCTTGATGAATGCGATCCATCAACTCGATCTTTCCTTAGGGCTGAACCATAACGTGTTCCTCGCTTCCGACATCTGGGAAAGCCCCGCGTATCTGGCGTTCGTTCATCATGTGCTTGCGCGAGCGGAGTCCTTCGCCCACGCGTATAACGCCGCGCTCGATGATTTTCGGCGTGTCCGTGGCATTCGGAACACAGGTCGTCCCTGGCCAAAACTCCATGCTGAGCGAGATCGCTGCGAAGTCCCTTTCTGGCTCGACGAGCTTGACCAGCCCAGCCGTCAGCGGGCGCGTATCGAACGAGACCGCGACGAATGGGCACTTCGTCTGCCCGGTGGAGACTGTTTCGTGCTAAACCCAGCAGTGGACGCGATCCGCGCGGCGGACGCCTTTGGCCGCTTCCTGGCCCAGCGGCGATATCGGCTTGCTCCACGAGCAATGACATTGACCGCATTTGTTCGCCTGTTCCTCGCGGACCACTTTGTTCATGGCATCGGTGGCGGCCAGTATGACGCTGTCACTGACCGCATCATTGCCGATTGGCTTGGAGTCGAGCCGCCTGAGTTCGCCGTCACCACGGCGACGCTGTTTTTCCCCACGGCAACATTGGAGGCGCCTGTCGACCTGGAGGCTCTGCATGTGGAAGGTCGTCGGCTCCGCCATGGGTGGTCCGATTGCCGCAAACGGGAGTTGGTGCGAGCGATTGAGGCGGCCACTCGCAAGTCTCGCGAACGGCAATTGCTCTTTCTGGAAATGCACCGGCGACTTACCCAAGGCATCACGGAAGCGGCCTATGGCGATTGGATGAAGCGCATGGAATGCGCCCAAGAGCTCGCCGCCCGCCAGCGAGACATCTACGACCGGGAGCTTTTTTATGCCATTCAACCATCGGATCGGTTGCAGGGAATGATTGACCGTTACAGGGCCCGTTTCTGACGGGCGCGACCTAACGGACGGAGGTTACTTGCTGTAGACTGAAAGCGATATGAAGCTTGCTTTTTCGACGAATGCCTTCACTAGATTCTCGGTATGCGAGGCGCTCCGCGCCATCAAGTCAATTGGGTACAGCGGTGTCGAGATACTGGCCGATGTGCCTCATGCGTATCCTGATGCGCTTGATCCGCAAGCCATTGCGGCAATCGTTCGCGAGATTGAGAGGCTGGATCTGGCGGTCAGCAATGTCAACTCGAATACGGCATTTGGTTACTGGCGACACGCGCCGCCTGAAGCCTATTTCGAACCGAGCCTCATCAGCCCGCTCGCCGAGCATCGGAAGGATCGCCTGCGGCTGATCCTCAAATCGCTCGACCTGGCCAGGGCCGTTGGTGCCGCCAACATCTCCATCACAACTGGGCGCATGCTTGGGGGTATGCCTCCGCGCATGGCCGCGACGCAATTGGCCGAGTCGCTGCGTCCTGTCCTTGACCGAGCCGATCGCCTTGGCGTGAATGTTGGGATCGAGTGTGAGCCGGGCCTGTTTGTGGAGTACGCGGACGAACTGCGTGAGTGGATTGATCGGCTTCGGTCGCCGAGGCTGGGGGCGAATCTCGACATCGGGCACAGTCAGGTTCTTGGTGAAGACATACCGCGGTCGATTGCATTGCTGGACGATCGAATCTGGAACCTGCATGTTGAGGACATTCCTGGTCGCAAGCACTATCACCTCATCCCCGGCGAAGGGACGCTGGATTGGGCCGCGCTGAAGACGGCTCTGACGGACATTGGCTACAACCGATTTCTGACGGTTGAGCTATACACGTATCCGCATGACCCACACAATGCGGCAACGAGGAGCCTGCAATTCTTGCGAGGGTATTTTCCTGAATGAGGAAGGGTGTTTGTCCGCAGGCGTTGTGGGTGAACCGAGGTCGCCGGAGACGTCTGCGCGAGGCGCGTCTACGCGTCCTTGGCAGATTGTGAGCGTAAATAGTGGCGTCGAGGGATTCTTGGGCGTATCCTAGAGTGAACCAACCGGCTTGAAGGGCCAACGCATGTTTGGTTTTGGCAAGACGCAACGTGGCCAAGGAGCCAGGGTTAGCACGAAGTTCTGTACGAGCCGGTTTAACGGCAAGTACCCGCATGTGGGGTTGTACGACACCCATGAACAGAAGATCTGGGTCTGCAAGCCCTTGGGGGGGCAGGCTATTCGTACTTCACACGCGCGTTTGATTACTGGGACGGACAATGCCACTTCAACGGTATGGAAGGACCGGTTCCTCTGTTATTGGTTCTATACTCCGCGAACCGGGGAGGGACTGATTCATGGATACCCGATCGAGTGGGATGAAGGGCAACTGTTGGTCCGAATTGACCCCGGTTGGGACTATGACCATCAGCGGCTGATTCCGCCGGAACTGGAGGACCAGATTAACGACAATCTCGAACGGCAGTTCCGACACGGGGAGAGAATCTTCGACTTCTTCTGCCGGTGCAAACTTGATTATCCGTTTAGCGTACATTTCATTGGCCCGCAGGCGACGGATTCGCTGTTTTATGTCAAGCGTTCTGAGAAGATACGGTGATCCAATCCTAAGTGCTCCATTGAGTTATCTGGACCTGGGCGATGCCATGCGAAGGGACATTGAGCATGGTGGGTGGCATTTGCAGAATAAACCGACTATACCGCCCGGCTTGATTTGTCGAATATAGGATTAGACAGTGCCCACGGATAAGGATCTGTGCGGTCTGTCGGTCGTGAGGCGTTGCGGTTAGGCCAGCGGCCACAGGATGGGATGACTGTGGGGTGTCTTGAACAAGGTGGTTTTCATGCAAGGGTTCATTTCGCCGACGATTCGGACGTTTCAGGTCTTTCCGGATTTGCCGGAGGCGCTCTCGCCGTTGCTGGAACTGGCGAACAATCTGTGGTGGACTTGGCAGCCAGATGCGGTCGAGTTGTTCTGGCGATTGGATCGGCACCTGTGGGACGAAGTGCATCACAATCCGGTCAAGCTTCTGGGTGTCATTGAACAAGCCAAGCTGCGTGCCGCGGCACAGGACGACGGATACCTGGCACACCTCAAACGGGTGCACGACGCGCTCAAAAAGCACATAGAAGAGCCCGGTTGGTTCCAGAAGTCGCACCCTGACAAGGCCAAACTCCTCGTGGCGTATTTCTCCGCGGAATTTGGACTGCATGAATCGTTGCCGATCTACTCGGGCGGCCTGGGGGTGCTGGCCGGAGATCATCTTAAGAGTGCCAGTGAGTTGGGGCTTCCGCTCGTGGGCGTGGGCTTGCTCTACCGAAACGGGTATTTTCAGCAGTACCTTTCGGCGGATGGATGGCAGCAGGAGGCGTACCCCGAGCTGGACTTCTACAACCTTCCGATTGAGCCGATGCGGTACAACGACGGTTCAGACGTCCATGTCAGGGTCGATTTGCCGGACAATGCCGTCTTCTGCAAAGTCTGGCGAGTGAAAGTTGGGCGCGTTCCACTCTATCTGCTGGACACCAACCTTCCGGAGAACGCGCCGGCCGATCGCGAAATCACCGCGCGCCTGTACGGCGGCGGGACCGAGATGCGCATCAAGCAGGAACTCGTGCTGGGCATCGGCGGCGTCCGCATGCTTGACGCCCTGAACATCTCCCCCTCGATCTTCCACATGAACGAAGGGCATTCGGCGTTTCTGGCGATGGAGCGCATTCGCGTCATGCTCGAGAACAATCTGATGACGTTTGATGAGGCTCGCCAGCAGGTGATGAGCACGAACGTCTTCACGACCCACACGCCGGTCCCGGCGGGCATCGACATGTTCCCGCCGGATCTCGTCCTGAAGTACTTCAAAAACTATATTCCCTCATTGCGTCTTGACGAGGAAGGATTCCTGGCGCTCGGACGAGAGAACGTCGCCGACCGCAAGCAAGGTTTCTCCATGGCGGTCGCCGCCATTCGTCTGGCCGACAAGGTCAACGCCGTCAGTCTGCTGCACGAGGATGTGTCGCGCAAGATGTGGCATAATCTTTGGCCGTCGGTGCCGCCTGAGGAAGTTCCGATCACGCACGTCACCAACGGAATTCACGTGCGCTCGTGGCTGTCTCCCGACATCAATTTCGTGCTCGAACGCTATCTGTCGAGCCGCTGGACGACCTCGCCGGCCGACCAGAGCGTCTGGGAAGGCGTGATGCAGATCCCGGATGAGGAACTCTGGCGTGCGCACGAGCGCCGCCGAGAGCGACTCGTTGCCTGGGCTAGGCAGCAGCTCAAGGAAAGCCTCATTCGCCGTGGTGCCTCGTATGACGATGTTGCGACGGCCGATGAAGTCCTTGATCCGGAAGCGCTGACACTTGGGTTTGCCAGGCGGTTTGCCACTTACAAGCGAGGCGCGCTGATTCTACGGGATCCGGATCGTCTTCGTCGCCTCTTGGAGGATTCGAAACGCCCCGTGCAGATCATCTTCGCCGGGAAAGCGCATCCGGCTGACACCGAAGGCAAGGAACTCATCCGCACGATCGTCAATTTCTCACGGCATCCGAGTGTGCGCCGTCGGATCATCTTTCTCGAGAACTACGACATCAACGTGGCTCGCTACCTTGTGCAGGGCGTAGACGTTTGGATGAATACTCCTCGCCGCCCGTACGAAGCGTCGGGCACCAGCGGCATGAAGGCTGCCGCCAACGGAGTTCTGAATTGCTCCATTCTGGATGGCTGGTGGGTGGAAGGCTATGCTTCCGATCTTGGCTGGGCGATCGGTCGGGGAGAAAGCTACTCCGACGGAAACCTCCAGGATCAAATCGAGAGCCAGGCACTGTACGACCTGCTCGAGAAGCAAATCATCCCTCTCTTTTATGACCGCGGGCTGGACAACATCCCCAGGCAATGGATCTATCGAATGAAGCAGTGCTTGCGGCAACTGGTTCCGGTCTTCAACACCAATCGGATGGTCCGCGAATATGCCGAAAATCTCTACATCCCATCGCTCGACCGTGGCGAGGTTCTTGCGGCGGATGGCCTGAAGCGATCGGTTGAGCTGGCGCGAGCGAAAGACCGTCTGCGGCAGCGTTGGGGGGCCATCAAGATTGTCGGTGTGCATGCAAGCGGCAACGGTCACTACAAGGTCGGCCAGGAACTGCAGGTCGAGGCGCTGGTGGACCTTCCCGATCTCGATCCGAAAGAAATATCGGTTCAACTCTATGCAGGACCGGTCAATGCCTTCGGCGCATTCGAGGGCGCGCAGCCTCTGAATATGGAGCACGTGCGGGAAATGGGCCCGAACCGCCACTTGTTCTCGGGGCGCCTTTCCTGCACCAGCAGTGGCCGGCACGGATTCGCAGTGCGAATCGTCCCGCGGCTGGCCGACATGGCAACGCCTTTCGAACCAGGACTGATTCTCTGGAACTAACCATCGCAAAACCAAGCTACGGAGACTGGAGAGGCGACGGAAGGGTCGCCTCTCCTTCTTTTGCCGGCTTCGAGGTCTTGCCGAGTTGCCCTCCGATCCACGCGACGCTGTGGCTGTGCCCAAGCCGCCATTGAGCCTCTGCAACCCGTTGCTCACCTGTCCGGCGTTGCAGTTCCTGGCCGGCGCGCTTAGAATCGACCACCACAATCCACGGTGGTCGTGGGACGTTGGTGGACGAGGGGGAGACCGGGAGTGACGCATGATGAGGCGCATCTTTGTTTGGAGCGTGATTGCGGCGATGGCGATCGTGCTCCCCGGGTGTGGAAAGGCGACGCATGAGTCCCTGACGAAGGACACCGTGAGTCAGATGAAGAAGGTCGTCGAGATTCTTAAAGGAGTTAAGGACGAGGCGAGCGCCAAGGCGGCGGCATCGAAGATCGAGGCTATTGGCAAGGCGATCCGAACAATCAAGACGCAGGCCGAGGAGTTGGGGAAGCCGACCAGGGAGCTAGAGGCGCAATTGCAGGATAAATACGCCGAGGAATTGAGATCGGTCACCATGGAGATGGGCCGAGAGGTGATGCGCATCCAGATGGATCCGAAGCTGCGCGGGCCGATGCGGGAAGGTATGATGGCGTTGGAGAAAGCCGCGAAGTAGCGAAGAGAGCGTACCGGGCGGCCGGATAGAACTCGAGCCTGACAGTATACGAATGATCCGTTTGTCCTGTGCGGACGGCGGCTCATGGAGGCACGCGCCGAGCGTTGCCGCCCGATCTTCCGGGATTGACGCTAGGTGCATTTGTGGGGGGTTCGTTGAGCGGCGGCATGGCGACTGCTCAGGTTTGGCACTCGGACCCGTCCCTCATCGGCTTCATTGAGCCGCCAGTGCATTTGCGACAGCGGTTGGGGTCCGAGTTTCCTGGGGCGGATCGCTGGACCGGTTTGTGATTGGTCTGGCGCGAGGGGCGTGAATCGCCATTAATTGGCCGTTGATCACTGTTTGACTGAAGTTGGGCGGTCTGTATACTCCTTAGCTCGGGCAAAGGTTGCCCGGAGTTGGGACGATCGCCCATGGCACAAGTTGATCTTGAGAAGGTGACGAAGATCTTCCCAGGTGGTGTCAAAGCCGTGGACCGTGTGGACTTAACGATCCGGGACCGGGAATTTGTGGTATTGGTGGGGCCTTCGGGGTGTGGCAAGAGCACGACGTTGCGAATGGTGGCGGGTTTGGAGGAGATTTCGGACGGGGTGATTCGGATTGGGCAGAATGTGGTGAACAATGTTCCTCCCAAGAATCGGAACATTGCAATGGTGTTCCAGAACTATGCATTGTACCCGCACATGACGGTGTACAAGAAGATGCCGAAGAAGGAGATCCACGAGCGGGTGATGGAGGCGGCCAAGATCCTGGATCTGGAGCACCTGCTGGAGCGGAAGCCGAAGGCATTGTCCGGCGGCCAGAGGCAGCGAGTGGCGGTGGGGCGGGCGATTGTGAGGGAGCCGGCGGCGTTTCTGTTTGACGAACCGCTGTCGAATCTGGACGCGAAGTTGCGAGTGACGACGCGAGCGGAATTGAAGAGGTTGCATCATCGGCTGCAGACGACGACGATCTATGTGACACACGATCAGGAAGAGGCGATGACGCTTGGGGACCGGATCGTGGTGATGCGTGATGGCCGGATCCAGCAGGCGGATACCTCCCTGAGGACGTATAATAGTCCGGTGAATCGTTTTGTGGCCGGTTTCATTGGGATGCCGCCCATGAACTTTTTCGACGGTGCCGTGAAGTACTCGGACGGAGAGATGGTGTTTGAGGAAGGGAGACTGGCGAACGTTCGAGTGGTTGGGGGGGGCGCGGCTGCAGAAGGCAGGCCGCGAAGCGACGAACCGAAGGTTCGGGTTGGGGAGTTGACGTTGCCGGGCAATGGATTCCGCCTGCCGGTGCCCCCGCACCTGAAGGGTGCGATGGGCGGCTGGGTTGGAAAGCATGTGGTTCTGGGCATACGCCCGGAGCATTTCCACCTGAAGGCGTCTGACGGGGAGTCGGCGCTGGTGGGGAATGTGAAGTTGAACGTCATAGAGCCATTGGGCAATGACATGGATTTGTATATGGAAACGCCCCTGCACGACCACGTGGTTGCGCGGGTGGAGGCGCATGGAGGCCTCCAGGTTGGATCACAGGTTCCCGTGTACGTGGACCTGGGTAAGATCCACTTTTTCGAACCCGGAGAGACCGGGATGAACCTGAGCCTTGTCAACGAGCCAGCCCATGCAATTGCTTAAGCAACAGCATGGGATTGCCGTGGAGGCTGAGTGGCGCTTGTCCCGGGAAGGAGCCGGATGAGCGGTTGATCTCTCGTCCAGGTTCGTTCGAAACTGTGGGCCGCCGGCGAGGTGGCCCGTTTTGTTTGGTGGTTTGCGCTTAACAATCGGTTGTTGTCAGTTGTCGATGACAAGTGAATAACAAGTGAATAGAGAGGAACTATGCCAAATCATGAACTATTGAGAATCGTGGATGGAATTGCCCGCGACAAGAACATTGAGCGGGACCAGATTTATACGGATATCGAGCAGTCAATTGCGTCGGCGTTGCGGAAGCAGTTCAACACGGAAGACGTTAGCGAGTTTGCCGTGAAGCTGGACCGGCAGTCGGGCGATCTCACCGCCACGCGGCAGGGGCAGCCGATACCGCTGAGCCTGCTGGGGCGTATTGCGGCCCAGACGGCGAAGCAGGTGATGATTCAGCTGATCCGTCAGGATGAGCGAGGGAGCATCTACGAGGAGTTCAAGGATCGCGTGGGCACGATCGTGACGGGGACGGTGGCGCGATTTGAGGGCGGGGCGATGATTGTGACGTTGGGCCGGGTGGAGGGAATTATGCCGAAAAGCGAGCAGATTCCCGGCGAGAACCACCAGGTTGGAGAGCGGGTTCAGGCGTTGATTCTGGAAGTTCGGGACACCCCAAGCGCCGTCAAGATCATCATGAGCCGGAGCCATCCCGAGCTGATTCGGCGACTGTTTGAGCGCGAAGTGCCTGAGGTTGGCGAGAAGACCATTGAGTTGAAGGCCCTGGCGCGGGAGCCTGGCCATCGGACGAAGATCGCGGTTTCTTCGATCGACAGCAAGGTTGACGCGGTGGGGGCGTGTGTTGGAGTGCGCGGCAGCCGGATCAAGAATATCGTGGACGAATTGGGCGGCGAGAAGATAGACATCGTCAGGTGGAACGAGTCGTCGCAGATACTGATCAGCAACGCGCTGAAGCCGGCGGAAGTGGCGGAAGTGTCGCTGTGCTTCGAATTGGGACGGGCGACAGTGGTGGTGAATGAGGACCAGTTGAGCCTGGCGATCGGAAAACGCGGTCAGAACGTGAGGCTGGCGGCGAGGTTGACGGGTTGGGACATCGACATTCTCACGCCCGGTGAGTTCCAGGCAGGAGTGCAGAGGCTGGACCAGACGCTCAAGAGCGTCGAGGGGGTGCTTCAGGAGACAGTGGACAAGACGATCGCGCTGGGGCTGATCGATGTGCGCGATATTGAGGAGGTGGGCATAGAGCCGTTGATCGAGGAACTGGGGCTCGACGAGGCGACGGCGGAGAAGGTAATCGAGAGGTGCTCGGCGGAAGCGAAAATCGTGGCGGTCGAGCAGGAGAAGAAGAAAGCCGCGGCGGCGTTGGCGAAGGCTGCGGCCGGCGAGGTCCGTGATGCGCAGGATGAAGCGGTGCTCAGGGCGCTGGGGTTGCGCGGAGGTGACGAGACAACGAAGGAGGAGGGGGTCTTGGAAGAAACCGGCGCGAGAATGCCCGGGCCGATGGAGAGCACGGATGGCGGCTCTCCGGAGACGACGGTGCACGGTGTGGTGGAGCATGGCGCTTCGGAGGAGTTGTCGCCGGAGGAGCAGGCGGTCCAGGGCACAGTGCCCGGGAGCGGTCGTGTGTCGGGGAACGAGGTGGATGATACCGCGGCGTTGGCGGAAGGACGCGAAGAGATGGGCCAGGCTGGCCGTGGAGACGGCAAGTGATGAGGGCGCGGCCGGTCGTTGGCCGGTGCGCCGGCAAGGGTGTGTGAGTGGATCAAGCATGGCACCGGAAGTGCCGGTGGTCGGTAGGCGAAGTGAGAGCGAATGTTTTTATGGAGTGCTAAGTTGGCTAAGGCGAAAGGCATACGAGTCAATCAGTTGGCCAAGGAGCTGGGGATTCCCAGCAAGGTGATCCTTGACAAATGCAAGGCGGAAGGCTTGGGCGACAAGGTCCCGAATCACATGTCGCTGATGAGCCTGGGGCTGGCAGAGACGGTGCGCGAATGGTTCGCCAGCGGCGCAGTGGGTGTTGTGGCCACGGCAGTTGAAGACGCCACGGAGGCTGCGGTTGAAGCCAAACCCAAGCACCCGCGTCGAAAAAAGAAGGCCGCAGACGATGCCGGCGAAGCCGAAAAGACGCATGAAGAATCCGCTGAGGCTGACGAGTCAGTCGTGCAGGTGGCGAGCGAAGAATCGGGCGAATCCAGGCCCGCCGAGCAGCAGGAGGCTGCGGCGACCGAGGAAACGGGCTCGCACATGGTCGCGGCGGCGCATCCTGAGGCAGAAGCCTTGGTGACGCCCGAGCCTCCGTCCCAAGTGGGGACCGGGCGGCCGGAGACAGTGTTGGCGAAGGAGGGAGAGGCTTCGGCGGCTCCTGCCGCGGAAGTGGTGCCCGAGACGCCGAATCAGGTGACGGCGACGCCCCCGCAGGCGAAGGAAGAGAGACCGGCTGCAGTCGCGCCAACATCGCCGACGGTTTCGGAGAACGGACCGGCTGCCGCCGACCATGTGCGAGCGGCCCGGCCGACAATCACGCTGGCAAATCGACCGGAAGTGAAAGCGGTGCCCAAACGGTCACCGATTACGCCGGCGCCTAAACTCATGGTGCCAGCCCCAGCGAAGATCCAGGGACCGCGAATCGTGCGCACAGAGCAACCCGACGTGGTTCCGACGCCTCGCCCCCGTCGAGGGCCTGGCCAGGAGCAACCGGCGGCAGCGGCGTTTGTCCAGGCTCGTCCTCAGGGTGGCCGGGGCGTGAAGAAGACGGTAGACGACGATGTGGACGAGACGGCCGCAAAGAAAAAGAGCGGCAAGGGTGGCCGGACCCTTTCGTCTCGCCGCCGTGGCCCTGACGGACGACGCGGGGAAGCGATGGAGAAACTCAAAGAGTATACCGAGGCCGACTTGATCGAGCGCCGCGACCGGCTGGCGGCTGCGGCCAGTTACCGGGCGGGATTTGACAGCGATTTGAAGAAGAAGTCGGAGCGGGGGCAGCACGCGCCGACGAAGACGATCATTCAGAAGGGCGAGCCGGTGGAAATTGAGGAACCCATCACCGTCAAGGCCCTGTCGGCGGCACTAGGGGTCAAGAGCAATGAGATCATCTCCCGGCTGATGAGGCAGGGCGTGATGGCGAATGTGAATCAATCGCTCAGCCGTGAGATTGCGGAAGCGGTGGCGTTGGAATATGGGATCGAGTTGAGGATTCTGGCGGAGGCGTCCTTGGAGGACGAACTGGAGAAGGAACTGGCGGAGCGCGCAGCGAGAGCGGAGAACCGGTTGCCGCGCCCACCGGTCGTGACTATTCTTGGGCACGTCGACCACGGCAAGACGAGCTTGCTGGACCGGATTCGGAAGAGCAACGTTGCCGCAGGGGAATCAGGCGGTATCACCCAGCATACGGCGGCGTGGATGGTGCAGGTCGGAGAAAAGCGAGTGACTTTCATCGATACGCCGGGGCACCAGGCATTCACAAGCATGAGGGCGCGCGGCGCGAACATGACAGACGTGGTTGTGCTGGTTGTCTCGGCGGCGGAGGGCGTGCAGCCGCAGACGATCGAGTCCATCAACCACGCACGTGCGGCCAAGGTCCCGATCGTTGTGGCGATGAACAAAATCGACCGCGCCGATGCGAACCCGGATATGGTCCTCGGGCAATTGGCCAAGGAGGGGCTCAATCCGGTGGAGTGGGGTGGCGATACGGAAGTGGTGCGCACGAGCGCGACAACCGGACAGGGGATTCCCGAGTTGATTGAAATACTGGATTATCAGTCCGAGTTGCTGGAACTAAAGTCCGATCCGTCGCTGCCGGCGAAGGGAAGCGTCATCGAGGCCCGAGTTGACGAAGGATTGGGCGTTGTCGCAACGGTTCTAGTGCAGGACGGGACGCTCAAGGTCGGCGATATTGTCCTCTCGGGAGTGGGTTATGGTCGCGTTCGAAGTCTGGTGAATGACCGCGGAGAAATGATCGCCGAGGCAGGGCCTTCGACGCCGGTGATCCTTAGCGGGCTGAACGAGTTGCCGAATGCGGGGGACAAGTTCTACGTGGTCAGCAGCGTTGACCAGGCCCGAGACATCGCCGAGGAACGAAAAACGCAGGCGCGCCAGAAGGACCTGGCCAACCAGAGCAAGGTGACGCTGAGCAATCTAATGGCGTCGATGAAGGCCGGCGAAACCAAGATCATCAATCTGATCATCAAGGCGGATGTGCAGGGATCGGTGGAGACCCTGGCCAAGACAGTCGGCGAGCACAATACGGCCGAGGTGAAGGTTCAGGTCATTCACGCGGCGGTCGGGGCGATCACCGAGAGTGACGTGGAACTGGCCGCCGCGACTCGCGACGTGAACAGCAACACGGTGATCATCGGATTCCATGTCGTGCCCGATGAAGCCGCCAGGCAACTCGCCGAGCAGCATCACGTGGAGATCCGCCTGTACAAGGTGATCTACGAGATTCTGGACGACCTGAAGAAGGCCTTGTCCGGAATGCTTGAGCCTGAGATTCGCGAAAAATTGCACGGACATGTGGAGATTCGGCAGATATTCCGAGTCAGCCGGGTGGGCAATATTGCCGGATGCATGGTCACGGACGGCCACATCCAGCGTGGGAGCAAGATCCGGCTCATCCGCAATGGCGTCATCATTGTGGAAGATCTGTCGCTGGAATCATTGAAGCGAGTTAAAGATGACGTGAAGGAAGTCAAGGCAGGCTTCGAATGCGGCCTGAAAATCGCCGGGTACGACGACATCAAGCTGGGCGACCGGCTTGAGGCGTACAGCCGCGAGTTGATCCATCGAACATTGTAAAACGTCGGCAGCTGGCGACAGCCGGCGGTGTGGATGCCCGGCGGTTCTTGTCGGCAGTGCACATGGTCATTGGAGTGCTGCAACTGGAGTTGGCGATCGGTGACGCCATGTCGCTGAAGGACAAACGGCGAGTGGTCAAGAGTCTGAAGGACCGAATAGCGCATGGTCACAACGTCTCGATCGCGGAGATCGGGGCGCTGGATCAGCACCGGCGGTCGATACTGGGCGTTGCCATGGTGAGCAACGACAGCCGGTATGTGGAGGGGGCGCTGAGCAGAATCGTGGATTTTGTGAGAGCGGCGGGGACTGTGGATCTGGTTGACTATCAGATTGACCTGTTTTGAGGACAGACGCGATGCGGTTGACGCGATACGCAAGGCCTGAGGCGGCAGGCAGTTGCCGGAGAAGCTTGCGGCAACGTCGCCGCGGCGAGCAGAGACGGAGTTGGCGGCAGCGGAGCCGCGTCAAGCAACGACTCACGCAGATCGTACCTCGCGCGGGAGTTTGAGGCACTATGTCGCGACGGGCTGAAAGACTCGGAAGCACGATTCACCGGGAGCTGGCGTTGGTCATTCAGCGCGAACTGAACGATCCCCGCCTGCAAGGCTTCCCGAGCATTACGCGGGTGCGTTTGACGGAAGATCTGTCTGTGGCCAACGTGTATATCACCGTTATGGGGACGCCCGGACAGCAGACGGCTGCGTTGAATGCACTGAAGCACTCGGCGGGGCTCATGCGAACAAGGCTGACGAAGGCGTTGTCGATCCGGCAGGTGCCGTTTCTCCAGTTTCATCTGGACGAGGAACTGAAAAAGGAACTGGAGTTGCTGGAATTGCTCGACAAGGTGTCTAGGGAGAATTTGGAGCTGGAGAAGAAGCGGGCAGAAGAGCCACAATCGCCGGCGGACGGCCCGGGCGGATTGGCAGGCGATCAAGACCGATCGGAAACCAGATGAAGAACGCCACGAAGTACGCGGATGTGCTGAAAAGCCTTTTCAAGAGCTTTCTGAAGGAAGGCAAGCCGGAGCCGGTCCAGAAGATGGACCCATTGTGGGCTCTGGTTCGCGGCGCGATGTCCTATGACGTGTGTGACGCGCGAGTGGACGAGGTCATGCGATGCATTGAGCGGGAGTTTGTGAACCTGAACGAACTGCGGGTCGCGACTGAGCTCGAGGTGCAGGAATTGCTCGGAGTCAAGTACCCCGAGATCGAGAAACGAGTGGAAATGATCACCGGGTGCCTGAACGCGATCTTCGAAAGGGAGCACACGCTGAGTCTTGACCGGCTCAAGACCGTCAGCAAGAAAGATTCGAGGCAGTTCCTGCGTGAACTGCCGGGCATGCACCCATTTGTCGAGGCCTACGTGATGCTGCACGGTTTTGAGGGAACCGCCGTGCCGATGGACGATTCAACGTTGGCGTTTCTGAGATCGCAGGGGGCGTTTGATGACAAGACGACGCTCGGGGAAGCGCAACGGTTCATTGAGCAGCACCTGAGGGCCGAGGACCATTATGAGTTTTTCGCGTGCATCCGGCGAGCGGTGTACGCCGAGGGGACCAAGAAAAAGAAGATCAAGTGACGTGGTTTGGCATCAAGAATTGGAGCGAGAGCGAGTTGTTATGACAGATCGATTGCCCCCGACGACATTGCGATTGGGATTGCCGAGTGGAAGTCTGCAGAATTCGACGGTGGATTTGTTCGCCCGGGCGGGATACCGGGTGTCGATCGCCGAACGGAGTGTTTTTCCACGGGTGGATGACGAGAAGATGTCGGCTGTGCTGTTCCGTGCGCAGGAGATCAGCCGATATGTTGACGACGGCATCATCGACTGCGGGCTGACGGGATACGACTGGATCGTGGAGAATGGGAACGAAAATGACGTTATCGAGATTTGTGAGCTCGAATACTCACGAGCTAGTCTGAACCCCATCCGGTGGGTTCTGGCGGTTCCGGAAGAGAGCAAGGTGCAGAAAGCGGAAGACCTCGCGGGAGGGATCATTGCCACGGAACTGGTGAACACAACGCGGCGGTTCTTCTCGCAACGCGGGGTAAACGTCACGGTCGAATTCTCGTGGGGGACCACCGAGATCAAGGCCAGATTGCTTGACGCAATCGTGGACTGTACGGAGACCGGATCATCACTCAGAGCGAACAACCTCCGGATTATTGATACGCTGCTCAAGAGCACAACGCGGTTTATCGCCAACCGGCAGGCCTGGGAGATTCCCTGGAAACGCGAAAAGATGGAGAACCTGGCAATGCTGCTGAAAGGCGCGATCGACGCCAGGGCTAAGGTCGGACTGAAGATGAATGTGCCGGAAGACAAGCTGAGCGAAGTAGTTGGCTTTCTGCCGTCGGAGAAAAGCCCGACGGTGAGCCGCTTGGCGGACCAGGCGTGGGTGGCCGTCGAAGTGATCCTGGAGGAGAGGCAGGAGCGGGAGCTGATTCCGCGGCTGAAGCGAGCCGGCGCAACGGGGATCATTACCTACCCGCTCAACAAGGTGATTCCGTAGGCAGTTCGGTGCGGGTGAGATTGCACCGATGAGCGGCGGTTTCGTTTCGACCGACTCTCGCGGGATCGCTAGAATCATCAAGCTGGCGACGCCCGCCTGTTCCGAGGGTTCGCAATGCGGATCGCACTTTGGACGTTGATTGCCCTGCTGGTTGGGGTGGGATGTGCGCCGCGGCAGCACGAAGCGGCCAGCAACGCAACAACGGTTGCGGCAACAACACATCCGACCGACCCGGCTCTCTTGAGCCTGGACGAAATCGAGCCTCGCCCGGTGTTGCCGACAAGACGCGCGACGACCCAACCGACCACCAGGCCGTCGCTGGATGCGATCCAGCTCTATGCCCAGGCGCGGGCGGCACAGTGGGAGGGTGATCGCGCCCGGGCCGTCCTTCTGCTTGAAAGGGCCGTTGCCAGAGACAGCGAGAGCTTTGAACTCAACCTTGCGCTGGCGCAGGCATATTTGGCGGCCGGGGCGGGAGCGGATTCGGCTATTCGAGCGATGGAGCGGGCCGCGAGCATTGAGCCGGACAATGTTGAAGTCCGACTGCTGCTGGGGCGGCAGTTCCTCGCCAAGGCAGACCCGGACAAAGCGATTGAGCAGCTGCGGCTCGCAATGCAGACGCCGGATTTCAAGTCCCGGCCTGAGATCGCGGCGATGGTGAACCTGTTCCTGGCCAAGGCACTGCATCAGAAGGGCTACGATCTGGCGGCTTTGGCTCAGTTCGAGGAGTTGCTCGGCCGTATCAAGAGACGGTTGAATCTCCGCTCCGCGCCGGAACTCTACCACCTCGTCGGCAGACCGGACCTGCTCCATCTGCAAATCGGCCAGATCAATGAGAAGCACGGGCGCTATGAGAAGGCGCTGGAGAGCTACCAGGCAGCGGCAGACCATGTGCCGGAGAGCTTTGAGTATCGCTCTCGCGTAGTCCACGCTTTGCTCGGGCTCAATCGGGTCGGTGAGGCGCGAAGCATGGCGACCGATCTGGTAAGCATGCACGAGGCTAGCGCTGAGTCGCTTGCTTTGTTGAAAGAGGCCTATCGGAGCACGAAACATCCCGCGGCGGTTGCGGATGCCCTGGAGGAAATTCACAAACACCGCCCCGACGATCGGGCGATTACGTTCGCGTTGGCCGATGTCTACAACTCGTCCGGAAGAGTGGATGATGCGGAGCAATTGCTGCTGGCGGCGATGAAAGAAAAGCCGCAGGATATGATCATCATCTCCCGGCTGTTCGAGTTCTACTACGCGAGGGGAGACACGGAAGCGGCCGCCCGCTTGCTGGTGGAAACGACCGCGAGGGATCCAGACTCGCTCCAGTTGATGCAACCGATGTGGACGAAGCTGCTCAGGCCGTCGGCGAAAAACCGCCTGCGGCTGCCGATCATGCAGCGATTGAGCGTGTCGCCCGAAGCGCAGGCTGCGAAGCTGTTCCTGACGGCGCGGCTGGCCGAATTGGTGGGACGCGATGTCGCGGCGAGGTCGAGCCTGGAACGGGCAGTGACGCAGCCCCCGCCCTTCGCGCCGGCGTATCGTGAACTGCTTGGCGATTACCTGCGACGCCAAGGTTGGAGCGAAAAGCAGAAGTCGGCAGCGGCGGAGAAGCTCATCTCGCAAGCGAAACAGCAGAATCGGCCCGACCTGGCGGCGGAACTCAACGGGCTTGTGCTCGAAATGCAGAAGAAGCCCGCGGAGGCGGCCAAAGCGTTCGAAGAAGCGGTCCGTCTGGGCAACCGTTGGCCGGGTGTCCAGTTCGCTTTGGCCAGCGCCCTGATGGCGAGCCACAAGGAGCCGGAGGCGGAGGCCTTGCTCTGGACTATGGTCGAGCGGTGGCCCTCGTTGGAGGAAGCGTACCTGATGTTGTTCCGGCGATATCTGGACCGTGGCCAGGGTCCTCAGGCGATCAAGGTTCTGCAAACTTGGCTGGCGGCGGATCCGCGCAGCGTGAACGCCAGGCTCGTTCAGATAAACGTCTTCGCGCAATCGGGCAACGAGGAAGTGGCCGAGTCTTCGCTGATGTCGTTGTTCCGCGAGGAGAGCGACAACCCGGCGGTCGTCGCCGAAATGACCCGGTTTCTCGTGCGGGGCGATCGCGAGGAGACGCTGATCAGCCGGCTGGAAGAAGAACGCGCCAGACGTCCGGACAATCAGGTCGTGGTCGAGACGCTCGTCCGGCTTTACACGGACCGGAAGCGATCGGCCGAAGCGGTTCGCGTGATCGACGCTTTGCGGGCGGCGGTCACGACGGATACAGATCGGCTGTACTATGTGGCTCACCTCTATGAGCAGGTGCAACGCCGCGAGATGACCGAGCAGGTGCTGCGTGAGATCCTGCAAATCGATCCACAGAACGGGCCGGCCGGCAACGACTTAGGCTACATGTGGGCGGATGATGGCAAGAATCTCTCCGAGGCTGAGGAACTCATCCGGATGGCGGCCCGCGCGGAGCCGGACAACGGCGCGTATCTCGACTCGCTGGGCTGGGTTTTGTACAAGCGAGGAAAGTACGAGGAGGCACGGCAGTATCTCGACCACGCGGCGAAATTGAACGACGGGGCGGACCCCGTGGTGCTGGACCATCTGGGCGATGCGCTATATCGTCTGGAACAGAGGCAGCAAGCGGCGGAAGTGTGGCGGAAGTCGCTGGAGCGCCTGTCAGAGAGCAAGCAGGACCGCGAGGACCTGAAGCAGCTGCTTCCGCGATTGAAGCGGAAGCTCAGCCAACACCGCGATGGGAAACCGGTGGACGTGGCCCCCAGCATTGAGACCGACAACAAGTCGGTCCGCGCGGAAAATTGATGGCCGAGCGCAGGCCAAGATAGCGATTGGAGCATAACATGTCAGGACATAGCCACTGGGCGAAGATTAAGCGGGCCAAGGGCGCAAACGACGCCAAGCGGGGTAAGGTCTGGAGTAAGATCGCCAGAAAGATTATCATCGCTGCCAGGGCGGGCGGCGGAGACCCAAAGGACAATCTTACGTTGCGATACACGATCGACGAGGCACGCGCCGAGAACATGCCGCGAGACACGATCGAGAAGGCGATTCTCAAAGGCACCGGCGAACTCGGCGCGACTAATTACGAAGCGATGGTCTACGAGGGCTATGGACCCGGTGGCGTCGCCTTCATGATCGAAGCCCTGACCGACAACCGCTCTCGCACAGCGCCAGAGTTGCGCAAAATCTTCGAAAGCGCAGGCGGCAATCTCGCGGCGAGCGGCGCGGTGGCATTCCAGTTCACCAAGCAGGGCGTCATCACCGTCAAGGCCGACGCCATCGCGGAAGATGAACTGCTGGAAAAGGCGTTGGAGGCCGGCGCTGAGGACGTGAAGAACGAGGGCGAGGTGTTCCTCGTCATCACGACACCGACGGCATTCCACAAAGTGAAGGAAAGCTTGGCCGCAGCGAATGTGCCCATCGAGGCGGCGGAGATCACCAATCTGCCCAATAGCACCGTTCCCGTCAAACCGGACGTCGCGCCGCGCATTCTTAAACTGATTGACGCGCTCGATGATCACGATGACGTGCAGAACATCTCGCACAACGGGGAAATCCCCGATTCGGTCGAAGTGTAGAGGCCAATACGCCCCATACCCGCGGCGGCGGGACTGAAGGCCTCCTACAGATATCCGAGCAGGAACGCTCCGCAGACCAGCAGAGCCAGAAGCAGCGCCGTGTAGAGCCGCGTCATGCTGCGGTCAAAGCGGGCCGTCCGGTCAGGATCTTCCGCAAGCTCATCGATGGACTGAAATCGGCTCATGATGCTGGGGTGAAACCAGTCTTTGGCCCTGAGAGATATATTGTTCACCACGGCGACGCGGTGAAGCGCGGAATTGAAAATGGCGGCTCCACGCCTGCCAACGTGATGCCGCCAGCCCAGAATGCGCGCAGGCGCCGAACCCCAGTCGCATTCCATCATGCGAGCCGCAAAGACGTCGGCCTGCCGCTCAAAACGACGGCTGAGCATGCCGAACAGAACGACCATGCCCAGGAAGAGGACCCCGCTGCTGATAATGTCGCGGACGTCGCGAAAACGTTCGCTGATGAACCGCCTTGGCAGGCGGTCGGTGATCCATTCGTCCAGAACTCGGCCAGGGCCAAACGACGCCAGCAGGACGATCACGAAGAACACCACGAACCACGTCATATGGTGGTGGACGATGTGCCCCAACTCGTGAGCAAAAACCGCCTCGATTTCCCGGTCGGTCAACGTTTCGAGCAGGCGGTCTGAAAGCAGGACGTAACGCCATCCGGGCAGGATGCCAATGACAGCGGCGTTGGCTGCGGTGAAATCCGTTTCCCAGAGGAGGATGTCCCGGTAGCGCAATCCCGTGCGACGGCAGATGGCCTCGAGCCGCCGGCGCAGCGGAGAATCTTCGAGCGGGCGGGTGTCGAAGACGCGCCTCAGTATCTCGGGGGATGCCAGATATACGCCCAGTGCCGCTGGCAGCATGGCCAGTTCGTACTCAGCCGGGGAGATGTATTGCCCAACGACAACGACGACCATGTCGCGGAGAAGAACGATGAGCAAGACCGCCAGAACGGTCGGAAGGAGTTGCTGCCGCAAAGAAACACGAAACGAACGCGCAAAGTCATTGGGCATGTGAAGCGGAAGATCGTTGGCCAGCTCTCCCAGCATGTTCTGTTCCCGCAGAGCGCGGTCGGCGGGGAACTCGGCCCACCAAAGGGCCATCCAGGTTGCGAACGCGGGGAGGGTGCCAAGGATGAGGCTGCTCAACTGATACTTGACGCCGGTGAGCGCAAGCACCACCTGACCCCACGCCGGGCCGCCAAAAAGGCCGAACAACAGCCACGCCGGAACGAGCCATCTAGCAAGTCGCGAGACGCGGGTGAAACGGTGGAGGCTTCGAGTGAGGTTGGTGCTGAGCACCTGGCGGGCCAGTATTCGGGACCAGATGGCAACCGCGAGCACGAGAATGGCGTAGCCGGCAAAGAAGACCGTCAGTCCGGGCCACCAGACAACCTGAGGCTGGCGCGTCGGCTGTGAGCCGACCAGCCAGAATCCCATGATGAGCAGAAGCATCAAACGAGACACGATAATCCACCGTCTACAAACAAGGCCCGTCGTCTACCCTAGCCTGCCGATCGCGGCAAGTACAGGCAGGCCATAATAGTGGGGGGGGTGTCCCGATAACGTGATGCTATACTCCGCCCGTTAAAATTACCTAAATTAACAAAAGTGGGCGGTTTCTGGTGCCGATCATTGGGTTGTCATCTTCACTAGATTAACGGAGCGTCTATGACTACATTGTGCGAGCGGAACGGAAAGGCCAAAGCCACAAGGCCTTCCGTGTTGCGCGTCGAGCGGCGATCAAGCCGGCGGCACGATCTGGAACTGCAATCCCTTCGTGTCAAACGGTGTGCCGGAAGGAAGACCGATGGTGCGGTCCTCGGACAGTTGGTGGATTTGTCCTCCGGAGGAATGCGAGTCCGTACCACTGAGGCGAACGTTAAGCCAGACCAGCAGATTCGCGTGCGGTTGGAACTGCCTGCGTATGCCGGCATTTCACCGTTCGTGGACACCTCAGGGCATGGCCTGAGGGGCAAGAGCGACTGGGTCGGATGGATGGCCGTCACACGAGTCGAGAATAGAGGAAGCGGTCAATACGACGTGGCCGGTCGACTGGTTGACATGGAGCAGATCGACCGAGGGATGCTGGGGCTCTATCTATCGATGCAACCTCTGGCTGCGTAAAGAGACCGCTAAAGTGAAGATCATGGAAACGGCGAGCAGGGGCGGCTCGCCGTTTCCTTTTGGGGTCGCTTACCTGAATCCTCCGTCACTCTCTTGCCTGGGAATGCGCCCGGGGAGCCTCAACGGCCCCATCTGGCCAAGCGAGAACTGGCTGGTGAGCCATAAGACCGGCGATCCGTTTCAGAAACTGGGTTGACGAGAGACGCGGAGCGGTGTATATAGTTAATGAAGTTAATTAAGTATACCCCATGGCGACCCCTGCCCATCTTCGTCGGCTTAACCAGCGAAAAATCGTGCGGGCGCTGCTGGCGTGCGGAGCGGCGTCCCGCGCCGATCTGGCCAAGGCCACGGGAATCAGCCAGGTGACCGCGGGCAAGATTGTCGAGGAGTTGATCGAAGAGGGAGTCGTGGAAGCCGCCGATGGGACCCAGATCAGGCGTGGCATCGGCGAGGTGCATCGTGTAACGGACACTACCACAAGGCTTGGCAGGCCTGGACAACTCGTTCGGCTGGATGCGAGGAAACCCAGATTCCTGACCGTGCAACTGGGTGTCGTGCACACGCGGATCGGTTATCTGCCGGTGGGGATCGGCGAGGGTGATCCGTGGGCGGTCCAG
>CAYVKG010000001.1:56921-111378 GCA_964451955.1 uncultured Tepidisphaeraceae bacterium
ACGGCGGCTTCCGCACAGGCGTGGGCCGATGCGGTCGCTGTCGCGGTCAGGAAAACGGCCGACGCCAGGCACGCCGGTCTGAGTCCGGACCTCGAGGCGGTTGTGGTCAGTGTGCCCGGCGTCGTCGATGAGGCGAACGGGCAGGTTCTTCTATGCCCGAATCTGCGATGGCCGGAAACCGCCAAACTCAAAGAACTGTTGGGGGCACTCTGGGGATTACCCGTCGTGCTGGTCCAGGAAATCCGGGCGCTTGCGCTAGGGCATCTGGCTATGCAGCCCGAGGACAAAGACTTCCTGCTCGTCGATTTCGGCGATGGCGTCGGCGGGGCGGCAGTGGTGGGCGGCAAATTGTATCAGAGTTCGATCCCCTTGAGTGGCGAACTGGGTCATACCCCGGTGCTGGGCAATCAACGCACCTGCGGGTGCGGGGCCGTAGGGTGTGTCGAGACACTCGTCTCGAGAAGGGGGCTGCTGCAGAGTTTTGTCGCATGCGATAGAGGGACCAAGCGGCAAATCAGTGCACCAATCGGCAAACGGGAGGACGCCAAGTGGGACATCATGCGATCGCATATCCATACCCACGGCGTTGAGCGGTGGTTGGCCGACGGACTTGATGCGGCGGCGGTGACTATCGCCGGCGCGATCAACGTATTGGGCGTCAGGCGAGTTGTCGTCACCGGGAGTCTGACAGAGTTGCCCGCCTGCGTTGTCGACTATCTGGCCAAAGGCGTCACGAGGGGGGCCATGTGGGGAAGGTTCGGCAAGGTGGAATGCATCGCCGCGCCGAGGCGCCGAACGGCCGGATTGGTCTGGGCCGGCATCGACCGAGTGCTCGTGCCCGAGGAAACGGGGGCAGTCATGCTTCACTTGAACAATTCCGTAGTGTCCTGAGGAGAATCGCAATGGCAAAGGTACGCAAAGCGGTAATAACGGCGGCTGGCAGGGGGACTCGGCAGTATCCGGCCTCGACGGCGGTGCAGAAAGAGATGTTTCCCCTGGTGGATCGCGACGGATTGACCAAGCCCGTAATTCAGATCATCGGTGAGGAGGCGGTCGAATCCGGAATCGAGGAAATCTGCATTGTCACCCAGCCGGGGGAGGAAAGGTTGTATCGGGAGTATTTTCGGCGGTTGGATGACGATATGGTCAAGACCTTCCGCGGGAAGGACTGGGCAATTCTGGAGTCTGAGAAGCTGGCGGCGTTTGGGGAGCGGCTGCACTTTGCGGAGCAGGATTCGCCGGAGGGTTTCGGGCACGCAGTTTATCAGGCGAAAAGCTTCGTGGGAGACGAGCCGTTTCTGTTGCTGCTGGGGGATCACATCTATATCTCCGACATCAAGGAACGATGCGCCAGACAGTTAATTCGGGTGTACGAGCAGTACATGCTCGAGGTCGTCACGGGTGTGCAGCCCACGCTGGAGCGGCTGCTCCATCTGTTCGGCGTGCTGCGCGGCGCCCCCGTGGAGCCTGCGAAAGGCATTTACCGGGCGGAGTTGATCATCGAGAAGCCGAAAATCGAAGAGGCCCGAGAAAAACTGGTGACGCCCGGATTGCCGGCGGGTAACTACCTGGCGCATTTCGGCATGCACGTGTTTTCCCCGCGAATCTTTGACTCGCTGGAGTACCTGATCAAGAACGACCTCCGGGAGAAGGGCGAGATTCAGTTGACGGCCGCGCAGGAGCATCTCCGCCAGAACTGCGATAAGTACTGGTGCGTGGTCAGCCAGGGTCAGCGGTACGACACGGGGATTCCGTACGGCTTGATGGAAACGCAACTGGCGTTGGCGTTGAATGGCGTTCATCGCACGGAGATCTGTGAGGCCATTGCGCGGATTCTGGCGATGCAAGTGAAGGCGTGAAGGCGATCCGTGTGCGACGCAGGACGCCCAGGGCTTTCTTGTTGTGTTGGGAACTGAGGTTGATGTCATGAGCAGAGATCCGATCAAGGTGTATGATGCCCGGTGGGAAGTGGCCGAGTTCGGGGATGCGGAGGTTCGCCGGCTTTTCGAGGCGACGTATGCATACGGGAGGCTGCTAGGGGTGGACACGGTCGTCCTGACTCGCGATGCGCGCCTGGGGGCGGGACGCGTCATGGAACTGGGCATCGACGTGGGGATGCGCATGGGAATGAGGGTCTTCGTTAATCCGGCCATGGTCAGCACCCCGCAGGGGTATTTCTCGACACTCTGGATCACGCGGCAATTCCCGAAGACCATGGGCCTGGGAATAACCGCCTCCCACAATCCCAAGCAGTATGTGGGCATCAAGTTCACGATCCCCGTGGTGCAGGCGATCGGGCAGGATTGCGGCCCCATGAACGGGCTGACCAAGATCCGCGAGATCTACCACAGCAGTGAAAAATTCGGGCCGACCGCGGGGGGCAGTCTCAGCTTGATCGACCTTGGACGGGAATATGTCGAACACTCGATGAAGTCGGCAGGGGTGAAGGCGGGTGACCTGCACGGGCTGCGAGTTGTCCTCGACTGTTTTCACGGGTCGGCGGGGGCGGAGATCATGACGGCGCTCACCAAGGCGGGCGTGGGCGTCCTGCCCATAAGGTTGATTCCGGACGGCAACTTCCCCACCGGCAGTCCCAATCCGACCAGCCAAGGGAAGATGGAAGCCGCCGTGCGGCTGGCCGGGGAAACGGACAGCGATGCGGTGTTCGGGGTGGATGGCGACGGCGATCGGATCGTGTTCGGTGACCGGCGAGGTATCCTGACGGCGGGATTTGCCTTTGTGCCGATCCTCCAAGGTTCTGGATTCGGGGTCCCGGGTTCACGGTCAACCGAGCCGGTGCTCTATGATCCCAAGGTCAGCCCGATGGCGCTAGCGGAATGGGGAAAAATGGGCGCAAGGCCGGTCCTGTTCAGAAACGGACATTCCCAGATCAAGGATTACATGACCAAGATCGGAGCAGTGGCGGCCGCTGAAGAGTCGGGGCACTATTACCACCGGATCAACTTGGGGGACCTGACTATCAGCGGCGAAAACTCGACCCTGACGATTCTGATGTTCCTGACGGCTATGAAACAGGAGCCACGCCTGATGGATCGTTTGTGGGAGATGCAGAATCAAGTCTTCACGACGGGCGAATTCAATTACGAGTTTGCCTCAGACGCGATCCGGGATCAGGCGCTCAATGCGGTTGTGGCAAAGCTGGTTGGCGACGGGGCGGGCATGGTGACTACCACGCCGGACGGGATTGACCTGCAGGGGACCTGCCTGAGCAAGGGCGTGACCCTCGAGCCCGGAAGAGTCTCGCTGGCCGAAGGGTGGTACAGCGGTTATCTGCGCATCGCAACGAACGAGAAAGGCGTCGTGCGGTCATATTTCTCGGCAGGCGACGTTTCGAGCGGCAAACGGGTCGAGACCCTGGCCCGGAACATCCTCGAAAAGGAGTTCGCCGGCAGGGTGATTGACTGATTCCCGTTGTCGCGACAGGGGCCAAGCGCTGGTTTGTTCCTGAAGTCACGGTAAACTGACGGGGCTTGAACCAGTGTTCTTTGTTTTGATGAGGTCATATGAGAACATCCGCAATCCTGTTGGGTCTGGGTATCTGCGCTGTGGCGGCTGGTTGCGCCAACGAACAGAGCGCAAGAGAAGCAGTGGCGAGAGCCGATGCGAATATCGCGCCGGCCACTGTGCGGCCCCCGGCGGTGCCCCTGATCGCGCATACGCCCTATTTCAGCGTCTGGTCGTGCGCCGACAGGCTCACGGATGACGTGACGCGGCATTGGACTCGCCGGGAACAGTCCCTCGTTGGACTGGTTCGAGTGGACGAAAAGACCTATCGCGTGATGGGAAAGGACCCGGCCGAAACGCCCGCCATGGAGCAGGTGGGGGTGCAGGTATTGCCAACGCGGACAATCTACAAGTTCAAATCGGATGCGCTGATACTCAAACTCACGTTCATGACCCCGGCGCTGCCGGATGATCTGGATGTGCTGGCGCGCCCGGTGACCTACGTGATCTGGGACGCGCAGTCGGTTGATGGCAAGAAACACGATGTGCAGGTGTACTTGAGCGCGGCGGGAACGCTGGCGGTCAATGACGCGACGCAGAAGGTGTCCTGGGCAAGCGAGAAACTCGGTTCGATCAAAGCAGTAAGACTCGGGTCCGTCGATCAACCGATTCTGCAGAAGAAGGGTGACGATCTGCGGATTGACTGGGGGTATCTGTATCTGGCGGGAATGGGCGACAACGTGAAACTCGCCGCGGGGAGTGCCGCCGCCTGTCAGAAGGCCTTCGCCGACAGGGGGGAGGCGCCTGCGGAAGATGCGCGAATGCCGCGCGCGGCGAATGACGACTCGCCGGTGCTGGCGGCGGCCGTGGCCATGGGACAGGTCGGCGCGGCGACCGTCTCGCGCCATGTCATGCTGGCCTACGACGAAATCTACTCCATCAACTACTTCGGCGAGCACCTGCGGCCCTACTGGCGCAAGGCCGGGCTTGATGCGGCGGGCTTGCTCGCGGCGGCGGCCAGGGATTATCCCAGCCTGATGGTGCGATGCGCGGAATTCGACCGCGATCTCATGGCCGACCTCGTCAAGGCCGGCGGGCAGAAATACGCGGAAATCTGCGCCCTGGCCTATCGGCAGTGCCTGGCGGCGAACGTGGTGGCCGCCGACGCCAACGGGCAGCCGCTCATGTTCTCCAAGGAAAATTTCAGCAACGGGTGCATCGCGACCGTCGACGTGTTCTATCCGATGATGCCGCAATTGCTCCTGACCAGCCCCATCTTGGCCAAAGCGTCGGTTGTTCCTGTTCTGGAGTACGCCAAGAGCGAACGATGGCGCTGGCCGTTCGCGCCGCACGACCTGGGAACCTATCCCCACGCGACGGGGCAGGTCTATGGTGGCGGTGAGCGAACCGAAGAGAACCAGATGCCCGTCGAAGAAAGCGGAAACATGATCCTGCTGGTGGCCGCCATTGCGAAGATCGACGGAAACATGGAATTCGCGAATCGCTATTGGGGCCTCATGACCAAGTGGGTTGAGTATCTGGAGGAAAAGGGATTTGATCCGGAAAATCAGCTTTGCACCGATGACTTTGCGGGTCACTTGGCGCACAACGCCAATTTGTCGATCAAGGCCATCCAGGCCATAGCCTCCTACGGGATGATGTGCCAGATGCGGGGGGACAAAGCGAATGCCGAGAAGTACCTTGGGATGGCCAAGGAGATGGCGGAAAAGTGGATGAAGGCGGCGGACGACGGAGACCACTATCGGTTGGCGTTCGACAAGCCGGGGACCTGGAGCCAGAAGTACAACCTCGTTTGGGATACGGTGCTGGGATTGAACGTGTTTCCCAAGGAAGTGGCGCAGAAGGAGATGGCGTATTACCGGAAAGTGATGAAGCCCTACGGATTGCCACTGGATAATCGGCAACCGTACACGAAGACCGACTGGGAAGTCTGGACCGCGACGCTTGCCGATAACGATCAAGATTTCCAGATGATCATCGGGGGAATTTACGAGTTCCTGAACAAGTCGCCCAGCCGCGTGCCGTTCACCGACTGGTATTTCACACACGACGCCAAGCAGGTCGGGTTCCAGGCGAGGCCGGTTATCGGCGGCGTGTTCATGAAGATGCTTGCGGACGAGCCAATCTGGAAAAAGTGGGCGAAGCGGGATACCACGAAAACGGGAATGTGGTCAGAGATTCCCGAGCCGCCCGAGATCAACGAAATCGTGCCCAGTTCGAGGCGAAGAGCCCAGACCTGGCAGTATACCACCGCAAATCCTGGCGAGGGATGGTTCAAGGCCGATTTCGACGACAAGGGCTGGCAGCAGGGACGCGGCGGTTTTGGAACGCGCGAAACCCCAGGGGCGGCGGTGAGAACAGTCTGGAACTCGCCGGACATCTGGATCAGACGAGAGTTCAATCTGTCCAGCACCTCATTCAAGGATCTCAAGCTGTATGTGCATCACGATGAAGACGCGGAGATCTATGTCAACGGCGTGCTCGCGGCAAAATGCGCGGGTTATGTGTCGGAGTATGGCCCGGTGGCCATGTCCGCCGAGGCTCGGGCGGCGTTGCGCGCCGGGACCAATGTGATGGCGGTCCACTGTCATCAGACCGGTGGCGGGCAATACATAGACGTGGGGTTCGTGGAAACCGTTCCGGCAACGAGGCAGCCCATGAGCATCAACATCGACGCGAGCAAAACCCGCCAACCGATTTCAAAGTACGTTTACGGACAGTTCATCGAGCACCTGGGGCGGTGCATCTACGGGGGCATCTGGGCGGAAATGATCGAGGACCGTAAGTTCTTCTACCCGGTCGGCGCCAATGAGTCGCCGTGGCGAGCGATGGGGGGGGCGGAAGTGACGATGGTCAAGGAGAACCCATTTGTCGGAGCACACACCCCGAAGATCGTCCTCGACGGTAAGGCCGGCGGAATCGTGCAGGAGGGTTTGGGAATTGTCGCGGGGAAGGAATACACGGGTCGAATCTGGCTGGCAGGCAGCGGCCAGCTTGATGCGGTCAATGTGAGCCTGGTCTGGGGGACCGGCCCCAAGGATCGCGATACGGTCAAGTTCCTCAATGCCGGCCAGGCGTTCGCCAAAGTCCCCCTGAAGTTCAAGGCCGGCGCGACCACCGACTCTGCGTCGCTGGAGATCTCGTGCTCGGGGAAAGGCGGCTTGAGCGTCGGAACCGTGTCGCTTATGCCGGCCGACAATGTCGCCGGAATGCGGGCGGACACGCTGGCCCTCTTGAAGGAACTGGATTCGCCGGTGTACCGGTGGCCTGGCGGGAATTTCGTGAGCGGCTATGACTGGAAAGACGGCATCGGAGACCCTGATCGACGCCCGCCGCGAAAGAACCCGGCATGGCGCGGCGTCGAGCACAACGATTTCGGGCTGGATGAGTTCATGGTCTTCTGCAAGGTGCTGGGAACCGAGCCCTATATCGCGGTCAACAGCGGCCTCGGTGATGCCAAAAGCGCGGTGGAGGAAGTCGAGTATGCCAATGGAGCCGCCAATACCCCAGGCGGGGCGCTGCGAGCTAAGAATGGACGCACCGAGCCGTACAAGGTCAAGTTCTGGAGCATCGGCAACGAAATGTACGGCGACTGGCAGCTCGGACATATGCCGCTTGAAAAATACCAGGAAAAGCACAACGAGTTCGCCAGGGCCATGCGCAAAGTGGATGCAACCATCACGCTGATTGGCGTAGGCAGCGTCGGGCCGTGGAGCGAGGGGATGATGAAGAACTGCGCTGACTACATGGAGTTGATCAGCGAGCACTTCTACTGCCAGGAAAGGCCGACGCTCAGGGCCCACGTCAGGCAGATTCCGGACAACGTGAAACGCATTGCCGACGCCCACCGCAAGTATCGCATGGATTACGAGAACCTGAAGGGAAAGGACATCCAGATCGCCCTGGACGAGTGGAATTACTGGTATGGACCTCACATCTTCGGCGAGTTGGGCACTCGGTATTTCCTCAAGGACGGGCTCGGGATTGCGGCCGGGCTGCACGAGTACTTCCGCAACAGCGATATCATGTATATGGCCAACTACGCGCAGACAGTCAACGTGATCGGCGCCATCAAGACCAACAAGACCGCTGCGGCGTTTGAGACGACGGGTTTGGTTCTGGCCCTCTACCGGCAGCACTTTGGGACGATTCCTGTGGCGGCCGAAGCGGTCAGCAATGGCTCGCTGGATGTGGCGGCGGCTTGGAGCGATGACCGAAAAACCCTCACAGTGGGTGTGGTCAACGCGACACTCAAAGAGCAGCAAATTCCGCTCAAGGTGGCCGGCGCCGCCCTGACCGGCAACGGTCAGAAATGGCAGATCGCCGGAAGCGACCCGATGGCGTACAACGATCCGGCTAGGCCGACCAAGATCGTCATCGAGGAGAGGACGGTGAAGGGAATTTCGGATACACTGACCGTCGCGCCGTGCAGCGTGACGGTGTTTGCCTTGAAGGTGAAATAGAGTCGTCAGTGGCCGGCATTCGGTAACTAGAAATTGACGGGCAGTGAATAAGGAGCTGACATGAAGCGCAATATCGGTTGGTGTATGGTCGCCCTCGTCTGCTGCGGGATGATGGCTTCGTGCAAAGATGAAACCAAGTCGGGCGGGTCCGGCGCGACGGGGCCCAAACCGGCCAAAGCAGCCAAGGACATTGTCGTCGGGTTCTCCCAGATCGGCGCCGAAAGCGGCTGGCGAACGGCGAATACGGAATCGATTAAGAGCGAAGCGGCGAAACGCGGAATCACGCTGAAATTCGCCGACGCGCAGCAGAAACAGGAAAACCAGATCAAGGCGATCCGGTCGTTCATTGCCCAGGGCGTTGATGTCATCGCGTTTTCGCCGGTTGTGGAGACGGGGTGGCAAGAGGTGCTTCAGGAAGCCAAGAAGGCCGGTATCCCGGTGATCCTCTCTGACCGCGCCGTCGATGTCACTGACGATTCGCTCTATGTGACCTTTATCGGATCCGACTTCGTTGAAGAGGGGCGTCGGGCGGCCAACTGGGTCATCAAGGCGACCGGCGGCAAGGCGAATGTGGCCGAACTCGTCGGAACGCCCGGATCGGCCCCGGCAAACGACCGCGCCAAGGGGTTCCGGGAGGTGATTGCCAAGCACCCGGACATCAAAATTGTCAAGTCGCAGAGCGGCGATTTCACGCGGGCCAAAGGCAAGGAAGTCATGGAGGCGTTCCTCAAAAGCCCCGAAGGCAAACAAATCAACGTCCTGTATGCCCACAACGACGACATGGCGATCGGCGCCATCCAGGCGATGGAAGAAGCCGGAATCAAGCCGGGAGTGGACATCAAGATCGTCTCGATTGACGGCGTCAAGGCGGCGTTTGAGGCGATGGTGGCCGGTAAGCTCAATTGTACCGTCGAGTGCAATCCCCTCATCGGGCCGGCGCTGTTTGACGCCGTTGAGAAGATGATGAAGGGCGAGAAGTTGCCGAAACGCACTGTAACCGAAGAAGGCGTCTTCGAACAGTCGCAGGCGGCTGAGGCGATTAAGACCCGGGCCTACTAACCAAATCTCGCCACGAAAGCACGGAGACTCGAATCGCCTTCTGAAGCGAATGAGCGAAGTTGACCCCTGATGTTCCGCTTCAGGCGTCTCGGCGGCGCGAGAAACTGACCAGTGTTCCTAATGCGGGAGTTGCTTCGTGTCTTCATGGTGCGTGTGATTCTTGCGGAGTCGTCATGTCCGACGTTTTGCTGGAGATGCGGGGCATCTCGAAACGATTCCCTGGTGTGCTCGCGCTCGACGGCGTGGATTTCACCCTGCGCCGAGGGGAGATCCACGCGCTCATGGGCGAGAACGGCGCCGGTAAGTCCACCCTGATCAAGACCCTGACCGGCGTGCATATCCGCGATAAGGGCACCGCCGTGCTTGACGGGGTCGAGATCGACCCGCGCTCGCCCAGACGAGCCGAAGAACTGGGAATCAGCACCGTGTATCAGGAAGTGAACCTGATTCCACATCTCTCCGTGGCGGAAAACATCTGCCTGGGCCGGGAGCCCACCTTCTGGGGAAAGATCCGCTGGCGAGCGGTCAAGCGGCGAGCCATCGACGCGATGGCGCGGCTGGATCTGAAAATCGACGTCTCACAGGAATTGTCGCAGTGCTCAATCGCAATTCAGCAGATGGTCGCCATCGCCAGAGCGCTGGACATCCGGGCCAAGATGCTGGTGCTCGATGAGCCGACCTCCAGCCTGGATTCCAGGGAAGTGGCGGAACTGTTCGACGTCATGCGCAAGCTGAAATCCGAGGGACTCGGCATTGTCTTCATCACCCATTTCCTGGATCAGGTTTATGGGATTTCCGATCGCATCACCGTGCTCCGCGATGGGAGACTCGTTGGAGAGTATGAGGCGGCGAAGCTGCCGCGGGTGGAACTGGTCAGCCGGATGATCGGGAAAGACTATTCGCAGATCGAGGCGGCTCGGCAATCGCCCGGCGCCAGAGCCGCTGCTCCCCCCCAGACACGCGACGAGCCGGGGCCGGCGTTCGTCGAGGCCAGGACGCTTGGCCGGCGAGGTTCGGTGACCGCCATCGATCTCCGGATCGGCAAGGGCGAAGTGCTCGGACTGGCTGGCTTGCTGGGCTCCGGTCGGACGGAAACGGCTAGACTGCTGTTCGGCGTCGACAAGGCCGATGAGGGCACTCTGGCGGTCGATGGGCACGTGGTGACGCTCGGATCGCCAAAGCAGGCCATTCGGCTTGGATTCGCGTTCACGCCCGAGAACCGAAAGACCGAGGGAATCATCCCCCATCTGTCGGTGCGCGAGAATATCATCCTGGCAATGCAGGGACGTCGTGGAGTCTGGCGGGCCCTCTCAAACAGCGAACAGAACGCGATCGCCGAGAAGTTCATCGCGGCCCTGGGCATCAAGACTCCAAGCCCCGAACAGGCGGTCAGCAACCTCAGCGGCGGAAACCAGCAGAAAGTGCTGCTGGCCAGGTGGCTGGCAAACGAGCCCAGACTCCTGATTCTGGACGAACCCACACGCGGCATCGACGTAGGCGCCAAGGCCGAGATCGAAAAACTGGTCGGCAGACTGTGTCAGGATGGGATGGCGATCGTCTTCATCAGCTCCGAATTGGAGGAGGTGGTCAGAACATGCCAAAAGGTGGTCGTGCTGCGCGACGGCACCAAGGTCGGCGAACTGGCAGGAAACCAGATCAGCGAGCATTCCGTCATGGAGACGATAGCGAGGCGCGAGGATGAAGCTTGATTCTGCCCAACCCAAAGCGGCCATACCCCTGCCCGATTGGCTGACGAAGCTGATCTGGCCGGTGGCGGCATTGGCGCTCCTGCTGGCGTTCAACGCCCTGTTCACCAGCCATTTCTTTCGGGTCGAATGGCGCGAGGGGCATCTTTATGGATCGTTGATCGACATTCTCAATCGCGGTTCGCCGGTCATGTTGCTCTCCCTGGGAATGACCCTGGTTATCGCTACCGGTGGGGTGGACCTGTCCGTCGGCGCGGTGATGGCGATCGCCGGGGCACTGGCGGCAGAGATGATCAACATGGCCGCAATGCCATTCCCGGTCGTGATCCTGGCGTCGCTCGCAGTCGCGCTGCTGGCTGGAGCGTGGAACGGGCTCCTCGTGGGGGTCTTCAGGATCCAGCCCATCGTGGCAACACTAATCCTCATGGTGGCGGGACGTGGTATTGCGCAATTGATCACAGATGGCCAATACACCACTTTCACAGACCCCAAGCTGGTGTATGTGGGCAACGGCCACCTCTTCGCACTGCCCTTCCCCGTGACGATTGTGGCGGTAATGCTCCTCATCACCGCGCTGCTGACTCGGCGGACGGCGCTCGGACTCTTCATCGAGTGCGTTGGCGACAACGAGAAGGCAACCCACTACGCGGGCATCAGCTCGCGAGCCGTCAAAGTCATGGCGTATGTCTTCGCCGGCTTCTGCGCAGGACTTGCAGGACTGGTCGCAACTTCCAACATCAAGTGCGCCGATTCCAACCATGTCGGGCTGTTCCTCGAACTGGACGCGATCCTTGCCGTCGTGGTCGGCGGGACGGCACTGACGGGCGGGCGATTCTACCTGCTCGGCTCCATCGTGGGGGCGCTTTTGATCCAGACTCTCACGACAACGATGTATATGCGAAACGTCAGCCCTGAAGTCGCACCGGTCCCAAAGGCGATCGTCATCGTGGCCGTCTGCCTGCTGCAGTCGCCGGTCTTCCGTAAGCAGATGCAACAGCTGTTCAAGTGGAGGCCCGCATGACCCGGGGAACGGATAAATCGCCGGTGCTCAGCCATGCGCGGCAAGGGCGGCGATGGCGGCTGCCGAGCAAGTATATCCCGCTGCTCGCGACCGCGGCTGTGGTCGTTACGCTCTATGTCTGGGGCGGCTTGCAGTATCGAAATTTCTTCTCGCTTCGGGTGCTCGTCGACCTGCTCAAAGACAATGCCTTTCTCGGCGTGGCGGCGGTCGGAGCAACGTTCGTGATCCTCTCGGGAGGCATCGATCTGTCGGTCGGGGCGGTGGTGGCATTCACGGGCATCTTCATCGCCGATCGAGTCCAGCGCGGGACGCATCCGGTCGTGGCGATGGGGATGGCCTTGGTGTTGGGTGCCGTCTTCGGCATGCTCCAGGGCTGCATCATCCATTTCTACAAGCAGCCGGCATTCCTGGTGACGTTGGCGGGCATGTTCTTTGCCAGAGGCATGGGCTTCGTAATCCAGCCGCAGGCCATGGGCATCAAGCACCCGTTTTATGTCACAACCGTCGTCGATACACTGGCCGTGCCCATCACCGCCACCGTGAGCCTCCCGTTCATCGTGTTCTGCTTTGCAGCCGTCTTTGTCGTGGCGCTCTTCATCGCCCATAACACCCGCTTCGGGCGCGCCGTCTATGCCATCGGCGATGATGAGCAGTCGGCTACCCTTATGGGACTCAGCGTCGGGCGCACCAAAATCACCGTCTACACGTTGGCGGGATTCGTATCGGCCATGGCTGGCGTCGTGTACACGATGTATACCCAGTCCGGCGATCCCGCCGCTTGCGTGGGGTTCGAACTGGATGCCATCGCGTCCGTTGTGATCGGCGGGACGCTCTTGAGCGGCGGCGTCGGATTTGTCGGAGGAACGGCCATGGGCGTCCTCATCCTCGGGCTGATCCAGACCCACATCAACTTCAATGGCAGGCTCAATACCTGGTGGACCAGGATTGCCGTGGGCGCGCTGGTCTTGTTGTTCATCGCGATCCAGAACCTGGTGGCCATGCTGTCGCGACAGGGGAGCCGGGCGAAGTAGAGCCGCCGCGGACAGCTGAACGAATGTGCTCGCAAGTGCGAACCTGGATGCGTTGTGATTAGCGGCCGGGTGTTCAATATCAGCCGGTATGCGGTCCATGACGGACCGGGGATTCGCGTCACCGTCTTCATGCAAGGCTGCCCGCTCGCCTGCTGGTGGTGCCATAATCCCGAAAGCCGTTCGACCCAAGGGGGTCGAGAGATGTCCGCGGCGGAAGTCATGAGGGTCGTCGATCAAGATCGGCTGTTCATCGACGAATCCGGGGGCGGGGTCACCTTCTCGGGCGGCGAGCCGTTGTCTCAGCCGGAATTCCTGGCGACCATGCTGACCGAGTGCAGGAAACGCGAATTGCATGCCGCCGTCGATACCGCCGGATACGGAGATTCCACGTTTCTACGCTCCATCGCCGACAACGTCGACCTGTTCCTATTTGATCTCAAGATCATGGACGATCGCGAGCATGTAAAGTATGTCGGGGCCTCGAATCGACTGATCCTCGATAACCTCCGCCTCCTCGCGAAACTGGGGACGCGCGTGGCGATTCGCCTGCCCGTGGTGCCGGGAATCACCGACGGCGCAGGCAACCTGGGCGCAATCTCTGATTTCGCGGCCCAGCTGCGGCTGCGAGAAGTCCATTTGCTTGCCTATCATCACTATGCCGCGGCCAAATACCGGCGGATGAAGTTGCAGAATCCGATGCCGCGAACCGAGCCGCCGTCTGCTCAACGCATGAATGAACTCCAGCAGTACTTTCAATCCCGCGGGTTTGTCGCAAAAGTCGGAGGTTAGTGGTGCGAGACCGAATCAAGAAGCTGCGTGACGACACTCTGGAAGCAAAGCCAAGCATCTCGGCGGAACGAGCCCTGCTGCTGACCGAGTTCTACCGTGATGGTCGCGGAGCCGATCAGTTGCCGGCGCCGATCGCCAGGGCGCTGGCGCTCGACCATGTGCTGCAAAAGAAGGCCATATGGATTGGCGACGGCGAACTGATCGTCGGGGAACGCGGCCCGAGGCCGGCCGCCGTGCCAACCTACCCGGAGGTCTGCATCCACAGCTTGGAAGACCTGGAAGTGCTCAATTCCCGCGAGAAGATCTCCTATTCCGTCGATGCCGAAACCCGACGAGCCTACGAGACCACCGTCATCCCGTTCTGGAAAGGCCGGGCCATGCGGGATCGCATCTTTGGCCAGATGACTCCAGAGTGGAAGGCGGCATACGAGGCGGGAATCTTCACCGAGTTTCAGGAGCAACGATCACCAGGCCATACGGCGCTGGGCGACAAAATCTTCAGAATCGGTTTTCTCGATCTTCAACGAGAAATCCAACGGCGATTGGCGACCCTCGACTATTACACCGACCCCCTGGCCCAGGACAAGAAGGAAGAGCTCACCGCTATGAATATCGCGGCGGCCGCCATCGTCGCCTATGCGGCGAGACACGCGGAAAAGCTCGACGAGATGGCCAAAATCGAGAAGGACCATCCGCGCAAAGCGGAACTGGAGAAGATGGCCCACATCTGCCGGCGGGTCCCCGCTAATGCCCCACGGACATTCTGGGAAGCGCTGCAGGCCTATTGGTTCGTTCATGTCGGAGTGATCACGGAGTTGAACCCCTGGGATTCCTTCAATCCGGGGCGGCTCGATCAGCATCTCTGGCCTTTCTACAAGGCCGAACTCGATGCCGGAACCTTGACACCCGACGATGCCCGAGAGTTGCTTCAGGCGTTCTGGGTCAAGTTCCATAATCACCCCGCGCCGCCAAAAGTCGGAGTGACCGCCAAGGAGAGCGGGACCTACACCGATTTCGCCCTGATCAACCTCGGCGGCGTGAAACCGGACGGTTCGGATGCGGTGAATGACCTGACCTATCTCATTCTGGACGTGATCGAGGAAATGCGCATTCTCCAGCCCAGTTCCATGGTGCAGCTCAGCAAGAAAAACCCGGATCGATTCATCCACCGGGCGATGCGAATTATCAAGACCGGATTCGGCCAGCCCTCGGTCTTCAATACCGATGCGATCGTCCAGGAACTGGTGCGCCAGGGCAAGAGCATCCAAGACGCACGCTGCGGCGGCGCCAGCGGATGTGTCGAGGCGGGCGCGTTCGGGAAAGAAGCCTACATCCTTACGGGCTATTTCAACATGCCCAAGGTGCTCGAGATCACGCTCCACAACGGGCTCGACCCCCGAACAGGTAAAAAGATCGGCATCGAAACCGGCGAACTCCAGGACTTCCGCACCTTCGACGATCTCTTCGCCGCGTTTGAACGCCAGTTACGGCACTTCATCGACATCAAGGTGCGCGGGAACAACGTCATCGACCGCCTCTTCGCCAAGTACATGCCCGCCCCGTTTCTCTCCTTCGTCATCGACGATTGCATTGAGAAGGGCATGGACTACCACGCCGGCGGCGCTCGGTACAACACCAGCTACATCCAGGGAGTCGGCCTGGGCAGCATCACCGACTCGCTTGCCTCCATTTGGTGGAATGTGTTCCAGACCAGGCGAGTGACCCTGCCGAAACTCGTGGAGGCGATGGATCGCAATTTCGAGACCGATGACGAACTGCGGCAAAGGTGCTGGCAGGAGTCCCCCAAGTATGGCAACGACGATGATCGCGCCGATGCCATCATGCGACGCGTGTTCGACGCCTACTTCAACGCGATTGACGGCCGGCCTAACGTTCGGGGCGGGCATCATCGGATCAACTTGCTTCCCACCACCGTGCATGTGTACTTCGGATCCGTCACCGGCGCTCTGCCCGATGGCCGGCTGGCCGGCGTGGCTCTGTCGGAGGGCATCTCCCCCGTTCAAGGACAGGATCGCAGCGGACCAACCGCCGTCCTCAAGTCGGCCTCCAAAATGGACCACATTCGCACCGGCGGAACCCTGCTCAATCAGAAGTTCACGCCAGAACTCTTGGCCGATGAAGATGGCATCCGAAAGGTCTGCCAATTGGTTCGCACCTATTTCCGCCTCGATGGGCATCACATCCAGTTCAATGTCGTCAACGCCGACACGCTGCGAAAGGCGCAGGCTCGGCCACAGGACTATCGCGATCTGATCGTGCGAGTCGCCGGCTACAGCGATTATTTCGTGAACCTGAATGTGGAACTGCAGAACGAAATCATCCGCCGGACTGAACATGCGGGCGTCTGATCCATCCCCACGCCCGGCAAAATCGCCCGATTCGCTTGACGCCCCGCAATAATCGACCGGCGACCACCGAGACTCGGGCGATCCCAGACGCCTGCCCGACCCCATGTTGACCAAGTCGCCACCTCATCGACAATCCCCTCCCATGCCCAGGTGCATTCAACCCCGATTAGCTGTCCCATCAGTTCAGCCGGTCTGCCAACCCCGCCCGCGACGCCGCGAGCTTGATCCGCGCATTCAGTCCGGCCACATACTCCTCGCGATAGGGCGCGTCAAAAAGCACCTCGCGATAAAGCGGCAACAGGTCCGGAGCATGCAGCCGAAGAACCTGCTGGAGTGATGGCCAGACACGGGGACGCGGGTTCAGGATATCAGTGACGATGCGATCGACCTGGGCGTCTTTGGCGAATTCGAAGAGCTGGCCTAGGGAGTCGGGAGTGTCGCTGATTTGCGGTAGCAGTGGGGCAAGCAGGAGCGTGGTTCGCAGGCGGACTTTCCTGGCTTCCTTCAGGATGTTGAGTCGCGCGGAGACTGCGGAGGCGGTCGGTTCCCAGATGCGGGACAGCCTCTCGTCGGGAACGGCGATGGTGACGCCGACGTTCACTTGCCTACCCGTGAAAATGTCCAGGTCGCGAAGCGCCAGGTCGCTCTTGGTAAGCACATTCAGGGAAAAACCGGCATCCAGCAGCAGCTGGCAGCACCGCCGGGTCAGTCCGTAATGCCGTTCAACCGGCTGCCAGCCATCGCAGGCGCTGCAGGCGAAAACCGACCCCGCGGGCAATCGACGAATCTGACGCGCCAGAACATCCGCCGCATTCACCTTAACGTCAACAAACTGGCCCCAAGACGCGTCATGGGGGTGAAAACGCTCCATGAACCGGGCATAGCAGTAGCCGCAACCGTGCAGGCAGCCCGTGTAACAATTGAACGTGTAATCGCTTATGACGCTCCGATTGAGCACCGAGCGGCACGCGATCTCGCGCAGGGCCACTCCGGGCGCGAGTTGCGGCAACGTCACGGCCACATCCCGGTCACCAAACAGACTCATTTGTCGGTCGTCGGGCATGTGCCTTCCATACGCCAATGATCATCAGTCCCCTTTAACGGCCATCCTCCCAACCAGATACCGTCGCCCGCTGTCGTCCTTCGCCACCAGAGTCGGAGATAGCGACGCCAGTGCGATCCTGGTCTGGTCCGGCCACAGCCGCGACAATCAAAACCAGAACCGCCACCAGCGCGCGTTCAAACATCGTATCTCCCCCTATTCGATGACGTACCACGTGGCGATGCCGGGTTGCATCTGCACTTCCAGATCCACGTTGTATCCGCGGTCAAGTCTATACTGCTGCGGGGGAGCCTCTTCGCGACGGATGGAGGCGACCTCCGTGAGGCCGGTGTAGTAGAGTGGCAGGCGAATCTTCTGCGTGACGGGCCGGTCCGTGGGGTTGTATACCATCGCGAGCCCCTTCTGTCGCAGACGCGCATTGACGTGGAGCATGCAGTCGATCTGGCGGCCGTCGGCGCGTCTTACATGGATTATGTCTGAATCAAGAATCTCGCGGTACCTCTTGTAAAAATCGACCCATTTCTTCACCACGGCACGCGTCTTGTCCGTGTCATAGAGACGAAAACCCCGATAGCACGCCTGGACGCCGGCACCGAAATTGTTCGCCAGGTGTCCTTCATACGCGTCCAGATGCTCGGACAACGGCTCGATGGTGGCGGCGGCCCCGCCACCATGGTACTCCGTCAATGGGCAGAACATCCAACCCATGCTCGGCGGCTTCTCCCACGTCCCATCATAGATGTTCTGCCGACCGTGCACGATCTGCTGAGCGCGGGGAAGCGACCAGTTGGTTTCTCGGTAGCCCATCCCCGTCTTGTTCGAGCCGCTCAGGAAATACCAGTCCGGAACGTTGAGAAAAACACCGCTCGAACGGCACCATTTGTAGAAATCGGTGATCTCCCGCCACTGCGGCCACTGAGAGTCGTCCACGCCTCGGTGCCCCGCATGCCGAACCGACGCGCAGATGTCGCCGGGGTAGGAGCCGTCATGTTCCAGCAGCGTAAAGCCGGTTGACCCGATGAATCGCTGGAGGTTGACGAAGTAGGTCATGCCCCATTCGCTCATCAGGCACGGCGAATGGCCGAAGACCGCGCCCCCGGGCTTGTTGGTCTTCGGGCTAATGACGTCGGTCTCGGCATTGATGGATCGACTGGCTAGCAGCGAGTATCCTCCCAGTTCAACGCCCTTGGAGCGGGCATAATCGGCCAGCTCTCGAAATCGGGCGCAGTTGGCGTCGCTCGCATCTTCCATGTTCAGGCCCGACCCGAACGAGAGGATCACCATCTCAAATCCGACATCGGAACACTGATCGATCGCCGTCCTGACGACTCTGGGGTCCACAGAAACCACGTGCAACATGATCGGGTTCTCGGTGACCCAGGGCGCAACCGTGCGATACATCCGTCGCTGGGCCAGACCACGCCGCTCCCGGTCGGTGCTGTCGTGGACAAGTTCAAAGATACGAAAAGACTCGAAAACCTCGCCAGGCCCGATCATCTGGTCCGGGCCGATGGGCGGCCGACATTCGAGCATGCATCGCGTCGTGCGAGCATAGTTGACCTGCGTCGCGTACTGCGGATCGGCCACCCAATGCACCGCCTTGTTCGCCCCAGTGGCGTCCGCGCCGGCAAACGCATAATCACTCTCAATCTGAATGGTGCGAGGCGACTCCAACGGCGTCTGCTCGACCGAGGACTCCTCTTCGACGGCCGCGAGAATCTCGCTGGTGAATCTCTCGAGACGAATCGGCTTCCCCGACCCGTTTTGGATCGTGAACCACTTGCTGAGCAGCGGGATGCCGTCGTAAAGCTCGTAGTGAACGCGGACAACCATCCCCTCCGGCAGAGCCGCGGGAGGCTTAAAAGACACCGTCAGGCTCACGCCCGGCGGGGGCCACGGCAGATCGGCGCTGTGCCGCACTCGCTTCCAGGCGAATCGCTCCCTGGTCTTGCCGACCTCAATGTCGGCAATCTGGAACGCGCTCGCGTCGCCGGTCATCTTGTCCAGCCATTCGGGCAACAGATAGGCATAATTCGGCTGGCCAACCAGGCCGCCAACGGCATAGGCCTTGCCGTCGATCGTCAGCATCGCTTCGGGCTTGACGCCCCGCAGAAGGGACTGACCACTACTCAAATTGTCCAGAGCCACGGTGGCGAAGTTGGGAGCTAGCCGAAAAGTCCGCGAAATCAGGCCGTTCGTCAGAACGACCTCTCGGTTGTCCGCCGTTCGGTATACGCCCGCTGCGTGCTTCCCAGACCCAACAAGCCAGTCCGTCGGCTCACGCGATTTGCCTGCCGCGAGGATCGGCAGGTTCTCCGGAAGTCGCGAGATCTCGGCTGCAAAGACGTGCCGCTGAGGGCAGATCCCGACGAACAGCATGCCCATCGCCAAAAGCCGCCAACGTCGATCAATACCGGTCATGATCTCTCCGTGCTACAGACCTCTCGCCCCGTTTGAGCCAGTCTACCCTTTCCAATCGGGTGCAACAGGACGCGACAAAGCAAATGCGGTGGTTCCTATGAACGCGGTGGGTGCACAGATGCACCATAGTCCCGAGCCCAGTTCTGCCAAAAACGGGGCTTGAGCCGGCCGAGAATCGCAACCAGAATGCAGACGGCAAGGACCGCCGCCAAACCCCAGGAAAACTGCAACTCGATAGTGCCGGGGGCGGCTCCTTGCATGTACGCCTTGCGCAGCAGTTCCATTCGGCTCCGCAGAAAAAGATGCCCTGAGGGGATGAATGCCACCACGATGACGAGCTTCACGATGAGCCACCGCATTCGGATGAACTGACGCGGATGCTGGAGGAGGAGCGCCACGCCGAAAAGCACCGAGGCCGCAACGGCGGGCACAGTCACACAACAAACAACCCGGCCGATGATGTTGAGGAGCCACAGCCGCCGTAGGTCGTCGAGCGAAAGCCATCGAATGCCGCTGCCCAACCAGACAACGAGAATCGCGGCGAGCGAGCCGATCGACAGCGAGATCGCCACAAGCTTGGGCAGCAGGAAAAACGGCCGGAACCCGCGGCCGGGACGACGACCGAACTGATTGGCAGGCAGGCGCAGCATGACGCACAGTGTAATTGCCCGCCGCCGTTGCTGCACGGCCCGCCAACCGAGCCGCGACCGCGCACCTTAGACCTTCGAGTCTGCTCCCGAAATACTTGACATTGCCGGCGGTCTGCCATATCTGTACCCCATGGAACACTGCAAGATCATTTCCGATGCCATCACATTTGATGATGTCCTGCTGATTCCCGCATACAGCGATTTTGTGCCGACGGACGCGGATACCAGGACACGACTCACACGCACAATCCAGATCAATATCCCGCTGATCTCCGCGCCCATGGATACGGTCACGGAGTCCGCGCTGGCTATTGCCTTGGCGCAGGAAGGCGGTATGGGGATCATCCACAAGAACCTCACCGCCGAGAACCAGGCCCGCGAGGTGGAGAAAGTCAAACGCAGCGAAAACGGCGTGATCGTCGATCCCATCACGCTGTCCCCCAATGCCACCATCGGCACCGTCCGGCGAATCATGCGGGAATACAACGTCAGCGGAATCCCCATTGTCGATGGCGACGACGCCAACCCGGACGCGCCCCGGCGGCGAAGCGGGGGAACCGGAAATGCCAAGGCCGGAAAGCTCGTCGGCATCCTCACCCGGCGCGATCTGAAGTTCCAGGACGACGACACCAAACGCATCGGCGAAGTGATGACCCGTGAAAATCTCGTCACGGCGCCGGAACACACGACGCTTGACGAGGCCGAACGCATCCTGTTCAAGGCGAAAGTCGAGAAACTCTTGCTGGTGGACCGGGATAACCGCCTTTGCGGCCTCATCACCATGCGGGACATCGACAAAATGCACCAGTTCCCCAATGCGTGCAAGGACAATCGGGGCCGACTCCGCGTGGGCGCGGCGACGGGCGTTCTTGACTTCGGCAGGATTGAGCAACTGATCAAGGCCGAGGTGGACGTCCTTGTCGTCGATACGGCGCATGGCCACAGCAGGAACGTCATTGAAACCGTGAAGCAGGTCAAAAAGAGGTGGGATATCCAGGTGATTGCCGGAAACGTCGCCACCCGGCAGGGGGCCAAGGACCTGATTGACGCCGGCGTTGATGCGGTGAAGGTTGGCATCGGGCCGGGATCAATCTGCACCACGCGAATCATCAGCGGCGTTGGCGTCCCGCAGATCACCGCGATCTCGGAGGCGTTCGTCGCCGGAAAAGAAGCCGGTATCCCGATCATTGCCGACGGTGGCATCCGGCACAGCGGCGATATCACCAAGGCCATTGCCGCCGGCGCCAACTGCGTCATGATGGGCTCCCTCTTTGCGGGCCTGGACGAGGCGCCAGGCGAACTGGTCATCTACCAGGGTCGCCGGTACAAGACATACCGGGGCATGGGCAGTATGGGCGCGATGATCCAGGGTTCCAAAGACCGCTACGGGCAAAGCGGAGTGAAAGAGAGCAGCAAGCTCGTGCCGGAAGGCGTTGAAGGCCGGGTGCCGTACCGGGGACCGCTGGGAGATTTCGTATATCAGCTTGTCGGAGGCTTGCGAGCGGGCATGGGCTACTGCGGAACACGCAACATCGATGAACTGCGGGAGAAGGGCAGGTTCTATCGGGTGTCGGCGGCAAGCATGGTGGAGAGCCATCCCCACGACATTCACATCACGCGAGAATCGCCCAATTACACGATGGAATACGCTCCGGAGACGTAGGCTTTCCTCGCGGCCTGATCTATGGTCTAATAGCGGGCGATCATGTTGAAATGCTTGCTGATCGCGATCGTTGTCGTTGCGGCCGGTTGTTCGGATCGGCCCAGCACCGCTTTGGAACGGCAGAACGAGGCGTTGCGCGATCCGTTCAATTACTCTCCATTCAATGAAAAAGACGATATCAGTAATGGCGGGATGATGGAGTTCAACAAGGACGCATTCAAGAGGGATGTGAACAGTGTCTTGGGTCAATAAAAACTGGCGGCTGATGGCGGCGTGTGCAATGTTGGCGGCGGCGGGATGTGCGAGCAGGCCTGGTCCGTTTGGCGATGTGGTGCGCAAGTCGCAGGAAGAGCCGACAACAATGGCAACGGCTGCCGAGGCCGAGAAGGCTCCAGTGCCCGTGAAGACCGAGGCGGGCAAGGAGTCCAAAGAGAAACCATTCCCCGTCGCGACCAAGGGAGCAAATCAGTCCGAATCCCCGCCGGCGCAGCCAATCTCGGTTGCGGCGACCAAGAAGACCGCCGACGTCTACGTTCCGATGCCTGCGGAAGTCGACCGCACGGGTGCGCGGCGGGATTGGCCGCGGTCACAAGCGATGCGGCCGGTGGGAAATACGGTGTCGTGGCCCGTGTACTTTGGGTCGATTTCCGACAAGGCCCCCGATGACCTGACCGAGTTGTTCCTTGAGCCCGGGATATTCGTGCTCGACACGGTCCTGGTGCCGGTCAAGATGTTCATTGTGCCGCCGTGGCGCGAGGAAGTGACCGACGAAGTAAAAGATGAAGGCCGGCAGCCCGCAGATCACTGATCGGGTGGGGGGGATGCATTTGGGCGAATCCTTCCCCGCCAAGCTGGGGCGACGGGGGCGGCTGCGTAAAGGAACGCGGCGCTGGAGCCTGGTGTTCCATCCCACGTATCCGATGCCTGACCGCGACGCCACAAAGCAACTCGGCTGTGTTGTTGGGAACGCCCGTCCGTGTGTTAGCAGGCTCGGTTGGTCCAGTCTTACGCTCCAATCCCGCGACGGCGAGGCTCCCTAAAGATGGCCGGGGTCGCACACGCCAGCGGCTCAGGGTCGCTACCAATCGAGCTTTTCCCGAGCAGGCAGTGGGGGGAATTGGTTATGCGGTTCGGACTGGTACCAGAACGCTGTCGAGGAGACGTCGTCTTCGAGCTGAAGGTATTTGCCGCCTTCTTTCCAGCCCAGCGCCTGGATGGTGACTCTGAGGTCTTTGTCGAATCGGATGGGGTCAGTGATGTGCCAGCGATACAGGGAGAATCGTTGCCCGGGCTTGTACTGGTTTTCCTTGTCAAGGGGGATGACCTGGGCGAGGCCGGCGTAGGGTGTCGAGAAGGGTTGGTAGAGCTTGGTCGTGCGGTTCTCGAAGTTGTAGGAACCGCAGAAGTAGTCTTCGGTGCCGGTGCCGCAAATGGTGGGAAATTCCTTGTCGCCGTCCATGAAGAACTTGATCTCGCCCTCACCCCACCACCCAGGAGAGTGGACTTCCCATGCCATGTAGGTTCCGACGTAGTGACCTTTTCCTTTGACGTTGTCGAGAATGGTGTACAGGCCTTTCTCTTTGAGAGGGTCCTCCCGGCGGAACTGGGCGTGAAGATAGGCGGCGTCGGCGGGCACTCTGGCCAGAGCATAGTCGATCTGGTAGTAAAGCGTCATTTGTTTGTCGTCGAGATTCTCGAAGGTGACCTTCGCCTTCTTGCGAAAGGGCATCGGCCAGTAACAATTGAAGGCGGAGCCCGGGTTGACGTTCACGGCCAGGGAGTTGACCTGGGCATACGAGCCCAGGCCGCATGCAAAGAAATCGCCGACGGGAACTTCAATGGACGGGTTGGGTTCGTCATCCCAGTAGAAGCGGATGATGGAATGTCGCCAGTTGCCTGTGGGCGTCATCCAGATGTGTTGGATGGCGCCTGGGCCGGTGATTTCGGCCAGGGTGAATGTGCTTCTTGGGGCGATCCGGATGAAGGGGGAAACCTTCCAGCCTTGGCCCAGTTCAGAGGCGGCAGGGAGCGCAGGACCGTCCGTGGACATGCCGGCTTTCCCCTTTTCGCCGGTGAAGTTCTCGGGGGAGATAGACCTGGTCTGTGCGTCGGAGAGAAGATAGAGGTTGGATAGGGAGTTGGCGGCGCCACTGTGATGATATCGAGAGCAGCCCGCGAGCAGGGTGAGGAGGCAGAGGGACCCGGTTAGCAACGGGCGAAGCGACCAAGGAGAGTGCAGGCGAAGTGACTTCATGATTCTGTGCTCCTTTGAACGAGTCTGACCGAACGAGATGGAGAACCGACCAGCGACGATATGGTAACGTCTGTTCCGCATGGCAACAGGGGTCCGTGCGAGGTAAAGTGGGGCATATGGCATGGGTGACGTTGTGCGGCATGGGCGAGTTGGTGGAGGGTCGCGGGAAGTACGTGGAGATCGAGGGTTTTCAGTTGGCGGTGTTTTTGAACGGGGGCCAGGCGTATGTGATTGACAACCGATGTCCGCACGCGGGGGCCAGTTTGGCGGGGGGCGAGGTCCACGACGGGCGAGCCGTCTGTCCGTGGCATCAGTGGTCGTTTGACTTGAAGAGTGGACAGTTGCGGTCGCGGCCTCTGGTCAGGATACGGACTTATCCGGCGCGAGTGGTCCAACTGGAGGGGAAAGGAACAATGGTGCAGGCCCAGTTGCCGACCTACTAACCCGATACAGCAGCCGGTTGACGGGTTTCTAAAACTATCATATAAAACATGTAGGAAAAGTATGATTATGTTGACGGACGAGCGGCAAGCCGGTAAAGTAACCCACTCGGCGCGCGGGGGGGATGGGGTAGTGATCGGCCGTGGGTGCAACAGATGAAGGGAAGTGTGGTGGAATGATGAGTGTCTTGGGTTTTCGGGCGAGCCTGTTGGCGTTGGTGGCGGCGTTGGGGCTGGTCGGGGGCTGCGAGAAAAAACAGGGCGGCGGCGAGCCGGCGGCAGTACCCGCGACCAAAGAGGTTCGCCTCGGTTATTTTGCGAATGTGACGCATGCGCAGGCGGTGTTGGGAGTCCAAAGTGGGGAGTATGCACAGGCGATTGCCCCCGCCAAACTGACCACTCGCGTATTCAATGCCGGCCCCTCGTTGATCGAGGCGCTGTTTGCAGGCGAGATTGATATTGGGTACATCGGGCCGGGACCTGCGATTTCAGGGCACGGTAAGGGCCGGGGGCAGGAGGTTCGCGTCGTGGCGGGGGCGGCGGCTAACGGTTCGTTGATTGTGGCCCGGAACGATTCGGGCATCAGCTCCTTGGCGGATCTCAAGGGTAGAAAAATCGCCACGCCGCAGTTGGGGAACACACAGGACATTTCGGCCAAACACTACGTGACGGCGATTCTGGGGCAGGCCGATGCGAGCAATGTGACTGCAGTGGCCAACGCCGAGCAGGCCGGAATGATGATTCGCAAGCAGATCGACGCGGCCTGGGTTCCCGAGCCGTGGGGATCCCGGTTGATTGCGGAGGCGGACGCGAAGCTCATAGCCCACGAGAAGGACATCAAGGAGATGTGGCCTGATGGGGAGTTGGTGTTGACGATCGTCATTGCGTCGCCGAGGTTCATCAAATCCAACAGGGACGTCTTGGCGAAGCTGTTGACTGCCCACCGGGCAATAACCAAGCGATTGCAGGTTGAGCCTGAAAAGTGTGCCGTGGAGTTGGAGACGGCCTTGCTGAAGTTGACCGGGAAGAAGTTGCCGGCGGGGGTTTTGGTGTCGGCGGTTCGGAATGTAAAGTATACGGACGAGGTCACCGAGAGGGCGTTTGCGGCGATGGCCAAGTGGTCGTATGAATTGCGGTTTTCGAAAGAGTTGGTGACCGTCGAGGGGTTGGTGGACTTGAGTGTGCTCAAGGAACTGCGATGAAGGAATGAGGACGACGCAGAGAGGATAAGCATGGAAGCAGGAGCGGTGAGATCTGCCTGGACAGGGACCCCGCAGAAGTTGGTGCCTGGTGATAAACTGCGGCGCGTGGTTCGGCGGGAGATCGGCCGGGGCATGCTGGAGATGCGGGACATCGAAAAGCGCTTCAACGGGTCGCAAGTGGCGGTGCTGACGGGTTTGACCCTCCAGGTCAGGAGCGGCGAGTTTGTCGTCGTGGTCGGGCCGAGCGGCTGCGGCAAGACGACACTGCTGAATCTGGCGGCGGGGATGGTGAAGGCGGACCGCGGGGAAATTTGGCTGGACGGGAGGCAGGTGGAGGGGCCCGGGCCCGATCGCGCCATGGTGTTTCAGGACCACGGCCTGTTTCCTTGGCTCACGGCGTCGCAGAACATCGGTTTTGGATTGCGCATGGCCGGGATGGGGCGGAAGGAGAGACGCAAGCGAGTAGAGTCGGCGTTACGCATGGTTCATCTGGGGAGTTTCGGGGAGAAATTGGTCCACGAATTGTCGGGGGGAATGAAGCAACGGGTGGCGATCGCGCGGGCGATGGTGATGGACCCGGCGGTGCTGTTGATGGATGAGCCGTTTGCGGCGCTGGACGCACAGACACGAACGTTGTTGCATGCCCAGCTGCAGGAGTTGTGGATACAGACCAAGAAAACGATTCTGTTCGTGACCCACTCCGTCGGCGAAGCGGTGCGACTGGCCGATCGCATCATCGTCCTCAGCGCGTATCCGGGTCGGATTCGGCGGGAGATCCGGGTGGACTTGTCCCATCCGAGGGATTTCGACAGTCCACAGATCAGCGAACTGGTGCGGCTGGTGCGGATGGAGATCGAGGAAGAGGTGAATCGTGTCAATCGGGAAATGGCGGGGGATGAATGGAAGCCTCCAGCGAGCGCTCATTTGGGCGGTGATTTTGTCGATATGGGAGGGAACATATAGGCTGACGGCGTTTGATATGAAATATCCGGAGCGGGGGGGGTGGCGGTCATGGGTGTTTCCAGCCCCGAGTCATGTGGCCGACGCGATGTTGGGTTTGCTGAACGTGCGGACCGGATTTGGCGAGCCGATCGAGGCTGGGTGGCCGTCGGGGAAGGCGGGGGGGGGACGAGAGGACGGGGCTTGGTATTCCAGTCCGCTGATCCGATCCCAGGTCGTCAGCGGAGTCAGGTTAGTGGTGGGATTCGCCCTGAGCATAGGCCTGGGGGGCCTGCTCGGGTTGTTGATGTGGCGATGGGAGTGGCTTGACAACCTGTTTGGCCCTTTGTTCCTGGGATTACAGACCCTGCCGAGCGTGTGCTGGGTGCCGCTAGCGATTCTGGTGTTTGGGATCAACGAGACGGGAATTCTGTTTGTCCTGGTGATGGGCAGCTTTTTCGCGATTGCGATCGCGCTGCGGGATGGTTTGAAACAGATTCCACCAATCTATCAGCGGGCGGGTCTCATGCTGGGGGCGCAGGGTTGGCGCTTGTACCGGTATGTGCTCCTGCCCGCGAGCCTGCCGGCCTTGGCGGGGAGTCTCCGGCAGGGGTTTTCCTTCGCGTGGCGTTCACTGATGGGGGCCGAACTGATCTTTGCAGTACGAAAGCATGGCCTGGGTTACCAGTTGGCCATGGGGCGGGAGACGGCCGACGTGGCACAGGTGATCGGGGTGATGATCGTGATGGTCGTTGTTGGCATGATGGTGGACCGATGGGGATTTGCCAAGCTGCAAGCCCGAGTCCAGGCGAGGTTTGGGCTTGCATAGCGATCGGCTGGTCCCGCGCGAGTAATTCAGTAGGAAATTGATTGCATTTGCCGGCGGACGGTGGCAAACTGTGCGCATTCGGTGCCGGTCGTGGCAATGCGGCAGACGCCGGCGGGCTTGAACAGGCAATTCATGCTTGGCACATCCGGTTGAGGTCTTAGCTGCCGATGTTGGCAGAAAGAAAGGGTAGAGTATGCGATGCCACTCGACGCGAGCGGTGGTGCGTGGTGGGTTCACGCTGGTGGAACTGCTGGTGGTGATTGGGATCATTGCGGTTCTGATCAGCATCTTGTTGCCGGCGTTGAACTCGGTAAAACGGAAGGCGCAGTCGACGGCCTGTTCGAGCAACATCCGTCAGATCTACGTGGCCATGTCCATGTTCGCGATGGACAATCAGGGACATTTGCCGCGCAACTATGGGGTCGGCGAACTGTCGAGCGACCAGAACCTGGTGAAAGTGGCGGCCTGGCTGCAGAAAGTGGCGGGGGCCTCCGGTCACATCGATCTGGATGATAACAAGGGCGCCTTGTGGAAACAGCTCCGGGGTCGGGAGACGCGCGCCAAGGTCATGATGTGCCCGGGCGATGACGGGGAACCGCTGGCGGGACATCCGGTCAACCCGGCGTATCCGAGAAATGTCAGCTATTCTCTGAACTACCTGATTGAGCGGGACACAAACGGGCCGAAGCTGGGCCTCGTGCTGGCGCGGGTGAGGAATCCGGCTGGCAAGATCATGATCTACGAGGAGCTGGCGCCGAACGACTCGTGGTGCATCATGGGTCAGAGCAGCGATGACGTTCCATCGGGGCGGCACGGACAAGGGATGAGAGATTCCTATCGGACGGACCCGACGAAACCGGAGTATTACAGCAAAGGCCGGGGCAACTACTGTTTCTTCGATGGGCACGTGGAGTCGCTGACACCGTCGGACCTGATCCGGCCGAACGGGAAGTCATCCTATCATTCGCCGCTGATTCAGGGCGATCCGATTTTGTGGTAGGCGGTTTGTTCGATGGGGAAAGAGGCACGCGGCGGGCTGGTTGAGAGGCCGGAAACAGATCGGTTGCGGAACAGGGCGTTTTGTAGTTGCATTCGGCATAGTTAAGCGGCAAAGTGAAGGTGTTCGTCTGCAATCGGACAGCAGACGCGAATCGGCAAGGTCGCCATGTCTGGTCTGGCACGTCATGCGCGAGTCTGCACGATGGCAGGCGGTTTGAAGAAAGGACACTCTATGAGAGGCCACTCAACGCGAGCGGTGGTGCGTGGTGGGTTCACGCTGGTGGAACTGCTGGTGGTGATCGGAATCATTGCGCTGCTGGTGGCGATGCTGTTGCCGGTGCTCAAGAAAGCGCAGGGGGCAGCGTACAAGGCGGCGTGTCTGTCGAACCTCCGGCAGTTGACCATGGCCTGGGAGTATTACGCGACGGACAACAAAGGGTATCTCGTTGACGGGTGGGCGGATCGGACCACGGCGCCGCCGGGCATGGCACAATACGGACCTCGCCCCCAGATTCCGTTTTTCAAAGGCACGGTCTGGCCACCGGTGAACGGGAAGCCAATGGGAAATACGGAGGAGGCGATCAAGGAGGGATGCCTCTACAAGTATGCGCGGAACACCCAGGTCTTTCATTGCCCGGGGGATTTTAGCTGGCACCTGCAGAGTTACGGGATCAATGCTTGGCTGAACGGGGAGGGTGCATCTGGGTGCAGACCCACGATCATTACCAAGCGGAACGACATCAAGCGGGCCTCCGAGGTGTTCGTGTTTATTGATGAGAACGACTGGCGCAACTACAACATGGGCTACAACCTGGGGTCATTCATGGTACCGCGGACGGGCAACCAGTGGATCGATGCGCCGGGAACCTGGCACAACAACGGGGCGAACCTGTCTTTTGCCGATGGCCACGCCGAGTACAAGCAGTGGACCGACAAGAGCACCCTGGACATGGCCAAGGCGGGGTACGGGTTCAACGGGACAGGAACCAACGACCTGAAGTGGATTCAGCAGTATGTGGGGCCGACGCAATAATCATGGATTTGGGCCAACAGGAAATGTGTTGCCCAGGGAGTGATCCCTGGGCGCTTTTTTGCCGCCACCAGAACATCGTTGTTACAGGTGGAGCCAAACCGCCAGCGACAAGTGCCGGCAGCTGCGGCCCAACGCCCCGGTCCTGAGACTCCCCATTCTAGAACTGATCCGTCGGCCGTACGCTTCTTCCCCGCCAGCTAAGCACCGCCCCAATCCCCAGCACCGCCAACAGCGTGCCAACGACGCCGCCACTCACCCACCGCCACTGTGAAGCGATCTCCAGACCATCAGCCGGCCAAGGTCCAGAATCTGACCGCGCCGTTTCGCCTGTCTCTGGAAGCCCTCCGCACGCCAAACGTCAGCCTCCTCGCCGATCCCCTCGCGGGCCCTTGACGGCAGGATCGTTGCGACTGAGGATGCCCCCTGTGTCCGCGTTACGTCCACAACCGCGCGTGTTGCGATGCGTTGGCCTCGTCGCTCTGGCGGCAGTTCTCGGCTGCTTGATCTCGGCTGCCCCAACCACCGCACCACGCGAGCCCGGCTCCGAACTGACGATCTATCTCTTGACTATGGGGCCTGGGCAAGCCATCTACGAACGATTCGGCCACAACGCAATCTGCGTGCAGGACCACCTCCGCGGGACCAATCTCGCTTTCAACTACGGCCTGTTTGACATGGGCCAATCGGGGTTCATTCTTCGCTTTCTCCAGGGCCGAATGTGGTATTGGGTCGAGGCGTGGGATACCACCGAGATGGCCAAAGCCTACAAGGCCGAGAACCGGTCGGTCTGGGTCCAGCAACTCAACCTGACTCCCAGCCAGCGCATCGCGCTGTACGAGTTCCTCCTTTGGAACTCCAGGCCCGCCAATCGCTTCTACCGCTACGATTACTACACCGACAACTGTTCCACCCGCGTGCGGGATGCCTTGGACGCAGCCGTCGGCAAGGAAATCTCCCGCCAGCTGAAACCCGTCGCCACGAACCGCACCTATCGCTGGCACACACGCCTGGCCAGCCAATATGACCCGCTTATGTACACGGCGCTTTACTTCGTGCTGGGGCCAGCCATTGACCGGCCCATTTCCGCATGGGACGAATCGTATCTGCCGATGCAGTTCCAGCAGCATCTTCGGTCGGTCACGATTCCAGATGCGACGGGGCAGCGCGTTCCACTCGTTGCCAACGAGACAACCTATTTCCAAAGCACCCTCGCGCCGTTGCCCGATGCGCCGGCGCCCTGGCTGCGATGGTATCTAATGGCCGGCGTTGGGTTGGGGAGCGCGCTGGCGGGCTTGGGTCTTGCCTCGCCCGTTTCCTCTTTGGCGCGATGGGCGTTTGCGGTCGCATCCGGCTTGTGGTCCTTCGTAATGGGGTTTGCCGGAGCGTTCTCCCTTGGCGCCTGGTTGCTGACGACCCATGTGGCCTCGTATCGCAACGAGAACCTGCTCCAGATGTGCCCCCTGTCCCTCGCATTGGTGGTTCTTGCGCCCGGGATGGTTTTTGCCAAGGCTTGGGCGAGGCGCGCAAGCCGTGTGATTGCGGGCGTTGTGGCAGGGACGTCATTGGTGGGTCTGCTCCTCAAAGCAACCCCCTGGGCTACGCAGGTCAACGCGGAAATGATCGCTTTGGCCTTGCCCACGAACCTGGCCATGGCATGCTGCATCTGGCATCTCTCGCGTCGGGAACCCACGGTCAGAAACGATGCGGACGCCGGCAGGCCGAAACGCAAGGACTAAATGCGGCGAATTGCCGATAATGGGACCAACTCGCACGTGGAAAGGCAGCCAACGAAAATGAACGTGAAACATCTATGGATGCTGGCGATGTTGGCGATGGTCATCGGCTGCGCGCAGCAGGGCGAGCAACCGCCGTCCCCGTCCCCGTTGCCGGCACGCCCTCGCGAAACCAAACGGGTCGAACCGCCCCCGGCAAGACGCACCATGGAGGTCCCCGATTCACTGAAGCGAGCGGCTCGCGACGTTCTGACCGCTGCGATCGCCGACCGCGACGGGCTGCTTCGCATGCATGCCGTGGAAGGGATCAAGGACGCCCTAGGCTCCGGGGGGCGGGATCAAATATTGGCGGCATTCAGCGACCCCCAGGCGCCGGTCCGTTTCGTCGCGGCAATGGCGGCCGGCGAACTCCGCCTCGAGGCCGCTTTGCCGCTGTTGCGTCGGGCGATCAACCAGGAGAAGGACCCCCACATTCAGGTGGCGGTCATTTTCGCCTTGCACCGGCTGGGCGAAACCAGCTTCAGCCGCGGACTGGAGCAGGCATTGAAAAGCCCCGATCCGGAGGTTCGCGCCAACGCCGCAATTGCCCTCGGAAGGCTCGATGAAAAGAGCGCTGTGAAAATCCTCCGCCCTGTCCTGCGGGATCCCCATGCGGAAACCCGAATCCAGGCGGCTGAAGCAATCTGGCGACTCGGCGATGAAGAGGGGCTGAAGTACCTCGTGGCCGCGTCCCTCAGCGGCCATCCCGCTCACAAGATAGTCGCAATCATGGGGCTTGCGGGCCCCCGCGACCGCAAAGTCATCGAACATGTCCGGGCGGGACTCGATTCCGAGTACACCGAGGTGGCGCTGGTCGCCGCACGCGCCTTGGGAATGCTCGGCTCCGACGAGGCCTACATGGTTGCCGCCGCCGCGATTTCAAGCCCCGACTGGCAGCAGCGACACCTGGCCGCCCTGGCCCTGGGAGCGATCGGACGCGCGGATTCGCAAGACTTGCTTGCGCCCCTGCTGAAGGATGCCGAGCCGGACGTGCGAGTTGCCGCCGCCACCGCGATCCTGCAACTTCGCTGACCAGGTCCATCATTGGCCATTACCGTCCAGAAGAGCGGAACTTGACATGCCTTTGCACGAGAGTACATTAGGGTCTTGACCGGCTTTGCATCTTGTCTCTTGCGCGATGATTCACCAAGCGAGCGTTTCGGGCAGGAGGTCCGAGCAGCGCAAGAGGCAGCCGGGAAGAAAAATGTCCCGCGTCGATGGGACGTGTTTGCGATACGCACCACTGCCGGACAGCCAGTCCAAGGAGCCAGGCTTGAGCGCTCTGACTAAACTCTTCATCGTTCTACTTGTTGTCTGTTCCCTTCTTCTGACGGCGGCTCTGGTCGTGTTCGTCAACCAGCGAGATAGCTTCGTGACCGCGCTCAACTCATACGAGGGTCGTGTGAGACAACTGACCAGGGAAAAAGAGGCGGCTCAGCAGGAGGTCACCAGCGCCAAGCAGTTGGCGAACCAGGCTGCCGCCCAGGCCGTGAAGGCCGCCACCGACGCCCAAAAGAAGATCGACGACCTCACCGCCGCGGCCAAGGCGCTTGATGTTGAGAAAACCCAGCTAACCGCTCGGGTTGCCGTTCTTGACGCCTCCGTTACTGACCTGACCAACGCCATGAAGCTCTCCCAGGCGGCATTGGGGGATCTGCAGAAACGTTATGACGCGATCATGGCTGAAGCCGATAAGATCCGCACCGGTAACGCGGAGTTGGCCGGCGCCAACACAGACCTGCAGAAGCGGCTCGATGTCGCCAGCCGAGAATTGCGCCTGGCAATCGAGCAGAACACGCAATTGAGAAAGGACTACGACATCGCTCGTCGTGTCTTGGCAGACCGAAACATCCCTGTGGAAGCCGCCCCCGGCAAGAAAGTCGCGGCACCGAATCTCAAGGGTGTTGTGACCGTGGTCAAGCCTTCGACGGACGGCGTGACCTACGCCTCGATCAGCCTCGGAAGTGCCGACAAGGTCGAGAAGGGGATGCAGTTCTACGTGATCAATCAGGCGACAATGGAGTTTCTCGGCAAGATCACCATCGACGCCGTGGAGCCTCGCGAGTCCTTCGGTCGGTTGGAAGGCCCCCGAATCCAGGATGTGCAGAAGGACTGCCAGGTTCTGACGCAGCTTTAGCCGCGGGGATGTCGCCACGAATAGGATCCAAGGAGCCCTACCATGAGTCGTGCACCCACCAATGCCGGCGAACCGATTTATGTGAAACCGGCGAACGACATTTATACTGTCCTGCTCGGAATTGCCACGGTCGTGGCGATTCTGGGCCTCGTTGTCTGGTACATCAAGATGGGGGACCTGTTTGGCGGCGTCTTTGCCGTCCCATCCAAATAGGCGGTCGTTCACCCTGCTTTGAAACCCATCACCCCGGATCGCCGTCCGGGGTTCTTTTTTGTGCTCCAGCCGCCCCGGCTCAAATGCCGGGCGAGTTACTCAGTGGCGTTTGCTGCGGGGCTTGGGTTAAAATGACTTGATGCCGCCGTCAACGCAGACGCGGCTTCTTGAAGCCGAGTACGCTGTACGGGAGAGGGTGTCCGATGAGCAACATGCTGGCGGCCTTGTCGGGCTTGATGCACCACCCGACGGCAACCGACTTTCCTTTTGCTGAACTCGCCGTATGCAGAGACCAGGAGTTGGAACTCGTGCACCCCTCCAGTGAGTGGATTGACGGCGTCCTTGCCGCCTGCACGCATCCATTGACTCTGGCCAACGATCCCGAGCATGCCGCCACGACCCGAACCCAACTGGAGCAACTGCTGCGGTCGTGCCACCTCGGCCGCGATCCCGGCGATCTGACTGTTGGCAGGGTTCCGACGTACAACTTCTGGTTGCGGCTCCGCCCAGAGTACCATCCGCCTGTGCCAATTGCGGGTAACATCAGCCTGCGCATCGGCCAGACCGCTGACGTTCTCCTGTTTTTCGGTCACGTCGGATACAACGTCTATCCGCCGGCTAGGGGCCATCATTATGCGAGTCGGGCCTGCCGATTGCTCTTTCCATTGGCGAGGCACCACGGGCTCAAGTCCCTTTGGATCACAACCGACCCCACGAACCTTGCCTCCAGGCGGACGTGCGAGGCGCTCGGAGGCGTAATGGTGGACATCGTGGATGTCCCGGCCGACCACGTCCTGTATCGACGCGGCCAAAAGCGCAAGTGCCGATACCGCATAGACCTCGACTAACCACCTATATAATGCATTCCATGCAACGGGGCGCACCATATATTGTATAAACAAAACATAGAAAGCTATTGCAAAGTTGGTATAATGCCGCCCCCATGGGTTAGCCTGCGTTCCTACGGCCTGCGTCTTTTCTGAGTGAAACGGGTTTGTTTGGCCGCAGACTCAACTTCGAATCTGTGCCGCCTTGCTTGGGTTCCCGCCGGTTCAGCAACGCATGCTCCGGAACATCGGGCACTGCAAGGCGATTTGTAGGAGGAAACCGTTACTTTTATGGACGATGACCCTCTTTTGGGTTTAGGTTTGCGTCCTGTCACTCTTGCCGATCAGCCTAAATTCAACCAATACCTCGCGTCACTTCGCAATCCGCTTTCCGATTACACTTTTTCGCAGCTCTTCACCTGGGGGAACAGTTTGCGAATCTTGTGGACTGAATTGCACAGCCATCTGTGCGTCTTTGCCAATGGCACCGGAGACCTCACAATGCTGATGCCGCCCCTCGGCAGCGGCAGTTCCGATCGCGCTCTCATGGATGCCTTTGACATCATGGACACCTATAACAACGCCCACCAGGCGCACGGCCACAGCCGCGTCGAATATGCCAGCGAAGAATTGCTGCCTAGGTTCGATCTCAAGGCAATGACCGTTGAGCCGATGGGATTTGACTACGTCTATGACGTGGCGCGAATGATCGATCTCGCCGGCGGGGAACTCGCCAGCAAGCGACAACTCAAAAACCGGTTCCTTCGAAACTACGAGGCACGCGTCGAAACCTACGATCCTACCCGCCATCGCACCGAGTGCCTCAGGCTTCTCGGACTGTGGAAATCTCACCAGGACCTCCAGCACCAGCAAAGCCACCACACCGTGGCAGTCAAACGACAGAAGGAAGCCCTCGCGTGTGAGCTGACGTTGGAATGGGCCACCCAGATCGGCGTCACAGGCATCGTCGTCTACACGCGCCCCCGCCAACTTCAATCCGCGCCGGGCTGCGGCGGGGAAGGGTGGACTCTGAGCGGCTTCACCTTCGGCGAAATCCTGGGCGCCGAGGAGAGTAGCATTCTGATTGAAAAGACCGACCTGAGTGTGCGCGGGTTGCCCCAGTTCATCTTCTCGGAATTCTGCCGACTGTGCTGGGCCAATCGCCCGCGAGTCAATGCCGGCGATGACTGGGGCCTCGAAACGCTCGCCTGGACCAAGGCAAGCTATCACCCGGTCAGACGCCTGCGAAAATTCAGTTTCCAGCCCGCCCGCCGAACGATGGTTCAAGTGCCCGTGCAGGTGTGTCCTGGCGTGGGTCCCGGGCCTGTCTGGCCGCCGCCCCGGGCGGCGCGCGCCGATCTTCGTGTTTCCCCATTGGCGCCGTCTTGCGCCTAAAAGCTTGTGCAATGAACGATACGACCCCCATGGTGCCCCGTCGGCCAGTGCACGCGGTTGTGCGCCCGGCGCGACACGGCGATCTGCCGGCTGTCCACGCGCTCGAACACGCGTCGTTCACCGTTTACCGCCTGAACAGACGCCAATTGCACTATCTTCATCGAAGCCCAACGGCGATCTTCTTTGTTGCCGCAATCTCCGGCAGGATTGTCGGTCACGTCATCACGCTGATCCGCAGGCACGGCCGGACAAGATCCGGACGCATCTATAGCCTGGCCGTTGACGCCCACTTCCGTGGCACAGGGATCGGCACGACCCTTGTCCGGCAAGCAATGGCGAGCCTCCGCCATCGCAATGTTCCACGAGTCAGCCTCGAAGTCGAGCAATCCAATGACGCCGCCATCCGGCTCTACAAAGCCCTCGGATTTCGATTTGCCAAAGTCCTTCCCAATTACTACGGCCACGGTCGGCATGGCGTCCGCATGCTCCGAGAAAACGACCAGAGACTTCTGCTCGCTCCCGGCAAAGAGCGGCGGGCAACGCCGTGAATATGGGAAACGATTTAGGATTGTAAGGACCCGGCGACGGCGTACATCCACCGAATGGCCGGAAAGCCGCCGCTGGTTTTTGCCAGATTTGAATTTGTGGGGTATAGACACAATCGTGGAACTCTCGGTGCCCGTGGGCGTGGCGCCGAGGCGGTGCTGAGGCCTTTCGGCCATCACATCTGACGATTCGTGCCCAAAACATGTCTGCCGCTCACCGCGGGAATGAAAATGGAGAGGTGAACAATGCGCACACGCAATCGGTTGTGCACGATCGGGCTTATGCTCGTTGTGCTTGGTTGTGCCCTCACGGCACAGGCAGCGTTGATCTCGGTAAGCCAGAACAACGTTCCGAACTTGGACCCCATTCCGCCGCAGATTGAGCCACTGACCCTCGGAGAGGAGTCCTTCGCCTTTGTTGACCGGAATCATGAGTTGACATCCGCTCGCTATGATCCGGCGACCGGGTTGTTGAACACGGCGAGCACCGGCGTCCTCGTGGGCTTCCCAAGCTACCTGATCGGAATCCAGTACGTTGCCAACGCCAATGACAACAAGAACGCCGGAACGAGCGCGACCCAGAGCGATTACCTCGTCACCTACAAAGTGGATAAGCCCTCACAAGCCTATCTGCTGCTTGATAATCGGCTCGACGGAGCCGCCAGCAACGTCTCCAAAACCAACACCACCGACCCCGTCCTTGAGGGCAGTCTTGCCTGGGTGGTCGAAGAAGGCTGGGTCCGAGTGAACACGGGCATCATGCCCAACGGCCAGGCGGACTACGTTGGCATCGATGAGGGCAGTTCCGTTGCCGGCCCCGATGCCCGCAACCACCATGATCCGGGGCCCGGGATGAGCCTCAACCAGTTCTATGCCATCTACACCAAAATGGTGTCCGGCGAGTTTGTCACCCACGGTCAGAAAATGGCGACAGGCAGCGGCAACATGTACGTCGTCGCAGTGGTGCCGGAGCCGGCAACCTTCTCCGTGTTGGCTCTGGGCAGTCTCGGTCTTCTGGCTCGTCGCCGCAAGTGAGGATTTCATCATCCGGCGGCCCACCGGCCGTGACGGGTGATTGCTGAATACGGGCGGGTCGCTTGCCGGTCGTCTTGGCAAGGGTCCCGCCCGGTTTCTTTCCGCCCAGCGACACCCTGACCGCACGCCGGGCAATCCAAAAACACACGCATTGGAACTGGGCCGGAGGCCGGACCTCTATTCGTGCCGATGGATGCCGGGGATTCAGCAAGCCCAATTTGGCGGTAGGGGGACTCTCCCTTGGGAATCACCCCTGCACGGAGATGCTGGCTTCCATTCTCTCGTTGGGTGCGGGCAGGTCCAGTTTGTTGGCCACGTTTGCCGCCTTCTGCTTCCCCAACTGGTCAAGGAGCAACGCCCACGTGTCGCGCTGATAACGCAGAACGCCCAGCGCGTCATCGAGCGACTCAATCTTGTGTTCGATATTCGCCTCGATCAATTTGCGGTAGGCGAAGTTATAGAGTGCCGCCAGCTTGCCGCACAGGTCGGGGGAGACATCGTGCCGCAGCGAGCAGTTCATTTCCGTGATGATCTTCTGTACGCGGGAAATGAGCGAGTAGCTGAGTTCCCAGTTCTTGTCCTGCAGCGCCATTCTCGCCTGCTCGCAGAACCGGATTGCCCCATCATACAGCATCATCTGCAACTGCTCCGGCGTTGCAGTCAGGATCTTGGTTCGAAGATAGTTGGTCGCAACCTGTGAGTTCATACGGTCTATTGGCCGGCGAGAAATCCGTGCACAGATACTATCGGCATCCGGGCGGTCCGAGATAAAGCCTCACGGTGGAATCCGTCCACCGCCGGCGCAAAAACTGCCTGCCGGGTCACGATTTCGACTTGGTGCTGGTGGTGTACAGGCTCAGGTTGTTCAATGCGGTTTGCTGCGACTGCAGGCTCGACAGAACGGATTCCATGGTGCGGAACTGTTTCTCCATCCGGGCTCGCTTGATCTCTACGAGCTTGTCTATGTCCTTCATCCGATTCTCAAACTGCGTGGTTCGCAGGTCCAAAGACTGATTCTGGCGAGCGATGCTCCCGCTCACCGGATCGGTCATGGCCGTGATCATGTCCTCAATGATGGCCGCGATGCCCTTCTTGTCCGGCGCCGTTCCCGTTCCCTTCTCGTAGAGCGTGAATAGTTTCTTCACCGACTCGGCATCGGTGCTGTACGCTTGACGAAACTTGTCCTCGTCGAACTCGATCTGGGAGTCTTTCCCAACCTTCAGGCCAACACTCGTCAGGGTCTTGTATGTGCCCGCGCTGGGGACCGCCGTGCTGAAAAACCTGAAAATCCGCTCCTGAATCTGCTGGGTTGTGCCGTCGCCCAACAGGATGCCTTTTTGCTGCGTTTCGCTGTCGAACTTCATCAGCTCGTTGAGCTTCGCCGAAAGCTGGTTGAAATTGTCTGCAAACTTCTGCAGCTCGGAGGTGACACTATCGAGGTTTTGCGTGATGTTCAGCGTGACGGGGGAGGCGCTGGTGGAATGCAGTTCGATGGTCACGCCCTTGATCACGTTCGTGAGCTGGTTGCTGCTCGAAGTGATCACCAGAGGCCGCGCGCCACCCGCCCCGTAGATCACGGCAGCGTCCTGCGCATCGACGACGTTGGTGGTCTGGAGCACCGTGTCACCCGCGTCAAATAGGAATCTGCCGTCACGCCCGGTGTTTCGCGCAGTCAATGACATTCGCGATCCTGATCCGTCATTCACCAGCAACGCCGAAACAGCAAAACCGGGCGCGTTGATCGCGTCGATGGCGGTCTGGAGCGTGTCGGTGGGCGACAGCGTGATCGAACGCTCAAACGAGCCGTCAATCGTTGTCGCGCCAGCGGGCGCTTTGCCCAGAATGTTCAGATCCGCCGCCGTCTTGCCGGTCTTGTCTTCGACTTTCATCTGCAGCGGCCCGCCGGCCGTATCCGTCAGCAGGAGGCCGTCGCCGTTGGCGTTGATCGACGCGGTTACCCCGATCCCCGCAGCGTTGATGGAATTGATGACGTTTCCGAGGGTCTTCCAGGTCGACGACACGTTGATCTCGGCGCTTATGCCGTTGGAGTTCGTGATTGTGAACCTGCCCGCCGAAACCCCCCGCCCGCCGTTGTAATCGCTCAGCAGGGTGTTCTCCGCCACCCATCGACGCTGCAGATTGGCGCCCCGAACGGTGGTTGTCGCCGGGGCGAACGTCCCCTCGATTCCCAACTCCGCAGCCGTGGTTGAGGAGACATCCGCGATGACGAGGTTGCCGATGCCGCCGGAGTTGTCCGTGATCTGGATTCCATTGCCCGCGTCCTTGATCGATGCCGAAAGAGACAGACCGGAAGCGTTGATGCGATCAAGAATGTCCTGAACAGACGTCGCCGTGCTGAAGTCAATTGTCGCCGATGCGCCAGACCGGTTGGTGAAGGACACCGTCCCTAGGTTGAGGCCCGCGCCGCCCCTCAGGCTCGCAATCCGCACGGTGTTCAACGAGGCGATCAACGCCGTCCCGTTTATCTGGTTCCCGACCGCCGGAACCATCAAACCCAGATCGGCCGCCGCCTTTGAACCGTTCAGCGCGGTGACCGTCAGCGCGCCGCCCAGGGTGGAGTCCGTCAACTGCAACCCCTTGCCGTTGGACGGAATGGACGCCACCACCTTCCCACCCGTCGCCGTGTTGATGGCATCGACCACCTGACCGACGCTCGTCAGACCACTCAGGGTAATATCGAAAGTAGAACCGTCGGCTGCGGCGATCTGGAAGTCGGCGATGCCGTTCGCGGTGCGGACACCCATGCCATCATTCAGATCCGAAAGTCTGGTGGACCGGCCAAGATAGTTGATCGTCGTCCCTACAAGCGTGGGGTTTGCGGATGATCCCGCCAATCCCAGATCCGTTGCAGCCGTCGATCCACCCAGGTCCGTTACAATGAGATTGGAGACGGATTGCCCCGAAAGATCGGTCAGCGTGAGCTTGTCCCCGGTGATCTCCGCCTTGACGGCAACATCGAGGCTGGTGTTGATTCGCTTCACGACGTCATCCAGCGTGAATGCGCCGGAAATATCCACGACGGTCGATCGCCCCGAACGGTCCGTTATCCGAAAGGCGCCAAGCTGGACGCCCTTGCCGCCATTCAGTTGCGAAAGCAGCGTCTGGGAGTAGACTTCGCCACCGCCCATCTCGAGGGTCAACGTCCCCGCGACTAGCTTTGCCCGCTTCAGGTTCGTTCCCTGAATGGAGGTGTACCCGGTGTCATAGGAACCGGCCAGGCCCAGTTGGGTTGCGATCGTGGAACCCGGATCGTTGACGACAATGAGGTTCCCGGTTTCAGAGGTGGTGTCCGTCAACTGGATCCCGTTGTTCTCTATGTTGACCGAAGCCGTCACGCCGATCCCCGCGGCATTGATCGCGTCGATCATGTCCCGAACGGTTCTCGAACCTGACAAGTCCACCGACGCCGATACGCCAGCGCGATTCGTGATGGTCATCGACCCGAGCGCCAGTCCCACGCCGCCGTTAAGCGAAGAGATCAGCACGGTGTTCAGCCCGCCAAGCACCGTCCTCCCGCTCAGAGGGCTTGTTCCCGACTGAACCAGCCCGAGATCCGCCGCCGCGTTGGACGCGTTCAGGGCACTCACCGACAGCGTTCCACCGCCGGTCAGATCCGTCAGACGGATCGAGTCGGTGGCCGAGTTGATGTCCGCCTGCACCTTGCCTGCCCCGGCCGTGTTGATGGCGGCAAGCACCTGTCCGACCGTCTGTGCGCTTCCAAGATCGACATCTACATATGACGCGTCTGCAAACGTGATGCGAAAGTCATTGCCCGTTGCCGTTCGAACGCCCAAGCCGTCATTAAGGTCGGAGATCGCGTTCGCAGAACCCAAAAAGCTGATGTCCGAGCCGGTCAGCGTGTTGGAAGCGATGCCTTCCGGTGCCGTCGCGATGCCAAGGTCCGTCGCCGCGAAACCGCCCCCGAGGTCCTCGACAATCAGGTTCCCTGTCCCTCCGGAACCATCGGTCAGGATCAGACCTTGGTTCCCGATGGTCGCCGTTATGCCCAGATTCGCCGCATTGATGGCGCCGATCACGTCGTCGACGGCACTCAGCGATGTGATGTCAATTGTGGCGGATGTTCCCGCTCGGTTGGTGATCTTGAACGAACCCGTGCGCACCCCGGCCCCTCCATTCAGACGGGTCAACAGCGTTGGCGCCATCACCGCGCCGTCGCCGGGCGCTATCGACACGGCTCCGGTGCCCACCTTGGTCGTCGGATCAGCTAATCCCGCGCTCACCGACTGCTGTGACGTCACAAGACGCGCTACCTGAAATTGGAACGACCCGAGGGGGGCCCCGGCGGTCACCGTTGCCGTCAACACGTCGTCGTTCGTACTCTTGGCGCTCGTCTGCTGGAACGTGGTGGCTTTCTTCAGTACCGTTGCCGAGAGTTTGAGACTGGCGAGGCGAGTGGAAAGCTCCGTGTACGCGAGCTTCTGCTTGTTGATGGCTGTTACGCGATTCTGCAACAGCGTCTTGGGCCTTGCCTCCAGAGCCATCAACTGATCGATGATCTCCTTGGTGTTGATGCCGCTGACAAGGCCTATTCCCGATGTAATCGTTCCCATACGGTCCTCATTCGCTCCAGGACTGGCGAGCCCAATGCTGTTTCATCGACCAGAACCGGGCCGATATGTAGCCCTGACGCATTGTCTAGTTATCGGAACCAACGCGATCCCACCGTTAGCAAAACGGGACCCATTCTCGGGCCCCAGATGCTATACTCCCCCAAATGAGACCAGACGGCAGAAACCACGACGAATTGCGCAAGATCAAGGTTACGCGAAACTTCACGCAAACCCCCGCGGGTTCCATCCTGTGGGAACAAGGCAAAACCATCCTTCTGTGCACCGCTGCCATCTCGCTGGACTTGCCTCCCTGGATCCCGGAGGACCGTCCTGGCGGGTGGGTCACTGCCGAGTACGTCATGTTGCCCGCTTCCACTCCACAGCGAAAAGCCTGGCCCAAGATCGGGCATACCGACTCCCGAGGCACCGAGATCCAGCGACTCATCGGCCGGTCGCTTCGCGCGGCAGTCGATCTGTCCAAGATAGGACCCCATACCATCGCCATCGACTGTCAGGTCCTCCAGGCCGACGGCGGCACTCGAACCGCCGCTATCTCCGCCGGCTACCTCGCTTTAGCCGATGCCATCGCCAAGCTCCCCGCCGAAATGCCCAAACCCAAACGCCCTGTTTCGCCCTTGCCTGCCCGTTGGGATCCCCAAGCATATGAACCGAGCCACGCACTCGTTGACCAACTGGCTGCCGTCAGCGTCGGCATCGTCGATGGCCAGATGCTCCTTGACCTGGATTACGCCGATGATTCCCGCGCCCAAGTCGACCTCAACATCGCCTACACCGCCGCAGGCCGTTTCGTCGAAGTCCAAGGCTCCGCCGAAAATGGCGGAGGATTCGATCGGCTCGCCCTCGACGGCCTGCTCGATTTGGCGGCCAGCGGCTGTCGCCAGATCATGGACATCCAGAATGCCTCGGCCCCGTGATTGTGCTTCCCCCGATGCCCTGGTTGTCCAGCCCAGGTCGCGGGGTAGAATAGCTCGCTCTTGGAGAGTGTTGTATGAGACTCCATCTATTCGCTCTGTGTTTTCTGATCGCGGTAGGGGGGGGAGCCTGTACCCACACCGAGCCCTCTCCCACGCTGGGTCAAAGTCACGCTCTCCAGACCTCCGACAACCGGCTTGAGACAACCCAAAAGTCCGAGGACCCCCCGATTCCCGCCATTCCCAAGGACGCGAGTTTCACGGTCTATTGCACTACTATCCAAGGCGACAATCATGCTGCCCGCGCCAAGTCCCTTCGCTCGCAACTCGTCAAGAGTACGGGAATGACCGACTGGTACATCGTGCAAGCCGATGGCCACAGCACCCTTTACTATGGTTTCTACCGCGACGAAAAGGACACCCGGGCTCACGAGGACCGAAAGACCATCTCCAACCTGCGCCTGGCCAACGGCGACAAGCTCTTCCAGATGGTCTGCTTGATGCCGCTCGAGGGCGGGGGACAGTATTCCCATCCCCAGTGGAATCTGGAAAACGCCCAGGGGGCCTACACGCTCCAGATCGCCGTCTACCGCGACAGCCCGCAACGCAAGGACTTTGCTTTTCAGGCGGTCAAGGATGCGCGAGCCTCGGGAATCGAGGCCTATTACTACCATGGCCCCACCGCGAGCCTCGTCTGCATTGGCGCGTGGCCCGAAACCGCCGTGAGAGAAACGACCGAAATCAAGGCCCAGGACCCCAACGAAGTCATCGGCATTGCCCCACCGGCCACAGATGTCCCCGAGAATGGCATAACCCCCGACGGCCGGCGCGTCCGATTCGTCAAACCCACTTATGAGATCATTGACGCCTCGCTTCGCAATGCCAAAAAACAGTACCCCACCCAATCCATCAACGGCCTGGAGTCACGCCGCCTCAAAAACCCGCAGACAGGCGAAATTCGCACCGTCACCACGCCCTCCGTCGTCGTCAAGATCCCCCGCAAGTCGGCCCCGCCTCTGCGCGCCCGCGGCCCAGACGTCGCCCCCGATGTGGCTGTTTCCGATCCTGTTCCGGACAAGTCCAACGCCCCGGCGGCCAAGCCCGCCACACCGACCAAGCCATCGGGCGCCAAATTGAAGTCCATTGACGACTAGGCCACACCATGCGGCTGCTCATCGCCACCCAGAATCGCGGAAAGGTCCGGGAGTTTCGGGAAATCCTCGGCCACGACGGCGTCGAATGGGACGATCTGACCGCACACCAAGGCATCCCCGTTGCCGAGGAATCCGGTCGCACATTCCTCGCCAACGCCTGTCAGAAGGCCGCCTTCTACGCCCGGCTGCTCAACACCCACGTGGTCGCCGACGACAGCGGAATCGAGCTCGACGCCCTCGGCGGACGCCCGGGCGTGCACTCTGCCCGGTGGGCCGAACTTCACCACGCAGGCAAAGGCGATGCCGACAACAATGCCCTCCTCCTTCGCCAAATCGACCGCGTCCCGGATCCCCAACGCACGGCTAGGTTCGTGTGCGTGCTTGCTCTGGCCGATTCCGACGGACGAATTATCCTCACCGCCCGAGATACAGTCGAAGGTCTGATCCTTCGCGAGCCCCGTGGCTCCAACGGCTTTGGCTATGACCCGCTTTTCTACGTCGCCCCATTCGGTCGGACGTTGGCGGAGCTTTCCAGCGAGCAGAAACACAGCATCAGCCATCGAGGTCAGGCACTGCGGCGGCTTCGTGGTCTGTTCCCCCGCGCCTACCCCAACCGCCAGATCCCCGGTTGAGCCCCTGCCGGATCGCCTCGACCTGGCGCGGAGACCAATGGCCATCCCGTCGACCTTGGTCCCTCCTCTTCCGTCCGTCCGGCGGTGGCGCGAGATTGTGACCTCGCTTGGCGAGAATGGCGACGATCCCATCCCCTGTTGTTAGCCCGTTCTGAAGAGCCGGCTCGCACGTCACTTCGCTTTCTCCGTTTCTTGACTTCCGCTCAAAAATGCCGTTTAACAGGAACGCTATGAGCCGCATCCTCGTCGCTGTCAGCAGTCCGTGGGCCGCCCAGAAGGCCGTGGAGCCTATGGGGGATCTTGCCAGACGCCTGGGTGCCGACATCCTCGTCGTGCACGTCTCCCGCCCGAGTGCCGGACAGATGCACGAACAGGAGCAGGCCGACGGCGAAGCCGCCATTGCCCTGCTACGCGAAAAGCTCCAGGAAAAAGGCCTCACCGTGCAATCGCTCCTGCTGTTCAGTGACGACATTGCTCGCGCCATCCTCAACACCGCCGTCGATCGCCAGGCCTCGCTCATCGTACTGGGACTCACGGGAAAAAACGTGTTTGCCCGGCTCCTCGCCGGCAATGTCCCCGTCGAACTCGTCAAGAGCACCAAGATTCCCGTTCTGCTTCTGCCTCCCGACTGGAACGGGGTGATCTGAATTCTCGCCGCAGAACCCGACCCGCTTTCCGCCTTTGATCGCCGCTCGTTCCGTATATAATCCCCTGCAGCGGCCCTGGCATGCCGCCAGTGTCCCCACAAGGAGCCTGCCTTAATGATCAATGGCGACGATTTCGTTCCAAAAGAGTGTTTCTTCACCAAGGGCGTTGGCCGTCACCAGCAAAAGCTCATGAGCTTTGAGCTGGCTCTGCGCGACGCGGGTATTGAGACGCTCAATCTGGTTCGTGTCTCCTCCATTTATCCCACAACATGCAAAATCATCACCCAGAAGGAAGGCCTTCCCAAGATCAAACCCGGACAGATCACATTCGTTGTTCTTGCCGAGGCCGCAACCGACGAACCCAATCGCCTCATCTGCTCCGGCATCGGTCTGGCTATTCCCAAAAACCACGCGCACGGGTACATCGCGGAGCACCACGGCTACGGAATGACCGAGAAGAAAACGGAGGACCTCGTCGAGGATTTGGCCGCCACCATGCTCGCCACGACCCTCGGCATTCCCTTCGACGCCGACAAAGCCTGGAACGAGCGCGAGCAGCAGTACCAGATGAGCGGCGAAATCGTGAAAACTCGCGCTGTCGTCCAGACGGCCGAAGGCGATAAGGTTGGTCTCTGGACTAGCGTCCTGTCGGCCGTTGTGTTCATTCTCTGAACGGGACTGCTTTTTCAACAAACCAATGATCTCAAGTGCCAAACGTCAAGTTTCACGGATGAAACAACTGGCCGGCTTGCTGTGCGCGATGCTGGCCCTCTCTCCGCTTTCGCACGCCGACCTCGCAAGCGACGTCCGCTCGGTGTTGGCAGACAAGCTTCTGGCCAAGGCCACCGTGGGGATTCAGATCGTCCGAGTCGGCTCAACCGCCGCCCAGGCGCAGGTCCTCTTTGACCGCGACAGCCGACGCCCTCTCATCCCCGCCAGCAATATGAAGATCCTCTCAACCTCCGCAGCGTTGGCGACACTGGGTCCCGATTTCCGCTTCCGAACCGTCCTCGCCCGCCGCGGCAGCGATCTCATTCTCGTGGGCGACGGCGATCCCAGTTTCGGCGACGCCGAACTGCTCAGAAAACACAAATGGACCACCATCACCGTCTTTGCCGAGTGGGCCGCACAACTCAAGAAGGCCGGTCTCACCCGATTCCGCGACGTCCGCGTCGACGACAGTGTCTTCGATGACGTGTTCGTCCATCCCCATTGGCCCTCCGCCCAGCAACCCAGCCCCTATGTCGCCCAGGTCGCCGGAATGTCCCTCAACACCAACTGCATCGACTTCTACGTGCATAACCTCGGGCCCGGGCAGACCGTCCGTTTCACAACCGACCCGCCTACCCAATACCTCACCGTCCGCAACTCGTGCGTCGGCGGTTCGGCCAACGCGGTCTGGCTCACGCGCCAACTCGGCGGCAACCAACTCATCCTCAAGGGCTCCGCTAAGTCCAAATCCCAAGGCCCCTTCTCCGTCACCGTCCACGATCCCCCCATGTATGCCGCCACTGTCCTCAGCGAGACGCTCAAGGCCGGCGGCATCACCATCGATGGCCGCGTCCTCCGCGACCGCTCCATCCGAACCAGAATCCTGGGCGATGCCCCCGATCCCTCCCTGACCGTCCTGGCGGTCCATGAAACCCCCATCTCCACCGTCCTCGCTCGCGCTAACAAGGACAGCATCAACCTCTATGCCGAATGCCTCTGCAAACGCCTCGGGTATGCCGTCACCGGAGAGTCGGGCTCATGGCAAAACGGGACTGCCGCCATCGCCTCCTTCCTCCAGCGAATCGGCGTGCCCCAGGACCAGTTTCGTCTCGAGGACGGAAGCGGCCTGGCAAGACTGAATGCCGTCAGTCCACATGCCATTGTGCGCGTCCTTCTCCACAATTCCGAGGGCAAAAACCAATCGCATTTCCTCGCCAGCCTGGCGGCGGGAGGACAGGAAGGCACCCTCCACAAACGCTTCGCCGCCCCCGCTTTCCCGGGCCGCGTGTTTGCCAAGACGGGATACATCGCCAACGTCAGCGCCCTCAGCGGCTATGTGCAGACCGCCAAACACTGGTACGCATTCTCCATCCTGATGAACGATTTGCCCGCGGGCAGCAACAGCGACGCCAAGACCCTTCAGGACCGCATCGTCAAAGCCATCGCCGCTCAGGATCAAAACAACAAGCCTTGATATCCACCCCTAACCCCATCACACCTGGCGCACGCTTCGCGGTTCACATCCCGTGCGTGCGCGGGTTCGCAAACACGTTGTCGTGTCCGGGCACAATCACATCCGCGATTTCGTACACTTCCTGCAGGGACTCGCGCGCCCCCCCAAGGTCATGGGCGTCCGCCAGCACCTGGCCTGCTAGAAAATGCTCCTGCGTTGCCACCGCGTCGCCCGCCACCAGCACGGTCGCCGTTGCCTGCGAAACCAGCAGGCCGCACGTGCCCGCGGTGTATCCAAACAACGGGAAAAGGTCCACAGAGTCGTCCAACTGGTCCTCGGCGGCTTGCAGCCTCTCCAGCAGCGCCAGTTCCTCCTCCAAAACCTTCCGATCCACGTCCTCTTCCGGTGCCTGCTGCAGCAAATCCTCAATCCGCTTTCTGGCCCACTGTTGCTCCTCTGCGTGGATCAGCACACGCGCCCTGTCAAAAACGCTAAGCCCCGCCCGATGCGATGGCCGGAAATTGGTCAGAAATACGGTGTCGATTTGCTCCGGGCGAAGCCCCGCTCGCTCAAACAACCTCGCCGCCACCGCCGGACCAGGCAGCCCGGGATCCACCAGGATCCGCTGGGCCCTGGTTCGAATCAGCGTGGTCGTCGCGTGCGCCGTCCGCACCGCATGGGTTTCGTTCCACAGCCGGTTGCGGCTCAGCGTGCCGATGGAGATGATGTCATACCGTGCACTTGCCATGAAATACGTCCTCGTTTCTCACGGCATTGTTCAGACTGCTTTGGCTACCGTCAAATGAACACCGCCCTGAGGCCCATGCGTACTGTCGGAAAGGACACAGCCTTGCTCCTCTGTCGCCTCATCGCCTGGCTCAGTCTCATTGCCGCCCTCGCCGCCGGCTGCACTCCTCAACGCCAGGTCCAGTCCTGGCAAGGCCCTGACTCCCCGGCGCCTATCACCGTGCGGAAGTGGGACTCCGGCCCGCAGATCGGTCAGCTCCTTCAAACTCCGCATTACCGGATCTTCACGACCATCAATGATCCTGAAATCGCCCAGGGTCTGGCTCAGGTCATGGAAGGCGCCTCCACGCTTTATCGCCGGATCCTGCCCCAAATTCCCCCCTCCGACAAGCCTCTGGATTGCTATCTCTTCGCCACCCGCGAGCAATGGGATTCCTACACCCAACGCTACGCCGGCAGTGATGCCAGAATCTACCTCCAGATCCGCAGCGGCGGGTACACCCTCCGCGATCGCTACGTCGCCTATTACATCGGGCGATCGGCGACTTTCTCCGTTGCCGCCCACGAAGGCTTCCACCAGTTCGTCGGCCGCCATTTCAAAGGCCGGATGCCGCCCTTCCTGGAGGAAGGACTCGCCTGCTGTTTCGAAAACATATCCTGGAATGGCCAGCTGCCCCAATGGGATCTTTCAAACAACCCGCCTCGCCTTGCCAGCCTGCGCAGCGCGATTCAAAACAAAACCATCCTCTCTCTTGACCAGCTCTGTGCCATGCACGCGGGCGACATCGTGGGCCACGACGCCGACAAGATCGATGCTTTCTATGCCCAGGCCTGGGCGTTCGCACGCTTCCTCCTTGAGGCCGATTCGCAGCAATACCTCCCTGCCCTGCACGCCTGGCTTGCTGAAACGGCCGCCGGTACCGTCCGCGACCCCTCCTTTGCCCACCGCAACGTCGAACTCCCGTGGAATCGCCGCGCCGTTGTGCCCATGATCGAGCATTACTTCCAGACCGACATCGGCAGCCTCGATCAGGCGTACCAGGCTTACCTCCACGCAATCGCCCGCGGCAAGACACAAAATTGATGGCCCGCACATCCTCCTCCACCACCGCATTTCTCTCTGGTCTTCCCGTGCCCTTCACGATAAACTAACTTCCAATCCGCATAATCGAGGGCATCGTTGATGCATCGACAAACGTGCATTTTCAGCGGCTCGGTTCAGGGGGTTGGGTTCCGGTATACCGTCCAAAACCTCGCCCTTCAGTACGACGTCAAAGGCTATGTCCGAAACCTCGCGGACGGCTCCGTTGAGCTTGTCATCGAAGGCCCAGAGCAGGATATCTCCTCGCTCGTCAACGACATCAAACGTCGCATGAATGGCTACATTGAAGGTCTCCAGATGAGCAGCTCTCCCTGCACCGGTGAATTTGCCAGATTCTGCATCAGACACTGAGGACTAGGCAAATCGGGTTGCATTGACGACCCGAGCTCATGGCTTATGCAGCTTCCGCAAAAAAAGATAAGAATGCCGTTTTCTCGATGCCAACGGGCGTCTTGTGCAGTAAGTGCTTGACAGATCGGGTTCTCGTGGTAGATAGGGAGAACGAGGGTATTTGGTCGGCGATTAGGCTGTTTTCGGGCAAGAAATCACGACAGCCTCCCTCTTAGTTCAGTGGGTGATTAGCAAGCTGGGTGTCGCTTAATGCGTTTGCGTGGCAGGACATACTCCCGTTCGTCTGCTTCCCCGGTGGAATCGCTGGAGGCCCGGGTCCTTCTTGCCATCGACACGCCCCCCTTGCTGGCTGTGCACGCCGCTCAGGATACCCAGTTTCCCAACATTGATGAGCCCTACATCCCATCAGGCCCCATAGCTGGCGCCCCGCCGATGGGCCCGGCGATTATCGGTTCCACTCCATCTGTCCGCACCAAGGACCCCGCCGTCCAGACGATCAGCCTCGTTCTGTCCGCCGCAGTCGTGCCGGACGGGGCCAGGAATCCTGAAACATATACACTGCTCCATCTCGGCGCGGATCGTACCCTTGGCGGATCCGATGATTCAACGATTATCGCCATCCCTACATATGTGGAAGGCTCCACACAAGTCGATTTGCACCTCGCCCTGCCACTGGCCGAGGGGCTGTATCAACTCACGGCCATCGGCGGGGTCACCGCGCTGTGCGGCCTTGATGGAATGCCGCTCGACCAGAATCAGGACGGAACTCCCGACAACTACACGACGACGCTCGACGTGGACCTCACATCCCCCACGGTCGTCTCGGTGGAGGCCGCCCACGCGATCAAGTTCGATGGAGTCGATGACTACCTCGCCACCCCCAATCTGACCGCCCCGTTCACCAACGAGTCCGTCACGCTGGAACTGTGGTTCAACGCGACAGGTCCCGGTGTCATCCTGTCAGAAACGGGAGCCGCCGCGCCGAATGGCGGGGGCTGGTATGACAGCCAGATCGAAATCCTGAGTTCCGGCGAAGTCCGCGTTCGAGTCTGGAACCTGAATTCAGTCGGCCTCGGAATCGCCGGCTTTAACCAGTGGCATCACGTCGCCTTGCGTTACGACCGCTCCACCAACAACCTGGACGGACTCCTCGATGGTGTGGAAGCGGCGGATGACAAATCGGGCGACCGCCAGGCGCCCTGGGAATCCAATTGTGCTTTGCACTATGTGCTGGGAGCCGCCTGCGCCACCAACCTCGGCAGTGGCGCGTGGTTCAAGGGGCAGATCGACGAATTCCGCGTCTGGAACGTCGCCAGAAACAATGCCGACATCCAGGCCGACATGGCCCGGTCGCTCAACGGCAACGAACCCGGGCTTGTCGCCCTCTACCATCTGGACGATGGGACCGGCACGCTGGCCGTCGACAGTGTGGCAGGCCGCAATGCCACCCTGGCCAACGGGCCAAGCTGGTCCTGCACGCCCGTCATCGACCGCGATACGGTCCGCGTCAAATTCCGCGATCTCGGCGGCATGGATCCCAATACAGTAACCGACCCGGCTAATTACACCCTCAAGGCCAGCGGCGGAGACGCAACTTTTGCCGACGGAAACGAAAACACCCTTACCCCCACCTCCGTCACCTTTGACCCAGCCACCGGACTCGCAAACTTGAAGTTCGCGGCAAACCTGCCCGACGAACAGTATCAGCTCAAAGTCAATGCCACCCCGGGAGTCCGGGATCTGGCCGGCAACAAACTCCAAAATGGCAACGATTTCGCGAGCCCCTCCATCCCCGTTGCCGCAAACACCTTCTCAACCCTGGCGATTGACCTGCAGCCCGGCAGCGATTCCGGCGCCTCCAATTCGGACGACATCACCAATGTCACCAAGCCAACGTTTGACGTGACCGTAAATCAACGCGGCGTCATTCAGATCGATTTCGACGCCGACGGCACATTCGATCTGTCGCAGCCCGTTACCACGCCAGGCACCTATGCCCTGACGGCCCCCAACACGCTCCCGGACGGCAAACGCACCGTAACGGCCAAGTTCACACCCTGGCTCGGCGACGCCGTCTCCGCGACCCTCCCGATCACCATCGACTCCCAAGGCCCGACGGCCGCGGCCGTCGCCGGCGCCTCGCTCTACTTCGACGGGTCCAATGACTACGTCAGCATCGGCGCCAAGCCCTCCCTGGACCTGACCACCGCCCTTACCTTCGAGGCTTGGATCAACCCCTCCGATGCCGGCGGCGACAGGCCCATCATCGCCAAAGAGGGCGGAAGCGGCCGACAAAGCTACTGGTTTGGCGTGTACAACGGCCAGTTCGGCCTTCTCCTCAACGACGGCCGAAACGGCTGGGCGCTCTCCGCTCGCAACAGCGGAACCGTCTACAGCGGCCAGTGGCAGCACATCGCCAGCACCTGGGACGGCACCACCTGGCGAAATTACTGGAACGGCATACTCGTCGACCAGGGAACCTGGACAGGCCCTCTTAAACCCTCCTCCACCCCCCTCACCATCGGCAGCAACTCCGAATTCGACAACACCCGCTTCTATGGCTCCATGGCCGAAGTCCGAGTCTGGAACGTCGCAAGATCCCAGACCCAGATCCAGGCCGATATGTCCCGCCGACTCGCCGAACCCCAGACCGGCCTCGTCGGATGCTGGCCCTTCGACCAAGGATCCGGCGCGAATGCCGCCGACCTCAGCGGATACGGCAACAACGGAACACTGGGCGGCACCGCCGATGCCCGGAAACCCACCTGGACCTCCTGCAATGCCCCAATTCAACGCCGCACCATCCGCGTTGCCTTCACCGACGCCAACGGCATCGACCCCGTTTCCGCCAACAACCTCGCCCACTATTCCATTCTGGCCAGCGGTGGCGACGCCACCTTCTCCGACGGCAACGAAGTCTCCTATACCAATGCGATCTCGGCCGTGGCCTTCGATCCCGTTTCGCAGTCGGTCACTCTGACCTTCTCCACGATTCTCCCCAACGAATACTACCGAGTCACCGTCAATGGGACCACCGGCGTACTTGATATCGCCGGCAACAAACTCCTCAACGGCGCCAACTACGTCAGCGGAGCCCTGCCCATCGTCGGCCAGACGCCGGCGGTGGCCATCGACCTCAAACCGACCAGCGATTCCGGTTATTCCAACAGCGACCGCATCACCAACGTCACCCGGCCGGTTCTTGCGGCGACCGTCAACGATCGCGGTTTGGTCGAACTCGATTTCAACGGCGACGGCGCCTTCGACGCCTCACTCCCCGTCTCCGCACCCGGGACCTACAACTTCTCGCCCACCAATGTCCTGCCCGATGGCTTCTATCGCGTCCAGACCCGCTTCTCGCCCTGGGTCGGCGACGTGGTCTCCGCCTGGTGCCCCCTCACCATCGACACCCGCGGCGCACAGGTGCTCTACAGCGCGCAACCGGTCCTTTCTCCCTATGGGCAACGCCGCATCACCTTCTCGGAGCCCGTTGTTCCCGCATCCCTGACCGCCGCTCAGACCTCGCTCACAGGGCCCTCCGGACAAGTGGACCATTCCACCATTACCGTCGCCCCCTCCCAGACCGTCGAGCACACGTTCCGCGCAGTCATCGACGGGCGAAGCCGCCTCATCCTCAAGGGAAACACCGTTCAGTGGTGCCATTACGACGCCGCCAGACCCGGGCAGGCCGGCGGCCTCTTCCCAACCTACATCGATTCCCATGGCTGGTATCCCGATTGGTATGGCGGCCAGTATTCCACCTCCGCGACCATCCTTACCCCCGCCTTGGATCCGGCGGCGGCCTCCGTCTCCCTCATCCCCGTCAGCGCCCGCTCCTCCGCCACCATCGTGCAGCAGCCCGCAGCCAATAACGACTATACCCTGATCATCGAGTTCAACGACAACGCCATCAGCGGCGCGGACTGGTACGAGGTCAAGATCCGCTCCACCACTTCCAATACAACCAGCCCACGCACAACCTTTGACGTTGCATTCGCCCCACAGTCAACCAAGGGTCAATACACCCTCGCCCTTGGCCCGGGCGCTACCGATCTCGCCGGTAACCCCATGGACCAGAACGGCGACGGCGTCAACGGCCAGTCGCCCGCCGATCTGGCCAAGGACAAGTTCAACATCGACTGGAACCTGCCCGCCGGACTCCACATCGTCCGGATTACCCCATCGGGTCCCGCGGACCGGCCTTTTGACAAGCTCCAACTCCTCTTCAGCCAGCCCATCAAAAACTCCACCTTTACCGCCGACGATGTCCAGATGATCGGCCCCACCGGTTCCATTCCGGTGGCCGAAATCATTAAGATCACATCCCAGCTCTATGAAATGGACTTCACGGGCCTCACCTCCCTGGCGGCCTATAGCCTGATCGTCGGCCCCGCGATTGAATCCGCCGACGGAACCCTCATGAATCAGGACCACGATGCCAACGCCGGCGAACCCGATCAGGACGGCTACCGCGCGAACCTGACCGGCAGCGGGCTGGCGATTACCCCCGACACCTTCTCCTACGACGGGGCGGCCCTGATCATCTATTCCAATACCGCGACAATCGCCGGCAACCACGTCTTTGCCGATCTCCAGATCCTCGGATCCGCCAACGCTATCGCCACCGGCCAAACCCTCCAGGCCGACCTCCTGCTCGTTGGCGGCAAATCCTCACTGACCCTCGCTGGTGGAATGGCACTGACCGTCTCAACCGCCATTGCGGTTGTGGATTTCTCGACTATCCTCTGCCAATCCAAGAATACCTCCGCCAAGATCGGCGATCAGTGGGCCGGCG
>CAYVKG010000001.1:111478-134812 GCA_964451955.1 uncultured Tepidisphaeraceae bacterium
GCGGCGGCGGACGCATCGCCGTCTACTACGCCAACGGCAACGACTTCACCGGCTTCACTGCCTCCACATCTGCCGGAGCCTGGGGATATCGCTACGGCGCCGCAGGCACCACAGGCTTCTTCAATACCTCCCTTGGCCAAGGCAAGTACCAACTCCTGGTCTTTGAGAATTTCGCCTTCGTGGATCCGCCATCTGCTTCCTTCAAGAGCATCACACTCGGCGCGCCCACGAACCCGAACGCAGCCCTCTCCTTCCCGGCCAACAGCTCAATCACCGTTCTAGATTTCCTCACACTCGTCAATCAGGCGACCCTCACCCTCGGCGGGGGTTCTGTCCTTAACATCACCACCCTCACCCTCTCCGGCAATTCCACCGTCGTTTGCCGAAGCAAGAACACCACCGCCCAAGTCAACGGCCAATGGGCCGGGGTCGGAGTCGCCATCTACGCCGGCAACCTCACCATCGAGGCCGGGTCCAAAATCTCCGCCGACGGGCAAGGGTATGTCGGCGGACAGACGGCCGGTTCCCCGGGACAGGGACCGGGCGGCGGAATCTGGACCAACGGCGACTGGCGCGCGGCCGGCGGCAGCTACGGCGGTAAGGGCGGATGGAGCATCAACGGCGGAACGCCCGGCAATACCTACGGCTACGCAGTCCAACCCACCGATCTCGGCTCCGGCGGCTCGGCCGACGACCACAACCAGGACTGGGGCGGGTCCGGCGGCGGAGCGATCCGACTCGTTGTCAGCGGAACCCTCACCAACAACGGCCTCATCAGCGCCAACGGCACGGGCGGCGGGTACCCGGCCGGCGCCGGCGGGTCCGGCGGCTCGATCTGGGTCACCACAGGCGCCTTGACCGGTTCAGGCACTTTCCAGGCCAACGGCGGAAACCGAGTGCACGATTACGGCGCCGGCGGCGGCGGCGGTCGCATCGCCGTCTACTACGCCTCCGACGCCGGATTCACAGGTTTCTCCGCCTCCACCGCCAACCCCGGCAGCTCACGCAACCCCGCCACCACCGGAACCGTCGCGTTCTTTGATACCTCCATCCCCAATAACCACCTGAAGATATTCCAGTATCTCTACTTCGATGCCGACAGCGCGATCCGCTTTGGTGCGATCACCCTCGCCAATGGCGCTCAGCTTGACCTCGGCGGCGGGACCGTCCTCACCGTCGATGGTGCCTTCACCCTCTCCGGCAATTCCACCGTCGTTTGCCAAAGCAAGAACACCACCGCCCAAGTCAACGGCCAATGGGCCGGGGTCGGAGTCGCCATCTACGCCGGCAACCTCACCATCGAGGCCGGGTCCAAAATCTCCGCCGACGGGCAAGGGTATGTCGGCGGACAGACGGCCGGTTCCCCGGGACAGGGACCGGGCGGCGGAATCTGGACCAACGGCGACTGGCGCGCGGCCGGCGGCAGCTACGGCGGTAAGGGCGGATGGAGCATCAACGGCGGAACGCCCGGCAATACCTACGGCTACGCAGTCCAACCCACCGATCTCGGCTCCGGCGGCTCGGCCGACGACCACAACCAGGACTGGGGCGGGTCCGGCGGCGGAGCGATCCGACTCGTTGTCAGCGGAACCCTCACCAACAACGGCCTCATCAGCGCCAACGGCACGGGCGGCGGGTACCCGGCCGGCGCCGGCGGGTCCGGCGGCTCGATCTGGGTCACCACAGGCGCCTTGACCGGTTCAGGCACTTTCCAGGCCAACGGCGGAAACCGAGTGCACGATTACGGCGCCGGCGGCGGCGGCGGTCGCATCGCCGTCTACTACGCCTCCGACGCCGGATTCACAGGTTTCTCCGCCTCCACCGCCAACCCCGGCAGCTCACGCAACCCCGCCACCACCGGAACCGTCGGCTTCTTCATCAAGTCCGCCGCTAACCCCGCCGGATATGCCCTCGTCTTCGACGGCCAGGACGACTTCATCAAAACCACCCCCACCAACATCCCCAACAACCTGCCTCTGACCATCGAGGCCTGGGTCAAACCCGAGTTGCGCTCCGACGCCTCCGATTTCCCCGCCAACGTCATCAGCAACCATTGGACCGGTAAGGGCGGAATCGGGTTCGGCGTGAATGTCTGGACCGGCGGCTCGATGCTGACCATCGACAGCCACGGCCCCGAAACCAGAACCGTCCTCGGCCTCTTCGCCGCCGACAACTGGTACCACATCGCCCTGGTCTACACCGAAGGCAACGTCAAAACCTATGTCGACGGCATGCTCGTCGATGACTACAACTTCACCCAGACCACGCCCGACGGCCTCTCCTACCTGACCATCGGGCGATTCTCCAGCGACTCCCTCGCCGGAACCGCCAGGTTCTTCAAGGGAACGATTGATGAAGTCCGCCTCTGGAGCACCGCCCTCTCCGAAGAGGATATTCTCCGCGGGATGGACCGCTCGTTCCCGCCCAACCAGCCAAACCTGGCGGCCTACTGGCAATTCGATGAGGCGGTCGGAGGGATCGCCTTCGACCAAACCAATGCCGATGTCCGCGGCTTGCTGGGCGATGGCGCCACCGCCGCTCAACCAACCCGCGCCCCCTCAGGTTCCATGATTTCCGGCGCAGACCTCATCGTCTCCGCCGCCTCGGCCAACGTCTCCCAGATCAAGATCGGTGACACGCTCACCGTGAACTGGACAGGCAAAAACCGCGGTTTCGGCGCGGCTTTCGCATCGTGGTCCGATGCCGTGTTCCTCTCCACCGACAATAAGTATGACTTAACCGATTTCTTCCTCATCGGCGCCGCTCGCCTGGACAGCTCCCCACTCGCCAAGGACGCCACCTATGTCCTGAGCAAAACCTTTGCCATGCCCCCGGTCCCTGCGGGCAATTACTACCTGGTCTTCCTCACCGATCGGTGGGACGAACAGAGTGAAACCGACGACTCAAACAACACCCGCGCCGTTCCCATCGAGGTCCAAAGCGGCGCACAGCCCGACCTCACCGTCATCACTCCACGCGCGCCGCCTTCCGCCAACTGGGGGCAGAACATCGAAGTCGCATGGACCGTCAAAAACATCGGCGCGGCTCCGGCTCTCGCCGCCTGGTTTGACACCGTCTTCCTCTCCGCTGACCAGCTGCTCGACGCCTCCGATGTCGTCCTCGGCAGCGCCAATTCGGCGGAATTCCTCCCCCTGGACATCAACCAGACCTACCAATTCGTACGCAGCTTCGTGATCCCAATCCATCTGGCCGCCGGCAAGCACTACCTGCTCTTCGTCACCGACGCCTATGGCGCCCTCCCCGAAGGCAGCGAAGCCAATAACCTCGTCACGGTCCCAATCGCCCTGCCCGGCCCAGACCTCGTCCCCACGACCCCCATCGCCCCGACCTCCGTCAGCATCGGCCAAACGCTCGATCTCTTCTGGACCGTGAACAACATCGGCCCCGGCTCGGCTTTGGGCGCTTGGATCGACCGCGTCTACCTCTCAACTGATGGTGTCCTCGACGCCGACGACATCCTCCTGGGAACGCAGGACCAGACCATCCGATCCCCACTGGCCCCTCTGGACGGCGCCTACCAGGGAACCGTCCGCGTCACCATCCCGTTTGCCACCCCTCCCGGCACACACTACCTCATCTTCGTGACCGACTCCGCTGCCACCCAGCCGGAAACCGACGAGACCAACAACCTCATCGTCAAGCCCGTCCAGGTGCTCGCGCCCAACCTCGTGGTCACTCAAATCACCGCAACTCCCCAGGCCAGCTGGGGCCAGAAAATCTCCATCACATTCACCGTCACCAACCAGGGCCCGGGCGACGCGCTGAACACCTGGAATGATCGAATATTCCTGTCCGCAACAAGCACCCTCGACGGCTCCTCAGTTGCGCTTCTTGACATCAACGCCTCGTCCCGTTCCCCTCTCGCCGCGGGCGCAACCTATACCGTCACCGTTGACGTCACCATCCCCTGCCCAAGTTTCAATGCCGATGTCAAACTCCTCGTCGTCACCGACAACTACGGCAATCAGCCCGAAGTCGACGACGCCGACAACATCGCCCATCGTCCAATCCAGATCGTTGGCCCCGACCTCCGTGTGGCTCAGGTTGTCCCATCGGTCACAACCGTCAGCCGCGGGCAACTGATCAACCTCGCCTGGACGGTCGCCAACCAAGGCCAGGGCGCCGCGTTCTTCGCCTGGAGCGACACCGTCTATCTGTCCACCGATCAGACCCTCAGCAGCGATGATCGACTGCTCGTCAGCGCCCCGGCCGCCTTGGTGCCGATGATCGCCGGCGCCAACTATCAAACGGCCAGGGACATCATCATCCCCGCCCTGACACCAGGCAGCTACTACCTCATCGTCGCGACCGACCAGGCCAATGCCCAGGCCGAAACAAACGACCAGAACAACACCAACGCCGTCGCCATCAACGTTGTCGACCGAACCGGCCCTCGATTGATCGCGTACCAGCCCATCGGCTCCGTCAACCACGACGTCGCCACGGTCCGGGTGACGTTCAACGAAGCCATCGCCGGCGGAACGTTCACCGGCGCCGATGTCCTGTTGCTCACGCCCGCCGGCCAAGTTAACAACGCCCTGATCACCGTCTATCAGGTGGACTCCACCACCTTCGACATCGCCTTCCCCAACCAAACCGCCGACGGTGCCTACCTGTTCACACTCGGCCCCGATATCACCGATCTGGCCGGCAATCGCCTCGCCGGCGTCGCCTACTTCACTGATTTCGAGGCCGGCGCGGACGGCAATTGGAGCAATACCACCACCGCAACCGCCACCGCACTCACCCGCTTCCTCGGCGAGTTCTCCAACCACACCAACACCTTCTCCCTAAGCAATCTGGCCGCCCACTCCGGCATCGAAATCGTCTGGGACCTGTTCATCATCGATAGCTGGGATGCAGGCTCCGATTACTTCGGCTTCAGCGTTTCCGGCCGTCCAGCTTCCGAGTTCAACTACTCCTTCAGCGTCTTCAACTGGGCCAGCCAAAGTTACCCCGGGCGACCGGACGAGGTCGGCGACTTCTACAATCGCGGCTGGAATGAAAACGTCTACCGCAACGTGGGCTACGCATTCCCCCATGCCGGCGAAGGCTTGCAGGTATCCTTCTATGGCCGCAACCTCGAGGGCGTCGATAATGAGGGCTGGGGGCTCGACAACTTCCGTGTCTATCTGACCAGTGCGGCCGGCGGCACTCAAACCGGCATCTTCACGATCGAACGGGCTGGACCCGCCGTCATCGGCATGACGCCATCCAATATCGTCAGCGATCCGATCAACTCCATTGACCTCACCTTCAGCGAGCCCGTCGCCGCCGCTAGCTTCGGCATCGACGATATCGCGTTCGTCGGTCCAACCGGCAACACCATCAGCGTCAATCCGCCAATCTGGGTCGGCGGCAACACCTATCGCCTCGTCTTCCCGGCTCAAACCGCCGCCGGTACCTATACGCTCCGCATCGGCCCCGGCGTGACCGATCTCGCCGGTAACGAAATGGACCAGAACCGCGACGGCGCCAACGGCCAGCCCACCGTCGATGTCTTTGTCGGGCAGATCATCGTCCGCCTCCCGGATCTCAAAGTCACCACCATCACCGCCCCCTCTAATGCCAACTGGCAGGACACCATCGCCGTCAACTGGACCGTCAAGAACATCGGCGACGGATCGGCTAACGCCAAATGGTCCGACGCCATCTACCTCTCCGCCGATCAGATCCTCAATGCCGGCGACACCCTCCTGCTCTCCGAGAGTATCTCCAGCCAGAGCCCCCTGGCCGTCGCGGCAACTTACGTCCTGACGCGAAATGTCACCATCCCCGCCGGTCGTGCCACCGGCGCCCAGTACCTCTTGGTGATCACCGATCGCGAAAACCAGCAGGTCGACGCCAATCGCTCCAACAACACCCTCGCCCTCCCCATCTCCATTGCCGCCCCCGACCTCGTTGTCACCGGCTTGACCTGGCAGCCCACCCCCGTTCGCGATGGTCAGCTGCTCACCTTCTCCGCTTCCATCAAGAACGACGGCATCGGAGCCATCACCCGCGAGTTCTACGTCCGATTCGAAATCGACGGCGCCTTCGTCGGCCGCCAACTCTTCAACGCCGGCCTCGCCGAAGGCGCGTCGGCCGTCGTCACCCAGACCTGGATCCCCCTGCCGGGCGTTCACACCGTCCGCGCCGTTGTCGATGAATACAACGTCGTCGGCGAAATCAACGAAAACAACAACGACCGGTCGGTTGCTTTGCCCGCCATCGCTGACGAGACCGCCCCCGTCATCAACAGCATCACGCCGCCCACCAGCGCTCGACTGCGCGGAATCGTACAACTCTCCATCGCCGCAACCGATAACGTCGGCGTCACGGCATACGCCTTCGAATGGTCCACCGACGGCGCCCTCTGGCATCTCATCGCCGACGGCCCCGCATCCCAGGTTGCCTGGGATACGGCCGCCATCCCCGGCGGCACCTACCAGCTCCGCGGCAGCGCTCGCGACGCCGCAGGCCATGTCGGATACAAAACCGTCGCCTACACCCTCGACAGCGTACCCCCGACACCCTCCGCCCTCACGGCAACGACGACCGAGATGTCCATACGCCTGTCCTGGACCGACTCCAACGCCCCAGATTTCGCCTACTACCGCCTGTTCCGTAGCATAACCCCAGGCACTGCATACCAGGCCATCAACGGGGCGCTTACCCAGACCACCTTCGTCGACAACGCCGTCGAGGTCGGCCGAATCTACTACTATGTGGTGGCGACCTTCGATCAGGTCGGCAACCAGAGCGCCTTCTCCAACGAGGTCTATGCGGCACCCGCCGCTGACTCCACCCCGCCCGTCGTGACCGCCTTCAACCCGGCGGACGGCGCTCGCTCCGCAACCACCATCGGCCTCACCGCCTCCGCAACCGACAACGTCGCCGTCCTCCGCTATGCTTTCGAGTATTCTGCCGATGGCGCCTCCTGGCAGCAGATCGCCTCCGGCGCTTCCACCGCCTCCTGGAATGTCACATCCATTCCCAGCGGCCAATACCACGTCCGAGTCACCGCCTTCGATGCCGTCGGCAACAACGCCTCAATCACCCGAAAGTACGTCGTTGACCATATCGCCCCAGCCACACCCGCCAACATGCGCCTCACCACCGGCCAAGTTGCCCTCGTGGCTGCCTGGGACTCCGTCATCGCCGACGACTTCCGACACTACAACCTCTATCGCCAGATCCCCGGCGGCAGCATGATCCTGCTGGCTTCGACGACCTCCACCGTCTACGTGGATAACTCCGTTGCCACCGGAAACACCTACACCTACCGAGTCACCGCCGTCGACAGCCTCGGCAATGAAAGCTCCCCTTCCGCAGACGTCTCCGCCTCGCCGGGCAACGACACCACCCCGCCCGTGGTCCGCACGCTCATCCCCGCGGACAATTCCAAGACCAACAACTCCCTGCTAATCTCGACCACCGCCACCGATAATGTCCTCGTCAAATCGTTCCTCTTCGAGTATTGCCCGGCCGGACAGAATGCCTGGACAACCATCGGCCAGGACTCCAATCCCGGACGCGGCGGATCAACCTGGTCCGGACAGATCGTCTGGTCGACCACCGGCCTCGCCGAGGGCCAATACACCGTCCGTGTCACCGCAATTGACCACGGCGACAACACGGCTACCCTGCAACGCACCTACATCGTCGACCGCTCCAGCCCTCAGGCTATCGCGGCCCCGCTCGTCCAGAATAACCGGCGCGGCGCACGCCTCGACATCTCCTGGAATCCGTCCGCCGAATCCGATGCCGCCCAGTACGGCGTCTATCGCTCAACCTCCCCGGGCGCCGGCTATGCCCGCATCGCCCTGACCCCACAACTCACCTATGCCGACACCGGCCTCCAGAATGGAACAACTTACTACTACACCATCACCGTCTTCGATTCCGCCGGCAACGAATCGACCCCGTCCGCCGAAGCCTCCGGCACGCCCACCGCGGAATCCGATCTCGGCGTCGTCAGTCTCTCTTTCAGCCCCGCCAGCCCCGTCCGCGGTCGCGAAGGTTCCATCGTCGTCAGGGTCGAAAACTCCGGGCCGTCCAACGCCACTGCCCGACTGATCGTTGAAGACACCACCGGAATCGGTACGAGCCTGCTCAACCAGGTCATCACCGTCAACTCCGGCACCGTCCTTGACGTCACCGTACCCTGGACGCCCACCACCGCCGGCGTGCGATCCATCCGCGCCCGCGTCAGCGAGGTCGCCCCCGAAGACGTCGATGCCTCCAACAACGTCCACGCTCAGGATGTCGCCGTTAATATCGCCCCCGTCGCCAATGCCGGGCCGGACAAGACCGGCAACTGGAACACCCCCATCGAGTTCACCGGCTCCCTCAGCACCGACGAAGACGGATTGGTCGTCGCCTATGCCTGGGATTTCGGCGACGGTGAAACCGCCCCCCGCGGGACCATCACCCATACCTACAAACTGCCCGGCGTCTATACCGCCACCCTCACCGCTACCGACAACCGCGGGACGGCTTCCCAAGACACCGTCACCGTCACCGTCGCCGACACCCGAGCCGATCTCGTCGTCTCCAAACTCGAATGGAACCCCGTCGAACCCCAGGAACGCGATCGAGTCACCATCACCGCTACCCTCGCCAACATCGGAAATGGTCCGACCCTCTTCGGGTTCTTCGTCACCTTCTACATCGACGGACAGTATCAAGGCTACAAGCGGTTCAACGACCTCCTCCAGAAGGGCGGCGCCGGCCAAGTGTCGTTCGACTGGACCGCCACCAAGGGAATGCACACCCTCAAGGTCGTCGCCGACGATATCCAGGACAACATCGTCGAGATCGACGAGTCCAACAACTCCGCCAAAACCGCCATGTCGCTCCAGCAGGTCTACTTCCCCGACCTCGCCATTACAAACCTCTCCTGCCCCATTCAGGGCCCACGCATCACCAGCGAGCAGCCCCTCCTCGCCACCGCCACCGTCAAGAACAACGGCGCCGCCGATGCCATCGATTTCTGGGTCAGCCTCTACCTCGACGGCGTCCAGGTCTCCCGGAAACACGTCAACCAACTGATCGTCGGGGCCCAACAGGAAATCACCTTCCAGTTCGCCCCCGTTGCCGGTAACCACACCCTTGTCGCCATCGCCGACGATCCCGTCAGCCTCGTCGTCGAGGCCAATGAGGACAACAACTCCGCCACGCTTGTCCTGCCGACCGTCGCCCTCGATTACCCGGACCTCACCGTCTCCAATATCACCCTCCTGCCCAGGGAAACTATCCTGTCCGATGGCACCTCCATCGATATGGCCGCCACCATCCGCAACCTCGGTTCCGTCGCCGCCGAACGCCGATTCCTCGTCAGCTTCTACGCCGATGACCGCTTCGTCGGCAACCGCGAAATCACCTATCTGGCCGCCGGCGCGGAAATCACCGTCGCCCTCCAGACCCTTGCCACCCCAGGCGTTCACAGTGTCCGTGTCGTCGTCGATCAGGACTCCCGCATCGCCGAGGCCCGCGAAGACAACAATGTCGCCAACACCCAAACCGCCGACCTTGTCATCATGTACCCGGACCTGGTCGTCTCCAACATCAGCTGGGTCCCCCAATCGCTCAAGTACGGCCAGACCATCAGCTTCATGGTCACCGTTTCCGATACCACCGTGGTCTCCACCCTCGATAACTGCCTCTTCACCCTCTACGTCGACGGCGAGCCCGTCGCCAAACAGGCCCTGCCCAGAATCACCGGACACTCCTCCCAGTCATTCACCCTCGCCGTCCCGGCTACCTTCAAGCCCAATCAGCCCCACGTCGTGACCGGCGTCATCGACTCCGCCAACGCAATCCGCGAGGAAGACGAAACCAATAACTCCATGGTGCAGTCGCAGTCCCTTAGCATCGCCGACACCTTCGTCATGACCTTGACCACCCCTGGAGCGGCGGCGGCAAATGACGACGATACCACCGGCCAGGGACCCGTCCTCTATACCACCACCCAGGTCGCCGAAATCGTCGTCAACGTCCGCCGCGGTTCCGACCTCATGGTCTCCATGACCCCCCAACTCGGCGTCGAGTCCTACATCACCTGCGTCAAGGAAGGCGCCTGGTACATCGACGACCAGGGCAATGCCAAACAACGCCCCGACGAGGTCATCTTCGACCACACCCCCATGACCTTCAGCGTCGCCGACTGGAGCTACCACGCCTCCGTCAACCTCATCCAGTTCGGAACCGGTAACTACACCTTCCGTGTCACCTCCACCGACGGCATCGACTCCGCCACCGAAATCAAACAGGCTATCGTCATCGAGGAACTCAACTTCTCCCTCCAAACCGACAAACCCGTCTACAAACGCGGCGACATGATCCAAATCACCGGCCGCGTCCTCACCATCGGCGGCGACCCCGTCGCCCTCCAGAAAATCATGCTCATGGTCACCCAGGGCGATACCGACTTCGCCATGTTCGACCTCACACGCAGTTTCTTCAACGAATCCACCCGAATGTTCACCACCATGACCGACGAGGAAGGCTACATCGACTTCGCCTTCCAGTCCGCCTGGGGCGACGCCGGGTCCTACAGCGTCGACGCCTTCGCCAAAGGCCGCCTCGCCGGCACCGCCGGACACACCGGCTTCAACATCCTCTCCATGGATCTCGACCCACGACGCCTCACCGTCGATTGGGTCAAAAATAGCTCCTATTCCCGCATCCTTACCCTCAAAAACCTCGGCGATATGCCCCTCCACGGCCTCCAGGTCTCCTTCACCGACAACAACCCCGACGACAATGTCACCGCACAACTCGTCGGCGTCGTCCCCAATGTCCTCGGTGGCGGCGTCGCCATACCACTCACCATCAAGGTCACCATCCCCGAAAACGCCCCGGATTCCGCTACCTTCACCCTCCGCGTCACCTCCACCGAAGGCGTCAACGCCATCACCAATATCGGCCTCATCCTCCGAAACCCAACCCCTCAGCCAACACTCGATCAGACCGACCTCAAGGTCGGCGTCAACCCCGGTTCCAGCTTCTCTCAAACCCTCACCCTCACCAACAACGGCATGGGCACCATGCGCGACATCCAGCTTGTTGCCCCCTCCCTCCTCCCCTGGGTAACCCTTGCCGGTCTCGGCAAATCCGAACTCAAACCCGGCGAATCCACCACCTTCCAAATCAAGGTCGCCCCGCCCGTCGGCGTCACCCTCGGCCTCTATGTCGACGGCGTCATCGTCACCGACGGCCTCAGATCCGCTTCCCTACGCCTTACCGTCGAAGTCAGCTCTGCCGATCGTGGCTCCCTCGCCTTCCTCCTCAACAACGACGCCGGCCAGTTCGTCCCCAATGCCGAAATCACCCTCGTCAGCCATGAGTCCTTCATGGCCGTCTCCGCCTCCGGCCAGCAGACCACCTACCACAATATCTACCACCTTAAGTCCAATCCCGCCGGCATCGCCGTCATCGACGACATCCCCTTGGGCGACTACGACTACACCATCTCCGCCGCAGGACAGGAAACCGTCCGCGGCGTCGCCACCGTCCAGCCCCGCTCCGACGCCCGGATCCTCGCCATCACCATGGTCGCCGTCCCACTCTCCTTCAAGTGGACCGTCACCCCCATCATCATCGAGGACACCTACGACATCACCCTCAATCTCAGCTATGCCGTCGACGTCCCCAAGCCCCAGTTCACCTTCCTACCCCCCTGGGTCTGCATCCCCCACACCGTCGCCGTCGACATGCACGACCAGATCATCATCGTCAACCCCAGCCTCATCGCCATCCATGACGTCACCGTCAACGTCATCGGCGCCAACGGCATCACCCTCTCCTCCCTCGGCATGATCGGCGATATGCCCGCCAAGTCCTCCACCGTCATGGCCCTCCATGTCGCCCCAGGCAACTACGCGTTCCTCAACGGCAACAACACCTATCTCCTCGTCACCGGCACCTACATCACCTTCGACCCCATCACCAATCTGCCCAACCCAGAAGAAACCACCGTCAGCGGCAAAATCCCCCTCGTCAATCCCGATCCCAAACAAACCGTCAAGGTCAACTTCGGCAACGAGAAATTCGAACTCAACATGCCCAACATGGAAGAGGGCGACGGCGAAATGATGGATAAGTTCGAGCTCCCGCGGTTCCCCGAAGGCGGCGGCGACGGCACCGTCCGCGAGCTCGTCAAGATCGAAATCAAACAGAAAGCCACCCTCGAACGCGAAGGCTTCGACGCCCGCCTCGAACTCACCAACGGCATCAGCTCTCCCCTCGTCGGACTCACCATCTCCCCCCGCGTCACCGACGAATACGGCTTCGATGTCACCGAACGCTTCTACATCGTTCCACCAGTCCTCGAAAATATCTCCGCCCTCGACGGCTCCGATCAACTCGGCGCCTTTGCCACCCTCAATGCCAAGTGGATCCTCATCCCCGGCGATTCCCTCGGCGGCACAGACCTCGCCGGCAAAAAATACTACGTCAAGGCCGTCCTGTCCTACTACGCCGACGGCCGCCTCAAAGAAACCCAGACCAACTCCGTCGAAATCGTCGTCCACCCACAACCAAAACTCTACTTCCATTACTACGTCCCCCAAAACGTCCTCGCCGATGAGCCCTTCAAGCTCGGCCTACTCGTCGAAAACGAGGGCGACGGCGTCGCCACTAATCTCAAAATCGACTCCGGTCAGCCAAAAATCGTCGAAAACCTCGCCGGTCTACTCATCGACTTCCGAATCATCGGTTCCTCCTTCGGCTCACAAACCGGCGACATCGTCCGACTCGTCCTCGGCGACGTCCAGCCCCACTCCACCGCCCATGGCTACTGGATCATGACCTGCACCCTCGACGGCTCCTTCGTCGAGTTCACCGCCTCCATCACACACCGCGCCTACAAAGGCATCGACATCAACCCCCTCATCCTCGGCGTCTTCACCGAAATCATCCAGCACGACTACCTCTTCGCCGACGCCCGCGACCCCAATAACTCCTTCAGCCTCATCGACCGCGACCGCGATGGCTTCCCCGATTACCTCATCAACTTCTACACCGGCCTCCATCTGCCCATCATCACCCCGGAGAGCGTCACCGTCACCAAGCAGCCCACCCCCCAAGATCGCACCATGAACCTCACCGTCCCGCCCCTCGCCGGATACGTCTCCGTCACCCTCCCAGATCCCATGCCCGGTTCCAATCTGCGCTCCATCACCCGACACAATGCCGATGGCACCACCACCTCCCTCTCCGGCAACAACTTCTGGGTCGCCGACGGCAATATCCACTTCGTCGACGAACTCGGCTATGTCGACGACGACGGCTACAAGCAGCCTCTCGCTGGCAACTACACCCTCGACTTCCGCTCCGCCTTGTCCGTCGTTGAAGTCAACGTCGCCCCCTGCGAGTTTGACATCATCCCGGGCGGCCAAGACTTCATGGATGGCAACGACAACATCAAGATCAACCCCCTGCCCGAAGGATCCTCCATCCAGACCTACGAACTCATTGAGCCCATCTTCTACATCAACGTTGACCCCACCGAAGGCGCCAAAACCGCCGTCGGCATCACCATCCGAAACGAAGGCGTTGTCGCAGAATCCGGCATCGCCGACATCATCGATGTCGGGCCCGACGGTTCCGAGACCATCCTCACTTCCCTCGAAATCGAACAACTCAAGGGCCTCCACATCAAACGATTCGTCTTCAAGTTCGTCGCGGCAAACCCGGGCAAACACACCATCATCGTCCGCATGCGCAACGACGCCCCAACCAAGGAACGCCAAGTCGCCATCCGCGTCAACGCCCGACCCTTCGCCGACGCCGGCGCTGACTTCTTCTCCACCGTCAAAGAACCCACCAAGTTCGATGGCTCACGAACCGTCGACAGCGACGGCTTCATCCGATGGTACATGTGGGACTTCGGCGACGGCACCTGGTCCAACGGCCCAGGCCCCACACACGTCTACACCCACTCCGGTACCTACAAAGTCCACCTCGTCGTCAAGGACGACACCGGCGCTATGTCCGAAGACGTCATGCAGGTCACCATCAATGAGACCCGCCCAGACCTCACCATCGGCCAGATCACCTGCAACCCGACCACACCCCAGGAGGGCCAGACCGCTACCGTCACCGCCACCATCCGCAATATCGGCGTCAGCGCGACCCACCAAGGATCCTTCCATGTCGCCTTCTACATCGACGGCGTCTACCAGGGCTTCAAGAAGGTCACCCAAGCCGTCGCCCCGGGTTCCTCCGTCGATGTCTCCTTCCTCTGGGTCGCCACAACCGGCAATCACCTCTTCACCTTCACCGCCGACGACCTCGGAAGCATGGTCGACGAGGCCGACGAATCCAACAATACCAAAACCCTCGCGCTCTACCCAGATCAAGTCTACTTCCCGGATCTGATCGTCTCCGACATCGGACTCTCCATCCCGCAAAACCAGCCCACCCCGTGGGGTACCCCGGTCAACATCATTGCCACCATTCAAAACGTCGGCACCGCCGACGCATCCCCCTTCCGCGTCGATTTCTACGTCGATGGACAATACATCGGCTTCACCACCGTCGGCGGTCTCCCGGACAACCCCGGCGCCAACATCGTCCAGACCACCCTCCAGTGGACGCCCTCCCCCGGAGAGCACACCATCACCGTCCGCGCCGACCATCCCCTCAGCCACGTCGTCGAAAGCGATGAGTACAACAACTGGGCGGCCCAGACCTTCCCCGCACTGAACATCGTCCTGCCCAACATCGTCGTCAGCAGCTTCCAGATGTGGCCGGCCAATGGATCCGTCCAGGACGGCCAGCCCCTCATCGCCTATGGCACCGTCCGAAATGCCTCCACCATTCCTGTACCCGGAAAGTTCACCGTCGCTCTGCTCGCCGGCAACGAAGTCGTCGGCATCGCCGACGTCGACGGCATTGCCCCAGGCGCCGAAAAGAGCGTCCGAATCGTCTGGACCGGATCCCCCGGTACCCACACCCTCAAGCTCGTCGCCGACCATGCCTCCCTCGTGCCCGAAACCGCCGAAGACGACAACACCTCCACCCTCACCCCGTACACCGTCACCATCGCCAAGCCCGATCTGCTGCCCACCGACATCAGCGTCACCGGCGCCCTACGCTTCGGCGCGGATGTCCGCGTTGCCGTCAAGATCGCCAACCTCGGCACAGGTTACACCGACCAGCCCTTCAACGTCCGACTGCTCGTCAATGGCGAACTCGCCTATGTCCAACGCATCACACGCTCCCTCTCCGCCGGTAGCTTCGAATACTGGTTCGTCGATTGGCGCGTCAGCAGCCCCGACCCGACCCAGTGTGTCTTGACCGCCGTCGTCGATCCCAACGGCGAAATCAACGAACTCAATGAAAACAACAATACCTTCAATAAACAGCTCGGCTTGCAGCCAGGTTATGAACTGGCCGTCACCGGCGCGGCCGGCACGTTCTTGACCACCCAGGCGATTCCTCTCGCCCTGACCGTCAAAGAGACCGGCACTGGAGTGTTTGTCACCCCGGATGACGGCGCCTCCGCTTCCCTCACACTCTACAACGCCGCCAATGCCGCCGTCTGGACCGCGTCGTATGTCTATAACCAGGCGGCCAAAGCGTTTGTGGTCACCATCCCCGCCGGTGCCCTCCCCGCCGGTTCCTACCAGGCGGTGACCACGGTGACGGCCTCCGGCCTCACTCAGAAAACCTCCGTGTCCCTCACCGTCGCCGCCGACTTCACCACAACCATCACCACCGACCGGGCTATGTATCACATCGGCCAGTCGATCCTCATCTCCGGCACCGTCAAACGCGCCTCGACGCCCCTCGCCGATGTCCCCGTCAGCATCTTCATCACACATGCCGGTACCGTCCGTAAGTTCGACGTCCTCACCGCCGCCAACGGCACCTATGGCTACACCTTCACCCCTCCAGCCTCCGAAGCCGGCAACTACCAGATTCGCGCCTCGGCCTCCACCGGTAACCTCACCCGCGAGGCCGCCGCCTCCGTCACCATCGAAGGCCTCACCGTCAATCCACCCGTCATGGATTTCCAGATGTCCGCCAATTCCGGACAAATCAATACTCTCACCATCACCAACGTCGGCACAGCCACCCAGACCAACGTCTCCGTCCGAATCGAAATCGTCTCCGCATCCCCCGCTATCACCCTCATCCTCGATCCCGCCGGCGTCCCCGCCTCGCTCAGCCCCGGCCAGACCGGTACCTTCACCATCGCATTTAATGTGGAAGACTACGTCGGTCCCGCAACATTCCGGTTCGTCGTCACCTCCCAGTATGCCGGCCAAACCTTCCAGACAACCGTCTCAGCCAGCCTCCAGACCACCCCAGCTCTCCCCGCCTACAAGCTCAGCACCCCAGAGGTCCAGGTCGGGGTACTGGCCGGCCAGATCATCGAACAAGTCGTCACCATCACAAATTCTGGCCACGCTGACCTCACCGGCTTGACCCTCGTCGGACCCTCATTGCCCTTCGTCCAACTCGTCGCCTCCTCACAGACCGTCCTGGCCCCCGGCCAGTCCACCAATCTCCTCCTCCGCTTCCTGCCCAACCCGGAGGCATCGTCCGCTACCTATGCCGACCAGCTCACTCTCACCAGCAACGCCGGCAATCTCGTCATCCCGATCGTCGCCGAGATCGCCCACCATTATCAGCCCATGGGCTCCGTCCTCCTGACCCTCCTCGATAACTTCGGCCAGGCCATCCGAAACGCCACCGTGATCCTCAAGCTCCAGAGCACCATCTGGACCGATTCGGTCAGCCCCGAAATCGTCGAGCAGATGCAACAACTCGTCCTCACCACCAACGACCAGGGCATCGCGTCCTTCACCGACGTCCTCGCCGGCGATTACAACTACCTCATCACCAAGCCGGCCCAAAAAACCGTCGCCGGAACCGTTCGCGTCACCCCGGGCGTGCAGACCGCCGTTAACGCCAAGTCCACCGTCGATCCCTTCAGCCTCAGCCTCACCAGCACCATGTCCACCGAGCCCACCACCCTCGGCCAGATCGAAATCGGCCTGGTCATGGGGCTCTCCCCAATCAGCAAACTCATGACCGATCGCCCAGGCGCTGAGTACCTCATCCTCCGCAACGAACCCTGGCTCAGCCGTCGGCTCTCCTTCCTACGCCTCGACGGCGCACGACCCTTCATGGAGAACACCAGCGTCGCTATCAACAACATCGGCTCCACCGAGCTTCGAAATGTCCTGATCGCCGCGACCGGCGACATCGCCAACTACATCACCCCCCGCCAGACGTACATCGGTAACATCGCCGCTCACAGCTCCGTCATCTTCAGCTACGATCTGAACGTCAACCCCGATAACTTGCCCCAAGGCGATCACCTCATCGAAGGCGCCCTCCAGATCATGACCGCCACCGGCTCCGACCAGATCGAATTCCCCATCCGCATCCGAATCGCCGATTCCGAAAATACCCACAACGGCCAACCCTACCTCTACGTCCCCTACTCCGGACCCTGGCCTACCGGTCCCGTCATGTACGGCCAGGATTTCGTGACCAAGTGGTTCGCTTATGCCAATCTGGCCGGTTCACGCGCCACCGGCCACGACCTGGCCAGCGCTCAGCTCTCCCAGGACGTCATCCTCGATGGCCAGTCGGTCACCTATACCTTCGCCCTCTCCAATACCATGACCGACGCCCATCTCGTCATCACCAATGCCCGAATCGTCATCACCGACTCGACCGGTAACAATGTCTCCGACAAATTCACCGTCTCCCTCGTCACCTCTCCCGTCACCACCCTCCCCCCAGGTCAGAGCATCGACGGCGTCTGGCAAATCATGCCCAAACGCGGCAACGGCCTCGGCGGTACCGACCCCGCCGGACAAAACTACAGCGTCTCCCTCTACGTCGACTACAGCATCAACGGTCGCCTCGGCCAGGAAACCATCGGCCCCGAAAACATGACCGTCATGCCCGAACCCCAGTTCATCATCCGCTACGAAGTCGAGCGAAACTACCTCAACGACGAAAACGCCGTCGGTCTCCGCGCTGTCGTCAGCAACGCCGGACCAGGCCTCGCCAACCGCCTCGAACTCGGTATGCCACGCATCACCGTCAACGGCAAATACACCGTCGATGACCCGGCCTCCCGTGTCATCACCAACCTCGGACCCAACCAGACCGACTATGCCCTCTGGGTCCTCCGCTTCGATACCGCCCCCGACATCGCCGCCATCGTCTCCTCCCTCGACGCCTCCACCCTGCGATTCAGCGGCGCCGACCCGGGCATCACCTTCCAAGCCCCCGTCGTCCAACAGTTCTTCGGAACACGGTCCGTCAACGACATCCGCAGCGCCCTCCAAAACCTCCTCACCGTCTCTAAGACGATGATCGAAAACGAACTCCATACCCTCGCCCAAGCCTATAAGGACATCCACTCCCTCATGCGCGAAGGCGTATCCCTCATCCATATGGATATGGCCTCCCAACTCTTCAACGTCTTCTGCAATATCCTCTTCGACTCCATCTCACTCATCAAATCCACCACCAGCCTCGCCAAAAACATCGCCGACCGCATCGCCTCCGGAAACTACCTCGAGGACATCAAGGGCCTCAAAGAAGGCATGACCGACTTCGGCGAAAAACTCGACACCTTCACCGGCGACCTCATGGGCGTCTTCGACGCCGCTATCACCGCCCAGGCCGCCGAAAAAGACCTCAAAATCATCTTCCACCAGCTCGGCGATCTCCTCAACGACTCCCGCGCCACCGTCAACGACTTCTACGCCCTCGTCGCCAGCAACACCGCCTACTATCGCGTCAAAACCTACCTCCTCGCCGATATGCTCACCGGCGGCGAAATGACCGACCAACAGATCCGCGATCTGCTCGACCAGATCATCACCAAGGGCGGCCCAAGCATCGGCGGTATCGCCGACCTCGAAAAGGAACTCGACGACATCGTCCGAAACACCAACAACCTCCTCGAAACCGCCAAAATCACCGCCGCCTTCCCCGCAGAACTCCTCTACCAGGAACTCGTCGATATGACCTATGCCATCAGCCGTATGTCCCGCGGCATCGGCGCTTCCGAAGAACTCCGAAATACCCTCCAGCCCCACTGGTACGCCGTCGGCGAACCCGGTAACTGGCTCCCCGTCTTCCAGCAAACCTGGAAACTCGGCAGCGTCTACGACGCCTGGGTCCACACCCAGAAAATGGTCGCCATGCAATACTCCAACTTCGCCTTCCACTACGACATCCTCGCCAGACTCTTCCTCATCACCGGCATCGCCAACATGAACAAGGCCCTCTCCGATCTCACTGGACCCATGGGCAGCGGATTCTGGAGTTTCGCCAATGCCCTCACCACCGATATCACCAAACTCTACCAGGACGCCCTCGCCAGCATGCGACAGGCCGAACGCACCACCAACCTCATCCTCGTCAAAGACACCGCCAAGTTCCTCCTCGCTCACCAATATGATGCCGCCGGCGTCTGGAGACTCTTCTGGGACTTCCAAAACCACATCGCCTACATCATCGAGCACAACCCCCTCGACCCCGACGTCCTCCTCAACGTCGAGTCCATCTGCTTCCCCGATACCCTCATCCCCGATGACGGCGATCTCGCCTATGCCCCGGGCGAAATCGCCCTCACCAATCGCTCCCCCTTCCCCATCAATGTCACCGCTTCCGTCGCTGTCATCGCAGGCGGCTCCGTCCTCGGTAACTACGACACCTCAACCATCTCCCTCGAACCCAATAAGTCCGGCGTCGCACGCATCGGCATCGTCCTCCCTGACGCCAGCATGGTCGACGTCGCCGGCTACGACCTCCAGGTCTACCTTAACGCCTACGACCCCGTCACCTTGTCTCGCAAAATCTTCGGACCCTACTACACCCACCTCTTCGTCGGCTCCCAAAACAACATGAACCGCTTCCACGAGCAGTCCGCCTCCCAACCACTCGGCGGAACCGTCGGCTCCGAGCAAGAATTCCAACGCTTCATCAACATCTCCCCAACCGCCGGCGAAGTCCGCGTCGTCCTCATGCATGGCGACGACGCCGACCTCGATCTCCACCTCTTCGATCCCGCCGGCCGCCACGTCGGATTCTCCACCCTCCTCAACGCCGATGAAACCCTCATCCCCAACGCCCATTTCTCCGGCTCCAACGCCCAGTACCAGGTCATCTCCTTCCGCAACGTCGCCGCCGGCCAATACCGCCTCGTCGTCACCGTCAACTCCGCCGCCCCCGATAGCCTCTTCGCCGTCTACCTCCGCGAAATCCCCGTCTATCCCGCCCTCCTTGCCGCCAGCGCCGAATCCATCGACCTGATCACAAACCTCGACGCCGGCCAGTCCAACCAGATCAATTTCAACCTCAGCGCCATCGAATGGGGTACCTTCACCAACGTCACAAACCTCCACGTCGCCATTAGCCCGCTTACCAGCTCCACCGGCGCGACCCTCCCCGTCACCTCCGCCTCCTTCACCAACGCTCCGTCCCTCGCCGCAGGCTCCAACGAAACCATCTCCGGCACACTCCTCCTTGACGCCGCCGCCCTCGATGGCAAATACTCCGCCTACCTCACCATCACCGGCCGCGACGCCGCGACCAACGCCCTCCTCACCATCTCCATCCCCTTCACCGTGCAAATCGACCGCGTCGCCCCCGCCATACCCGCCATTACCCTCAGCCCCATCCCCGCCGCTCTCCCCGTTACCCTCTCCGGCCTCACAGAACCCAACGCCCTCGTCGAAATCTACCTCGACGACCACTACCTCGCCGACCTCTACGCCGACGACACCGGTCACTTCACCGCTTCCAGCATCGTCCTGGCTATGGGACCACATACCTTCACCGCCCGCGCCACCGACGCCGCCGGCAACGTCTCCAGCTTCTGCGCCGCCGTCCCCGTCACCTCCACCGTCGACCCCTACGCCCCCATCACCACCCCCACCTTCACCGGCACCCAACAGGCCGACGGCTCCTTCTCCTCCAACGTCCTCGTCTCACTCGCCGCCGCCGACGAACCCAACGGCTCCGGCGTCAAATCCACCGAATACTCCGTCAACGGCGGACCCTGGATCAACTATGCCGCCCCCTTCACCATCTCCACCGAGGGCCTCACACGCATCCTCTTCCGCTCTACCGACAACGCCGGCAACCGCGAATTCGATCGCGTCAAGTATGTCCAGATCGCCAAGGCCGTCACTCCCCCGGTTGTCGCCATCGGAGCCGATCTCGTCCTGCCTCAAGGCGCCCAGTTCACCCGCTCCGGTTCGTTCTCCGACACCGGCTCTCATGCCTCCTGGACCGCCACCGTCGATTACGGCGACGGCGCGGGCCCTCGCCCACTCACCCTCAACCCCGACAAAACCTTCACCCTCAACAAGGCCTACACCCCAGGCACCTTCGCCATCACCGTCTCCGTCAACGATGACCTCGGCGCCACCGGCTCCACCACAATCATCCTCACCTTCCTCCCCGGCCAGCGATCCGGTACCGCCGCCAACGACTCCTTCACCATCCGCCAGGATCCCACCGGCCTCTACACCCAGTTCTTCGAAAACACCCCAACCTCCGCCTCCCCCACCTTCTTCATCCGAACCACCCTCCTCACCTCCGCCATCGACTACAACACCCAGGCCGGCAACGATACCTTCACCATCGACTTCTCCAACGGCAACCCCCTCCCGGCCGCCGGGCTCGTTCTCAACGGCAACGAAGGCTCCGATTACCTCCGAATCATCGGAACCACCGCTCCCGATGCCTTCACCATCTCCTCCTCCATCCTCACCATCAACGGTATCTCGCTTAATTTCGCCGCCTTCGAACAGATCGCCATCGACGCCGGCGCCGGCGATGACTCCATCACCATCACCGCCGCCTTGCCCTTCACCCCCACAATCAACGCCGGCCCCGGCCATAATGCCCTCAACATCTCCGCCGGCGCCTACCGCTACAACTCCGACCTCGGCGCTTCCAGCTCTAACCTCTCCCTCAACCTGTCCAATGCCGCCAGCATCCAATTCGCCTCCTCACAGCACCTGGCGTCCCTCACCCTTTCCAATTCCTCACTCGCCAGCTTCACCCCGGGCGCAAACAAAGTCCTGGTCACCGGCAACCTGCAACTCTCTCCCACCGCCACCCTCGACCTCGCCGACAACGATCTCATCCTCCACGCCACCCCTGCCTCACGCAATGCCGCCCTCGCCAAAATCGCCTCCCTCATCCGAACGGCACAGTCCAACAACTGGCACGGGCCCGGCATCGCCTCCTCCTCCGCCTCCACCACCCCGCTGGCAGGCTTGGCCGCTATCCTCAACTCCGTCGCCGGCCGCCCCCTCTTCACCCAGTTCCATCAGCAAGACGTCGGCGACAATGACATCCTCGTCCGCTACACCTGGATCGGCGATGCCAACCTCGATGGCCTCATCAACGCCGACGATTACTTCCTCATCGACTCCAGCTTCATCACCAAACCCGCCAATCCCGGTTACTACGATGGCGATTTCACCTACGATGGCCTCATCAACGCCGACGACTACTTCTACATCGATTCCGCCTACATCGGCCAAAGCGGCAACGCCGCCGACCACCTCTACATCTCCTCCGGAAACTATGTCTTCGACTCCGATCCCATCAACGGCCGGCCCAACCTCAACCTCCACCTCAGCGGCAACGCCTCCGTCACCTTCTCCACCTCCATCCATCTCGCCTCACTCTCCATCGCCGATTCCGCTCGCCTCACCCTCGCGGGCGCCGCCACCGTCCTCCGAACCTCCAGCCTCTCAATCGCACAACAGGCCACCCTCGACCTCGACCGCGGCTCCCTCGTCCTCCAAACCACACCCTCCAACCGTTTCCAGATCCTCAATACCGTCCGATCTATGATCAAATCCGGGTACGGCAACCCGGCTAATCCCTGGCTCGGCTCAGGCATCACCAGCACCGCCGCTCGCTCTAACTCCCACACCGGTCTCTCCGCCATCCTCAACGACTTCGGCGGCTCCGCCGGACCCGTCCTCACCTCCTTCGCAGGCGAACTCGTCAACGTCAATTCCGTCATCGTCAAGTACACCTGGACCGGCGACGCCAACCTCGACGGCCGCGTCAATGCCGATGACTACTTCGCTATCGACTCCGGTTACATCCTCCACGCAACCACCTACCAGTCCGGCGATTTCAACGTCGATGGCTTCATCAACGCCGACGACTACTTCCTCATCGACTCCGCCTTTGTGGCACAGACCGGTATCCTTTGACCCGCCGCCCCCCACGCCCCACCCCCCCCGGCCCCACACCCCCAACCCCCAAAACACGGCGGTCACCACCCCACCAACCCACAAAAAGGCCCCCCAGCCC
>CAYVKG010000002.1:0-127640 GCA_964451955.1 uncultured Tepidisphaeraceae bacterium
TTGTTCTACCAGTCGCATTGCCATGAAAATGACCGAAAACGGTCAGTTTGAGTAATTGACTTTCTGGAGGAGCCCGACGCGTTGGAGTTGGAACATGCAGGCGGCGCCGAAGTTAGCGGATCGGAGGCCGCCGCCGCTGATAGCGAGTCCGACGAAGTAGCCGTGCGAATTGGCGGTTTGAGTGGTGGGGGCGGTGACGCCAGGCATGGGAGTGGGGGGCTGGACCTGGGATGACGTGGCTGCCCGCGTATGGTTGAGTAGTCTGTGTTCGAAGGGTACGGTGTCGTCGTTGAGTGGTTGGTTTACGTAGGTGCAGCCGGCGATCGTGAGGAGAAGGCAGAGCGGGGCAGCAAATCGGGAGCATGCGTGAAGCATGTGGGCGATTGTACGTGAAGGCGTGCGACCGCAAAAGCAAGAGCAGGATCACGTCAGGGCGCGTGTAACGAGGGTCTGGATCTGTTGGATGCGGGCGTTGGCGGCGGCCTCGGTTGGGGCTTCGGCGATGATTCGCATAATGGGTTCGGTATTGCTGGGGCGGGCGTGGACCCAGGCGGGGGTGTCATGGGGTTGATCGTGATTGCGAGCCCAGTCGATGCGGATGCCGTCCTGGGTATCGACGGTTTCGTTTGTGAATTGGCGTTTCAGAGCATCGACGGCGCGGTTCGCATCTTCGCGGCGGCATTCGAATTTGGTTTTGACGATGGTGTAGCGAGGGATATCGGCGACGAGTTGGGAGAGGGTCTTGCCGGTGTTGGCCATGAGTTGGAGGACGTAGGCCATACCGACGAGGGAATCGCGTCCTGGGACGATTCGGAGGTCGATGACGCCGCCGTTGCCCTCACCGCCGATGACAGCGTTATTCTGGAGCATAGCGCGGACGACATTGGCTTCGCCGACGGCGGTTCGGAGGACGGAACTGCCGGAGCGAGCGGCGATGTCGTCGAGCATTCGGCTGCTGGAGAGGTTGGTGACGACGACGCCGGGCTTTCTGGAGAGGATGAGTTGAGCGGCGAGGGCCTGGGTGTATTCCTCCCCGATGTAGAGGCCGTTCTCGTCGACGATGGCGAGGCGATCGGCGTCGGGGTCTTGGGCGAAACCGATATCGGCGCCTTGTCGGCGGACTTCCTCGGCCAAGGCGGTGAGGTTTTTCTCGGTGGGTTCGGGTTCGTGTGGGAAGAGGCCGTCGGGCCTGTCGTTGATGTGAACGAGTCGACAGCCGAGTTTACTCAGGAGGGTTGAGGCGGAGATGCAGCCCGCGCCGTTGACGGAATCGAGGACGACTTTGTAGCGGCGGGAGGAGATGCCGAGGACATCGACGTATTTAAGGACGGTTTTGACATGGAGGGCATGGGTTTCGGTGTTGTGTTGAGGGGGGAGGAGCTTGTGGACGGGGACGTAGTCTGAGGCGTTGTTATGGAAGAGGGAGATGATCTGGTTGGCGAGTTCGGCGGGCATGGCGGCGGCGTTGTTGTCGAGGAACTTGAGGCCATTCCACTGGATGGGGTTGTGCGAAGCGGTGGCGATGCAGCCGGCGTCGGCGTTGAGGTGCTTGACCATCATGGCAACGCCGGGGGTGCTGACAACGTCGAGATCGACGACTTCGAGGCCGGAGGCGGTGAAGGCGGCGACGGCGGCGTCGCGGACCCAGGTTCCGCTGGGTCGGCTGTCGCGTCCGAAAGCGATGCGGAAGTGGGATTGGTTGGCAGGTTTGTGGTTTTGTTTGAGCCAGACTGCGAAAGCGGAGGCCATCTGATTGACGACGGCGGGGGTGAGGGTACCGCCGGTGGTGCCGCGCATGCCTGAGATTCCGACCATTAAGACATCCATGTGTTGATCCTCGAAGAATTATTGAGCGAATGTCCGGGGTATTATGGATTTGCGTGGTTGTCACGCAAGCGTTATGATTTTGGAGGATGTTGATGTCGCCTGCCCATAATCGCTGCATCTGTAGCAGCGGCCGCGAGTGAAATCGCGCCGCGCATCTTTACTATCAGACGTTCTTGCCATTGAATACTGAAAAGGGGGCACGGGTACTATAGCCGTGTGGAAAAAGATGAAACGCAAAGACCTGAACAAGCGACTTCCTGGCGTGACGGACCATCTGGTGGCGAGCATTCTGGCCGAGCCACGGATGCAGCATCTGAACCAGGTATACCTGCCGAGCCGCGACGCGATTGTGGAGAGCATAACGCGGCTGAGGCAGCTGGTGTTTCCCGGGTATTTCGGGAAGCAGGGATTGACGCGAGAGAACGTGACGTATCGCATCGGGGAGTTGGTGACCGAGTTGGCCGACATTTTGTTTGAACAGGTCCGGCTGTGTTTCCGGTATGCGGCGCAGCTTCCGGAGGCGAACGGCCAGACCGAGGAGTCGCAGGAGTGCGAGTCGAAGTCGGCGTCGGTAGTGGCGGCGTTTTTCGAGCAGATCCCGGCGATTCGGCGCTTGTTGGCGACGGATGTTCAGGCTTCATTTGAGGGGGACCCGGCGGCGCAAAGCGCGGACGAGACGATCTTTTGCTATCCGGGGCTCTATGCAATAGCGGTGCAGCGGCTGGCGCACGTGTTTTACGAGCAGGGGGTGCCGTTGTTGCCGCGGATCATGACGGAGTATGCGCACAGTGAGACGGGGGTGGATATTCACCCCGGGGCGAAACTGGGTGAGCGGCTGTTTATCGACCACGGCACTGGGATTGTGATCGGGGAGACGACGGAGATCGGGAAGAATGTGAAGATCTACCAGGGTGTGACGCTGGGGGCGTTGGCGCCGGCGGTAGGGCAGGTGCTTCGGGGTCAGAAGCGTCACCCGACGATTGAGGATGATGTGACGCTGTATTCGGGGAGCACGATTCTTGGGGGGGACACGGTGATTGGTAAAGGGGCGGTGATCAACGGGAACGTGTTTATTACGTCGAGCGTGCCGCCTTACACGGTGGTGAGCATGGAGCCGCCGAAGCTGACCTATCGGCCTCGCAAAGGGAAGCGAGGCGGTGGTGAAGAGGCGCCGCCTGAAGCGTTGGGGTGATGGACGCAGGGTGCAGCAACGCGACAGGGCGTTGTTGTTCTGGGGCAACATTCGTCACAGACGGACATTACGGTGAGGGGTGAGGTGGGCACTTCCGGGGGTTTTATGGGGCAAGGAGGCAGAATGTGCCGGCGCGGCATCGACTTTGTCATGTATGGGGCAGTTGAGCGAGAGGAGTCATGCGGTACGCGTTGGCGGGCATCCTGATGGTGATTCTGGCGGGTTGTGCCGTCTCTCGGCAGGGGCGTGCTGAGCGCCCGGCGTGCATTGGATACACGGATTCGCCGGCGGTTGCCTTGGCGTTCACCCCGCCAATTGCGATCGGTCAAACGGAACTGCCTCTGTGGCGTGATGAAAGAGCGAGTGGGGCTTTCGTGTCATTTGAGGATCAAACAACGACATTCATCTACAGCCTGACTGACGACAGGCAGGCGAACGACGGGACGGGTTATTACTACCGCCGCACGATGATTGAGAAAACGGGCACTTCCTATCGGTAGACTTGGCATTTGGGGATGGGGTGGAGGCGGAGGGGGCGTCCAATAATCTGACAAAAAACGACGAATTGTGCGGATGCGCCTTGACTCCGGGCGGCTCGGCTGCCATCATATGGGAGCTAAGTCAGTGCCACGTCGCATTTTATCAGCTCTTCGAGGTAAATTATGGCGACAATTACGAAGAAAGAACTCATTGATCGCATTGCAGATGTCACTCAAGAGCGGCGCGTCCAGGTCAAGCGCATCGTCCAGCAGTTTCTGGATGAGGTGATTGGGGAGCTTGGTCGCGGCAACCGCCTTGAATTTCGCGACTTCGGGGTATTTGAGACCAAACTGAGAAAAGCTCGCCGTGCCCAGAACCCGAAGACTCTGCAGCCTGTTGAGGTACCGGAAAAGCGGACGGTGAAGTTCAAGGTGGGTCGACTAATGAAGCAGAAGCTGTCTGAGTTGACCGGGGTTGCGATCGACGACGAAGCGGACGATGTTGCTGAGATGCCTGAGACACCGGATGACGGGGCGACCGAGGCATCGCAGCCTGCGCAATAGCTGCGAAGGGGCTGCAGGCCCGAGAAGCAGGGGCGAAGATTGCTCAACGAACTGCTGGAGCAGACGTTGCGGGGGCGCTTGTTGGCGGGTCAACTGCGCGTTCGCCGGGCAGTTCGCGTACTGGACTCGACGCATGTTGAGGTGGGTGGTCGGCGGCTGATCAATTTCTCGTCGAACGATTACCTGGGTTTGACGCATCATCCGCAAGTTGTGGAAGCGGCAGCGAAGGCGATGGTTGCGTATGGGGTGGGCAGCGGCGCCTCGGCGTTGGTGAGTGGCTACAGCATGGTGCACGAGGCGGCCGAGGCTGCTGTGGCGAGGTGGAAGCAAACGGGCGCGGCTGTGCTGATGCCCAGCGGATACCAGGCGGCGCAAGCGGTGATGCAGACGCTTGCGGTGACATGCGGGGCGCGAGTACGTTTTCTGCTGGACAAGTTGTGTCATGCCTCACTAATAGACGCGGCGATGGGGGTGGGGATGCCGTATCGGGTGTACCCGCACAATCACATGGGCAAGCTATGTCGGCTCCTGGAGACAGCACCGACGGGGCAGGTGCAGGTTGTGATTACGGAGTCGGTTTTCAGCATGGACGGAGACGCGGCGGATCTGGCCGGTCTGGCCGAGTTGAAAGCGAAGTATCCGTTTGTGTTGGTGTTGGACGAGGCGCATGGAAGCGGGGTATATGGTCCGGGCGGCACCGGGTATTCCGCGGAGTGTGGGTTGGGGCAGCTCGTGGATGTGACGATTGTAACGTTGTCGAAAGCGTTGGGGCTTATTGGGGGGGCAGTGTGTGGTTCGCAGGGGTTTTGCGAGGCGTTGGTGAATTGTGGGCGGGCGTACATGTACTCAACGAGTCCGCCAGCGATGGTTGCTGCGGCGGCGATGGCGGCGATTGAGGTACTGGGAGCGGAGCCGGATCGGCAGTCGCGAGTTCGAGAACTTGCGAGGCGTGTCCGGGGGAGGCTGGGGGGCAAGGTGATGGCGGGATCGTTGGCCGACTGCCCGATCATTCCGATTATTCTGAAGACGGAGCAGGGGGCGATGTCAGCTTCGGAGCAGATGCGGGAGCGGGGGATGCTCTTGGTCGCGATCCGCCCGCCTACGGTTGCGCGTGGCAGCAGCCGGTTGCGTGTCACGGTATCGAGTGAGCACACGGATCAGGAGATCGAGTCGCTTGTTGAATCGCTGAAAGGGCTGAGAGAGTGCGCGGCACTGTAGGGCGATGAAGGGCCTATGGGAAAGAGGGAGCGAGGAGGCGATGGCGATCTAGAACTGTGCGTGGGAGCGGAGGTCGTCGATCGCATCGGGTGAGACCGCAAATGGCCAAGGTGTGTCGGTGGGTTGTTTCACCTGTTGCGTGACGGCGCGCATGGTGCGAGCGAGGAGACTGGCGGGAGGATCCTCGGCGGGCAGGGCATCGAGGAGGCTGAGGAGTCTCTTGACTTGATGGATTCTCGCAGGATTGGGGGGGTGGGGGTCGTTGGTATTGGCCGGCGGCAGGTCTGGAGGGTTCTGATCGAGTTTGGAAATGCCGGTCGCTCTCTGACTAAAGACTGCGTCAACAGCCCGACTGTCATCGTCGTTCAGGTTCAGCATATGATTCCCATGCCTCCGAATCGCGATACCCTTGCCGCATTTCCGGTCCGTCCTGCGAAGATCCCTCTTAGCCCTATACCTCTTGCAGCACTTTCGATATGCATGCATCAGGAAACGGACATGAGTTGCGCTCAGACGATACGTATTTTAGTGATTAATACTCATTTGCCTGGCCGTTTGTTCTGTTGAATTGTTTGCCAGCGGTCGGCGAAGTGGGCGACGGCGGCATGAAGTCGGGACTTGACTGTCCCGAGCGGGATGGAAAGGATGTCCCCGATTTGTTTGTAAGGGAATTGGTGGAAATAAGATAGGAGAAGTATCTCCCTGAGGTGTTCGGGCATGCTCATGACTGTTGCCTGCACCATCCGCTGGAGCTCTTCTTTTTCAAGATTTTCAGCAGGACCGACGGTAGTGGAACTCATCAGGTCGATGAATTGGCCGCTCTCATCGTCGTTGGGGCTGATGGAGGCTTGGAGGGGGTTGGCGGGTCGGCGGGCCTGGGAGCGCATGAGATCGCGGGCCTTGTTGGCCGCGATGGTGAAGAGCCAGGGGCGGAAACGGCGCTCCGGGTCGAACTGGCCGGCCGATTGGTGCACTTGGAGGAAGGTCTCCTGGAAGACGTCTTCGGCGGCGGAGCGGTCGCCGAGGAAACGCACGAGGAAATGAAAGAGTTCGCGTTCGTAACGTTGGACCAGCCGCGCGAACCCGCCAGTGTTCCCCTCGTGGTAGGATTCGATGAGCTGCTCATCGGTGAGGTGATCGGAGGCAATGTCACCAGGGGATGGTACGGGTTTGGGCTGAGGGGGGCGGTCGGCCCATTTGCCGGCGTCGGAATTGTTGCCCGGCTGGTTCCAACCCAGGGGACGTGCGTTCTGCCCGGCGGCAGGATCAGGTGGTTGGCGATGATTTGAGGGCGACAGGCTCATTGCACTGCTCGTTCCGAACAGCTATAGCTAACGCTTGGCCATCCCATTTTCGAGGCGCGGTGCCGGGTCGGATGCGGAAGAGAAAACACGATAGCCCGACGGGATCGCCAATGGGCGAACATTATTTTGCCCGACAAATTGTATACTAGCCATGGCGGAGTCTCTCGCAAAAACCCCGTTTTTTGATTTGGATTCTGAATCGCTGCTGGCCCTGGTGCGGCCGTGGGGTTGGCCGGCGTACCGGGCGCGGCAGGTCTTGGACTGGGCGTATCGAAAGCTGGTGGTTGAGGCGGCTGGTATGAGCAACTTGCCGCAAGTGGAGCGAGAGCGTTTTGCCGAGCGGTTTTTGATGTTGTCCGCGTCCGTAACTCGCGAGCAGATCAGCAGGGACGGGTCGATCAAGCTATTGTTGACTTGGCCAGATGGTCGCAGTGCGGAAACGGTGATGATACCGGACGGCGGTCGTCGAACGGCGTGCGTGAGCAGCCAGGTGGGGTGTGCGGTGGGGTGCCGGTTCTGTGCAAGCGGCCTGAGCGGTCTGAAAGGGAATCTATCGGCCGGTCAAATGGTGGAACAGGTTGTGCACCTGAATTGTCAAATGCGAGGGGTTGGTGAGCGGATAAGCAACGTGGTCTTCATGGGAATGGGGGAGCCGTTGGCGAATTATGCAAATGTGATGCGGGCGGTGCGGATTCTACATGACCGGAATTGTCTAGGTTTGGGCGCGCGGCGAATCACGATTTCGACGGTGGGGATACCGGATCGGATTCGGGATCTGGCACGCGAGGAACTTCCGCTGAATCTGGCGCTGTCGCTGCATGCCCCCAACGAGCAGGTGCGGCGGCAGTTGATACCGTGGGCGGAGCATTTTTCTCTGGAGGAGATTTTCGAGGCTTTGCGGTTCTATTTTGACATGACTGGGCGGGAGATCACGCTCGAGTATATCCTGTTGGCGGGAGTGAATGATCGCGCGGAGCACGCGAGCGAACTGGCGCGACTGAGCCGGAAGGTGCGGGCGAACGTGAACCTGATTCGCTACAACGAAGTTGTGGGTCTGCCGTATCGGCGGCCTGGAGACGAGGAGGTGATGAAGTTCCAGGCGGTTCTTCGACAAAAGGGGGTGAATGCACATGTGCGCAAGTCGCGTGGGCGGGACATCGATGCGGCATGCGGGCAGTTGCGGAGGCGGGAGGCCGAGGAATCCGGCACGGCGGGCGTGGACGGAGGGATGGCAGGCGGCGAGGCGGGAGAGTAGGAAGCAGGGGGAGCTTTACAATCGCGCTTGGGCGCGTAGGCTTGTTGTGGCACCCGATTGGCCGGTGGATTGGGGGCGGTTTTCTTGGCGCGGGAGGATGATGAATATGAGAAACGCGATTCTGGCCGGGTTGGGAATTCTTCTGGTATGCAGTGGGGGGTGCATGAAGCTTGTTCGCGGGGATTTTCAGGAGGTGGAGTTCAAGACGGATCCTGCGGGGGCGTTGGTGAAGGTGGATTCGCAGGAGATCACGACGCCGAGCAAGCTGAAGTTGACGCGGAAGGACCCGCACGAGGTGACGATCAGCAAGGCGGGTTATCGCACGGTGAAGTTCAGGTATGTTGCTCAATGGGATGGGACAAGCCTGCCGGAATTCGCATTGCCGGGCGGCAGCGCATTGATGGCGGCGGACGTGGCGTCAGGCGCGGACCGGAGCTTTCACAAGTTGGAGACGATCAAGCTGGAGCCGACGTCGGACGCCAGCTCGCCGCCGCTAGAGCGATATCATTTTCGGGGCAAGCTATACACGGAAGAAGGCCTGCGGGAGGCGGTGAAAGAGGAGAGGCAGGCTCACGACATGCATGCCGGGTAGCAGCGTCTGGAGTGCTTTACGTGTTAATTGGCGGCACGTAGGATAATCGGGATATGAAATCTCCCATGCCCGCTGCGATCGGGCGGCTCGTTACTGCGCGCGCATTGAAGGACCTGTGCGCCGTTGTGCGTCGTTCGGAGGCGGCGACGGCGTCCGGATTGTGGGGCAGCAGCGTGGCGGCGGTGACGGCGGCGCTGGAAATCCACCTGGGCCGGCCGATCCTGGTGGTTTGCGGGCACATCGATGAGGCGGATGATCTGGCGGATGATCTGGAGTTGTTTCACGGGCGGCGGCCGGAGGTTCTGCCTGCGCTGGAACTGGCGACGACGCTGGGGCAGGTGAGCGAGGAGCAGGCATCTAACCGGCTGAATCTTATCTCGCGGCTGGGGAGTGGGGGCGAGCGAGACTTGCTGTCGGGGACGCGTCCGCTGTTGGTCGCGGCGGTGCAGGCGCTGATGCAGTCGGTTCCATCGCGGCAGCAGGTGGCGGATCTGGTGCGGACGTTGCGGGTTGGGCAGGAACTGGAACCCGAGAAGCTGATCGTGTGGCTGTCGGAGCACGGGTACAGCCGGCTGGACCAGGTTGAAGTGCCGGGTGATTTTGCGGTTCGCGGGGGGATCGTGGAGGTGTACCTTCCCGGGGAATACGAGCAGTCCGGGGAACAGGTTGGCTTGGCGGTGCGGATCGACTTTTTCGGCGATCAGATTGAGTCGATCAAGCAATTCGACCTGGATACGCTGGGATCGAAGTCGCCGCTGGAAGCGGTTCGGATCATGGATTTGAAGGGGGAATTGCCGGAGACGGGGGATTCGACGCATTTCTTTGCATATTTGCCGCCGGACACCATCGTCGTGCTTTGGGCGCCGCTCGAGATTGCGGAGCAGGCGAAGAGCTACCTTGATCGGCTGCCGGAAGTGAAGGGAATCTACCCGCTGAGCGCGTTATTGGAGCACGCATCGCAGTTCACTCGCCTGGAACTGAGCCAGTTCGAGCAGGGGGCGGTTTCGATGACGAGCCTGGTGGGAGGGCGGGACATTCCGAGCATGCGGCTTCCGATCGGGAGCCTGCAGAAATTCGAGACGGACGCGCCGAAGGCGATTGGGGAACTGGCGGAACTGGCTTCCACGCACGATGTAAGCGTCTTCTGTGACAATCCGGGTGAATACCAGCGATTCTGCGAGATTGTGGATCAGAACCGGCCAGGCCTTCGGGAGAAGATTGACATTCCGATCGCGTATCTGCATCGCGGCTTTGTGTGGAACGGGGGCGAGGAGGGGGGGGGCCGGCCGTTGGCGCTGGTGGGGCATCACGAGCTGTTTCACCGGTACGAGCAGCGTCGGCGTGTGAAGAAGGTGATTGCGTCGCGGCCGGTGGATTCTTTCCTTGATTTGAAGGTGGGGGATTACGTGGTGCACGTGGCGCACGGGATCGCAAAGTTCACCGGGATGCAGACGATCGCGAAAGATGGGCGATCGGAGGAGTATCTGACGCTTCGTTTTGCGGAGAACGCGTCCCTGCACGTTCCAGCAAGCCGGATCAATCTGATCCAGAAGTACGTGGGCGGCTTTCACGGTCATCCGAAGCTTTCGCGTCTGGGTTCGGGCGCGTGGGAGAAGGAGAAAGCGAAGGTATCGGAAGCAGTAATGGACATGGCGGCGGAACTGCTGGACATTCAGGCGGCGCGTGCCGCGGAGCCTGGGGTGGCGTATCCTCCGGACACGGAATGGCAGAAGGAATTTGACGCGGAATTTCCTTACGATCCGACGCCGGACCAGATCAACGGCGATGCGGAGATCAAACAGGACATGCAGAAAGCGCGTCCGATGGACCGATTGCTCTGCGGAGACGTGGGATACGGGAAGACGGAGCTGGCGATGCGGGCGGCGTTCAAGGCGGTGGAGTCTGGCAAGCAGGTGGCGGTGCTGGTCCCCACGACGGTGTTGGCGGAGCAGCACTACCGTTCGTTCAAAGAGCGCATGGCAAGCTATCCGTTTGTGATTGAATCGATCAGCCGGTTCAAATCGCCTAGGCAGCAGAAGGAGATCGTGAAGCGACTGGCGGCGGGGCAGGTGGATATTCTGATCGGGACGCATCGGCTGCTGAGCCAGGATGTGCGTTTCCCCGATCTTGGTCTGGTGGTGGTGGATGAGGAGCAGCGGTTTGGCGTGACGCACAAGGAGCGGCTGAAGACGATGCGGAAGACGGTGGACGTGCTGACGATGTCGGCGACCCCGATTCCACGGACGCTGCACATGAGCATGCTGGGCTTGCGCGACATCACATCGCTGACGACGGCGCCGCAGGACCGGCGTTCGGTGGTGACCGAGGTGGTGGCATTTGACAAGGAGCGAGTGCGCCAGGCGATCCTTCGTGAGTTGAACCGGGACGGGCAGGTGTATTTCGTGCACAATCGGGTTCAGAGTATCGGGGCCATGGCGGAGCAGATTCAGGGGCTGGTGCCGGACGCGCGGATCATCATTGGGCACGGGCAGATGAACGAGCACGAGCTGGAGAGGGTGATGCTGGCGTTTGTGCGTCACGAAGCGGACATTCTGGTGTGCACGACGATCATCGAATCGGGTCTGGATATTCCGAATGTGAACACGATATTCATCCACCAGGCGGATCGATTTGGATTGTCCGAATTACATCAGTTGAGGGGGCGGGTGGGTCGGTGGAAGCACCGCGCGTATTGTTATCTGCTGTTGCCGCCGGATCGTCCGGTGACGCCGGTTGCGGCGAAGCGGCTGAAGGCGATCGAGGAGTACTCGCACCTTGGGGCGGGCTTCAAGATTGCCATGCGGGATCTGGAGATTCGGGGGGCGGGGAACATACTGGGACCGGAGCAATCGGGGCACATTGCGGCGGTGGGGTATGAGATGTACTGCCAGCTCCTGGAGGAGGCGACGCGGCAGCTTAGGAACGAGCCGAAAGCGGTGTGCCCGGAGGCGCACGTGGAGATCGGGCTGACCGCGTTTATTCCCAAGCAATATATTCCGGGGGACCGGCAGCGGATGGACGCCTATCGTCGGCTGTCGCGGTGCGCGGATCTTCAGACGGTGGCGGAGTTGTCGCAGGATTTAAGGGACGCGTACGGGGAGTTTCCCCGGCAGGTGACGATCCTGATCGCCTTGACGGAACTGCGGCTGCTGGCGGGTCACTTTGGGATCGAGTCGATCATCAAACAGGAGCCGGATGTTGTGCTGAAGATGCGAGAAGCGCAGGGTGTCCAGCGTGCTCTGATGGGTGCGCCCGGATCGCTGCGGGTGGTGGATGACCGGACTGTGTATTTCCGCCCGCCGGCGGGGTATCTCGATGCCGAGGTGCTCCTGGTGACGTTGCGGAACCTCATGTACGCGGCGTATCAGCGGGAAGAAAGTGGGGAGGCGGTGGCGAAGGAGACGGCATCGCCGAAGGCTCAAGCTCCGGCGCAACCGCGACCGGCCAAGCTGCCATCGACGGCGGAGGCAAAGGCGCGGAAGTCGGTGATACCGGAACTGGAGAAGTTGACGTCGTTGCGCGACGCGGGGGTGCTTACGGAAGAGGAGTTCCAAGCCGCGAGCAAGCGTTTGTCGGCCTGTGGGAAGAAATAGGGGCGGGGGCGTCTGACCGATTATGGGACGGTCTTGTGTGAGCAATTCTGCAGCTGGGGGGACTTAGGTTAAGCCATTTGTCGCAGCAGCCGATGCCCAATGAGCGGCCGGTGCGTCTATGCCGCGTGGTGAGAGATGCCGAGGTGACCATGACAACTGCTTGCACGCAGGGAACTCCCGGTAGCGTTGACAAACTGCTTCGATGTCTGGACACGATTGTCACGCTGCCCGAACTGACCGTTCGCATTAACGCGGTAATTAACGATCCGAACAGCAGTGCGAGCGATCTGCATCGGATTGTCTCGCACGATCCGGCGTTGGTGTCGCGGCTACTGAGGCTTGTGAACAGCGCGTTGTACGGGCGGCAAACGAACATCGACTCCGTGCAGCGGGCGATTGTCTTCCTTGGATTCGAGGGCGTGTATCACCTGGCGATAGCGGCGACGATGGGGCCCTTGTTCAGGGGCGGAAAGATCTGCGAGGCGTTCTCAGCGAAGGATTTGTGGACGCACTGCATTGCGGTGGCAGCGGTTTCGCGCGAGTTGGCGGCGAACATCGGGACGGTGTCGCCGGAGGAAGCGTTCCTGGTGGGTCTTCTGCACGACGTTGGGTTGCTGGTGGCGTTGCGAGCATGCCGGGGGCAGTTTCGGCAGGCCTGCGAGCAGGCGTTGGCGGGGCCACAGCCGTTCAACGAGTTGGAGGTTCCAATCGTGGGCGCGGGCCACTCGGAACTGGGTTCGGCGCTGGCAAAGCTGTGGAAATTCCCGGCAGGCGTCCGCGAGGTGGCGCACTATCACCACAATCCGCTTGCCGCGCCGGAGTCGCTGAGGGCGCTGGCGACCATTGTGCATGTTGCCGACGCGCTTTGTTGCCACGAGCGAATCGGTTTTTACCTGACGGCGGAGAAGCACGTGCTGGATCCGGCGGTTTACGAGGGGCTGATCTCGTCGGCGCTGATGGAAACGGCCCGGGAAATGCTGGCCGACTGGGTTGAGCCGGCGGTCCAGTTGTTCTCGTGAGCGAACGACGCGCTATCCAAGCAGCGTCCGGCCGACGGTATCCCAGTTGACGAGTTTCCAGAACGCTTCAACGTACTTCGCCCTGGCATTGCGATAGTCGACGTAATAGGCGTGTTCCCAGACGTCGCAGGTTAACAGGGGGGTATCGCCGGCGGTGATTGGATTGCCGGCGTTGCTGGTCTGGACGATAGCCAGGTCGCCGCCGGTTTTCTTGACGAGCCACGCCCATCCCGACCCGAACAACGTGACGGCTGCCTGGGTGAACTGCTGCTGGAAAGCGGGGAAGGACCCGAAGGCCTTGGCGATCGCAGCGGCGAGTTGGCCGGCGGGTTCGCCGCCGCCTTTTGGCGACAGACCATTCCAATAGAACGTGTGGTTCCAGACTTGGGCGGCGTTGTTGAAGATGGGCCCCTGGGCCTTGCGGACAATCTGATCGAGGGTGGCATTCGCGAACTCGGTTCCCACGATCAGCTTGTTCAGATTATCGACGTAGGTCTGATGGTGTTTGCCGTAATGAAATTCGATCGTTTCGGCTGAGATGACGGGCGCAAGGGCGTCCTTGGGATACGGTAACGGCGGGAGCGAGTGAGTCATGATGCCTCCTTCCGGCATATGCGGAGCACACAGTGAACACGACGACACGATTCCGGCGGCTACTATAGCGGATCAGAGAATTGTTGCGAGCGGACAAACAGCGGTTTGTTCGGGCGGCTATTTCGCGACAACCTCGATCGTCTGTTCGTTGGACACGACGAGTCCGTGCCATGCCGGGGTGTGGGTTACGGACAATTCGGGGGAGTCGATCTCGATTCGGAGCCTGTACGTGCCGGGGGCGAGCATGAGGGAAGTGGGGACAGCCGTTCCCCAGGCGGCATTGCGAGGAACGGTGATCGGCTGAGCGTCGAGGGTGGTGGCCTGGAGGACGATCAATTCGCGCCGGATGTCGATCTTCAGGGTGGCCCAGTCAATGGGGCGCGCGACGAGTGGGTTATGATCGAGGTTTTGTAGAAACGCGTTCAGCAGAAGCGGGTCGCCGACGCGATAGCGGAATATGGATGAGGACAGTCGCAATCGGACACCATTGCTGGGTGGTCCCCACGGGGCTGCGGCCACGTGCAGCGTGACGGGCGGTGCGATCAGAGTCAGGCCGTCGGCAGTAGTGAAAGAGGCGAAGACGGGATGCTCGCCCGGCCCCGGAGGGATCACCAGACGTTCGTCGATGACCAGTTGCTCCCCGGCAGACAGCCGAAGCAGGCGGGTTTCGGGAGCAGGTGCGCTGACGGAGACGGGGATTGTAGAAGCGGTCACGTTGCCGACAAACCAGCGGAGGTTCTCGGGTCCGAAAGGTGGTGACCCGGTGGCACGCAGGACGACGTCTTTGTCGGTGGCGTTCTGAACAACCATGGTCACGCTGAGGCTGCCGGTCTCGATAGTCTGGTTGCCTTGCAGGCGAATGTGGCATTGGAGGCCGGCGGCTGGCTGGCTCCAGGGTCCGGTGACGGTCAACTGGGCGACGGCGGCGGCCTGGCCCGCGGGGTCGGGCTGGTGGATCGGTTCATTCTTACAGCCTGCGAGCGGAAATGCCGAGAAAACAAACCAGAGGCACGCTGTTGTGTGAAGTCGGCACATGGGCATCATAATATGGGCAAAGTGTTCAACCTTCACTATGTTGCACGGGAGTGCATTGGGTTATTGTTGCGCCAATGCACTGGCCGCAAGGTGGCGGTGAGAGATTGGCGCGCTGACAGCGGGTCGGCGGCCTATACTGTCTGGAGTTGGAACCTGCGAAATGATAGTTGCCCGGAATGAACCTGGTCCGTGGGATGGGAACGAGCCGATGCAGACGGTGGCGTATCCTCGGCCTCTTCCGCCTGAGGAGCCATTTCTATTTGTGCCGCCGAAGCACCGCTATTTGCGGATCTGGTCGCACATACGCAGCGCGCTGAACATGATTGGGTGCGTGGGTGTTGTGGCGATGACGGGGGGTTATGCGTGGGCGTTCACGCCGTTTCGTGTGGAGTTTCCGGAAGTGCCGATGGCGTTGCCCGACTTGCCCGCGTCTTTTGAGGGTTTTCGCATCGTGCAGATCACGGACCTGCACACGGGTCGAACGGCGCCGGTGCCATTTCTGCGCCGGGTGGTGCAGCGCGTGAATCAGATGAACTGCGATCTGGTGGTTGTAACGGGGGACCTTGTGAGCAGCCGGCTGAAAGGGGTGAAAGTGGCGTGCGAGGTTCTCGGGGAGTTGAAGAAACCGACGATCGTGACATTCGGGAATCACGATTACGCGCACCGCAAGCACGCTTGGGAGGGGGTGGAGATAGCCGAGGCGTTGCAGGCGAACCTGGAGTACCGCGGGATCACCGTTCTGCGCAATCGTGCCGTGCCCATCGAGCGTGGGGACGGGCGCATCTGGATCGTGGGGATGGAGGATCTTTGGTCGGCTCGCTTTTCGCCGGCTGAGGCGTTTGGGGGGATCACGTCAGAAGGCCCGATTATTGCGCTGTCTCACAACCCCGATACGGCCGAGGCGATGGCGCATTTCGGAGCGAACTGGGTTCTGGCCGGACACTCGCATGGGGGGCAGATCCGTCTCCCGCTGCTGGGGTCGATTACGATGCCGATGAAGAACAAGCGACTCAGTCGGGGTCATTTTCGGGTGGGGCAGTCGCATTTGTATGTTTCGAGCGGTCTGGGATTCCGGTTGCGTGTTCGGTTTCGTTGTCCGCCGGAGGTTCCGTGTTTTGTGCTGCGAGGGGAAGCCGACGGTGATGTTGGTTGCCAGCGGTGAGTGCCGTTGAGAAGCGGGTGGTGTCTGGTTTTTCCGCTTTCGCGGGAGGCGGCAACTGTTTAGGATCGTGAGGATGAAATCGGTGGGTCTTTCGTCCAATGCGCGGATTCCCGAGCTGATGGATCTGGTGAAATCGCTGAGCACGTGCATGGAGCCGCTGGAATTGCTGGATCGTTTTGTGGCCACGATGCGTCGGGCGTATGAGTCGCGGTGCTTTATGCAGTTGTCCACGCGCGGGCTGGGGGTCGGGCAGTACCGTGTCCATCGATTGCATTTTCCGGATGGTCGGGAGTTGTCGGGGCCGGGTCTTTCGTGGAATTCTGGGAACAGCCCCGTTTACCGGACGGGCGTCCTGAGCCGGTTTGTGGCCGCGGGCGAGCCCGGCGCGTACAACGACCTGGACTTGCGTGAGGACCCGGTTCTTGGCAGCCATCTCGCGTTGTATCACTCGGCGGCGGCCGTGCCGATCATTGACAACGCGATTGGGGTGAACTGGGCGGTGGTGTTTGACGTCCGTCCGGACGGGTTTGGGGAGGAGGATCTGGAAGAGCTGATCTTGCGAGCGAATCTGGTAGGCGCCATGGTGAATAACCTGGACACGGCGCGGAAGCTGATCGGCGCCAATTTGCAGATCCAGGAGGAGATAGAGCAGATTGCGAGGATTCAGCAGGCACTGCTGCCGGATCGCATTCCGGAGATCCCGGGGCTTCGGATAGAAGCGAGCTACAAGACGTTCGATCGTGCCGGGGGCGATCTGTATGACATTGCCCGACTCGGCAGCGACGCCGGCGGTCCTGATCGCCGCTGGGCATTTCTGATTGGGGACGTGTCGGGGCACGGCCCGGCGGCGGCGGTGGTGATGGCGATGGTGCATGCGATCATGCACGCCTATCCGAGTCGGCCGTCGGGGCCCGGGGAAGTGCTTCGCCACGCCAATCAGCATCTCTGCGCCAAGCGCATTGAGAACTGCTTTGTCACCGCTTTCCTGGCATTCTACGATCCCGTGACGCGGGAGCTGACATACGCGCGCGCCGGGCATGATCCGCCGATTGTGAAGCGGTTCCCGCATTGTGGTCCGCCGACGCGCCTGGATGCGGTGGGGGAGGCGCCGCTGGGTGTGTTGCCGGACATTGACTACGCCGAAGCGAAGCTCCTTTTACAGCCGGGGCAGACGCTGATCTTGTACACGGACGGCATAACGGAAGCCGGTCGCGGCGCCGGGGGCATGCTCGGGATAGACGGAATTGAGGAATCGCTGATTCACTGCAGTGGCGCGGCCGACTGCGCCATTGAGCACATCACCAGGGCAATCCTGGCGCGACAGGGCGAGCAGCGCCCGGCCGACGATCAGACGATTGTGGCGATTCAGGTGGTATGAAAGCTAGCCGGTGGAATTTGCGGCGGGCGAATTCCCCGGGTGTGCCGGATTGCTATAATTCCGGTCTTTCAGAAGGAGCATCAAGCATGGCCAAGCAGTACACCGCCGCCCCGAAGATGATGATCGACACCAGCAAGAGCTTCACAGCCACCTTTGAGACTTCCGCGGGCAAGATCGTGTGCGAACTGTTTGCGAAGGACGCCCCGAATACCGTGAACAACTTCGTGTTTCTTGCGCGGGAAGGGTTCTACAACGGCACGACGTTTCATCGGGTAATCGAGGACTTCATGATTCAGGGTGGTGATCCGACGGGGACGGGCCGCGGCGGACCAGGCTACCGGTTCAACGATGAGTTGCGGAACAATCCGCGCAAGCACCAGCGAGGCTCGTTGTCGATGGCCAATGCCGGACCGAACACGAACGGTTCCCAGTTTTTCATAACGCACGTGGTCACGGACTGGCTGGACGGAAAGCACACGGTATTCGGGCAGGTAACGGCCGGGCAGGAGGTTGTGGACGCGATCAAAGCCGGGGATGCGCTGAAGTCGGTGACCATCCAGGAGGCTTAGTGGTCGGTTTCCGCGGGACGGGTTGCCGCGGGGGCGGCGGCGACGCGCGGGTTATTCTCGAGGATGGTCAGGACCATCATGGTATCGATGGCTCGCTGTAATTGAACATCAAGGACTTGGGTTACGGGAGGAGTCGGAGATGGTGGTGCGGTCTGGGAAGTCGGTCGGCGGAAGATTTCCCGATTGTGCCGTTCGTCGATGACTTTCTGTTGGAGTTCATCAGGCATGGGGACGGGGATTTGGGGTTCGACGCCCCAATCGGTGGCATCTTTCTTCCGGTGGACGAGCCTGCCTGAGGGCAGGTAGTAGTACGCGACGGTGAGTTTGAGCTCGCCGCTGTTGCCGTCGAGGGGGATCACTTCCTGGACGGAGCCTTTGCCGTAGGTGCGGGCACCGAGCACGGCGGCGCGGTTGTTGTCCATGAGGCTGCCGGCGACGATTTCGGCGGCGGAGGCGGAGTGCTCGTTGACGAGCACGATCATCGGGAAATAGGGGAGAGTTCCCGGGGCGGTGGCGGTCTTGACGTCCTCGGGACGGTTGCGGCCCCTGGTGATGACAATGGTGCCTTTGGAGATGAACAGATCGACAATTCGGACGGCCTGATCGAGTTGCCCGCCCGGGTTCCAGCGGAGGTCGAGGATGAGACCCTTCATGCCGTCTTTGAGCAGTTCATCGAGGATGGGCTTGATGTCGGCGGTGGTGGTTGGCGTGAACTGGGTGATTCGGAGGTAGGCGATTTTTCGAGGTTGAGAGACGTAGTAGTCCCAGGAGTTGTCGCCATTTCGCTGGAAGCCTTTAACCGTCGGGACGTTGATCTCCTCGCGTTTCATGGTGAGGGTCAAGTCCTGTCCGGTGATCCGGCGTAGTTGGAGGGTGACGGAGGAGCCAGCTTCGCCGGAGATTTTGCGAATGACCTCGTCGATCCGGAGGCCGTCGATCGATTCGCCGTTGACCTTGAGGATGACATCGCCCGCCATGACGCCGGCCTTGAAGGCGGGAGACCCATCGATGGGGGTGGTGATTTCCCATTGTCCGGCGGGGAGCTGGTTGAGCTGGATTCCGACGCCCTTGAAGGTTCCTTCAAGCATGCGGTCGAACTCTTCACGACGGGCGGGCGGAACGTACATCGTGAAGGGGTCAAGCTGATTAAGCATGCCGTCTATGGCGGCCTTCTCGAGGCGGGATTCGTCGACATTGTCCACGTAGTGGGCGCTGACTTGCCGGTTGATATCGACGATCGTTCGGACGAAACGGTAATCGCTGTCACGTTGGGCGGCGGTGGGGTTTCGGAAGGCCATGACGGCCAGAAGCAGGAAACTCAACACCCAGGCGGTTCGCTCTCGGTTCATGTGACTCCGGAAAAGGACGGTGGAATTGTATCGGCGGCGGGGTTTGGGGGTAAGGGCCGCACGACCGAAGATGACACGGGAGTTGCCAACGGGTTGGGTGAACGAGGATCGGCGCGATCAGGACAGGCCGACGGTCCTGCCGTTTGGGAGGACTCTGATTCTGGCGGCGGCGGGGACTTTGGGAAGGCCCGGCATGGTGACGATCGAGCCACAGATGACGACGACAAAACCGGCGCCTGCGGAGATTCGCAACTCATTGACCGTGATGCGGAAGTTCCTGGGCCGTCCGCGGAGGGCGGGTTGGTCGGAGAGGCTGGTGGCGGTCTTGGCGACGCAGATGGGGAGTGAGCCGTAGCCGTGGCGGGTCAGCAACTCCAGATCCGTTTCGGCGGAGCGGTCGAAGTCGACGCCGGAGGCGCCATAGAGGTTCGTCGCGACGGCTTCGATCTTGTCGCGAAGCGAGTCGTTGAGGTCGTAGAGAAACTTCAGCTTGTGGCGGGCGTTCTTCCGGACGGCGAGGAGGACGGCTTCGGCAAGCGGTATGGCGCCTTTGCCGCCTTGAGCCCAGTGGTCGGCGACGACCGCCTGGACGCCTTGTCGCTTGCAGAAGGCGATGATCTTCTGGAGGTCGGCCGGTCTGTCGTCCGCAAAGTGGTTAAGGGCGACGACCGGCTCGAGGCCGAAGAGACGGACGTTTTCGATGTGCTTGGCGAGGTTTCCGAGGCCGCCGGTGGGCGTGAATCCGCCGTGGTACTGGATGGCTTTTGCAGTGGCGACGATGACGACGGCCTTGGGGTTGAGGCCGGCGGAGCGGCACTTGATGTGGAAGAACTTCTCCGCGCCCAGGTCCGTGGCGAAGCCGGCTTCGGTGACAACATAGTCGGCGAGCTTGAGAGCCATGCGGGTGGCTATGACCGTGTTCGTGCCCTGGGCGATGTTGGCGAATGGGCCGGCGTGAACGAAGGCGGGGGTGCCTTCGAGCGTCTGAACGAGATTGGGGTGGATGGCGTCGCGCAATAGAACCTGCATGGCACCAACGGCCTGGACGTCGTTGGCGCGGATAGGCTGGCCTTTGTAGGTGAAGCCGACCACCATATTGGCCAGACGCTTGCCGAGATCGGCGTAGTCTTTCGACAGGCAGAGGATTGCCATGACTTCGGAGGCGGGAGTGATGTTAAACCCGTCGGGTCGAGGGACGCCGTCCTTGATGCCGCCGAGTCCGACGATGATGTCCCGCAGGGAGCGGTCGTTCAGGTCGATGACGCGCTTGAGGACGATTCGGCGGGGGTCGATGCCCAGTTCGTTGCCGTGCTGGAGATGGTTGTCGACCATCGTCGCCAGCAGGTTATTGGATTTCTCAACCGCGTACATATCCCCGACAAAGTGGAGGTTGATGTCTTCGGCGGGGACGACTTGCGAGTAACCGGCGCCGGTTCCGCCGCCCTTGATGCCGAAGTACGGGCCGAGCGAGGGTTCCCGCAGGCAAAGGCACGACTTGTGGCCCAATTGGCGCAGAGCGTCGGCGAGGCCGATCGAAGTTGTGGTCTTGCCTTCGCCTTGGGGAGTCGGAGTCATGGCGGAGACGAGGATGAGGTTGCCGTCGGGTTTGTTCCTGCGAGCCCTGAGTTCGTCGATGGGAACTTTGGCGATGTATCGGCCGTGAAGGAGGATTGAGTCGGGGTCGAGGCCAAGCTCGGCGGCGACGTCCTGGATGCGTTTCTTGGTGCAAGAGCATTCAATTTCGTAGTTGGTGGGCATGTAAGTCTCCACAAGTTGATCGGCGAACGGCGGTTGCAGGCTTAACGAGCGAATGAGAAGACGCGGAGTCGCCCGGACGGGCAAGCAGACCTGCGGGCCGGTTTGGATTATGGGACCGGAGCAGGTTGCCGGGAGGTTGGAGCATTGGTGGGTTCATTCAGTCATCCGCTGCTGAAGAATCCTTGATGACGAATGTCGCCTTGAGTTTGGCGACGGTCCTGGCCAGACCGGCTTGTTCGACGCTGGCGAGGACTTCGGGGAAGTCCTTATAAGCGGCGGGGGCTTCGTCTTTGGGGTATTGGCGGCAATTGGTCAGGATGTCGTGGGTTTCGAAATCCTGGTCGATGGATCTTTGGTCGAGTTGGCGGATGGCTTCCTTGCGACCCATTTGCCGGCCCGCTCCGTGGTTGACGCTGAAGCACGAGATTTCGGCGTTGGGTTCGGCGGCCATAATGGCGGAGCCGTCGCGGGGGTTGCCCGGAAGGAGGATGGGGTGGCCGGTTTCGTAGAAAGGGGTGTTCTTGAGGGCATTATGGTGGGCCGGGAAGGCGCGGGTCGCGCCTTTGCGGTGGACCCAGCTCATCTGGCCGTCAACGACTTCCTGCCGCGCGATGTTATGAGAGATGAAATAGACGAGATTCCCGATGGAACCGGGCAGGATCTGTTGGAAGGCTTCGAGGACGAGGGAGTTGATCAGCAGGTGGTTGACGGTCGCGAAATTGGCACCAAGGGCCATGTCGTCGAGGTAGGCGTCGGCCTCGGGGGTGCCCAGCGGGGCGTAGACGAGGTGTCGGTCACCGCCTGGGAAGGGTATGGACCAGGTGTCGAAGTACGATTGAAGGGTCCTGAACTGGGACTGGGCGAGGATGTTGCCAAAACCGCGGGAGCCGCAGTGAGACAGGAAGGCGACGTGGCCGTCGATGAGGCCGAAGACATCGGCCTTGGCGCGGAGGCACGGATCGTCCGTGAGGCGGACGATCTCGCATTCGCCGAAGTGGTTGCCGCCGCCGTAGGAACCTAGCTGGGCGAGTTTCTCATCGAAGTTGCGGAAGGTGCCGACCGCCAGATGATGGTCCAGTCGCGTGTCGAGCGCATCGGGTGTTCCGTCGTGGCCTGCGTGGGCGGAGTCCTCGCACCGGGCGGCCCAGTCGAGCGGCAGGCCGAGCTCGGCGCAAACGGCGGACGATGCGCCTTCGACGACGGATTGGCGAGCGATATCGGGGTCAATGCGGCGGGACTTGGGGACGGAGCGTTGACCTTGGCCCGGTCCGGTGGGGATGCGCTCGGTGATGGCGTTGATGAGGGCCCGGCGGAGCTTGCGGTCGGCGATGGCGTCGGCTGGGATGTTCAGTTGCAGGAGGCTCATGGAGCATTTGACATCGACGCCGACAGGGCCGGGGTAGATGTGTGTTGGGGACGCCATGACGCAACCGATGGGCGCGCCGTAGCCGGCGTGGCCGTCCGGGTTGAGGACGAGCCTCGTCACGCCCGGGGAGTAACGGGCATTCAGGGCCTGTTGGAGGCATGTGGAATCGAACGCGTCGCGGATCTTGGGAGTGGCAATGACGGTGAGGGGTGGACCCTGGCCGGTGTCCGAGGGGAGAATGGCGGTTGCCGGACCAGTGGGGACGAGTCGGGAGTTGAGATCACGGGTCGAGTGGTTCATAGGGTTCCCGAAAATAAGTGGATGGAGCATGAAGGCGGAACAGGATCGCATGGCGTCGCGGGAGGCCAGAAAGGTGAAGGGCGGAATGCGGAGTGCGGGGGGCGTGTTGGTGGGTTGGGCGGGGTAAAGGGAATCGGGCAAGGATGTGCAGATTGCAGACTACTTCTGAGGTGAAACACCGACGAGTTTGAAGATGACGCCGGTTCCGCCATGGACTTTTTCGTTGGCGCCTTTCATCTCGAGTCGTCCAAAGTCAAGGATATAAAGCGCGCCATCAGGGCCGAACTTGACGTCGACAGGCCGTTCGAGCGCGTAACCGCTTTTGTCGGAATGCTCACTGCGAGGTCCTTCGCGGGTATTTCGAATGAAGTCGCGGACGGTGCGTTCATCGAGGTTGACCTGGACGACTTTGTACCCTTGGGGACCGACGAGGCTGAGCCCGCCCGTGTCGAAAGGGGCGCGGTCGCCCATGAGAGCAACGATGGCGACATTTCCGGTTTGTCGGAGGCGAGAGAAAGGACCGGAGGCCGGCGCAAAATCGAATTTGGCAGCGCCCGCGAGGGGTTTGAACTCGGCGGCAAGGAGATTGCTGTTCGTGGACGGCGCGGTTAAGGCGCTGGCTTCGTGGTCGACAAGGAAAGAGAGATCGCGGTAGCCGCTCTTGACGATCAACTCAACTGGCGGCTGGAATCGCGGGTCGCGGATGGGTAGAAGGTTCGCGGCGAAATCAGGCCAGCCGTACCACTGCCCATGGAAGATGCGGAGCATGACGTCCGGGTCGTCCTTAACGGGGCGGGTGCCGCGGAGTTTCATGCCCTGGTTCGTGACATAGAGAACACCGAGTTCGCTGAAGGCCAGTCCGACCGGGTATCGGATGCCGTGAGCTTCCACGCGCAGGTCTCCGCCGTTGGGGTTGACCGAGTAGATGGCGGCGTTGGGCTTGCCGTTTTCAGCGGCGGGGATCACGGTTTCAATGCTCTTGGCGAAGGGCTGGAAGGGCGCCGTGACGGCGATGTCGGTTCCGCCGAACAGTCCCGAGAAGGGGTTGACCGCATCAAAGCGGCGGCCGAGGAGAGTGAGTTTCCCCCAAGGCTTATCGCAGGCGTCGCGGTATTCGCGGAGCCAGGCAAGATTGTCAGTCCCGACGACGGCGCTGTTGCTGACCGAGCCGACTCCGAAATAGAGCCTGCCGTCACCCGCAACGGCAATATCGGTGACCGAGTGGTCTCCTTGTGCGGGTAGGTCTCCGACGATCGTGGTGTGGTTCCCGTCGTAGTCGAAGGCCGTGATGACGCCCCGGCGGTTGGCGTCACGATGGCTGACGTAGACCTTGCCCTGAGCGGCGACCATTCCCCCGATGGGGGGATAGATCTTGAAGCGAGACGAGAGCCGGAAGGGGAGTTGGGGAATAGCCGGTAGTTCGGGCAGTCCCGAGCGACGAGGGTAGATTTCGAACTGTGAGCCGTCCTTTCTAAACCCGAAGATACGGGGGGAATGATCGCCGGTGCCGCTTTCCGCGATGAGGAGCGATCCTTCGTTATCGAAGGCGATGGCGGTTGGCGAGGTAAGGCCCGTCACGTAGGGTTTAAGTTCGGTGTCGGCCGGGTATTCAACGAATTGGCGGTCGATGGTGATCTGGTCGGCGGATTTGAGGAGTGTGGGACCGCCGGCGCAACCGGCGATGGAGGCAATCGTACCGAACGCCAGGCACAGAGTGACGACACGCAAGAACTCTCCCAAACGAAACTGAGTCAGCGATCGGGGTTGATGCATAGCGGCTCCGTTGCTGATGATGGCCGCGGTCAGTCAGAGAGCGGGGCTGGGCATTGGTTGTGGACGTGCAGCCGTCGAAAGGGACCAAGCGGGAACGTCCGAATGCCGGGCGTTGTTGGCAGAAGAGCCCACGCGTCTCGTGTCCGAGCCATGACTTACGCGCGGTTACGGTAATCGATTCCGTGTTGTGGAACAAGCCGAGAGGTCTGCCGGTGACGGAATCAGTGGTAACGCACACGTGGCTTTGGGAAAGGCGGAAGGGGCGGGCCGTAGCCGGGAAGATGTTCAAGCGGCAGGAGCGGGACAGGCGCCTGGTCAGACTCTGACCTGTCCGACGAGTTGCTTGACATGATCAACGCTGGATTGGAACGCCCTGCGTTCATCGTCGTCGAGTTCGACTTCGATGATGCGCTCCACGCCCTCTTTACCGAGGACGCAGGGGACGCCAACGAAGTAACCGCCGACGCCGTATTCCTTGTCGCAATAGGCCGCACATGGAAGGATACGCTTCTTGTCCTTGATGATGGATTCGGCCATCTGGACGGTGGCGGCGGCCGGAGCGTAATACGCGCTGCCGGTCTTGAGCATCGAGACGATCTGAGCGCCGCCGTTGCGAGTGCGGTGGATAATGTCGTCTAGGCGATCGCGAGGGATGAGTTGTGTGACGGGGATGCCGCCGACGGAGGTGTAGCGCGGGAGTGGAACCATATCGTCGCCATGCCCGCCCATCAGCAGCGCCTGGATATCTTCGACGCTGCAGCCGATCTCGGCGGCGAGGAAGGCCCGGTACCGCGCGGTGTCAAGCACGCCTGCCTGTCCAACCACGCGCTTGGTGGGGAACCCGGAGCCTTTCCACGCAACATAGACCATGGCATCGAGTGGGTTGCTGACGACGATTAGAGTGGCATTCGGGGAGAATCTGGCGGCCTGCTCGGAAACGTTCTTCACGATCCCGGTGTTGATGCTGACCAGGTCGTCGCGGCTCATACCGGGTTTTCGCGCGATCCCGGCGGTGATGATGACCACGTCGCTGTTGGCGGTGCTTTCGTAGCTCGTTGCGCCCGTTATCTTGACGTCGAAGCCTTCCACGGGGGATGCCTGGTAGAGATCGAGGGCCTTCCCCTGCGGGAGGCCTTCGACGGCAGGAACGTCAACAAGCACGATGTCGGCCAGTTCCTTCGATGCGGCCCAGACTGCGGCCGTTGCGCCGACATTTCCGGCGCCAACGATGGTGATCTTTGCTCGCTGCATGTTCGGTCCTTTCCGTTGCCGGCCTCTGCGGAAGTCTTGCGCGACAGGATGCTCTCCCTGTCGAGCAAAGGCAACCCCCGAGCCCGTTGATCGTCGTCTCTTGGGGTTCCGCTTCTTGGCTGCAATTATAGGACGAAGCATGAGCGATAGTCTCCATGGCAGCGAGTTTTAAGGGAACTCGCCGCCTTCGTTTGGACCCATAAAGGCTCCATCGGCAGGCAGTGGGGTGGACATGGGCTCCAACAGCCGGACAAGGAGAATTGAGACGCCAAAAGAGTTCCGGGTGGAGCGGACGTGAGGTATTTGAGGCGTACGCCGGGGGACCGGGAGAGGTGTTGTGCGGTGTCGGCGACAGCGGTTTTGTGATACGGTAATGGGGAACAAGGAGAGCACTCATGGAATTCCGGACCGGCATGGCACTGTGGGTGCTGATCGCAGGATTTTTGGTGACGCTCGGAGAGGCGGCGCCTGAATCGGAGGATTTCCGGGTCAAGTTGCCCGAGTCAAAGCGGGCGATACCGGAGCCGCTGGCGGCGGATCGCGGTTGGACCAGCTTCAAGATCCGCGGAATCAAAGGATGGAATTGGACTGCGGAGCAGTACCTTGCCGAGATCCCGCTGCTGGCGGGGGCGCGGATGAACTTCCTGATGAATTGTTACCTCTCGATGTACTCGGACCCCGAAAAACTCAGGAACGAGTGGTGGCGGCCGATTCCGGAGGCCAAGCGACAGGCATTTGCACAGGTCATTCGCAAGTCCAAAGAGTACGGGATCGAATTCTGTTTTGCGGTGCATCCGCAACTGCATTCCCCGCGGCCTCTGGATCCGGCGAGCTCGAGGGACTTGGATAGCTACTACCAGCATTTTGCATGGGCGCAGTCGGAGGGTGTGAAATGGTTCTGCATTCCGCTGGATGACGTGGCAGGGGTTCGGATTGACGCGACGGAACAGGCGAGATTCGTGAATCTGGTCTATCAGCGACTGCGGGATGGGGATCGGGCGGCAAAGCTGATATTCTGTCCGACGCACTACGCGGGGGTCGGGACGGACTCGAAGGATCGGGCGTATCTGGAGGCACTTGCTAAGGAGCTGGACCCGAGCGTGTACGTTTTCTGGACCGGGCCTGGGGTGTTCTCGGAGTATGTCACGCTGAAGGACGCGGAAAAGTTCAGGTCGATCGTGCGGCATCGGGTGATCTTGTGGGACAACTACCCGGTGAACGACGCCCATCCGACGCTCCATCTTGGACCAGTGCGCGGGCGGGATCCGCAGTTGCCCCGGGCGCTCGAGGGGTATATGTCCAATGCCATGTGCCCGCAGAACCAGATCAATCGGATTCCCATGCTGACCTGCGCGGACTATGCCTACAACCCGATGTCGTATGATCCCGCTCGATCGATCGGTCAGGCGATCCTAAACCTGGCCGAGACGGCCGCACAGCGAGAAACGCTGAAGGACCTGGTCGAGCTCTATCCTGGGAATCTGACGTTGCGGGAGCTAAGGGCGGACGTGAACCCCGTGCGAGATCGATGGGGCAGACTGACTGGCATGGCGCAGTCGCACGTCTTGGCCATAGTCTACGTGCGGCACGTCGAGGATGTGCTTGGGCGGATGAAGAAAGAGTTTGGTACGCGGTATCAGGATGCGACGGCGACGCTTGAGCGGGATCTGGCGTTTCTCAAGAAGGAGTATCAGAAGCGATATGCCGGGGAGGAATAGCGATTGGGGCCAGCAACGTGGGAATGGGAAATGGTTCAGACGGGGTGGACTGCGCATACAGTTGTACAAAGGGCGTGCAAACGAAAGGACGGTTGAGCGGATACCACGGAGTCTTATGTAAATCGGGGAACGGTGCAATCCTTTTCGGATCTGCGGCGTCTAATATGGCGGTAGCCCTTGGAGGTCTTCTTGGAGAGCGCCCAGGTTTGTGCGCCTAAGAACGCACAAGAGCTTCTGTTAGAGTTTCGGATCACCGGGCGGCAGGAGCCGTTTGAGGAGCTTGTGCGCCGGTATGCGGGGATGGTCTATCACGTCTGCATGCAGGTCACGAAAAATGCGCATGATGCGGAGGACGCGACGCAGGCCGTTTTCTTGACGCTGGCGGTGCAGGCCAAAACGGCCAAGGAGATACGCAGTTTGGGTCCGTGGCTGCAACAGGTTGGGAAACGGCTGTCGCTGGATTTGCGCAAGTCCAAGCGGCGCAGGCAGAAGCGTGAAGAACGCCATGGGAGGATGTCGGACCGCAACCACAACCATAATGGCAACGGGAATGACGGGAGTCTGCCGTTGCAAGTCAACGAGTTGAAGGACGTTCTGAACGAGGAACTGCATAATCTCCCCGCGAAATATCGAATGCCGCTGGTGCTGCATTATTTCGGGGGGCTGAGTCGGGAGGCGATGGCTGCGGAGTTGCAGTGCAAGCCGGGGACCTTGGGAGCAAGGTTGCACCGGGGTCGGGCGATGCTCGGACAGCGGCTGGCCGAACGTGGCGTTACGCTTCGGGATGGGGCACTGGCGGGGGCGTTGAGTTACAGCGTGTGCATGGCGGTTACGGATACGCTCGTGTCGGCGACGAGCGAAGCGGCGACGCGTCTGGCGGCGGGACGCGAGATTGGCGTGGGGTTGATCTCCGCCAACGTGGTCGGGATGGTGCGCCGAGCGATCCAGATGGCGCTGTACGCCAAACTCAAGGCGCTTGGGGTCGGCATATTGCTGGCCGGGACGCTCGTGGCCGGTGCGGCGGAGATCGTGGCTCGCACGGGGCCCGTGCAGTTGAGGTGGACGTCCCCGGTGGACCTCGGGAGCCGGCTGTGGCCGTTGGTGCAGCCGTTGTTTCGGCCGTCATACAGCAACGCTACCGTTCCGGTGAAGTCGGACACGGGCCGGACGGCGTTTGCGATGGGTGGGCGAGGGACAGCGACGTATGGAGCCAGGGGACTGGACTGGACGGGTGGGAGCACGAGCCGGCCCGAGTGGAGCGGGCCCTTATTGAGCGAGGTGAAAGGGGGAGTGACCCCGTACTTGTTCCCAGAGCGGTCGGCGGGGATCACCTCGGTGGCCTTGCCCGGCGGCGGGTGGGCGGTCGATCAAATGGCGGTGTCCGCAGAGGCGGCAAAGGGTTGGATGTCCGAGGGACCCATGGTGCAGCCGCTAGCGGGTCCGTTGCGCACTGAGACAATTGTGCCCGCCGGTTTTCGGGCGGCCGTTGCCGGGGGGGGGCCGCCGTTAATCGTCCGGCCAATGGTCACAGAGTCCGAAACCATTCCGACAACTGAACTTAGGCCGTTGATGCCGGCGGTGGCGGAAACCGCGAGTCGGCCCGTGGGGCCCGTGATGGAGCCGACCGGAAGGGGCGCCAATTTGCCCGAGCGATCATCGGGCGGGGGCGCACTTGGGCCGCAGGGAGTGCCGATCGAAACACCACTCGTCAAGGGCCCGACCCGTATTGCGGTGCCAGAACCCATTGAACCTTTGGCCAATCGCGACCTCGGCCGCCACGTCCTGTTGGTCTCGCCGGAAGCAAAGGGGGAACCGACCGATCAATTCGCGGCGGCGGAGACGAGCTTGCGATCACCGGTGACTGGCGCGGCGATGGTAACGCCGAGTCTGGACGCCGTCGCGACGACGCTCGCCACGGCCGGTTGGGCGGCCGACTATGCGAGTGGCAACTCGTCAACCATGTTGCCGATGGCGAACGCGGCGGTACTCAATGAGCAGGAAATGATGGACGGGGAGTTTGTCGGGATACCAGCGATTCCACTGAGAGGGGTCCGAATTGGCCCGCCGACGATTCTGCGAGGATGGGGCATCGTCGAGAATACTAACACTTTTGACCAGAGTGGGCAGGTGATCGCCGACGGATTGGGCAGTTCCCAGACGCTCGATCTGTCGCGAGTGCAGCAGATCGTGCACACGATGGAGTCGCCAGTCGGCGTTGGAACCAACGGGTGGTTTGCCCGGGACGGTGGGAAGCTGACGTTGCCGCCGATCAGTGTCGCGAGCGGGACGGGGCGGTACACCTGGGGGGACACGGCGGGGGACATCCAACTAGACCTCATTAACAGCGTCCAGATTGGTCTTGAGAATGTGACCAAACCCGGGTCGTTGAGCGTCTCCTTGCTGGCAATCGATCGGCTGGAGGTTCCCGCTTTGCCGACGGGGCATCATTTCGTGGGGCTGTGGGAATTTGGCGGGGCGGGTCTGGTCTATGATGCGGTTGACTTGACAGTCCGGTATGACACCACGCTCGTGGCGACGCTGGGCTTGGACGAGTCGAAGCTGAAACTGTGGAAATATGATGCGGGGCGATGGGAAGTCGTGACCGATTCGGTCAGCCTCGACCGGGTGCAGAAGTTGATCTCGGGGAAGACCAACACGCTGTCCTATTTCGCGGTCTCGACCCCTGAACCCGGGGGCCTCGTGTTGCTGGGATTCGGAGCGGCATTGTTGATGCGAAGGCGCCGGCGCGTCTAGGTGCATGCTGCGAGGAATTGAGGGTTCCGGGGAAATGGGGTGGGGGGTATATTACATAATAAGCGCGCGGATTTACAGGAGGATCTCGCATGAGCAGCGGAGACTCCGAGCAATTGGCAACGTCGTGGTGGGCCGGCAGAAGGGGGATGAATTTTCAAACGCCGGGTGACCCGTTATGCGAAGCAATCGAGGTTCTGGAGGAGGCGATTCCCCTCGCGGATGCTGGCCAGACGGTGGTGTCCGACACCAGTCTGGAGCAGTTGCGTGTTGCGGTGGCCGATGAGATTCAGCGAGTGAATGGTCCGGGCGGATTGCTGGCATATGTCGAGGATCGGCGGCCGGACTTGGCGTTCCGCGTTGACCGGCTGCGGAAGAAACAGGCGAGACTGCAAAAGGATGTGCAGGAATTGCGGGCGGCCGTCGCGGGCGGGCCCGAGAACTTCAGGACCATTCGAAAATGGGCAGAGCATTTGTTGCGGGAATTGAAGACGCGGCGCCAGCTTGAGAGCGAGCTTCTGTTTCTGGCTTGCCTGACCGAGGAAGGTGGGGGCGATTAAGCGCTGTCGCACAAATACATCCGCGATCACAAAATATTGACCGACCAAGGCTTGAATGTATACTGAAGGGGCGAGGGCCGTTCCGCTCTGCGGCGGTCGTGGCGTGGGTCGGGCGGTCACCGAAATTGCTGTTTAGTAATCGCGGCCGGTGTGGCAGGTTCGCGCGGAACCCAGAAGACCGGCCCGCTCTGGAGGGCACATGCCAAGTGGGCTTTGGAAACGGTCGAGGTTGGACTGTGCGCCGCATCGGGGTTCAGTTGGGTTGGTCGGTACAAGGCCGAAAAAATGGCGTGCTGGCCGGTTCATCGAGGCGATGGAATCTCGGTTGATGCTGGCGGCCAACCCCGTCATCACCGAGTTCATGGCGAACAACAAGCGGACTCTCGAGGACCGCTACGGCAACCACCCGGACTGGATCGAGATCTACAATCCGGACACGTCGCCGGTCAACCTGTCCGGTTGGTATCTGACGAATGACAAAACCAACCTGACGGCGTGGCGCTTCCCGGCGGTCACCTTGGCGGCCAAGAGCTATCTCGTGGTGTTCGCATCGGGGCGAAACGAGCGCGTGGCGGGGCAGGAACTACACACGAGTTTTCAATTGGACGCGGACGGGGGCTTTGTGGGGCTGGTGAAGCCGGACGGCGCGACGGTCACCTCGCAACATGACGGATATCCCAAACAGGTCGCGGATATTTCCTTCGGATTGACGACGCAGCAGACGACCTGGCCAATGCTCGTGGAGGGCGCGCTGGCGAAAGCGACGGTGCCGACGGCCAGCTTCTCGGGCGATTGGACCAGCCGGACGTACAACGACGCGGCGTGGCAGGGGGGGACCACGGGCGTGGGGTTTGACGCGACGTCGATCGTGCAACCGCAAACTCTGTTCTACGGGCAGTTCGGACCGGGGGGAACCTGGAACTTGTACGAGGTAATATCGTCGGGCACCACTTGGGAGAACGCAAACGTCGCGGCAATGAGCAGTGCCCGGCAGGGGATGGACGGGCATCTGGTGACGATTCACAGTGCGGCGGAAAACGCGTTTGTGGCGTCCATCGCCTCCGGCGACTGCTGGATCGGGCTGACTGACAGCGTCGTGCATGGCGGAACGGAGTACGGAAACACAGCTGCCAGACCCGCGCCAACGGAGGGCCAGTTGCCCAAGCCGGACGAGCGAGGCGCGGGATGGGTGTGGGCGACCGGTGAACCGTTCACCTATCACTTCAACCAATGGGGATCGAACGAGCCGAGCAACACCAGTGGAGGCGCATCGCCCGCAAATTACGGGGGATTGACAAAAAGCTCGGGAGTCTGGCGGGATTGGGGCCCGACCACGACTCTGCCGTACGTGATTGAGTACGACCTGCATCTGCCGCAGAAGCCCGCGGATCCGCCGCCCACCGTGGCACCGTACCGGTTCTCGGTAACCGAGGCGTATGGAACGAGCGGTCTCTCCAACATCGCTGGCGGGGAGGCGTTGCTGGCCAGCGGCGGCGGAACTCGGTTCGATTATGAGCTGCCGACCATCAACTTCCTCATGTCCGGAGGAAACGGGCATTTCGGCGGCGATCGCAGTTTCGCGGGCGTGGGCGTCCTGGGACAATACGACAACTATGCGCTGCAGATCTCGGCGACGCTCAAGATCCCGACCACGGGGACGTACACGTTCGGGATCAACAGCGACGATGGATTTCGCCTGAAGATCGCCGGAGCGAGTTTCACCGAGGCCTATGGCGATGGGGGAACGACCGCCAGCGGCGAAACGCTGAGTTTCGCCGGCGGACGCGGCGCCGGCGACTCGCTGGGTGTGGCGACCCTGTCGGCCGGCGAACACCGGATGACGCTCACGTTCTATCAGGGTGGCGGGGACGCCGCGCTGGAATTCTTTGCGGCAGCGGGCCCAAAAACGAGTTTTGACTCGAGTTTCCGACTGGTTGGTGATACGGCGAACGGAGGGCTGGGCCTGGCGGGAATCACCGATCATATCGGGCTGAACCTGGAGGCGGGGCTTTACAACGCGAATAGCACGGCCTACGTGCGCGTGCCGTTCTTCGTCGGGGATGCGACGATTGCCAAACAACTCTCCATGCAAATCCAGTATGACGATGCTTTTGTGGCGTACATCAACGGGCGCGAGGTCGCCCGCAGCGACAATGCGCCATCAACGCTGAGCTGGAACTCGCAGGCGATGGGAGAGGGTCCCGACAGCGACGCGCTGTTGTGGGAAGAGTACGATGTGTCCAGCGCCCTGCCGTACCTGGTGAACGGGACAAACATCCTGGCGATCCACCTGTTGAACGTGTCCAGCAGCGATCCCGATGCGTTCGTGCTGCCGACGTTGAGGGGGGCGACGGCGCCGGTGCTTACGTCGGACTCACGCTATTTCCTGTCACCCACGCCGAAGAAGGTGAACAGCAGCGGGACGGCGGACCTTGGGCCGGTGATCACTGACGTGACACGCTCACTGGCCTCCCCCGGGGATTCGGATGATGTCTGGGTCACGGCGAAGGTGAGCAGATCGCTGTCGGCGGTCACCGGGGCGGTGCTGCACTACCGCGTGTTCAATCCGAACGGCGAGATTCAGATCACCGTCGCGATGAAGGACGACGGTCTCAGCGGTGACGGAGCCGCCGGCGACGGGGTCTATGGCGGCAAGATACCGGCGTCCGCGGCGGGTCCGGGGCAGTTGGTCCGGTATTGCGTGACGTCCACCGACTCCGTCGGTCGCGTCTCGCGTTGGCCGCTCATTCCCGCGCAGGACCCGGACATCACGAGCAACCGAAAATGGCCGGAGTATGAGGGGTACATGATTCCCGATCCGGCGGTGCAGAGTACCATGCCGGTGGTCTACTGGTTTGTGGTCGACCAGTGGGCCGCGAGCCACAGCCGGGGCGGGACGCGGGGATGCCTCGTGTTCAACGGGGAGTTCTACGACAACGTCTTCTTCCGATCGCGAGGCGGGTACTCGGTGGGTGGAAGCACCAAGGTCCAGTTCAACCGGGGGTATTACTTCCGTTTTGATCCGGATCTGCCCAGGGTGTCGGAGATCAACCTCAATGCGCAAGGAACGCTGGCGCTCGATGATTCGTGGATTCGGCCCGTGCTCGCGTTCGAGGCCTTCCGCGACGCGGGTGTTCCGGCGTCGATCTGCCAGGCATGGCGCGTGCAGATCAACGGGCAGTTCGGCGCGATGCGACTCTTTGTCGAAGACCCGGACGATGCGTTCTTCGATCGACAGGGATACGACGGGGACGGGGCGCTTTACAAGACGCCCAACGGCGACGTTGGGATGATGACCGATGCGTCCTATTTCGAGAAAAAGTTCCCGGAAGACGGGAGTTGGGCGGACCTGCAGGCTTTCTTCGATGGAATCCACCAGTCGGACCTGATCGCGCGGCAAAACTACCTCCTGGACAACTTCGACATACCCGCCTTCCTCAATTACCAGGCGGCGACGGTCATTACCGAATCGCTGGATGCGATGCGCAAGAACTTCTTCCTGTATCGCGACACCCGCGGCCCGGATAATCCGAACGGGACGAACGAATGGCTGATGGTGCCCTGGGACGAGGATCTGACCTTCGGCAAAAACTACGGAATTGGCGATTATCAGGCGATTGATCCGCAGTCGCATCCGTTCTTCGGCGATTCGGAGCATCCGAAGATTGACGGGCCGGGGATGTGGAACTACCTGATCGACTTGGCGCTGGATACCCCGGTCATCAAGCAGATGTACCTGAGGCGTCTGCGCACGGTGATGGACGAATTGCTCCAGCCGAGCTCGACACCCTATGAGCAGCGGTATATGGAAAAACGGCTGGATGACCTGTACGCCATGCTCACGGGGGACGCGACCTTCGCGGCCCAGGCGGGAAATCTGGCCGGGGCATTTGCCGACATCAAGAACCTGTATTTGGCGAAAAAACGCACCCATTTGTACGTGAACCACAGCCAGAACACCTCGTACCCGGATTACGCCGGTATTCCCGGCTCGCAGCCGGCGCATCCGACCATCAACTTCGGCGCGTACGAGGTGAATCCGGCGTCCGGAAATCAGGCGCAAGAGTACATCGAGCTGAAAAACCCAAACGGGTACGCGGTGGATATCTCCGGCTGGCGTCTGGACGGAGGAGTGGATTTCAAGTTCCCGAAAGGAACGGTAATCCCCGCGAACGGGACGCTCTACGTGTCGCCCGACCCGTATGCCTTCCGCCAACGGACGACCGGGCCTCGCGGGGGGCAGGGGCTGCTCGTGGCGGGGCCTTACGACCGGCAGTTGTCCCTGCGCGGTGAGACAGTGAGGCTCCTGGACGCTTCTCGCACACCCGTGGCCTGGTTCACCTATGCGGGGCAGCCGACGGCGAACCAGAACGGCCTCCGCGTGACCGAAGTAATGTACAACCCGGCCCCCGACCCCTCTGCAACATATCCAGACAACAATGACTTTGAATTCGTGGAACTGCAAAACATATCGGATGCGCCCCTCAATCTGAACGGCGTGAGGTTCGCCCAGGGAATTGATTTCACGTTCGGAAATATCACTTTGCCCGCCGGTGGGTACATTGTCGTGGTGCGAAACCGCGCGGCGTTCGAGTCGCGCTATGCCGCGGGCACAGTGACCATCGCCGGCGAGTATGGCTTGTCCACCAAGCCGAACCTGGACAACCAGGGCGAGCGAGTCCAACTCCTGGACGCCATTGGCGAAGTAATCCACGACTTTACCTACGACAACAACTGGCACTGGAGCACCAAGGGCCTCGGACGGTCCCTGGTGATCCAGGATGCCGCCGGCAATCTCGGAAACTGGAGCCTGTCCGCGGGCTGGCGCCCCAGCGCCTTTGACGGCGGTTCGCCCGGCAGCGCGGACCCCGCGGCCCATTTGGGGTCGCCGACGGTCAACATCATCCACGTTCAGCCGGAGACACGCCCGTTCGCAGTCGATTCAATGTCAATGGTGTTCAGCGAGCCAGTCGTCAATTTCCTGATGTCCGATCTGACCCTGACCCGCGACGGCGGGACCGCCAATCTGCTCTCCGCCACGCAGACGCTCACGACCGCTGACGGCGTGACCTGGACACTGACCGGGCTTACAAGCATCACGTCGATCGCCGGGCATTATGTCCTTACGGTGAGGGCGTCGGGGTCGAGCATCGTCGATCTCGATGGCAACCCTCTGGTGGCGGGGGATAATGAAGGTTTCGTCGTCGATTATGGCGTGCCGACGGTGGCCATCACCCCGGTGAGTCCCGACCCGAGACTCACCCCTGTGAACGCGGTGGTTTTCTTGTTCAGCAAGCCCGTGAAGGGCCTGGATCTGGGCGATCTTCGCCTGACGCGAGATGGCGCGGAGTTGTTGTTGACGGCTGCGCAGAATCTGACCACCGGGGACGGAGTAACCTGGGTGTTGGGTGGTCTGACCACCCTCACCACACCGTACGGCGAGTATGCGTTGTCGCTCGATCCGGACGGATCGGGCGTCACGGATCTGACCCAGACCAAACGGCTGGCGGGAAAGGCCGTCGAGACGTTCACCGTCGGGTTGACGGGGCCCACGGTGAGCATCGGGGCGGTGTCTCCTGATCCGCGAAACGCCCCGCTGGGAGCAATCAGCATCGTCTTCAGCGAGGAGGTGACGGGGTTCGGCATGGCGAATCTCTCCCTGGCACGCGACGGCGGGGCGAACCTGCTGCCGGGCTCGGCGACACTGACCAAAGGAGCGGACAACAAGACCTGGACGCTGGGCAACCTGAGCGGCCTGACGAACGCCGACGGAAACTACACGCTGACGCTGGACGCGGCGGGGGTGACGGACTTGCGGGGCAGGGCGCTCATGGCAGGAGCCACCGAAAGCTTTGTTGTGGATCTGACGGCCCCGACGGTGAGCATTGTGCCGGTCACGCCCGATCCGAGAACAACGCCGGTAGATGCGATTACGATTGCATTCAGCGAGGCGGTGGTCGGTTTTGACCTCTCAGATCTGACGTTGACGCGGGATGGCGGGGCGAACTTGTTGCCGGGCGCGGCGGCATTGACGGTTGGCGCCGATGGCAAGACCTGGACCCTGAGCAACCTGACGGCGTTAACCGGAATCTGCGGAACGTATGTGCTGACACTCAACAGCGCGGGGATCTCGGACGCGGCGGGCAATGCGATGGTGAGCGGCGCGGTGGAGAGTTTCGAGGCGGACATCACCGGGCCGACGGTGAGCATCACGCCTGTCGTGCCCGATCCGCGGATGACCGCCGTGAGTTCGATGACCATCGTGTTCAGCATGGAGGTGAAAGGGTTCACGCTCTCGAAACTGTCGCTGACGCGGGGCAACGGATCGAATCTCCTGGGCGCCGGCGCGACGCTCACCAAGGGCGCCGATGGCAGGACCTGGACCCTCGGAAACCTGTCGAGCCTGACGGGCGTCGAGGGCAGCTACTTGCTGACGCTCAATCCGGCGGGAGTGACGGACCTGGTGGGGAACGCGTTGACGGCCGGCGCGGTCGAGAGTTTTGTGGTGGACAAGACCGCGCCGACGGTGAGCATTGTCCCGGTTTCCCCGGATCCCCGAAACACGCCGGTGGACGCGATCACGATCGTGTTCAGCGAGGCGGTGGTCGGTTTTGACATGGGCGATCTATCGCTGGTGATGGGCGGCGGCGCGAACCGGCTGCCGGCGTCGGCTACGCTGACAGTCGGCGCGGACGGCAGGACGTGGACGCTGGGCAACCTGAACGATCTGACCAACGCGGACGGGACATTCACATTGACGCTGAACGCCGCGGGCATCACCGACAGTGCGGGCAATGCGCTGACGGCCGGCGCAACCGACACTTTCTCCATCAACGTGACGGGGTTGAGCGCGGTGATCGTGCCGGTGACGCCGGATCCGATTTCCAGACCCGTGGACGCGATCGCAATTGTCTTCACCAAAGAGGTGATGGGGTTCTCGATGTCGAGCCTGTCGCTGGTGCGAGGTGGCGGGTCGAATATGCTGCCGGGGGCGGCGACGTTGACGAAGGGCGTCGACGGCAAGACCTGGACGTTGGGGAATCTGGCCGGCATGACCGGAGCGAACGGAAGCTACAGGCTGACGCTGAACCCCGCCGGGATCGCCGACCTGGAGGGCCATGCCCTGTCCGCCGGGGCCTTGGAGACATTCGCGGTTGACCTGACGCTTCCAACGGTGGCGATATCCCCGGTTGACCCTGACCCGCGAACGTCCGGCGTATCCTCCATCGTGATCGCTTTCAGCGAGCCCGTTATCAACTTTGGCATCGGGAATCTGCAGTTGCAGAGGAACCAGGGCACCAATCTCCTGCCCGGCACGGCGACATTGACCGTCGGAGCGGACAACAAGACGTGGACGTTGGGGAATCTCCTGGCAATGACCGGGCCGGAGGGGGGCTACACGCTGAGGCTCGATGCCGCGGGGATCAGCGATCCGGCTGGCAATGCGCTCGTATCGGGCGCGGTCGAAAGCTTTGTGGTGGACCGGACGGGACCCAAGGCCACGATTGCGGCGGCTGACCCCGATCCTCGAAATACGGCGGTGGACGCGATGACCATCCTGTTCGATGAGCCGGTGACGGGTTTCTCGCGGTCCAATCTGATATTGACCCGAAACGGGACAGTCGTCTCGTTGACGGCTTCGCAGACGCTGACGGTCGGCGCTGACGGGCTGACCTGGACACTGGCAAACCTGAGTGGACTGACGAGCCCGGCGGGCAGCTATGCGCTGACGCTGCTGGCCACCGGTATCAAAGACTCGTTGGGCAATGCGATGACGGCGGGGATGACCAAGAGCTTCACCGTGGATTTGACGCCCCCGACAGTGGGTATCGTGGCAGTGAGTCCCAATCCGCGCACGACTCCGGTGTCGTCGATCACCATCAGTTTCAGCGAGGCGGTGAGTGGATTCGACTTGTCTCGCCTGTCGCTGACGAGGCAGGACGCCGGTGAGTTGTTGCCTGGCGGCGCGACGTTGACGAAAGGCGCGGATAACAAGACGTGGACGCTCGGAAACCTGGCGGCATTGACGAACGCGGATGGGGCGTACACGGTGTCGGTCAGCGCGGCCGGAATTACCGACTTGGCGGGTAACGCGCTGTTGACTGGCGCGATCGCGAGTTTCTCGATCGACGTCGCGGGACCTGTCGCGGTGATTTCGCCGGTCGTGCCGAATCCGCGGAACACGCCCGTGGAGTCGATCGTGATCACGTTCAGCGAGACGATCCAGGGAGGATCGCTGTCGAACCTGTCGCTGACGCGAAATGGGGCGGCGGTTGCTTTGGCGGGCACGGCAACCCTTACGAAGAGCATGGACACCAGAACCTGGATCCTGGGCAACCTGTCGAGCCTGACGATCGCCGAGGGCAGCTACACGATGTCGCTGTCGGGGACCGGCATAACGGACAACTCGGGGAACGCGATGGCCAGCGGAGCGACAGTGGAATTCACCGTGGACAGGACGGGACCGTCGGCGAGGATTCTGCCGGTGGATCCCGATCCGCATCACGGACCCGTGGAATATATGGACGTCGTGTTTGACGAGGTGGTGTTCGGATTTGACGTTTCGGATCTGGACCTGAGCCGGGACGGGGTGGGGATTTCCCTGACGGGGCACGCCAGCGCGAGCACGACGGATCAGCGGACGTATCGTGTGGCGGGATTGGGCGAACTGACGGGTCGCCTCGGGAGCTATCAACTGCGGCTGAAGTCGAGCGGCACGGGGATCATTGACGTGCTGGGCAACGCGATGGTGGAGGGCGCCAGCGGAAGTTTTGTGCAGGACACGATCGTCGGCAGGGGAGAGGTCGTACGGCTGGAGCGAAATGTCGGCGACGCGAGACTGGCGGAGGTGGTCATCGGGGCGGAGCCGGCCTATTCGGTGGCGGTTGCACCGCTGTCGCAGGTGCGCGTGCTGTCGCAAGGTCAGAATCCGGATGACGTGATTGTGGATTTCGGGAAGGGCAACATGCTGCCCACGGGGGGGCTGCGGTTTGAAAGCACCGGGCAAGGCCGGCTGCGGGTGTTGGGGTCGGCGGAGGCGGAGACCGTGGCGGTGACGGCGGACCGCGTCATGTTCGCGGGGGTACCCATCGAGTACACGGGCGTCAGCCAGATGACTATCGACGCCGGTGCGGGTGGCAACACCGTGGGCGTGTCGGGCGTGCCCTCGGTGGCGGTCCGATTGCGGGGAGATGGGCAAGATGCTGTGGCCGCGGAGGATGCGGGGGTCTGGTTGGAGTCGAACAGGGAACTGGCCAGCCTGACGGTCGGGACCGGCGGGCGTGTTTCGCTGACTGGCGCCGTTGAATTGCTGTATACCAGCGTGCTGACGCTTACGAACGGCGGGACGCTGGATTTGAACGAGGCCGATCTGATTGTGCAGTCGGACGAGGCGAACCGGCTTGGGGTGTTGGCGGCGGTGAGCGGGTACATCCGGGGCGGGCGGAACGGGGCTGGGCTGGTGAGCGGAGAAGCACAGGTGGCCGCGATGACCGGGCTGGCGGTGATGCTGAATGATACGATGAGCCCGCCGGGCGCGATTTACGCCGAGTTTGGCGGTCGGAGCGTGGACGCGAATTCGATTCTGGTCAAGTACACGTGGGATGGCGATGGGAATCTGGATGGGGTGGTGGACGCGGACGATTACTTTCTGATTGACAGCGGGTATGTCAAGCAGGGGGGCGGGTATCACGGGGGCGATTTCAATCTGGACGGGGTGATCGACGCGGACGACTATTTCCTGATTGACAGTGCGTTCATTGGTCAGACGGGTCCGATGGGTGGAGAGGGTAGGGTGGGGGTATTCGGGGTGAGTCGTATTCAAGAGGGTGGGGAGGGGGTGGTGTTGCTGGTTCTGCGTGAGGGGAAGGGTGTGCTGGAATGAGCAGGCGGGCGTTGGAGCCACAGTCGCCCCGTGTACAAGATGGTTTCAGAGGGAGACGACGCGGGATTCGCGGCGGGCCTGTTCGGCGGCGAAGACGATGCGGTGGGTGGTGAGGGATTCGGAGGTGGAGGTGAGGACGGCGTCGGGGTTGTTGGTTCGGAGGGCGAGGAGGAGGTTTTCCATGAAGTTGGAGTCTCCGCCGCCGTGTGAACCGGTCTGTCTGGGGAAGGTCGTTTTGAGGGTGGCGCGGTCGTCGAAGCGGGTGAGTTCGATGGTATTGGCTTCGATATCGGCGCGGATTTGGCCGGTGGTGCCGTTGAGTCGGAGGTGTCGACCGGTGGGAGCGAAGGCGGTCATGGTGAAGGTGCCTGTGATGGGTCCTGCGAATTCGAAGGCGACGACCTGGTGATCGACGACGTCGTTGTCGGCGAGGTAGACGCATCGGCCGTAGGGGCCGGTTTGGAGTTGTTGGATGCGTTCTTCGCGGGAGAGGGAGGCGAACCCGGCGGCGTCGTGGTACCAGTCGAGGGCCGGGGAGACATAGATTTTGAGTGCGGAGTAGGGGCAGTGGTTTTCGGCGGGGCAGTTGTCGGTGCAGCGTGGGGTTGCGTTGACCGGGGCGTTTTCTTTTCGGAAGTAGGTGAGGTTGCCGAAGGAGGCGACGCGGCGGCATGGGGCGTTGGCGAGGTAGGCGAGGATATCGATGTCGTGGCAGCTTTTGGTCATGAGGGAGAAGCAGGAGCGGGATTGATTGGCCCAGTTACCGCGGACGAAGGAATGGGCCTGATGGATGGGGTCGATGCCTTCGAGTTGTTCGAAGGTGATGAGTTGGCCGATGGCATTGGACTGGAGGAGTCGTTTGACTTCGGCGTAGACGCGGTGGTATCGGAGGGAGTGGCAGACGGAGACGATGCGGTTATTTCGTTGGCGGGCGGCGTCGATGGCGATGCAGTCGTCGAGGGTGGTGGCCATGGGTTTTTCGAGGAGCAAGTGGTAGCCGAGGTCGAGGGCTTTGAGGGCGGCTGGGGCATGGAGTTGGTCCATGAGGGTGCAGATGGCGACATCGGCGAGTCGAGGGAGTGCGAGGAGTGCTTCCCAGGAGGGGAACTGATGGGCCGGTGGGACGTTGTGTTGAGCGGCGATTTTGTTTCGGCGGTCGTCGGCGGGGTCTGCGACGGCGACGACCTGGCCGGCGTGGGGGTTTTGGCGGAGCCAGTTGGCGAAGGTTTGTCCGCGGTTTCCGCAGCCGAGGACGGCGAAGGTGAAGGATTGGGGATTGCTCACGGGGAGTCTCCTGAATGGTTCAGATCAAGCGAAGAGTCTAGCGGCGGCGGGTCCTGGGCGGGAGAGGAAGAAGGACGAGGCATTGGCGTGCTGGGGGAAGGCGGCGTGGTAGGCGGATTGCCAATTGGAGAGGAATTTTTTGGCGGAGGGGATGTCGATGAGAGCCCAGACGCTGCCGCCGAAGCCTGCGCCGAAAGCGGAAGCGGCGGGTGAGCCGAGTTGTCGGGCGGAGCGTGCGAGGTGGATGGTTTCGGGGACTTGGTTGCCGAGGATGGTTTCGGCGAGGTGTTGGGAGCGATCGACGATGGAGGAGAGGGAGGGGAAGTCGTTGTTGACAAGTGCGGTGGCGGCGGCGGGGACGATTTCGGTGGACTCGGCGAGGAAATGTTCGAAGCGGTTGAGGAGGTCCTGGGAGTCTGCGAGGATGTCGCGGATTTGGGTGACGGCATCGGGGGAGGATTGGATGGCGGCGGCGAGGTGGGGGTCGGAGCGGTTGGAGGCGGCGTTCCACTTATCGGTGGCGGTTTGTGCGAGGAGGGAGGCGTGGTTGTATTTTTGCATAGCGGGGCCGGTTTTTTGGGCGGGTACGCCGGAGGCGGCGATGGCGAAGGTGAAGTTGGAGGGGAGTGGGATGGACTGTTCGAAGCGAAGGGGGCAGTAGGAGTATTGGCGGAGTTGGCGTGGGTGGGAGGTGAGGATGGCGGTGTGGTCTTCTGATCCGCCGAGGGTTCCGACGCCGGAGTCGCCTGAGAGGGTTCGGAAGGACTGGCCGTTTTCGAGGGCAGCGAGGTAGGCGGCGAGGTCTTCGTGGTTGTGGACATTAGCGGCGTATTCGGGACGTCGGAAGAGTTGATTGGCGTGTGCGATGGCGAAGAAGGAGGCGATGACGAAGGCGGAGGAGGAGGCGAGGCCGGAGGCGGGTGGCAGGTCGGAGGCGAAGGCGAGGTCGAGGCCGTTGAGGGGTCCTGGGAAATTGCGGGCGAGTCGTCGGGCGACGGTTTTGGGGTAGTTGGACCAATGGCCTGGGGAGGTGGGGAGGTCTGGGGAGATGTTGAAGGAGGCGTGGTCGTTTGTGCGGGAGTCGGTGATGTTGAAGAGGTTGTCGGAGCGAGGGGTGGCGACGGCGCAGAAGCCGCGTTCGACGGTGGCGACGATGGAGCGTCCGCCGGCGTAGTCGGTGTGTTTACCGAGGAGTTCGAGTCGACCTGGGACGAAGAGTGCGATGGGTTGGTCGGAGTGTGGGAGTTTGGCGGCGGCAGCGGCGAAGAGGGCGGCTTTGTCGAAGGCGTCATCGTGGGCGAAGCTAGCGCGTTGGAGTGTTTCGGCGATATAGCGGACGTTGGTGAGGAGGTTGGAAGCGGAGAAGTGAGAGGTCATGGGGCATCCTGCATTTGAAGGCCGAGAGGCTTGGTTGTCGGCGCAAAGGGTAGGTTAGCGGGGGAAGGGGTTGTTGTCATGTGGTGAACTGGGGGTGTTGTTGAGGATTTGTGGGGTGGGTGTTGGGTTGGAGTTGTTTGAGGGAGTCTTCGAGGTTGAGGGATCTGGCGGTGGGGTGGGATGGATCGGCGCGGTTTTCGAGGAATTCGAGGGCTTCGCGAGCGCTGACGGAGGGGTGGACGAGGTTGAGCAAGGCGAGGAAGCGTTGGTGGACGGCTTGCTCGGTAGGGTCGGCGGGTTTTGGGGGCAGAGTTGGTGGTTTGGTGGCGGGGAAACGTTGGCGGAGGTGTGAGAGCCTGAGGAGGTCGAGGCAGGCCTTGTGCCATTTGGGATCGGAGTGATGGGAGAGAGGGTCCTGCTGGAGGGAGAGGGCGGCGGAAGTGGAGGCGTAGGCGAGGAGGATGTCGGAGGTGTAGTTGAGGGTGAGTCGGAGGGAATCGAGTGCTCGGAGGAAGGCTGGGCGGCGTAGCCAGCGTCGGAGGACGGCCGGGGAGGGCCAGAGGTCGGGTCCTGGAGCGTCTTGGAGCAGGGAACGCAGGAAGGCGTTCTGGCGGCGTGTGACTTGAAGGTTCGTAGGCATAAGTGCATCTCCTGAAGTGTGTTGGGCCGATTGCCAGCGGCAATCAGGCGTTCAGAAAAACGACAAAGAATGACGAAAAGCGACGAAAAGCGACAGAAAGCGACAGGAAGCGACGAGAGCCGGGCCGATCGCGTCGGAGACGGGGAGTTGGGGCGGCGAGGCGATTGGAGGGCGGGGAATTGGTGGTGGGCGCGGGGAGAGCGCGGGTGTTGGCGGGTGGGCGAAGATGTTCGGCGGGCCGGAGCCGGCCGAGGAGTCTGGGACATATGGTTCCTCCGTATTACGGGGGGAGTTGCGCCGAAATCGGGGTGTTGGCGCAACGGAAAATCGGGGGATGTGCGAATTTCAATGGAAATGGAGGAGAAGATTTTTTTATTTTTCCCGATGGCGCAGCGCCAATTATTACGGATAGCTGCTGTGATGTGGGATGGTGGGCAAGGTGGGGGGGGTGTGGAGGGCGCGGTGGCGGGCTAGAATGGTGGGATGTTCATTCAAGAGTTGCAGAACAACCCGCGTTTTTTTCTGGCGGTGTGCATAACGGTGATCGTGAGCATCTGCATTCACGAGTTGGCGCACGGTTTGATGGCGATTTTGCATGGGGATCGGACGCCGATTGAGACGGGGCACATGACGGTGAATCCGGCGGCGCATGTGACGCCGGTCTCGGTGTTGTGTTTGTTGTTGGCGGGGATAGCGTGGGGTTCGATGCCTGTGGATGAGGGTCGGATGAGGGGGCGATTTGGGAGGGGATTGGTGGCGTTGGCGGGTCCGGCGTCGAACGTGTTGTTGGCGGGGTTGGGGATTGGGGTGGTGGGGGTATGGCAGCGGATGGACGATCGGGTGACGAGCGAGTTACCGGCGCAGTTGCAGAACCTGCAGTATTTTTTGTGGGTATTCGGGGTGGTGAACGTGCATTTGGCGTTGTTCAACCTGTTACCTGTGCCGCCGTTGGACGGGTCGCGGATCTTGGCGAACGTGAGCAGGCGGTATGGGGAGTTGGCGAGGCGTATGGAATCGGCGGGTTCGATGGTGGTGGGCTATTTGTTGTTGTTTACGGTGGCCGGCGCACTGACGTCGCCGCTGGCGTTATCGATAGCGAGGCGGATGCTGGTCTATGCGCGAGGGATGGGAGGGTGGGGGGCGGGGTTCGCGTGGGAGTTGGGGTCGGGAGTAGAATGGTGAGGCGGAAGGAGGCCGAATGCCAATGACGATGCCGGGGATTTCGAGGCGGCGTTTTCTGGGTGGGGCGACGAGTGGGGCGTTGGCGTGGGTGACGGGATGTGCGCATGTGATGAGGGAGGAGCGTGGAAGGGACGCGAACCGATTTGCGTTGTTGTCGGACACGCATGTTCACTTTGACCGGAGGTGGCTTCATAACGGGAAGGTGAATTCGACGGGGAATTGTGAAGAGGTGGTGAGGCGGATTTTGTTGGAGGAGAGGCTGCCGTCGAGGGCGTTTGTGTGCGGGGACTGCGTGTATTTGAAGGGGCGTTACGACGACTATCTGACGCTGGCGTACACGATGAAGCCATTGTGTGAAGCGGGGGTGCCGGTGCATTTTGCGTTGGGGAATCATGACAATCGGGAGAATTTTCGGAGGGTGATGCCGGCAGACGGGAGCAGGCAGGAGGTTGGATCGGAGCATCATGTGATGGTGGTGGAGACGGCGGAGGCGAACTGGTTTCTGGTGGATTCGCTGGACGTGACGGACCGGACGCCGGGTCGGCTGGGGGAGAGGCAATTGTCGTGGTTGGCGGGTGCGTTGGATGCGCGAGGGGAGAAGCCCGCGTTGGTGATGTTGCATCACGATCCGATGGAGGTTGGGGAGGGTGGGAAGAAGAGTGGTGGTCTGACGGACACGGATGCGTTTTACGAGGTGATACTGGGTCGGAAGCAGGTGAAGATGTACATATATGGTCACACGCACGTATGGCAGCACAAGGTGAGGGAGGGGGTGCACTTGTTGAACTTGCCGGCGACGGCGTGGGTATTCAGCGGGAACCAGGCGAACGGGCACGTGATGGCGACGCTGGGGCCCGGGGGTGGCACGTTTGAGCTTCGGACGTTGGACCGGGGTCATGTGAGGAATGGTCAGAGGCTGGAGTTGGCGTGGCGGTGAGAAGGGGGATGAGTGGGAGGGAAGGGGGGCGGCGGAGGACGGTTTATCGGGGTGGCAAGGGAGTGCCGATGGCTGGCGAGACGGAGTTGCACAAGACGTTGAAGCGAGAGGGTTGCCGGTGGTTGCACCGGATGGGGTATCGGTGCATAGCGGCGGAGGTGAGGTTGAATCCTATTGGGGTGGTGGATGCGGTGGGGACGGGGTTGTTTCGGGCGTATCGGAATTATCTTGGAGTGGGGCGTGAAGTTGAGCAGGCGTGTTTTATTGAGTGCAAGGCATCGCGAGGTGATTTTCTGCGGGATTTGGGTGAGGAAGGGCAGATGGGGTTGTTTCTGGGGGATCGGCGTGGGTGTTGTCGGTCGAGGCGGCAGAGGAGGTGGGGTTGGGGTGAGCGGTTGGGGAAGTTCAAGGCGTGTCTGGTGAGGCCGTTGGCGAATCTGCACTATGTGTTGGCGCCGGCGGGGATGATTCAGAAGAAGGAGTTACCTTTGCGGTGGGGATTGTTGTGCGCGTCGGAGGCGGGGATCAACGTGGTGGTGAAGGCGGAGTGGCAGGAGGCGGCGCGGATCGAGTATGTGGAGTCGGCGATAGCGAGGACGTTGACGGGGGACATTTACCGGGCGGACGCGCGGGCGCTGAACTCGGTGAATCGGGAGATTTTGGAGCAGCAGCAGAGGTTGGCGGGGCGGATCCGGTTGATGCGTCCGGAGATGGTGGTGTGAGAGGGGGGGGTGAGGAGTGGGGGGGGTTAATGTGGATTGGTGGTGGAGGGGGTGGGTTGGGGGTTGGAGCGTTTGGCGTTTCGGCGGGCGCGCCAGAATTCGAAGACGGCAGGGAGGACGCTGATGATGACGATGGCGACGATGACGATTTCGAAATGTTTTTTGACGAAGGGGACTTGTCCGAACCAATGGCCTGCGAGTGCGAGGAGCACGACCCAGGCGATGGCGCCGGCGACGTTGTAGAGGGCGAATTTGGGGTAGGACATTTTTCCGATGCCGGCGACGAAGGGAGCGAAGGTACGGATGATGGGGATGAAGCGGGCGAGGATGATGGTTTTGCCGCCGTATTTTTCGTAGAACTCGTGGGCGTAGAGGAGGTGTTTTTTGTTGAGGAGTCGGGAGTCTTCGCGGGAGAAGACTTTGGGGCCGATCTTGTAGCCGATGGAGTAGTTGACGGCGTCGCCGAGGATAGCGGCGATGCAGAGGAGGAAGATGACGAGGGGGAGGTTGATGGGTGATCCCGGGGTGGAGGCGAGAGCGCCGACGGCGAAGAGGAGGGAGTCGCCTGGGAGGAAGGGAGTGATGACGAGGCCTGTTTCGGCGAAGATGATGAGGAAGAGGAGTGCGTAGAGGTAACCGCCCATGGAGGCGGCGAGGTCGTTGAGGTGTTTGTCGAGGTGTAGGGCGATGTCGATGAGGTGATGGATCCAGGGCACGGTAAGGGATCTCCGGTGGTAAAGGGAGACCTTTTAAGCGAAAGGGGTGGGTGTGGCAAGGCGAGAGGGTGGGGTTAGGGGCGGTGGGTTGTTGGGCAGTCGGGAGGCGATGAGGAATATGGGACGGGAGGGGGCGGCGTGTGGAGGGAGAGTGGGGGCTTTAAGGATGGAGTGGGAAGTGACGATGCAAGTACGAGAATGGAGCGTTGTTTATGGTGAAGGAAGTGGTGGGGTAAGAAGAGGGAGTGTTGTTGTGGAAGGGTGGGGGGGTATGATGGTGGAATGCGGGAAATGAACGGTGTTTGGTTTGTTGATTACGGGCGGTATGGCACTAGAATCGAGAGCGAGAGGTCGGAGACCTAGATGCCACGAAACCGGCGTGAGGTTTTGTGGCGGGCCGATGCGGTAAATGCGTTGGCTTAAAGGAGATAGACATGTTTGAGCGGTTTACGGACAGGGCACGGAAGGTGATGGCGCTGGCGAATCAAGAAGCGCAGCGGTTTAACCACGAATACATTGGGACGGAGCACATTTTGTTGGGATTGGTGAAGGAGGGGAGCGGGGTGGGCGCGAATGTGCTGAAGAATCTGGACGTGGATTTGAGGAAGGTTCGGCTGGAGGTGGAGAAGCTGGTGAAGAGCGGTCCGGACATGGTGACGATGGGGAAGTTGCCGCAGACGCCGCGTGCGAAGAAGGTGATCGAGTACGCGATTGAGGAGGCGCGGAATCTGAATCACAATTATGTTGGGACGGAGCATTTGCTGTTGGGGTTGTTGCGGGAGCACGACGGGGTGGCGGCGCAGGTATTGATGAACCTAGGACTGAAGTTGGAGGAGGTGAGGGAGGAGGTTCTGAATTTACTTGGAGCGGGCGTGGAGAACGAAGAACCGAGCGCGCCGGAGAAGCAGGGTCAGAAGGCGAAGAGCAAGACGCCGGCGTTGGACAGTTTTGGTCGTGACCTGACGGATCTTGCGAGGGAGGGGCAGTTGGATCCTGTGATAGGTCGTCGGGACGAGATTGAGCGGGTGATTCAGATTTTGTGTCGTCGTCAGAAGAACAATCCGGTGTTGTTGGGTGAGGCGGGAGTGGGGAAGACGGCGATTGTGGAGGGATTGGCGCAGATGGTGGTGGGGAACACGGTGCCGGAGATTCTGGTGGATCGTCGGATCGTGGTGCTGGATCTTGCGATGATGGTGGCGGGGACGAAATATCGTGGTCAGTTTGAGGAGCGAATCAAGGCGGTGATGAACGAGGTACGTCGTGCGAAGAACGTGATTTTGTTCATTGACGAGTTGCACACGCTGGTGGGAGCGGGCGGGGCGGAGGGAGCGATTGACGCGTCGAACGTGTTGAAGCCGGCGTTATCGCGAGGGGAGATCCAGTGCATTGGTGCGACGACGTTTGACGAGTATCGGAAGTACATTGAGAAGGACGCGGCGTTGGCGAGGCGTTTTCAGCCGATCACGGTGGATCCGCCGAGCAAGGAGGACACGCTGGCGATCTTGAAGGGATTGCGGGATCGATATGAGGCGCATCACCGGGTGCAGATTCTGGATGGGGCGTTGGAATGCGCGGTGGAGATGTCGGACCGTTACATAACGGGGAGATGTTTACCGGACAAGGCGATAGACGTGGTGGACGAGGCGGGCGCGCGGATTCGGTTGCGGAGCATGACGAAGCCGCCGAATTTGGCGGAGATAGAGGAGCAGATTGAGAGGCTGAGCATTCAGAAGGACGAGGCGGTGAAGAACGCGGAGTATGAGGAGGCGGCGAAGCTGAGGGACCAGGCGGAGGCGTTGCGGAAGAAGAAGGAGGAGATGCAGAGGCAATGGAGGGAGAAGGCGAAGGAAGTGGACGGTGTGGTGGATGAGGAAGTGATAGCGGAGGTGGTGAGCAAGATGACGGGGGTGCCGTTGACGCGGTTGGAGAAGGAGGAAGCGCAGCGGCTGTTGGAGTTGGAGAACGAGTTGCACAAGCGGGTGGTGTCGCAGGACGAGGCGATCAAGGCGATTGCGAAGACGATCCGTCGTGCGCGGAGTGGTTTGAAGGATCCGCATCGTCCGATGGGGACGTTTTTGTTTTTGGGTCCGAGCGGGGTGGGGAAGACGCTGTTGTCGAAGGCGTTGGCGGAGTTCATGTTTGGGGACGAGGACGCGTTGGTGCAGATAGACATGTCGGAGTACATGGAGAAGCACAACGTGAGCCGGCTGATCGGCGCGCCGCCGGGGTATGTGGGATATGAGGAGGGGGGGCAGTTGACGGAGCGGATTCGACGTCGGCCGTACAGCGTGGTGTTGCTGGACGAGGTGGAGAAGGCGCACCCGGACGTGTTCAACATGTTGTTGCAGATCATGGAGGAGGGTCACTTGACGGACTCGTTTGGTCGTCGGGTGGACTTCCGGAACGTGGTGATGATCATGACGAGCAACATTGGGGCGGACCTGATCAAGGGGGGAGTGCAGCCGTTTGGGTTGAGCGGTCGAGGGAAGTCCGCGAGCCGGGAGGAGCAGAGCTACGAGAAGATGAAAGAGACGCTGATGAAGGAGATTGAGCGTTATTTCCGGCCGGAGTTCATTGGTCGTCTGGATGATGTGATTGTGTTCCGGGCGTTGAGTCGGGCGAACCTGGAGTTGATAGTGGAGTTGGAGCTTGGGAAGGTGATGAAGCGGATGGTGGAGCGGGGCTTGAAGCTGGAATTGGCGGCTGAAGCGAAGGAGTTTTTGATAGAGAAGGGGACGAACACGGATTTTGGGGCGAGGCCGTTGCGTCGTGCGATTGAGCAGCATGTGGAGGATCCGCTGTCGGAGGAGATATTGCGGGGGAATTTCAAGGGCAAGGATCTGATTCGGATATCGGTGAAGACGGAGGGGGACAACGTGAAGCATTTGTACTTTGATGCGGTGAACACGAAGGAGCAGAAGCCTACGGAGGAGGCGACGACGCCGAGCGAGGCGACGTAGGAAACGGTAGGGGGGCGGAGGCAACATGGGAAAGAATGGCCCCGGTCCGAGAGGATCGGGGTTTTTTGTGGGGGACAGGCGGTTTTGGTGGCGGTGGCCGGGGGATGGGGGGGGAGGTTACCTGGTTTTTGGGGTGAGGTTGGCGGTTTGGGGGAGGGAGGCGGAGAAGCGGATGGTTTCGCCTTGTGAGCCGAGATAACCGCCCCAGCCGATGCGGATATCGTTGACGCGTTTGAGGTCGAGTTGGCCGTCGGGGTCGTTGGACCATCCTGCGAGGCGGAAGCGGGAGATGGGGATGAAGGAACGTTCGTGGCCTGGCGAGGCGAGGGAGCGGGCGGTATCGGCGATGAAATCGCCGCCGCCCTCTTCGCGGAGGATGACGAGGATCTGATTGGGGGTAGCCTGGGCGTCTGGGACGTAGGTATCAATGACGAGGCAATCGGCGGGGTCGAGGTTGAGTGGTGTGGGGTAGCGGAACTGGATGAAGAGGTGGGTATCGACGTTGGACTTGGTCAAGGTTGCGAAGGCTTCCCAGGCCGGGGAGGCGGGTTGGGAGTGAAGTGGGTCTGGGGCGAGTTGTGCGAGGACGAATTCGCCGTGGGGTGAGGTGGGTTGGACGGGAGGGAGTTGTCGGAGGGAGAGATTGGGCAGTTGGGCGGGAGTGATGGGGAGTCGGCGTGGGGGTATTGGGGAAGCGAAGCGGTAGATGGCGGTGTGATAGGGTTGGAGGCGGAGGGGTGTTGAGTCGGAGGTGGGTGGGTCGGCGAGTTGACCGGAGGCGGGGTCCCAACGTTCGGGTTGTCCTGAGGCGGCGAAGGCGACATGTCCTTGCCAGGGGGTGGGGCTGTCGTTGATGAGGAGATAGACTTCGCGGCCGTCGATGCGTCGGTGTGTGGCGCGGAGCGGGGATTTTGGCGGGGAGACTATGACGTCTTGTTGGAGGAGGCTATCGAGGATGATAGGGAGGAGAGCTTCGAGGCCCCGAGGGAGGAAGATGCCGGTGCCGCCGGCGAGGTTGGTGTGAGCATGGGGCTGATTGGCGGGGGGGGCATTTTGGACGGGGAAGGCGAAGATTTCGTTGGCGAGGGCGAGGGCGCGTGGGGAGGGGAAGTCGGATTCGCTGTTGGCGGGGATGGAGCCGAGGGCGATGACGGCGCCGCCGGAGCGGACGAATCGGGCGAGGTTTTCCCAGGCTGGGAGAGGGAGGGTGTCGGCGTGTGGCAGGAGGACGACTCGCCAGCGGAGGTGGCCGTGAAGGAGGGAGTCACCGGAGGGCGTGGCGTGGGCGAGGGCCTGACTGTCGACGAAGGTGAAATCGCGTTGAGATTGGAAGAGGGCGTCTGCGGCGGCGAGGAAGACGTTTTCGATGCGGGAAGCGTCGGCGGCCTGGCGGGTCCAATGTCGGGAGGGGACGAAGTTGGTCCAGAGGCTTTCGACGGGGTAGAGGAGAGCGATATCGGCGACCTGATGTCCGCCGCGGAGGGCGGCACAGCATCGGCCGACGTAGTGGTTGAGTCGGCGGAGTTGTTCGTCGGAGAGTTGTGAGAAGGTGTAGTAGCTGGTGATGCAGTTGACGCCTGAGACGATGAGGCGATTGCAGGTGCCGCGGATTTCGTCTTCGGAGACATGGCGTTTAGGTCGGAGGTCGCCCGGGGGTCGATATTGCTGGGCGTGGTCGGAGGTTTCGCTCATGACGAGGGGACGGCGTTCGAGTTCTGCGGCGCTGCTGAGGAGGCGAGCGATGAACCATGGGACGTCGGGCGGGAGGCTGGTGAGGCAATCGATGGCTGGGGCGTCGAGTTTTCGGATGCAGCGGAAGAAGTCGCCGTAGAGGGGGACATGTCCGACGATGCTTTCTTCGAGGAGGAGGTGTCCACCGGAGGGGAGTTGGAGCCGGCGGCACGCATTTTGGATTTGGCCGAAGTAATTGTCTGAGACGAGTTGGCCGACGGTGAGCCAGAAGTCGTGGCGGATTTTTTTGCCGGGGTTGCCGGCGTCGAGGAAGAGGGCCGGCAGGATGGCGGGGTTGAGGTTGTAGCCATGTTGTTTGTGGAACTGGTCGGGGAGATTGGATGCCCAGGGCAGGGGTCGATAGGGCATGGGAGTGAGGAAGAGGCTCATCAAGGAAGGCTCGTCGGTGAAGCTGGCCATGAAGTATTTGCCGAGGTTGTTTCCGAGGTGTTGGGCATAGGCTCCGTAGGTGAGTTGGACGAAGCGAGCGGTTGGTTCTGGGAGGAGGAGGTTTGGGTAGGGCATTTTGGCGTGGAGGTTGGCTTCGGCGTGGGTGCCTTGGTAGAGGCGATCTTCGGTGATGGCGAGGATTCGCCAGTCGCCTTGGGGCGCTTGCCAGTGGAGGGTGCGGTCGCGGAGGTGAGGGGAGAGGTCTTGTATTTTGTTGAGGTGGATGATGCCATTTTGGGTGGGGAAAGCGGCGAGGAGGAGGGTTTTGCCTGGGGGGAGTTGGAGGGAGACGGGGCCGCCTTGGGAAGCGGCGTCGGAGGCGAGGAGTCCGCGGGCTTCCCATTGGGGGTGATGTTGTAGGGTGAGCCCGCCGGCGTTTGCGGAGGGATATCCGCGTTCGTCGTAGAGCCACATGGCGAAGCCGAGATTATGGGCTTTGGTGACTGCGCGTGTGAAGGCGAGCCACTTGTCGTTGTTTTGGAGGTACTGGTGGAAGGAGACATTGCAGACGACGCCGCCGAAGCCTTGGTTGTGGAGGGTGTGGAGGAGCTTGTCCTGGTCGTCGGGCTGGTCTGGCCAGCCGTGGATGATTTTGAGGATGCGGGAATCGGGTGGCGGGGAGGAGAAGCGGGCGGCCCAATCGAGTTGGGGGGCTTGGGCGAGAGCGGGGAGGGCGGAGATGATATGGATGAGGGCGAAGGCTGTGAGGCGGCAGGGGGGAATCATGGGAGAATTGAAGGCTTTTGGGAAGGAGGGGTCAAGTTGAGGTGGAGGGGAGTTGGGGCGGATTGGGATGATGTGTTTTGTCGGGGTGGTCATGGTTTGGGTTGTTGTTGTTCTGGAGGAGGGTTGGAGAGGTTGGCGAGTTGTCGTTGATAGGCCTTCCAGCCGGGGCAGAAGCGGGTATGCCAACGCCAGAGCCTGGCGAGGAGGGAGTGGGGTTTGCGTTCGGCATATCGGCGGAGGAAGCAGTAATGGCAGGGGAGGAGCATGATTTCACGAGTTGTGTTGAGGAGGTTGCATGGGAAGGAAGGGGCGAGGGTCAACGGGTGGTATTGTCCTGGAGGATGCGGAGGGGAGGGATGTCGAATTTGGGATTTTGGCCGAGGAAACGGGCGGGGTTGTTGTGGAAGACTTCGAGGGCTTCCTGTTCGGAGTGGTTTCGTCGGCGGAACTCGAGGATGCAATCGAAGAGGGTGAAGGGGGAGCTGGGTCCCCAGTCGGCGGAGGAATTGACCATGATTCGGGAGGCGCCGAAACGTTCGAGGATATCGACGGCGCGGCGTGTGGACATTTTGGTGATGGGGTAGAGGGTGAGTCCTGCCCAGTAACCGGCGTCGAGGATGGGTTGGATGGTGTGTTCTTCGGCGTGGTCGATCCAGGCGCGATGTGGGGGGAATTTCATTTCGCGGAGGAGATCGAGGGTGAGTCGAGTGCCTTTGAGTTTATCGCGGAGGTGTGGGGTGTGGATGAGGATGATCTGGTTGTAGCGGAGGGCGATGTCGAGTTGTTCCTGGAAGATGGTGAGTTCGTTGGGGGTGTTGAGGTTGAGGCCGATTTCGCCGATGCCGACGACGGTGGGTTTGCTGAGGAAATGGGGGATTTGTGAGAGGACTTCGCGGCTGAGGGCGAGGTTGTCGGCCTCTTTGGGGTTCATGGAGATCCAGCAGAAATGGCGGATGCCGTATTGAGCTGCGCGGGTGGGTTCGAACTCGCTGATTTGTTGGAAGTAGTCGAAGAAAGAGCCGGCGTGTTGGCGGTCGAAACCGGGCCAGAAGGAGGGCTCTGCGACGGCGACGACGCCGGCCATGGCCATGCGTTCGTAGTCGTCGGTGGTTCGAGCGATGGCGTGGTAATGGGGTTGGATGACGTACATGATGACCTCGGGAGGTAGTTTGGATCAGAATTCAGGGCCGGAATAGAGGCGTAGGATTTGTTGGGCGCGGTTGGGTTGAAGGGAGGGTGAGGCGAGGATTTGGAGCGCGGCGAGGATGGTTTGGAGGTTGGGATGGGAGGTTGCGGAGGCGTTGGAGCGGGAGGCGGCGAGGTCGGCGCGATCGAGGAGGGCGGCGAGTTCGAGGAGGAGGAAGCGGGCCTGGAGGAAATCCTGTTGGAGGGTTTGTTCGAGAGTCAGCATATCGCGCTCCTTGCGGCCTGGGCAAGGCCGATTGTAAGAGAATACCACGCTGGCGGGATTTGGTTTGAGGGAAGTGGAGTTGAATGTGGTTATGGAGGAAGGGGGCGGGCTAGAGGAGGGGGATATTTTGTTGTCGGAGTGCTTGTCGCATTTGTTCGGGCCAGACGGAGGATTGGACTTCGCCGATGTGTTTTTTTCGGAGGAAGAACATGCAGAGGCGGGATTGTCCGAGTCCGCCGCCGATGGAGAGGGGCAGGGAACCTTCGAGCAAGCGGCGGTGGAAGAGGAGTTTTTGGCGGTCCTGGGTGCCGGTGAGTTGGAGCTGGTGAAGGAGGGCGTTGGCATCGACGCGGATGCCCATGGAGGAGAGTTCGAAGGCGCGGTTGAGGACGGGGTTATGGACGAAGATGTCGCCGTTGAGGCCATTTCCGAAGGGGGTGGGTGTGGACCAATCGTCGTAATCCGGGGCCCGGCCGTCGTGAGGGTGGCCGTCGGCGAGTTGATGTCCGATGCCGATGATGAAGACGGCGGGGTGTTCTTTGCAGATTTGGTCTTCGCGTTGGCGGGGGTTGAGGTTTGGGAATCGCTGCTGGAGTTGTTCGGCATGAACGAAGTGGATATCTGGAGGGAGGATGGGAGTGATTTGGGGGAAGGCTTTTGCGACATGTTCTTCGGTGCGACGGATGACGTCGTAGAGTTGGCGGACGGTCCATTTGAGGAAATGGAGGTTACGATCGGCGGGGGTGATGACGCGTTCCCAGTCCCACTGGTCGACATAGATGGAGTGGAGTTCGTCGAGGGTTTCGTCAGGGCGGATGGCGTTCATATCGGTGTAGATGCCTTCGCCGGGGGCGAAGCCGTAGTCGGCGAGGGCCATTCGTTTCCATTTAGCGAGGGACTGGACGATTTCGGCGTGTTGGCCGGGGATGGCCTTGACGGGGAAAGAGATGGGTTTTTCGACGCCGTTGAGGTTGTCGTTGATGCCGGTATCTGCGAGGACGAAGAGTGGAGCGCTGACGCGGAGGAGGTTGAGGCTGCTGGCGAGGTTGATTTGGAAGAACTCTTTGATGAGTCGGATGGCTCGCTCGGTTGTGCGGAGGTCGAGTAGGGGGGCGTAGGGAGCGGTGGACGTTTGCGTGTGCATTGATTTCTCCAAATAGAGGGCTCGATTCGGGGGGTTAGGATAGTGGAAAAGTGTGGAAGTGGAAGGGGAGTGGGGATTTGACCCTTCGGGGTCTCTGGGCTATCAAATGCCCATGGGACACGACGAGATCATTCTGATTCTGGACTTTGGATCGCAGTATGCGCAGTTGATAGCGAGGCGGGTGCGTGAGAAGGGCGTGTATTCGGAGCTGGTGCGGCCGGACATATCGTTTGAGGAATTGAAGGAGCGGAATCCGAAGGGGGTTATTTTGTCGGGGGGGCCGTCGAGCGTATACGAGGCGAATGCGCCGCGATGCGACGGGAGGATATTTGAACTTGGGGTTCCGATTTTGGGGATATGTTACGGGATGCAACTTGGGGCGCAGTTGCTTGGGGGTGAGGTGAAGGCGGCGAAAGCGCGGGAATATGGTCGGGCGAAGTTGCGGGTGACATCGACGGACGCGTTTGTGCATGGTTTGCCGGAGGAGACGACGGTGTGGATGTCGCATGGGGACCAGGTGGACGAGTTGCCGGGGGATTTTGTGGCATTGGCGACGACTCCGACGTGTCCTTTTGCGGCGGCGCGTCACCGATCGAGGCCGTTTTACGGGGTGCAATTTCATCCGGAGGTGACGCACACGCCGCGAGGGGAGCAGGTATTTCAGAATTTTCTATACGAGATATGCGGGTGCAGCGGAAGCTGGACGATGGCGAATTTCATAGAGCAGTCGGTGCGGAGGGTGCGGGAGCAGGTGGGAGGCGCGAAGGTGATTTGCGGGTTGTCGGGGGGAGTGGATTCGTCGGTGGTCGCGGCGTTGCTGCAGAAGGCGATTGGGCAGAGGCTGGTGTGCATATTTGTGGACAATGGTCTGCTTCGGAAGAATGAGAGAGAGTTGGTGGAGAGGACATTTCGGGATCATTTTCACATTGATTTGCGGACGCACGACGCGTCGGAGCAGTTTTTGTCGGCGTTGAGAGGAGTGACGGATCCGCAGGAGAAGCGGAGGATCATTGGTCGGGAGTTTATCGAGGCGTTCAAGCGGGAGGCGAAGGGGATTGCGGGCGCGGAGTTTTTGGCGCAGGGGACGCTGTATCCGGATGTGATTGAATCGGGCCAGGGGTATGCGGGGACGGCGGCGAACATCAAGCTGCACCACAATGTTGGGGGATTGCCTGCGGAGTTGGGATTTGAGTTGGTGGAGCCGCTGCGGGATTTATTCAAGGACGAGGTTCGGCGGGTGGGAGATGTATTGGGATTGCCGGAGAGCATTGTGTGGCGTCATCCGTTTCCGGGGCCTGGTCTGGCGGTGCGGATTCTGGGTGAGATAACGGAGGAGCGTCTGCGAGTTTTGCGGGATGCGGACGAGATTGTGTTGGAGGAGTTGGTGGCGAACGGTCTGTATCGGAGGACGGCGCAGGTGTTTGCGGTGTTGCTGCCGATCGGGACGGTGGGTGTGATGGGAGACGCGCGGAGTTACGATTCGGTGGTGGCGATTCGTGCGGTGGAGAGCCAGGATTTCATGACAGCGGACTGGGCGCGGATTCCGTTTGAGGTATTGGCGACGATGAGCAATCGGATCATCAATGAGGTTAGGGGTGTGAATCGGGTGGTTTACGACATAAGCAGCAAGCCACCGGCGACGATTGAGTGGGAGTGAGGTGAGGGGGAGGGGAGGAGGAAAGTCGGGAGGCACGTTGACAGGCGTTGTCGGGGAAATACAATGACCGCCCGCCGGAGAGGGAAGTGCGGGCTCGTAGCTCAGTTGGTTAGAGCGCGTCCCTGATAAGGACGAGGTCACAAGTTCGAATCTTGTCGGGCCCATTGGAAGGCTCATGGTCAACATAGGACCGTGAGCCTTTTCTATGTTGGGGAGCGGGGGCTTGTGGGGGTGGCGTTGGTGGTGAGCGGCAGGGACTGAGGGGCATTATTGGGGGTCGGACGGATGCATCGGCGATTTCTGAGGCAGGGCGGCGGTGCTGGCAAAGTGGAGGCGGAGGTGGTATTGATTTGGCAGGAGAAACCAAATGAAGACCTCGATGTTGCCGGTTGTCGTGGCGTTGGTGTTTGCGGCGTGTTCGTGTTCTCTGGCAGGGGAGAGCAAGCTTATTGCGCCTGGCGCGAAGGTGGAGAAGTTATCGGGAGGCTATGCGTTTACGGAGGGGCCGGCGATGGATGCGGAGGGGAACGTGTATTTCACGGACCAGCCAAACGATCGGATCGTGAAGTGGTCGGTGGACGGGAAGGTGTCGGACTACATGAAGCCATGCGGTCGGTCGAACGGTTTGTGTTTTGACGGGAAGGGGAATTTGATTGCGTGTGCGGATGAGAAGAACGAGTTGTGGTTGATATCGCCGGAGAAGAAGGTGACGGTGCTGGTGAAGGAGTATGAGGGGAAGCTGTTGAACGGGCCGAATGACGTGTGGGTACGGCCGGATGGGGGTATTTACTTTACGGATCCGATGTACAAGCGGGATTACTGGAAGCGTGGTCCGAAGGAGCAGGACGGGGAGCACGTGTATTTTTTGTCGGCGGACTACAAGACGTTGAAGCGAGTGGCGACGGATTTGAAGCAGCCGAACGGGATTATCGGGACGGCGGATGGGAAGACGCTGTATGTGGCGGACATCGGGGCGAGCAAGACGTATTCGTACGACATTCAGGCGGACGGGTCGCTGGCGAACAAGAAGCTGTTTTGCGGGATGGGTTCGGATGGGATGACGATCGACGAGCGAGGGAACGTGTATTTGACGGGGAGGGGGGTGACGGTGTTTGACAGGGCAGGTGAGCGGATCGAGAACATTGCGGTGCCGGAGGGATGGACGGCAAACGTATGTTTTGGCGGGAAGGACAAGCGGACGCTGTTCATTACGGCGAGCAAGGGTTTGTACGCGATCGAGATGGTGGCGAAGGGAGCTGGGAGCCAGTGATGGGGGTGTTTATCGGAAGGGGTCGAAGTAATCGGTGCGGAGGGGGTTGGACTGGCCGCAGATTTTGCGGTCGATGGATTCGCAATGGCCGTCGGCGAAGAGGGCATTGCCGAGATGGGGGCTGTGGCGGGTGCTCATGAGGTTTCCGCCGTAGAAGCCGACCTCGAAGATATTGAAGGCGCCGTCGGTCATGGTATCGACGGATTCGTCGATGGCGTAGATTTTGGTGGCGGGGTGGACGATGCGATGGACGCGGACGGCGTGTGCTGAGGCGAAGATCCAGAGGTTGAGGGTGTAGCTGTAGGGGTAGGGGCCGATGCTGGTGGGGCGATGGGTGTTGGGGTCGTCGGAGGGGCAGGCCATGATTTTGGCGAGGCTGGTTTTGAGGTAAGGCCAGAGGCGGCTTTGGTTGATGTCAGCGGTGGGTGGCCAGCAGATCCAGGTTTTGTTGGGATCGGCGGTGCTGGTTTCTGCGATGGGGGGGGAATTGCGGTTTTCGGCGGCATACATAGCGAGAGCCTGGCCGAGTTGGCGGAGGTTGGAGGCGCAGGCGATCTGGCGGCCGGCTTCGCGGGCGCGCTGGAGAGCGGGGAGGAGGACGGCGATGAGGACGGCGATGATTCCGATGACGACGAGCAGTTCGACGAGGGTGAAGGCCTTTCGGGTGGACATGGTGGGGTGGTCCTATTGGATGCCGGAGATCATCGGGGATGATCTTCGGCGTCTAAGGAATGATACGGTGTGTCTCGCGAGAGGATCGGGGCAGGTGGGGCCAGGTTGGCAAGGGGGTCTTGACCGAGGCGGGGCTGTTGGCCGAGAATCCGGCGGTTGACAATTGACGAAAGGACTCGGGCTCATGCACAGACTGATTGCCGTTGCGCTGGTGGTATTGATGTTGACGGTCGGCTGCTCGTCGGGGCGGGTGAACTGGGCGAACGAGGGCGCGCCGCCGAACACGGGATTTTTGACGAAGCAGTTGATATTTGAGAACCAGGCGCGGAACTACACGGTATTTATTCCCCACGACTACTCATCGGGTTCGCGATATCCGGTGATTGTGTTTTTGCACGGGGTGCTGGAGTCGGGGTCGGATGGCAAGAAGTGTGTGACGGTGGGGATTGGTCCGGCGGTGAGCGAGCGTGACAAGACATTTCCGTTCATTGTTGTATTCCCGCAGTCGAGTTCGGACTGGAAGGGGGAGGAGAAGGTTCGGCTGTGTTTGGCGACGCTGGACCAGGTGTTGAAGGATTACCCGAAAGCGGATGCGGATCGGGTCATTCTGACGGGTTTATCGAACGGGGGTGACGGGACATGGTCGATCGGGGCAGCGCACCCCGAGCGGTTTGCGGCGCTGGTGCCGATGTGTGGGGAAGGGGACTATGACGATGTGCCGAAGTTAACGGGGTTGCCGATCTGGTGCTTTCACAACGCAATGGACCCGTTCCGATCATCCGGCAACGCAAGCGGCATGTGTGAGAGGATCAAGGCTGGCGGCGGAAACGTGAAGTACACGCAATACTCGACGTTTGGGCACGATTGCTGGACGAAGGCCTATGCGGAGGGGGAGGTATTCACGTGGATGGCGGCGCAGAGGCGGAAGGGCAGATGATGTTAGGGGGGTGGGGAGGATTGGTGTAAGGCCGGCTGGGGCAAGAAGAAGGCGGCGAAGTTGCTCACGTTGCATCTTCCTCTCCGGACCGGTTTGGTGAGCCGCTTTGCCGCCTAGCTATCCAGGGCCGTTGCGGGGGGGTTAAGGGCGTCTGCGCAGAGCCAAGAGGGAGCCGAGTGCCAAGAGGGACAATGCGCCTGGTTCCGGGGTGATAACGAAAGCCAGATCGATGGACTTGCCCCAGAGGGTCTGAGGCAAACGGATGTCCTGCGGATATCGCAATTCTCTCCAGTCGGGGGGTACGGAGTCTGGGGTCATGATATCGGAGAAGACGGCGTCATCGTTCCAGTGCTGGAAGGAGGTTTTCCAGCCGAAGACTTCTGGGGAGTTTTCGGGGAGGATGGCGACGACGTCGAGCCAGTAGACCATTGGCTTGCTGGGCGTACCCTGCTGGAGGAAGGCGAGATCCGGGGGGATGAAGAAGTTGTATTGCCAGACCTGGGTGTCTTGGCCGATGATTCGATTCTGATTTGGCTCGAAGAACCACTCGCGAGCGGTGGTGTAGGGGAGTGCCTTGTACTGGTTAGGAGCGAAGACCATGGACCAAAGCTGCTGGCCCGGGTGGCTGTATCCGCCGGTCGGCGGGGCTGGGACATCGGCATGGATACTGAGTTTGAAGGTGACGTCTGGATTGACCATGTCTTCAAGCCAGGATCCCCAGATGTGGATGTCCGCGACGGGTGTTGGGGAAGTGCAGAGGAAGTCATCCGCGAGCACTTTGAAGTAGGGGAATTGATTGGGTCCCTTGTAGGTCGCATTGACATCCATGCCATTTGGAGTCAGATCGGGCAACTGGATGAATTTGGGGGCGAGGTAATCGGCGTTGGCGGGGCCGACGGAGATGAGGATACCGGTGACTGTCGCGCAGAGGACGCAGAGATGAACAGCTTTTCGCATAACCCACTCCCTTGCAGATGAAATGGCCCCCCGCCTTGTTCCCATGGCATTAGGAGGGTACTGCGTCCGCGAGGGACTGACAACGGAGAAACTGTGGACTTTGTGAAAATGGCGATGTTTTTCATGGAAGACTGGGGGTCGGATTGGTGGCGTTTGGGTGGTGAGGATTTTTGGGGGGCAGGAGTGTGTTGGGGGGCGTATCTCACAATCGCAGAGTGGTCAAGACGTTGCGGATGGCGTCGGCGCTGGCGAGCAATCCCGAGCGTTCGGACTGATCCAGAGGGATGGGGAGGGCCGCATCGACGCCGGCGCGATTGACGATGCAGGGGACGGACAGGCAGACATCGTTGATACCGTGGTAATCGGTGAGTAGTGAGCTGACGGAGAGGACGCGGTGTTCATCATGGAGGATGGCTTCGAGGATTCGAGCGACGGCGAGTCCGACGGCGTAGTTGGTTGCGCCTTTGCCGGCGATGATGCGGTAGGCGGCGTGTTTGACGTTTTGGAAGATGTCGTTGCGGTCGTGGGGGGTGAGTTGTCCGTGTCCCTGGACGGCCCATTGGTGGAGGGGGAGGTTGCCGACGTTGGCGCTGCTCCAGAGGGGGATTTCGGAGTCGCCATGTTCGCCGGCGATATAGGCATGGACGTTTTGGACGGCGACTTTGAGGTGCTTGGCGATGAGGAAGCGGAATCGGGAGCTGTCGAGGACGGTGCCGCTGCCGAGGACTCGCCTAGGGTGGAGGGCGCTGATTTTGAGTGCGGCGTAGGTGAGGACATCGACGGGATTGCTGACCATGAGGAGGATGGCTGCGGGAGAGAGTTGGAGGAGTTTGGGGAGGGTTTGGCGGCAGATGTTGACGTTGGTGGCGGCGAGGTCCATGCGAGTCTGTCCGGGTTTTTGCTTGGCGCCGGCGGTGAAGACGATGATATCGGAGTTTTGGGTGAGGGCGAGGTCATCGCCGCCGACGACGGTGGCCATGGGCATGAACTGCATGCCGTGGTTGAGGTCGAGGACTTCAGCGTCGACCTTTTGGCGGTTGATGTCATGGAGGGCGATTTGCTTGGCGACACCGCGGATGAGGCAGGCATAGGCGATGGTGGCGCCGACGCTGCCGGCTCCGATGATGGAGATTTTGTTGGTGCGTTCGGGCACGTGATATTGTAGGCCGGGCGGAAGGGGGACGGGGCGCCGGCGGTGGGGGGGAGTGAGTGACGCGGCGTGTCAGACGGCTTTGAGTTGCCAGTCGATGTTGATTTCCTCGGCGAGTTTGGCGAGGGAATCTCGGAGTTTGCTGATGGACGAGGTTTTGGGGACGGAGAGGATCATCTCCATTTCGAAGAGGGGGGTGCCGGTGATGGGGGCTGGGGCGAGGCGTGTATCGAGGCTTTCGATGTTGACGGTCATTTCGCGGAGGAGGTGTGAGAAGCGGTGGACGAGGCCGGGCTGATCGATGGCGGTGGCGGTGAGTCGGTAGGGGATGGCGGCGGCTGAGGAGGCGGTGGCGGCGGTAGCGGGATGGACATCGACGGAGAGGCCGCTATTCTGGGAGAGTTGCCATGCGTCGGTGCGGAGGCGATCGAGGGCATCGGCGGGGCCTGCGACGAGGACCATGATAGCGAACTGACCTCGGAGGTTGACCATGCGGCTGTCCTCGATGTTTCCGCCGCGTTGCAGGATATATTCGGAGACTTCATCGACCAGGCCAGGTCGATCGGCGCCGATTGCACTGAGAATGATGTGTTGGTTCATTTATGGTCCTTGCTGAAGATGGGGACATGATAAGCGGAGCGGGGGTGTTCGTCATGGGGGGGTTAGTGGAGGGAGGAGGGGGTAGGAGTATAGCGGAATGGGCGACAGAGAGGGTCATTCTCGCGTTCCGGTGGTGGTGATGGTGGTGGTGGTGGGAGTGTTCATATGGTCGGGGATTGGTCCTCGGGACCGGTTCACGTGGTACTTGGAGGTATTTCCGGCGGCCCTGGCGGTGCCGCTGCTGATATTCACATATCGCCGATTTCCGCTGAGTTCGATGGCGTACGTCCTGATCGGTTTGCACGTGGTGATTCTGCTGGTGGGGGGGCATTACACGTATGCGAGGGTGCCGCTGTTCGACTGGATTCGGGACGTGTTTGGCTTGGCGAGGAATCACTACGATCGGGTAGGTCATTTTGCGCAGGGATTTGTGCCGGCGATTGTGGCGAGGGAGATCTTGTTGCGGAGGTCGCCGCTGAGGCCTGGGAGATGGCTGTTTGCGATTGTGGTGTCGATTTGTCTAGCGATCAGTGCGATGTATGAGTTGTTTGAATATGGGGTGGCGGTGGCGACGGGTTCGGCGGCGGAAGCGTTTTTGGGGTCGCAGGGGGATCCATGGGACACGCAGAACGACATGCTTCAATGCCTGATGGGAGCGGTGACGGCGCTGGTGGTTTTGTCGAGGTGGCACGATCGGCAGGTGGGTAGGCTGGGGGAATCCGGGGATTTGACGGGGTCGAGGTGAAGGCGGGGGGGGTGAGGGTGGTTCATTTAGCGCAGAAGTCGACGAGGCGTGCGATTTCGGAGCGGAGGTCTTTGCGGTGGACGACGAAGTCGAGGAAGCCATGTTCCTGGAGGAATTCGCTGCGTTGGAAGCCTTCGGGGAGTTCGACCTTGATGGTGTTCCAGATGGTACGTGGTCCCGCGAAGCCGATGAGGGCTTTTGGTTCGGCGATGATGAAGTCGCCGAGCATAGCGAAGGAGGCGGTGACGCCGCCGGTGGTGGGGTCGGCGAGGAGGCTGATGAAGAGTCCGCCTTGCTGGTCGAGGCGTGCGAGGGCGGCGCTGGTTTTGGCCATTTGCATGAGAGAGAGGGTGGATTCCTGCATGCGAGCGCCGCCGGAGCAGGAGACGATGAGGAGTGGGAGTTTGTCGTCGGCGGCCTTTTCGATTGTGCGGGTGATTTTCTCGCCGACGACGGAGCCCATGGAGCCCATCATGAAATCGGGGTTCATGACGGCGAGCATCATAGGTCGGCCTTTGATGAAGGCCTTTCCGCAGACGACGGCGTCGGGGTCGCCGGTTTTGGCTTGTTCGGATTCGAGGCGGTCGGTGTAGGCTTTTCGGTCGACGAAACCGAGGGGGTCTGTGGGGAGGATGTCGTTGAACATTTCCTCGAAGGTGCCCGGATCGACGAGTTGTTCGATGCGGAGGCGTGCGCCGATGCGGAAGTGGTATTGGCAATGGGGGCAGACGTGGAGGGATTCCTCGACGACTTTTCGGAAGAGCATGTCGCCGCACTCGGGGCATCGTAGCCAGAGACCTTCGGGGATGCCCTCGCTTTTTCGTGGGAGGGGATTTTGTTGTCGGGGTAGTTGGGACATAAGACCCTCCATACGAACACTCCTATTGCAGCAAAGCCCGAAGTTGGGCGACGGCCTGTGAGCGGTCCGGCTGGTCGAAGATCGCGCTGGCGACAACAAACCAGTCGGCGCCGGCTTCGCGGGCGGCCCTTATGGTCTGCGCATTGATTCCGCCGTCAATCTCGAGTCGCTGATCGGAGCGGAGGCGTTTCTTGACTTCGCGGAGCTTTGGGATGGCTTCGGGGATGAATGATTGTCCTGAGAAGCCGGGAACGACGCTCATGATGAGGACCATATCGACGTGGTCTAGAGCGGGCCAGAGGGATTCGACGGGTGTTGCGGGGTTGAGGGTGATGCCGACGTGACAGCCGAGTTTGCGGAGTTCCTTGGCGGCGTCGGCGGGATTGTGGGTGACTTCGACGTGGAAGCAGATGTTCTGGGCGCCTGCTTTGACCATAGCGGGGGCATAGCGCAGGGGTTCGGTGATCATAAGGTGGGCGTCGAGGTAGGCTGTGGTTGCTCGTCTCACCGATCTGACTACGGGGGGTCCGAAGCTGAGGTTCGGGACAAAATGGCCGTCCATGATGTCGAGGTGGATGAGGTCGGCGCCGGCGGAGAGGACGTCGCGCATTTCTGAGCCGAGTTTGGCGAAGTCCGCGGAGAGGATGGAGGCGGCGATTTGTGGGTCGGAGGATGTGAAGGGGTTGGTGGTCATGGCGGAAGAAGACCAATGCCTGATGACGGATGTCTGGAGGAGGGCGAATGACTAATGGCGAAGGAGGGGGTCGAGGGTCGTTTCCTGATTCGACATAGGCGATGGGTCCTTACAAGACATTGGGTCATCAGGCATTGGTGGTTGGTGCTAGTCGAGGATATCGATGGTGGAGAAGTGGCCGTTTTCGAGGAATTCGAGGGAGGCGCCGCCGCCGGTGGAGACGTGGGAGACCTTATCGGAGAGGCCCAATTGTTCGATGGCAGCGGCGGAGTCGCCGCCGCCGATGACGGTGATGGCCTTGTTGTTTTGTGTGGCGTTGGCGACGGCTTCGGCGATGGCCTTGGTGCCTGCGGCGAACTGGGGTTTTTCGAAGACGCCCATGGGTCCGTTCCAGACGACGGTTTTGGCTTTGGCGATTTCGGCCTGGTAGAGGGCGCGGGTTTTTGGTCCGATGTCGAAGCCGGATTGATCGGGGGGTATCTGTCCGCCGTCGACGATGGTGGTGGCGGTGGAGTCGATGTCATCGGCGACGACGGTGTCGACGGGGAGCTTGAGTTTGCCGCCGGCCTTTGCGAGGAGGGACTTGGCGAGTTCGACCTGGTCGGGTTCGACGAGGCTCTTGCCCACGGATTTTCCTTGGGCGAGGAAGAAGGTGTAGGCCATGGCGCCGCCGATGAGGAGGGTGTCGCATTTGGCGAGGAGGGCTTCGATGACCTGGATTTTGTCGGAGACTTTTGCGCCGCCGAGGATAGCGGTGAAGGGGCGTGTGGGTTTGGAGACGGCCTCTCCGAGGAACTTGAGTTCTTTTTGGATGAGGAAGCCGATGACACGGGGTTTGCCTTGGAGGGCCTGAGCAGCACCGAAGGTGGAGGCGTGTTCGCGGTGGGCGGTTCCGAAGGCGTCGTTGACGTAGACATCGCCGAGCTTGGCGAGTTGTTTGGCGAAATTGGGTTCGTTTTTTTCTTCTTCCTTGTGGAAGCGGACGTTTTCGAGGAGGAGAACGTCGCCGTCCTTGAGGCTGTTGATGGCCTGTTCGGCGGCGGGGCCGATGCAATCGTCGGCGAAGTGGACGGGTTTGGAGAGCAGTTGGGAGAGTCGATCGGCGCAGGGTTTGAGGGAGTACTTGGGTTCGGGTCCGCCCTTTGGGCGTCCGAGGTGGGACATGAGGACGAGGCGGCCGCCGCGGTCGACGATGCTCTTGATGGTGGGCAGAGCCATGACGATACGGCGGTCGTCGGTGATTTTGGCGCCGTCGAGGGGGACGTTGAAATCGACGCGCATGAGGACTCGTTTGCCTTTAACGTTAACGTCTGCAACGGTTTTTTTTGCCATGATGAGGCACTCCTGTAATTGCGTTGGCTGTAAGAACAGGCCGTATTGCTGGGGCGTCGTTTCGCCAGGAAGCGTCGGGTCCCATACAGATGGCGTCGCCACCGGGAGACGGCCTTGGGAGGATGCTACGGGGAGCGGGCGGCATGTCAAGCGGGCGTGCGGGGAAGGAGGGCTGATCGCATTTCGCGGGGTGGTTGGTACTCTATGCGGGCATGCATTGGATCATTGGCGACGTCCATGGCATGATTGAGCCTCTGGAGGCTTTGTTGGAGGGGATTGGGCGTGCGGACTCGGATCCGGAGCTGGTTTTTGTGGGCGATTATGTAAATCGGGGTCCGAATGCGCGTGGGGTGGTGGACCTGCTGCTGACGCTGAGGAAGGCGCATTTTGTTCGGGGGAATCACGACGACGTGTTTGGTGAGGTTCTTTTCGGGCATTCCTATTGTCCGAACGCGACGCAGGGGGATCGTTTTCTGGCGTTTCAATGGTTTATGCGTCATGGTCTGGCGACGACGCTGAGCAGCTATGGGGTAGCGCCGTCCTCCCTTCAGGATTTGCTAGCCTGGCCGTCGGTGGAGAGATTGGACGCCTTGTTGTCGTGCGTGCCTGAGGCTCATCGGCGGTTCATTCGTCACCTGGAACCGGTGGTGGAGCATCGGGAGTTTTTCGTGGCGCACGGTTTATGGCAGCCGGACGAATCGGATATTCAGCCGCCGATGGTGCAGCGGTTAACGGGCAGCGCGGAGAGCCGGGAGAGCCTTTTGTGGGGGCGGTTTTCGGAGAGGCAGATTTTGTCGCGGAAGGCGTGGCATCGGACGGGTTATTTTGGGCATACGCCGGTGGAATGCTATCTGAATCTGCTTCCGAATGGGGAGCTGGTGGCAATCCGTGGTCCGAAGATCGTGCTGATGGACACGGGATGTGCTTTGGGGCCTTTGGGCAGGTTGACGGCGTATTGCCATGAGGTGCAATCGTTTATTCAGGCGAATCACTTTGGGAAGCTGATTGTGGCAAGGTGAGCGTTGGGTTGGCTTGCGATGGTTTTTGGAATGATGGGGTGTGGATGACATCGTTGCCGTTGCACAATCTCAGGGTAGTGCTATTTCAGCCGCAGATTGCGCCGAACACGGGCAACATTGGTCGGCTGTGTGTGGCAGCGAATGCGGAGTTGCACCTTGTTCGGCCGCTTGGATTTGTGTTGTCGGATCGCGAGTTACGGCGGAGCGCGATGGACTACTGGCCGAGGCTGAAGCTGAGGGTACACGACGACGATGGGGCGTTTTTTGAGTGGGTGGGTTCGGGGCGGTGCTGGTTTTTTTCGACGAAGGCGTCGCGGTCTTTTTGGGAGGCGAGATATGAGCGTGGGGATTATCTGGTTTTTGGCAGCGAGAGGCGTGGTCTGCCGGAATCGCTGCTGGCGCGGAACGTCGAGCGGTCATTGCGGATACCACAATGGGAGGGGGAGCGGTGTCTGAATTTGTCGACGGCGGCTGGGGTTGCGTTATATGAGGCGATCCGGCAGACAGGGTGACAGGGTGGTCATCAGTGGAGGAGGGTGAGGATCAGGCGGGTTGTTTCGAGTGTGGAGCTTGGGGTGAGAGTCATTGGATTGTCTGAGAGGCCACGATGAGTTGTGGAGGGCGGGATGTGCAAGGGCTTGCACGGCGAGGCGGGCGTTTTATTCTCTGTGTTGTCGGGGGAGTGAGGAAAGGACGGGCATCTGCTGATTTCGATGGGCTTGTTTGTGGTGGGTGTGGTGGCGGGTTTCGTTGACGCGATAGCCGGCGGCGGGGGGCTTTTGACGGTTCCGTCGCTCTTTTTGACGGGGCTGGACCCGCATTTGGCGTTGGGGACGAACAAGGGGCAGGGCGTTTTCGGGACTGGGACGAGCCTGCAACGGTTCTGGAGATCGCCTTTGCTCGACCGAAGTCGGGCGGTGAGGTCGTTTATTCCGGCATTGGCGGGTGGTATTGGCGGGGTGTTGCTGTTGATGCACGTGAGGCCTGGGGTGCTCCGGCCGCTGGTGTTGGCGATGCTTGCGGGTGTTGCGGTGTTTATGATTGCGTACCGTGTGCCGGCGATCCATGAGCGTCGGGAGCGGGGCATGTTGCTGACGGTGGTGGTGGCGTTCGGGTTGGCGTTTTACGACGGTTTTTTCGGTCCTGGGACGGGCACGTTTCTGATAGTCGCGTATGTGTGCTTCTGGGGTGATGCGTTGGACTCGGCGAGCGCGAACGCGAAGGTGGTGAACTTCGGGAGCAATCTTGGGTCGATGGTGACGTTCTGGTGGCTGGGGCGGATTGTGTGGGGGTATGCGTTACCGATGGCGTTGGGGCAGGTGGTGGGGGGTTACCTGGGCGCGCACACGACGATCCGAGCTGGGCGTCATGTGGTGCGTCCGGCGGTGGTGGTGGTGTCGATTGTGCTGATCGGCAAGCTGGTATGGGATTTGTTGAGGAAATGATGTGGGTTGGGGGGTTACTTGATGTGGTCGCTGAACCAGACGGATTCGGGTTTGGGCTGTTCAACGGTGCGTTGTGGGAGGCCGTTTCGGCCGAGCATGCGTTGTCCGGCGAGGATGCACTGGATCATTTCCTCCGGGCGGTCTTCGAGGGCACAGACAACGCTGAACAACTGGTTGGCGAGTCCGCGAGACTGCATGGACCCGGACTCGCAGGCCTTTTTTAGGAGTGTGCGTGGTTCCTGGGGATCCTGATGGATGCCGGCGCCGGCGAGCAGGGCGAGCCAGACGGGTGCGTCGCAGGCGTCTGGGCTGCGGTGTTCGACGGTGGAGAAGAGGCGTTGAGCGGTTTGGAGGTCTTGCTTGGCGACTGCGGCGACGGCGGCGTCGTAGAGAGTCTGGTCATCCGCGGAGGCGAGGCTGCGTGCGAGGGCTTGTTGACCGGAGGCGCTGACGACGGTATTGGCGCACTGAGCCAAATCCTGGGCAACCAAGGTGTTTTTGCCGTAGTAGGTGTGGAGGATTGCGGTCCACAAGGTTGCGCAGGGCTGCATAGGTGGGGACTCGGCGAGGGTTCGGAGAGACTGTTCGGCATGGGCGTGGTCTCCCTTGAGGATTTGTGCGAGGATGAGCCACTGGCGTGAGGCTGGAAGGAGGGGGCTATCGGGGGGTGCGGTGTCGAGGACTTGCTGGAAGTTGGCGATGGCGTCGGCGGGGCGTCTGCGGGTGATTTCGGCGATGCCGACGGCGACCCGTTCCCAGCCCGGAGGGGCGTCTTTGGGCCGTCGGACGAGTTCGGCCTGTCGAATTGCCAGATCGGGTTGCAGGTCGAGCGCATAGGCCAAGGCGAGCATGGCGATTGGCTCGGGTCCGTCGGGGGTAGAGGCGACGGTCTGGGAGAGGAAGGGGATTGCCGATTTGGGGCTGCCGGAGGCCAGAAGCTGAGCGCCGCGTGAGAAGGTCATGTCGGAGGCGGCTGGCTGTTGGCAACCGCCGGTCATGAGGGTCAGACCGAGCACGAGTTTGATGAATAGTTGATTCATTGGGCATCCACCTTTTGATGAGGAGGTGCAGCGGCGGCATCGAGTGGCGTCACATAGCGTGGCTCAAGTCGCGAGGTGAGATTGCTGATGCTCATGCGACTTGGGTCGACGACATGGGCGGTGATGAGGATCACCACTTCCTGTTGCTGCTTGTCCTTTTCGACGGTACGGAAGGCGGCGCCCAGTCCGGGGACATCGCCGAGGCCGGGCACTTTGTTGATGATTGAGCGGTGCTGTTCGCGAAGCAGGCCGCCGATGAGGATGGTTTGGTTGTTTTTGATGTTGATGACGGTTTTGGCGTGCCGTCGGGTGACGACGGGGAGGGCGTTGGTGACGGTGTACTGGAGGCTGGCCGAGGCGTTGCGGTCCTGGTCGGCGATGACGTCGGAGACCTCGGGTTCGAGGTTGAGGGTGATCTGGCCGTCTTCGCCGATGTAGGGTGAGACCTTGAGGGTGACGCCGGACTTGATGGATTGGAGGGTGTAGTAGGGGTTGGAGGCCTGACCGCTGAGGAGGCTGAAGTATTTTTCCTGGCCGACGAAGATTTCGGCTTCGGTGTTGTTGACGACGAGAATTCTGGGGTTAGCCAGGACTTGGCCCTTGCGAGCCTCGACGATGGCGCGGAGGGTGAGGTCGACGTAGGTTCCGAGATCCGAGCCGGAGCCGTAGGCGATGGTGGAGATGAGGTTATCGGATCTTCCGGCGATATGTCGAGTTTTGAATTTCCAGTCGAGGGCGAGTTGTTTGGACCCGTCTTCGGTGAGTTCGAAGACGATGGCGTCGATGGCGACCTGTCGATTGGGCTGGTCGACGAGGCGGATGGCGTCGAGAACGCGTTGGCAGAGGGGTTGTGGCGCGGTGACGACGACGGTTCCGCTGGCCTTGTCGAAGGTGACATAGGGGGCCATTGAAGGATGGAGCAGTGATTTGATCTGGTCTGGCACGACGTGGGAGAGTTTGACTCGCATGGGTTCGGACAGTCGTTGAAAGAGGGGGTTGCCGGGATCGGCTCGGCCGACGAGGTAATAGTCTTTGACTTTCATGAAGCTGCACCCGCCTGCGGCGCAGATGCGTTCGAGGGCGTCCTCGATAGACATGTCCTTGACGGACATGGAGACGATCCCTTGCACGGTTTGGTCGCAGACGATGACGGTGTCGGTCTGGGAGGCGATGTCCTGCATTACTTGTCGCAGGTCGGTATCGACCCAGAGGTTGGTGACGAGTTTTTGTGGTGTGGCGGGTTGTGTTGAAGGGGGAGGGGCCGACCGCGGAGTTGGTTCGGCGGCGTTGGCAAGCGGACTTGCGGCCAAAGCGCCGAGGACAAGCCAAGGGAGGACGTTGCCGGGGCGTTTGGGGAGGAGGGTTTGTTTATTGCGCATGTTAATTCTCCGTTGTCACTTCGATCTCGATGGGGATGTCGAGTTTACGGGTTTTGGATCCGTCCGCGCCGCCTTCGAGGGTTATGGTGGCGTAGTAAGTGCCAGCGGCTGTTTTGTGGGGGACGTGAACGCTCAATTCCACGGATTTGCGTCCACTTTTGTAGATGGAGAAGCTTTGGGGCCGGACGGTGATCCAGGAAGGCTCCGGGGTGGGGCCGGTGAAGGCAACGGAAGCGGCGCACTGGATGGGCTCATCGCTGACATTGCGGACGGCCAGGGCGAGGCTACGGGTGGCGCCGGCCGGGATGGTGGGGACGATTTTTTCGGGCAGGACATCGACGACGGCGGCTTCTTCGCGGAGGCGTCTTTGCATGGCGAGGAGCATCTCGGCCTGAGCTGGGAGTATTTCGATGGGCAATTCGTGTCTTGCGCGGGCCCATGAGGATTGGTAGTCCATATCGATGCGGACGGTGTATTTTCCTGCGGGGACGGGCTTGGGGAAGACGGCTTCGAACTGTCGGGTGTCGCCGGCGAAGACACAGGGCCGGCGGCTGGTGAGTGGGGCGGTGAACATGATGCGGGATCGAGCGTCGAGGAGGGTGATCTTTCCGCTGGCGTCGAATCTGGCCCGTCCGACGTTCTGGAGGGCGACGAGCATGCGGGGGAGTTCTGGGGAAGCGGGTTGCTCATGGGAGGCGGGCTGAGTGGTCGGCTCGCGGGTGGGGGTTTTGGGCCAGACGATTTCGCAGGCGCCGATCTTGGCGTGCTTGGGCAAGGTTTGTCCGAGGATGGTGACGAAGATACCGGAGGCGATGCGGTACTGGACGACGACGCCGCCCGCGGTACGTCCCTTTGCGGCCAGGGTGACGAGGACGGCGCTGTAGTACTCGCCGGGCTGGGCGGAGAGTGGGGGGCGAATGGTGCATTCGATGACTTCTGAGCGGTCTGGATCGACGGTGATGTCGGGTTTGTTGAGGGAGATCCACTTGCTGGCGGAATTGGGCATGACACCGGGTTCGAGGAACTCAAGCGATCCGGGCTCGGAGACTTTGACGTCGGCGATGGCGAATTGCATGGTTTGGGGCGTGCCGATGCCGCCGCGGGCGTTGTTTGTGAGGGTGATACGGACCTTTCCTTCTTCACCGGGCTTGAGGCTGATCTCCTGTTTGAGAGGTGAGACGGCCATACCGGCGAAAGCGGGGGCCGCAGCGGAGGCGAGAGTGAGGCAGAAGGCCAGGAGCCGAGTGTTGAGGATGTTTGGGGAAGTGATGTTCATGTGGTTCCTGTTACCAAGTGGCGGTGAGGGTGATGCTCGCGGTATAGACGCCGGCATCCGGGGCCTCGGTGGCGGGTGAGGTAGCTTGGACCCAGAGGGTGATGGTGCTGTTGGGTCCGGTGCCGAGGACGTGGTAGATCTGAGTGATGAAGGTTGTGGCGGCGACCCAGGCCGCGTCGGGGTTTGCCAGGTCGGCGCCGGTGAGTTTGTAGGCGGTGGCGAGGGTGCGGCCATTGGAGGTGAGGGTTTCGTTGCCAGCCAGAGCGACGGAGACGGCGATATCGCAGGCGACGTCGTGTTGGAGGGTGATATTGGTGCTGGCGCTGACGACCTGATTGACGCTATTGATGTGGGTGGGGATGGAGAGCGAATAGGGTTCGGCGACCCAGCTGGCTCCCCCCTGGGAGAGAGTGGTGGCCCAGCAAATCGCCAGGAGCACGAGGGTGGCTCGCATCAGGTTGGTACCCATCCGTGGGTCTCCTTCAATCCGTTAGTGCCTCCACCGAAATGCGTGGCCGGAAACGCGCCACAACCCCCATCACCGCGGAAGCGGGGTTGGGGGTGTGCGATTTCGTGTCTTCCCTCGATCGTCTTCTTCCGGCGTTACCATGCAGCGGTGAGGGTTACGCCGCAGGTGTAGTTACCCGAATCGGGGGCCGACGCGGTTGGGCTGCTCATCCTGGCGCCCAAGGTGACGTCGTAGGCGCCGGTTCCGGATACGTGGGTGATGGTATACTCGTTGGCGCTATGGAAGAACTGGCCGGCGTTGGTGCCTGCGACCTTGTAGTCGGCATCGCCGCCGCCGTCGATATTGCCTGTGAGCTTATACTCGGTGGTAAGAGTTTGGGTGCCGTTTGTGAGGATGCCGCTGTTGGTGGTTCCTGTTGGGGTGAGGGTGACGGTGACGTTGGTGTAGAGTTTATAGGTTTTGCTGACGGTGCGGGACTGATTGACGGCGGTGATATGGCCGCTCCAGTCGGACGCCAGGATGCTGTGGGTGCCCGCATCCCATTCGGCAAAGGAATCAACGGTTCCTGTGAGGGTGATGACGGTGGCGACGGAACCTGCGCCCCATGCGAGGAGGGGATAGATCACAGCGGCGGATAGGAAAGCCAAGGCACACGCTATCTTGACCTTTAACATAGCTGACTCCTTACGGGATGAATCGCAGTGCCGCGACCATCAAGCGATTCGGGTCCGTCCATGCCGTACGTGACTTGCGCGTCTGGGGCCCGTATTGGGGGCACCCGTGGCGGGACTGGAAGCCCGCCACGTTAATAGATCGTCAGGAATGTGGTTTGGCTGAGAGAATTTATTGAAAAAAGTTGCGAATTTGTATGCTATCGGATGTGCCAGGGCGGGCTAAGATCGCGATTTTTCGGAGGTCAGGATGGCGAGGACCGGGTCGTGAAGGCGTCCGTTGGTGGCAACGGCATCCTTGCCCCAGATGGTGGCATTTCCTTGCCAATCGCTGAATTGTCCGCCGGCTTCCAGGAGGATGGGCAGCATGGGTGCGCAATCCCAGGGTTTGATGGTCGAGTCGAGCATGATATCGGCGCGGCCGGTCGCAACGAGGACGTAACCGTAGCAATCGCCCCAGGTTCGCTGGATTCGGGTTTTTTTTGCGAGGTTTTCGAACGCGTCGGATCTTGCGATGGCCGAGGTGATGCTGCTGGCCATGAGGGAGGCGTCAGCCAGGTTGCTGACGGATGATACATGTGCCGGGCGGCCGTTCCAGCGGCACCCCATGCCGGTGGCGGCGACCACCATTTCGTCGAGCGCGGGCATATAGACGACGCCGACGGACGGTTTGCCCTGTACTTCGATGCCGATCAGGACGCCATAGAGGGGCATTCCGCAGACGAAGCTTTTGGTGCCGTCGATGGGGTCGATGATCCAGCGATAGTCGGGATTTCCGTCGGTTTTTCCGCCCTCTTCGCCCAGGATGGTGTGGTCTGGGAAACTGCGGGCGATGCAGTCGCGGATGACTTGCTCGGCTTCACGATCGGCCTGGGTGACGGGGGTATTATCGGACTTGATTTCGACCGCCAGGCGGGTGTTGAAGTAAGCCAGGGTTCGGCGTCCGGCGAGGTAGGCGGCGTCAATGGCGACGGACAGCAAGTCGCTGAGCGTTGGTTGACTGGCACCCGGGACGGCGTGCATACGATGGGAGAGATGGTCGTCGCTGATGGTCATTGTTTACTTTTACCGCGTTGTGTCGTTGCAGGCAAACGCGGCTTCTTGATCGGGGATGTTGGCCGAGGGATAATGGGGTCTTGAACGGAGTCACCCTGCAGCCGGATGGAGACGGAATTCGTATGAAGCGTCCTGCGGTTTTTTTTGATCGGGACAATACGCTGATAGTGAGCGATGGCTACCTTGGCGATCCTGGGGGTGTGGTGTTGGTGGATGGCGCGGCGGATGCGGTTGCCAAGGCCCGCCAGTACGGGTTCAGGGTGGTGACGATCAGCAACCAGAGCGGGGTGGCCCGCGGGCTGTTTGACGAGAGCGCGGTACAAGCGGTCAATCGACGATTGTCGGAACTGCTAACGGAGGCCAACCCGGCGGCGATCATCGAAGATCACGAGTATTGTCCGTATCATCCGGAAGCGGTTGTTGAGGAATACAAGCAGGACAGTTTTCTTCGCAAGCCGAAGCCGGGGATGATTCTCGCGGCGGCGGAGAAGCTGTCGCTGGACCTTGGGCGAAGCTGGGTGGTGGGGGACGCGGCGCGGGACATAGAAGCCGGCAAGGCGGCGGGGTGTCGGACGGTTCTGGTGCGGGACCCGGCGATATCGCCGTCGCCGGCGGCGGAGGTTTGCAGCGGCGTTGCGCCGGATTTCACGGTGTCGTCGATAGGCGAGGCGGTCGAGGTGATTGGTCGGCAGATGCTATGCAGTGCGGCGAGCAGGTCGGGGGAATCGCCACAAGCCGCAACCGTGAGGCCGATTGGCCAGGAAAAGACAGGAGATGAGGATACCATGGCGGACGAGACGACCGAATCGCCGACGGTTTTGCCGAGGCCCCTGGAGTCGCAGTTACCGATGCCGGAGGTGAGCGGTTCGTCGTCGCAGTCGGCGGGACCCTCGGCGGCCTCTGCCGGGCCGGAGTCATCGGCGGTGTCGAGGATCGAGCGGTTACTGGAGCAGATTGTTGGGGAGCTTCGCCGCCGGGAGGAGCCTGTTCCGGACTTTTCGGTGAGCAAGCTGATGGCCGGGATCGTGCAGATACTGGCGTTGGCGATTCTGTTTTTGGCGTACCTGCGGCGGGACGATGCGACGGTGCTGAATTCGACGATGATATTTGCGGTTTATCTTCAGGTTCTGACGATTGCGCTGTTGATCATGGGGAAGCAGCGATGATTGATCGGGCATGTGAGGATGTCGGGGGTTTGAGGGATGGGAGGAAGGGGATGCGGGGGCCGGGTCGGGAAGTGGAGTGTAGCGGCCGATGGGCTGACTGTTTGCCGGGGAGAGGATGATGGTCGACCGGATTCCCGTTCTGCTCGATACGGACATTGGCAGCGACATTGACGACGCGGTGGCGCTGGCGTATTTGCTGCGTCAGCCGCGATGTGAACTGGTGGGCATCACGACGGTGAGCGGGGATGTTGCCAGACGAGCGGCGTGCGCGGAGGTGATCTGTCGAGCGGCGGGCCGGGGAGAAGTGCCCATTCACTGCGGGGCATCGGAGGTGTTGTTGATGGGGCCTGGTCAGCCGGGAGTTCCGCAATACGAAGCGATTCGCGGGCGGCCGCACCGGGCAATTCGCGTAGCGGGCACGGCGGTGGACTTCATGCGAGAGACGATACGGAATCGTCCGGGCGAGATCACGCTTCTGACGATTGGGCCGTACACGAACGCCGCCATTCTGTTTGCCGCGGATCCGGAGGTTCCCGGTTTGCTGAAGCGGGTGGTGAGCATGGGCGGGATTTTCTTTGGTGAGGGCGAGAAGCGGGAATGGAACGCGTTGGTTGATCCTGTGGCGACGGCGATGGTCTACCGGACGGCGTTGCCGAGGCATCTGAGCGTTGGTTTGGACGTTACGCTGAAATGCCGGATGCGTGCTGAAGTGGTTCGAGAGCGGTTTAAGCTGTCGCCGCTCGATGTGGTGGCGGAGATGGCGGAGGTGTGGTTTTCGCATGCGGACGAGCTGACGTTCCACGATCCGCTTGCGGCGGCGGTCATCTTTTGGCCGTCGATCTGCGAGTATGTTGAGGGCGACATCGCGGTATCGATTGATGCGGACGAGAAGAGAGCGGGGCAGACGCGTTTTTCCATGCGTTCGGGAGGTCGGCACGTTGTTGCGAAGTCGGTGGACGCGGGGGCGTTTTTCGAAGAGTACTTCTCCGTCGTGTGCTGATGGGTGTTGGTATCGGAAATGACGGGGTTCGGTGGGTGGTTCGCTCCCTCTTAACCGGGTTGGGGCATATAATGTCGGATTGATTGGGAGACCAGATGACCAAGAGAGAAGTGACGGGCAGGAACGAATGGCAAGCAACGGAGGGGCGGTTGGCGGGGGGGGGTGCTGCTCCTGTTGATTTGCCGCGGATCGAGCGGGCGGTGCGGGAGATTTTGCTGGCGGTGGGAGAAGATCCGGACCGGGAGGGTCTGATCAAGACGCCGAGCCGGGTTGCGCGAGCGTATGCGGAACTGATGGCGGGTTTGCGAGAGGATCCGCGTATTCATTTGGAGACGGTATTTCACGAGCGATACGACGAGATGGTGCTGCTGCGTGACATTGAGTTTCACTCTGTGTGCGAGCATCATCTGTTGCCGTTCACGGGGAGGGCGCATGTTGCCTATCTTCCTGACGGAAAGGTGGTTGGTCTGAGCAAGCTGGCGCGGCTGGTGGAGGGTTTTGCGCGTCGCCCGCAGGTGCAGGAGCGGCTAACGGGGCAGATTGCGGATGCTCTGATGGAGGCGTTGAATCCGATGGGTGCCGCGTGTGTGATCGAGGCGACGCACACGTGCATGACGATGCGCGGCGCGAAGAAGCCTGGGAGCGTGATGGTGACGAGCGCGCTGAGGGGAATATTCAAGGAGAATCCGGCCAGCCGTGCGGAGATTCTCTCGTTGATGTACGGTGGGACGAACGCGGTGAAGTGAGCGAAAGCGGAGCCCGTTATGGCCGATACGAACGTTCGGATTGAGCAGTTTCGCAAGATGGCCGCAGACGATCCGAAGAATGAGCTTGCGCATTTTTCGTTAGGAAGGGCGTATCTGGACGCGGATCAATTTGATGGTGCAATTGGGTGTTTTGAACGGGCGGTCGAGTTGAATCCGCAGATGAGCCGGGCGTATCAGCTGCTGGGGTTGTCGCTGCAGCGAAGCGGTCGCAGGGAGGAAGCGATCGAGGCGATTGGGAAGGGGATTGTGGTGGCGAATGATCGCGGGGACCTTGTGCCGCGGAACGAGATGATGGAGATGCTGCGAGAGATGGGTGCTGCGGCGCCGGAGCTGAAGTTGGCGGAGGTTTCGCAGGCGGTTGGCGCCGACCAGGTTCTGTGTCATCGGTGTGCCCGGGTTGGCGGGAAGCTGGCGTCGCTGCCGTTCAAGAGCGTTTTGGGTCGTGAGATTCAGGAGAAGATCTGTCAGTCCTGCTGGCGCGAGTGGGTTGCGATGGGGACGAAGGTGATCAACGAATTGCGGCTGTCGATGGTGGAGCCTGAGTCACAGCGCATCTTTAATCAGCACATGCGGGAGTTCCTGAACCTGGAGTGAGAGGGGTTTTGCGGGGATATGGGGCAGGTTTGGGGTCCTGGGGGATTTGTCGGCGGGTTCATGCCACGGTCCAGGTTTCGCTGCCGCGCAGGAGCGACTGGAGGTCGCCTTGGCCTTTTTTGGCAATGGCGGACTTGATCTGTTGTCCGACCAATTCGGAATAGCGGGGGTGTTCGACCGCCCGGAAGATGCCCATGGGTTCAGGGAACTGGGGATATTGGAGGCGGCTGAGCAGGAATGCGACGGTGGGCTCGGTCGAGTTCTCATCATGGACGAGGAGGTCGTCGGGCTTGACGTCCTTGAGGTTGACGATCTGGGGTTTGAGGCCGTTGAGGCGGATTCCCTTATCGGCGTTCTTGCCGAAAACCAGCGGTTTGCCGTGTTCGAGATAGACGGTGTTGTCGGCGCGAGTCTGCTTATCGGCGGCGTATTCGAAGGCGCCATCGTTGAAGATGACGCAGTTCTGGTAGACTTCGATGAAGGCGCTGCCGGGGTGTTTGGCGGCGCGTTCGAAGACATATTCCATGTGTCGGATATCGCCGTCGATGGTTCTGGCGACGAAGGTCGCGTCGGCGCCCAGCGCCACGCTGATGGGTCGCATGGGGTAGTCGGGGGCTCCCATGGGGCTGGACTTGGTTTTCTGATCGTGAACGCTGGTGGGGGAATACTGTCCCTTGGTCAGTCCGTAGATCCGGTTGTTGAAGAGGACGATCTTGGCGTCGAGATTTCGGCGCAGCATGTGGATGAAGTGGTTTCCACCGATGGAGAGTGCGTCGCCGTCGCCGGTGATGATCCAGACGTCCAGGTCGGGTCGAGCCAGTTTGAGTCCGGTGGCGATGGTGGGCGCCCGCCCGTGAATCGAGTGGAACCCGAAGGTGTTCATGTAATAGGGGAAGCGGCTGGAACAGCCGATGCCGGAGACGAAGACGGTCTTGCTTCGATCGGATCCGAGCTTGGCCATGACGCGTTTCATGGTTGCCAGGATGGAGTAGTCCCCACATCCGGGGCACCATCGCACTTCGGAGGAGCTGGCGAAATCCGCGGGTTTGAGGCTTACAGGATTGCCGGTCACAACACTCATAACCACTCCTGACTTAAGTGTACCAGGCTCATGCCGTGGAGATCGGAACACTCCACCGGGCACTGGTGAAAGACTACTTGGCGGCCAGTTCGGCCTTTGCGGCTTCGACGAGTTCGTGAACAACGAAGGGCTGCCCGCGGACCTTGTTGAACCCCTTGGCGTCGATCAAGTAATTTGCCCGGAGCCACATCCGCAACTGTCCGAGGTTGATTTCGCAAACCAGGACGCGTTTGAATTTTCGCAGTTTATCGCCGAAGTCGGCGGGCAGGGGGTTCAGGTACCGGAGGTGGCAAGCGGAGACGGCGAGGCCTTGTTTTTGCAGTTCGAGGGTGGCCTGTTTTGTGTGGCCGTAGGTTCCTCCCCAACTGACGATGAGGAGGTCGCCGGTGTCTTGACCGGTCCAGAGATAGGGCACACCGGCGGGCTGGACACCTGCGATTTTCTTTGCGCGGAGGTTGATCATGAGGTCGTGGTTTGCGGGGTCGTAACTGACCATGCCGGTGAGGTCGGCCTTTTCGAGGCCGCCGATGCGGTGTTCGAGTCCCGGGATTCCTGGGATGGCCCAGGGGCGTGCTCCGTCTTCGTTTCGTTTGTAGGGGAGGAATCCCTTGGGATCATTGGGTTGAGTTGGGTTTTCGATCTTGATTTTTTCGAGACTGGACACATCGGGCACCATCCAGGGTTCGGCACTGTTGCCGATGTATCCGTCGGTGAGGAGCACGACGGGGGTCATGTATCGGACGGCGATGCGGAAGGCCTCGATGGTGGCGGCGAAGCAGTCGGCGGGGGAGGCGGCGGCGATGACGGGCAGGGGGCATTCGCCGTTGCGCCCGAGGATGGCCTGAAAGAGGTCGGCCTGCTCGGTTTTGGTGGGCAGTCCGGTGCTAGGTCCGCCGCGTTGGACGTTGACGACGACCATGGGCAATTCGACCATAACCGCGAGGCCGATTCCTTCGGTTTTGAGGGCTGCGCCGGGCCCGCTGGTGCCGGTGGCGGCGAGGGCTCCGCCAAAGGCGGCGCCGATGGTGGCGCCCATAGCGCAGATTTCATCTTCCGCCTGGAAGGTGATGACGCGGTACTGTTTCAATTCGGAGAGGGTGTGGAGAATGTCGCTGGCGGGGGTGATTGGATAGCTGCCGTAGAAGAGCTGTCTTCCGGCCAGTTCAGCGGCGGTGACCATCCCCAGGGCAACGGCTTCATTGCCGGTGACTTTGCGATAAGTTCCTGGCGGGAGCTTTGCCTTGTCGACCTGGTATTGCTGGTCGAATAGTTCGCTGGTTTCGCCGAAGTTGTAACCGGCCTTGAGGGTGAGGGAATTGGCGCGTGCGACGGCCGGGAGCTTGGCGCCGAACTTTTCCTCGATGTAGGCGAGCGTCGGTTCGAGCGGTCGGCCGTAGAGCCAGTAAGCGAGGCCCAGAGCGAAGAAGTTTTTGCAGCGGTCGATCTGTTTGGTTGCGAGTCCGGTGTCTTTGACCGCCAGTTCATTGAGCTTGTTGATGGGGACCTTGATGATGCGATAATTGCTCATGGGCTGGTTGAGGGGGTTCTCGGGATATCCGGCTTTTCGGATTTCGTTTTCGGTGAACGCGTCCTCGTTTACGATGACGATGCCGCCGGACTTGACGAATTTGAGATTGGTTTTGAGGGCTGCGGGGTTCATGGCGACGAGGGCGTCGACCTCGTCACCCGGGGTGAAGATGTCGGAACTTGAGAACTGGATTTGGAAACCTGAGACGCCGGCCACGGTTCCGGCCGGGGCGCGGATCTCGGCGGGATAGTCGGGGAAGGTGCTGATATCGTTCCCGACGAGAGCGGAGGTATCCCCGAACTGAGATCCAGCCATCTGCATGCCGTCGCCTGAGTCGCCGGCAAACCGAATGGAGACGCTCGATAGCTTGGTAACCGGTTTGTTGGGGCTGCGCCCGCCTGGATTAGCGCCGGTGGTTGCCGGCGATGTCGACATGCTCATGAACCGTCCTTCGTTAGGGGACCGAGACTTACCGCGATTGTGGCGATACAGCCGCTGCCTGTGCGTGCCTCCAAGAAGAATGACCAGACTTGAGATTGCCGGCGATGAATCACCCGGAGGATGAAATCGCAAGCAAATTGGCGGCAATCAAGTCGACTGCTTGGCAGGCATTCTCACCTGTAACAGGGTGGGTAGAATATCGCCGCCCACTTCCTGGTGCAACTGAACGCCAGACTCTTGAGTTCGACGATTCTAGGCGCGTGCGGCGGGTCGGGGGATTGTGAAAAAAGGCACGAAACTGCTGGATTTTGGCTTTTGGCGATCGTTGATTGGTGCGCTGTGGGAGTCTGCCGCGGATGGGGGTTGGAGGAAGCTGTTCCGGCTTAGCCGGCGTCTGTTTCACTCATGGCCGAGTGGTGGCTTGTGTTGTTGGGGTGACGGGGGCATAGGCGGGCAGGAGTGGCGTGCCCTCAGCTTCGAAGATCTGATGTCTGCCGGTATAGGGCTTGATTGGTGCTTCCTGATAGATAGCCGCCTCGCGATCGCGGTACGTTTCCAGGGTGTCGAGAACGCGTGAGCGCTCCGAGGCCAGGGCCTCGTTTTGGCGTTTGAGTTCATAATACATGCGAGGCAATCGCTGGCGTATCATGGTGTTTGTGGTTGAGTCCCAGAGGGTGTTGTCCTGGACGATCTGCTTCATGGTGCGATCGTTGGCGTCCATTTGGGAGTCGATATCGGTGACGCGTTGCCTGGTTTTCTGGTAGTCCTCGGCGAGGAGGGACAACTTGGCCTGCACGCGTTTGATCTCGGCCTGCTGTTCCTTGTTGATGTACTGGCCGAACCAGCGTTTGAGGCCTTCCTGCTCCAGCTGTTTGCCCAGTTCGACGTCCTGATCCTGGAACCGCTTGAGGACTCGCTTTCCGACAGCGGATTCCCGATCGCCGTCGCCAATCGCCCCGAGCGCCTCGGCGACATTGTCGAGGATCAGCCGGTTTCGTGGGCTGGCGAGCATTGCCTGGTCGTAGAGCGACAGGGCGTAGGGGACTTGCTTTTGCTGCCACGCGATCACGGCAAGGTTGTTCAATGTCGGGGCATGGTCCGGGGTCAATTCCTTGACCCGTTCGAAGTTTCTTTTTGCCAGTCCCAACTGGTCCAGCCTGAAGAGCACCACGCCCTTCAGGAAGAGCGCCGCCGCCGAATCGGGATTTGCCGAGAGCAGTTTGGTCACGACGAGGTCGGCTTCCTTGAATTTTGCATTCTTGATGAGGGTGCGGACCTCCGCGAGCATTGTGGCGGTCTTTGCCATCGCCTCTGCTTGTTCGGCTGGCGTTACCCAGGCAGCGCCGGCTTTGACGAGGCCTTTGGCCTGACGGTCTTTCCATTCCTGCAATTCCTTGGCGGCGGTTGTGGCAGCCGGGGTTCCCTTGGCCTGTTCCACGAATTTGGAATAGCGGTCGATGATTTGGGAGATATCGGAGAGGGACTCGACCGATCGGCGTAGCAAGCGGAGCTTGGTGTCCGCGGCGGCGGCGGGGTCTGCGGTTCCTGATTTTTCGATGCTAGCGACCTTGTCATCGGGCACATGGGTCCGCTTGCCGGCCTTGTCAGTGACTGCCCAGCCCCCGGGCTCGCGTTGGATTGAGCCTTCGATCCTGGTCCCATCGTGCAGAAGCACGACGTCACCGAATGCTGGCGACAGCAGCAAAGCCGCGATTATGATGAACCAGCTTCGCATAGTTGATTCCTCGCTGGCCGGACGCCCCTTTTTTTGTCCGGTCTGCCTCAATGTGGTATAGACACCGTTCATGGTTGATTGGTTGGCGACGGTGCCCGGTAATTTCCCGGGAGGCGCAGGTTCCGGTCGTTTGCGCCAATCGCCAAGCATATTAGACCTGTAGTTGGCCGGGGGTTCAATCACAAACCCGGTTTTGGGCGTGGGTTCGTGGGGGCAACCGGTTTGTGCGGAGATCTGATTGGATGGGTTCAGTACATCTGGAGTTGGCGTACGGGAGGGCCGACAAGGTGGTACTTGCCAGCGAGGTGGTGAAAGAGGCGAATGGCTTCGAGTTGTTGGGGGCCGATCTCATAGTGCAGATACTCGCGGAGGTATTTCTTGGCGATGTCTGCCGGCCACCCTCGGGGGACCGCGAATTGGGCGATGATGTCATCGACGTGGGCCAGCCCCTCTTGGCGTGCGGCGAGCAGGCGTTCGGGCAGATTTCCGAGGTCCACTCGCGGTCTGGCCATCCAGACGGCGAACACAAACGGCAGCCCGGTGATGTCTTTCCAGCCGGCGCCCAGGTCAATCTGGTATTCGAAGCCTTCGGGTTCGTTGCAGACGACTTTGTCGCCGATGAGCAGGATGGCGTCAGCGTGAGCTTGATGGCCGTCGCCGGCGGTCCAATCAACGAATCGTGGCGAGACATGCCATTGCTCGGCCAGGAGGATTCGGGCGAGAGCGACCGAGGTATGGCTGTCGGTGTCGCAGGCGAGTGTCTGGATCTGCGAGATTGGGATGCGGCTGAAGATGCGGACCGTCAAGGTGGGCCCGTTGCAGCCGATGCCGGACGCCGGAACGACGCGCAGGCCGTCCAACCGCTGATAGTCGATCACGGGCAGCAGCGCCAGATCCATCTGTTGAGATCGCAGGCCGTCGAGCAGGCGGGATGGAACGTCGAGAATCAGTTGAAGATCGCTGTGGCGGTCGAGTCCGAAGATGAGCGGCTTGGCGTTGAGGAAACTGACGCTGCCGACGGAGAGAGTCTGTGTGCCGTATGTAAGCGGAGCGGGCGAGGATTGGAGGGTCATACCTAACTCTACGTCGGAGGGTTTGATGTGATGCTGGTTTCAAGAGTTTTGAAGGCGGGGATGCGGCGTAAAGAGAAGAGCGGGGAACCGTGATGGGTTCCCCGCTCGCGTGATCTGTGTTACCGACAGAGATCAGCTCTTGCCGGCCTTGCGAACGATTTCACCCGCGAGACGGCGCCAGCGTGTGGGGGTCAAACCGGTTGCCTGTTTGAAGCGGCTGGTGAAGTGGCTTTGGTGTGCAAAACCACAATCGGTTGCGATTTGAGCGAGTTCGCGGCGGCGTGACACGAGAAGTCGCTTGGCCTCATGGATCTGGCAGCCCAGGAGGAAGTGCTTGGGGGTCTGTCCGACAAGGTCGGTGAAACGACGGTGGAAATGGAAGGGGCTGAGGTGTGCTTTTTTGGAAATCTCATCCAGCGTGGGGTTGCGGTGGAAGTCCTGCTGCATGAACTTGAGGGTGGGCAGCAATCGCACCAGCTCAGAGTCCGCGGACACTTCGGCCGGCCTGACCGAAACCCATTCGAAGCTTTCGGGCTGGAGCGTGAAGAAGACAAACGCGCCCTGCCCCAATGCGGGGAATTCCTTGTAGACCTGGCAGTGGAAGATCCAGAGGTCGCCGTTGGCATCTGGCAGGAGCAGGCGATCGGTGTACACCTGCCCTCGGCGGCAATGCTCAAACGCGAGTTTGGCGTGCTGGTAGAGCTGATCTTCGACGCGGTCGTCCAGGTTGAGCGATCGCTTGGGGTAGACGACTTTGCAGTCCTTGTTGAAGATGAACTGGCGGACAGGGGCGAAGTGCGTCCACGGATCGGTCTGCATGGCCAGTTCGTTATTTCGGGCAGTGCGGTTTTTGGAGATGAACTCGTCAACTTCCTTTCCGATGTTCTTGAGTTTGTTGAGTTCGCCGTCGGTGAAGTCGCCATCGTCGGGTCCACGGAACAGGAGCATGGCGCCCGCATAACCATTGAGGACCGGCGCCGAGAGGGGAATGCCGACGGAATAACGGAACCCGTGTGGCTGAAGCATGCCGTGCAAATAGGGGCTGTTTTGGAAGTCCGAATTGCTCCAGCAATCTGATGCCCGGGAATTGGTTCCCTTGAGAATCGCCTGCCAGGCGACGCGGTCTTCCTTGTGGAAATCCCGCGCGTAGGCTTTCAGCAACGTTTCCGGGCTCTTGTTAGGCTGCACGATATGAATGCTTCCTCGAGGGAGCATCGATACGATAAGCCCCTGCGTAAACGGAACAATCGGGCTCACCAAATCGAACACTTGCCTGCTTGCCATGGCGTTTCTTACACCCTTTCCAGAATTGTTCGTTTCCACCAGCGAGTGCCTCGCGGTATTTTGCGACATCATGACTGCTTATACGATCTGACTACGCACGAGTTTGCTAGAAACGAGACAATTTCCAAAAAACCTGGCCGGGCGCTTGGCTCAAAAACAGAAAATGATCCTAAGCGCCGCGCGCCGTTGTACTTATCATGTTCCCGCTTGGTGCCACAATCTCCCTCGAAAAGAAACTATAACAACGGGGATTGGGGATTGCAAATCGAGCAGAATCAACCATCTGCCTGCGTGTACAAGGAACGGTATTGAGCGTTAGGTACGGCGTAATCGCGTCTGAGCAGCCACCAGGGAGCGCGCCGGCTGTTGTTTTTGGGCAACAGGCGGCACAGGCCGAACGACGCCCCAGTTTGACGGGGCGTGAATCTCTGCGTAAAAGGGGGCTTGTCCCTGTCGTTGGAGGTGCCGGCGTGCTCTGGCACCACAATTGTTAAAGGACTTGGTGAGGTTTTTGCGAGCATGCTGCTGATCATCAGAACAGACAGTTTATTCTGGCGAATGAAGTGGAGGATTGGCATTCTCACTCTCGCCACGTTCGCGGCGATGTGCTAGGTTTCCGGCGGTTCCTGCTGGCGTGCCTTCTTCGTTGCTTCGGGGCCAAGTCCAAGAATCTGGAATCGATGAGATAGCGGCTCAAAGCCGTGCTGCCTGCAGATCTCATCTCGCAAGTGTTTCAGTTTTTCGCTGTGAAACTCAATGACCCGCCCGGTTGCGACGCAGATGAGGTAGTCGTGGACCTGCCTGCCGGCAATGACCTCGAAATAGGACTGCTTGTTGTCGAAAAAGACCTGTTTGAGAATGCCGGCATCCTGGAGGTGATTGAGGGTGCGATAGACGGTGGCTCGGCTGGCCTGGTGTCCCGCGTTCTTGAGGTCGGCGACGAGTTGCTCCGGCTCAAAGAGGCCCTGCTTTCGCAGGGCGGCGTCCAGAATGAGCGCTCGCTCAGGGGTGAATTTGAGTTTCTGCTCGTGCAGATACCGGCGGAACAAGGCGCACACCGGTTCGTAGGGCAAGACCTGTCGCTGAGCCTCTGCGGCGAATTTCTGGAGATTGGGCAGGACTTTTGGATGCTCGGCCATAAAGCCGGATGGTAGTCTGCGCGGGTGCTTCGGGCAACACGGCCGGACGGTGGAGGCCGGATTGCATTTGGGCTGGTCCGGCGACAGAATGCCTTGGACATGTCGTTCCACCTGGGCAAGCCGATCCTGGTTATGATGATCCTGTCGCTCGTTTGCGGCGCCTGGATTGTTATCCGGGAGTCGCCGGTGCCGGGCGATCTGGTCGTCTGGGTTTTTGCCGACTCGCATGCCAGAAGTTACCGCGACCCCGTGCAGAGCGTGCTTGCCGCGGATGTGCGGGACACTCGGACCCGGATATTTGTGGTCTCGGCGGCCCATTTCCGTGTCGGTGATCGTCTGGAATTCCCGGGCCCGAATCCGGAGTCGGCCACGGTGGTGGGTGTCTGCCCTGAGAATGCGCCTGAGCCTTGGCTGGAGGTGTTGGAGCCTCTCAAGTTTTCCCACCGGAGAGGGGATCCCGTGCGTGTTCCGAGCCTGGTCGAGTTGCACGAGCGGGCGGCCGGGCGTTCGGTTGCGGTGTCGGTGATTTCCGCCCGCGCCCTGGACGTTCGTCTGATTTCGTTGTTCAACAGCCTTTCGAAGGACGTTCCGGATCTGGTGGAAGTCGAGATCGGCTCCGTGGGCAAGTTTTTTCGGCCGCCGGTCGGCGAAGTGGGGTTCCTTCCGCTGAACCGGTTTATCGAGCGCGATGGCATCATGGACCAGATGGTCCGCACTCGTTTTGCCCCTTGGAGCAAGCAAGGTGTGGTTTTTGGCGTTCCGCACGATCTGCATCCCGTCACCATCACCTACCGCAAAGACCTGTTCGACCTTGCCGGAGTCGACATTGCATCGGCCAAGACATGGGATCAGTTTCAGGATCTCTGCCTGCAGTTTCAGGCGTTCTGGGCAGGGAGGGGCGTTCAGGGCCGACGCGCGATTGAGTTGCCGTCCGCGGCTTCGGATTACCTCGTGGTGATGCTTCTGCAGCGAGGGATCAACGTTGTTGACGACTACAATCAGGTGCATCTGGATGACCCGAAAGTCGCCGACACGGTGGCGCGATATGCCTTGATGGTTGCCGGCCCGCGCCGGATTGCCGCTGATGCAACCCCTGGCGGCGAACTATATGCGCGGGACCTGGCCCATGGTGATCTTTGTGCCCTGATCACGCCGGACTGGCGAGCGGGCTTTCTCTATGCCCACGCCGCCGATATGGCGGGCAGGCTGGCGATGATGCCGCTTCCTCGCTTTGACCCGACGGACGCTCCGACAAGCACGTGGGGGGGGACCATGATGGGCATTCCGCGCGCCGCCAAAGACGCGGAGGCCTCCTGGCAACTGCTCAAGCGTCTGTATCTCTCCGGGGAATCGCTGAACGCCCGCCAACGATTCAGCAAGATCATCCCTCCGGTTCGCGACCAGTGGAAGGACGTGGTTTTCCACATACCGGACCCTTTCTTTTCCAACCAGAGAGTCGATGAACTGTACATCGAGCTGGCCGATCAGATTCCCCCGCGTTACGTGACCGCCTTCACGCCGGTTGCCTCTCTCTCTCTGAACATGGTGCTGGCCAACGCGGTCGAGTACGTGAAGCGGCGCGCATCCGAGCCTCGCGACCAGCTCGAAGCGGGGCTTCGTGCCGCCTGCCGGAAATGGCTCGATGACGAAGAGGCGACGCTCAGGAAGCGCATTGATTTCGGCAAATTCGAATGACGCCCCGAACTGCCACCAGCCATCGCCTCTGGACGCTTCAAGCTCGCTTGGCGCCGTATCTTTTTGTCTTTCCGTTCATTTTCCTGTTTTGCGTGTTTCTTCTTTATCCGATTTGCCGCAGCGTCGTTCTTTCGTTCTACAAGTCTGCCGGGCCGCGCAAGGAAGTGTTCGTGGGGGCCGCCAACTATTTATTTCTTCTGAAGGACCAGCTGTTCTGGCTTGCTGTTGCCAATACTCTAGCGTTTACGGTTTGTTCGTTGCTGATTCAGATTCCCGCTTCGCTTGGCCTTGCGCTTGTGCTGAGCAATCGGCGCGTGCGTTTTCGCGCCGTCTTCCGGTTTGCCTTTTTCGTTACTCACGTTGTCGGCTCGGTGTTTCTGGCCGTTCTCTTTGCGATGATCCTGAGCCCCCGCTCAGGGCTTCTGAATCGCGCTCTCGGGTTGTTGGTGGGGCATCCGGTCGAAACAAACTGGCTTGGCGTTCCCGACCTAGTCCTGCCTTCGTTGTTGCTGGCGAGCCTCTGGGTTTCCATTGGGTTTGGGATGGTCTATTTTCTGGCTGCCCTTCAGGCCGTCGACAAGGAGCTCTATGAGGCTGCCGAAGTCGATGGCGCCGGCGGATGGTCGCGGTTCTGGCACATCACGCTGCCGGGCATCAGGCCCGTGCTGGTGTTCATGATCCTGATAGGCACCGTTGCGGGTTTTCAGCTTTTCGAACTTCCGTATGTCCTGTTCCAAGGGATGGCGGGTCCCAAGTCCCGCGGTCTGACGATTGTAATGTACCTCTACCAGCACGGATTTGAGGCCGGCAACCTCGGTTATGCTGCCGCCATTGGCTGGGTCCTGGTGTTCATGGTCCTTGCGGTCGCCATCTTCCAGATCCGCATGATGCGCGCAACACAGGAGTCTTAACTGTGCAAACTCAATCCCGGTTCAATCCTGCGGACAGTGCCAAGTGGGTTTTGCTTCACGTTATTCTGGTCCTTGGCGCGGTGCTTGCGCTGGTTCCCTTTGCCTGGCTGATCTGCGCCACACTGAAGTCGGGAGAAGACCTTTTCACCTACACCTTGCTCCCCTGGCAGGATCTGTCTCGACTCACGACGGGCAACTTCAGGGCGCTTTTCCAGAAACAGCCTTTCGGCATCTGGATGCTCAACTCGCTGTTCCTGGCGTCGACGCAGACGGTGGTGGTGGTCGCTCTTTCCAGTCTCGGGGGTTTTGCTCTGGCCAAGTATCAATTCCGGGGCAAGAAGCCGCTCATGCTGCTCATGCTCGCCACGATGCTCATTCCCGGGCAGGTTCTCCTGACGGGTGGCTACGAGCTCATGCACAGCCTGAACCTTCTGGACACGTACGCTTCGATCCTTCTTCCCGGCGCCGTCTCCGTATTTGGGATGTTCCTTTTTCGCCAAGCGATGCAAAGCGTTCCCGACGAGCTTCTGCAGGCGGGTCGGGTGGACGGCTGTTCGGAGCTGCGGCTCTGGTGGGAAATTGGCCTGCCGATTGTCCGCCCGATGATCGGCGCCTTCACGCTCATGTCGTTTCTGGCTTCGTGGAATGCCTTTCTCTGGCCTCAAATCATGCTTCAGAACGAAGCCAAATACAGTCTTCCGATTGGGCTGACCAACATGATTCAGCTGCCCGAGTACCGTCAGGAATATGGCATCCTGATGGCCGGCACAGTGCTGGGCATCCTGCCCATTATGGTCCTGTTTTTCGTGTTACAGAAGGACTTCATTGCGGGCCTGACGAGCGGGGCCGTCAAGGGCTGAGGTGGCGTGCCTCGACCGGGGCGCCGTGACGTTGTTCCGGGCAATCGCAGAGAACCGGAGGCAAGTCGAGTGCGATCTGGGTGTTGGCCGGCATAGGACGATGGCGTGCCGATGCCTGGTCTGGGGCAGTTCGGCGTGTCAATCCTTCTCGCCCTTGAATTCTTCCGGTTTGTATTCCCCGGACCGGATTTTCCGATTCATCTCGTCGATGATCTTGCGGGTCTGTTCATCCGTCCCAAGTCGGGTGATGATTGCCTCGGTGACGTCCACGGTCTGAACCTGGTCGGCCGCCCAATAGAGTTTCGGCGCAATGACCGAGAGCCCCTCTGCCTTGGCCACTTCCGCGAGGATGCCTTTGAGCTGATCTGCCAGGCTGTCGTAAGGCCCCACGCCAAAGACCTGCCGATGGGCGTCATCCTGGTTTCGGCTCATCAGGCTTTGCAGTTCCCTCATTTTCCTGGTGTTGCCGGCCGCCTTGGCTGCCGCATGCTCCGCCATCACGCCTTTGACGAAGTTGCCGTGTGTTTTCGACCGTGCGTATGCCAGCGCAACGGTTCTGGGATCGAATGTCCCCACCTTGATCATACCATTCATTTTTTCCGGCCCTGCCCATCCCGGCGTACTCGACCCCAAGCCGACGACGGCGACCATTAACGCCAACATCCATTGCCTCATGGGAATTCTCCTTTGGGCGACTTCTGAGAGAAACTCGACTACGTGGGGTGATGGTGAACAAATTCCGTGCCGTGCCGGAAAACCCGCCGGGGGAGCGAGAATTCGCCCATCTGGACCCTCGTTGGAGCGGGGATCGTGCATTTCGTGTACCTCGCGGGGGCATTGATTGTCGCTGCCTCATGCCCCTCGCCACTGAGTCATTCCCTTGTTACATTGTTGGCCCAGTACACTTTTGTCCATCAAGGAGAATCGCATGCAATCGTTCGTAGGCATCGACATTGGCGGCACCAGCGTCAAACTCGGCCTTGTTGAGTACGGCGAGGCGTTCCGTGTGGTCAAACAGTCCTCGGTTCCGACCAAACCAACCGATCCGCCGTCCGTTTTCGTCCAGACGATTGCCGTCGGAGTCAAAGCCCTGATTGCCTCGGCGGGTTCGCCGAGGATAGCCGGCGTCGGCATTGGCTGTCCGGGTCTGATCGACCCGTGGAAAGGGATCACCCGCACCAGCCCGAATCTGCCGCTCCTGAAGGACTTTCCGCTTCGTGACGAGATTGCGAAGCAGCTTAAGCTGCCTGCCGAACTTCAGAACGACGCCAACGCCGCCGTCCTTGGCGAGTGGATTTTCAGTCCGGCGTCGAGGAATGTGAAAAACATGATTTTGCTGACGCTTGGGACGGGCATTGGCGGGGGGGTGGTGTGTGATGGTCACCTCGTGGTGGGCGCTGACAACGCCGCCACGGAACTTGGTCACCTCAAGGCGGACTATGCCTCGGATTTTCCGTGCGGGTGCGGCCGAACGGGGTGTGTGGAAGCCTATGTGGGCTCGGCGGGCATCCGGCGGACGGCGGAGCTGATGCTCAATTCCGGCGTCAAGACCGCGTTGGTTGCCGACAAGCTGACCACGAAGGAGATCACGCTTGCTGCAGATGCCGGGGATGCGCTGGCCAAGGAAATCCTGCGCAAGACGGGCGAGTACCTTGGCCGCGGCATCGCCCAGCTTATTGAGACGTTCAATCCCGAGAAGGTGATCCTCGGCGGCGGCGCATCGGCTGCAATCGGCTACCTGATGCCCGGGATTAATGCCGCCCTGGACCAGTATTCCTCGTTTGCCTTCACTCGAAACCGATGCAGGATTGAGCGGTCGGCGTTTCCCGACGACATCAATGTCATTGGCGCCGCGGCGACGTACGTCAATGCCCATCCGGGCAAGTAGTCGGCCGCTGCCAGACCATCTGAGCGAGTCGACGAACCAAGGGGTGGATCGGCGGGCGGTGCGGGAACGGCGCATGATGAAAGAAAGACGGGGTCTTTCGACGCCCGTCTTCTTCAACTGCGGTGTATATGCGTGGTGGCGGGAGGTTCATTCTTCGCGTCGGGGTCCGCCGCGTCCGCGTGAGCGGCCGCGGTCTCCACTTCGTCCGCGATCGCCGCCTCGGCGTTGTCCGCCGTGTCCTCCGCGAGCCGCGTTGTTGCCGCGTGAGCCTTGCTCGCCCGACCGCGGGGCTTCGTTGCCTTCAGCGGCGGGGGCGCCGACCGGCTCCGGGTCGCTGACGCCCTCTTCCTTCATGGCGGCTTTGCGTGAGAGCTTGATTCGGCCCTGATCGTCGATGAGGATGACTTTGACGCGCACTTCGTCGCCGAGCTTGATGACGTCTTCAACATTTTCGACGTAGCGGTCGGAGAGTTCGGAGACGTGGCAGAGCCCATCGGTATCGGGGGCGATTTCAATGAAGGCGCCGAATTCGCGAATGCTGACGACCTTGCCATCGTAAATCCGGCCCACCTTGACCTCGGCGGTCATGGCCTCGACGAGATTCCGGGCCTGTTCCGCGGCGGAGGCATCGGTGGAGCTGATGTAGACGGTGCCGTCGTCTTCGATGTCGATCTGCGCCTTTGTGTCATCCTGGATTTTCTTGATGTTCTTTCCGCCGGGCCCGATGAGTTTGCCGATCTTCTCGGGGTTGATCTTGATGATCAGGAGTCGTGGCGCCCACTGACTGATTTCCTTTCGCGGGCCGGGCAGAACGGCGGCCATTTTGTCGAGGATGACCAGCCTGGCGTCCTTGGCTCGCTGGAGGGTCTGGCGGATGATGTCGTAAGAGAGGCCTTCAATCTTGATATCGAGCTGGATGGCCGTGATGCCGTCTCGCGTGCCGCAGACCTTGAAATCCATGTCACCGAAATGGTCTTCTTCGCCGATGATGTCGGTCAGCAGCACACGTTTGTCGCCTTCCTGCACGAGGCCGACCGAGATTCCGGCGACCGGCTTGGTGATGGGGACGCCGGCGTCCATGAGCGCCAGGCATCCGCCGCAAGAACTGGCCATAGAACTGGATCCATTGGATTCGAGGATGTCGGATATGACGCGGACGGTATAGGGGAACGCCTCGATGGAAGGCAGCACCGCGAGCAGGCTGCGTTCGGCCAGAGCGCCGTGCCCGATCTCCCGGCGACCGGGGCCGCGGATGGGGCGCACTTCACCCACCGAATAGCTGGGGAAGTTGTAGTGGAGCATGAATTTCTGGGAGTATTCCTCGATCAGACCATCGACCAGTTGTTCGTCGGAGCTGGTGCCCAGCGTCACGGTGCAAAGCGATTGGGTCTCGCCGCGGGAGAAGATGGCCGAACCATGCACGCGAGGGAGGACGCCGACCTGCGCGGAGATGGGGCGGATGGTGGTATAGTCGCGTCCATCGGGACGAACCCCGTTCAGAATAGCCTGGCGGGTGACCTGCTCTTCGATCTCGACGAAGATGCTGCGGATGTCCTTCTGCTTCTCGCGGTTGGCGACGATAGCGGCATAGGGTGCGTTGGGGTCGGTGATGGGGGGCGCGAGCTGAGCGATGACGTCTTCCATCACCTGGTTGACCGCATCGGCGCGGTCCTGTTTACCGGGCTTGCCTTTGACTTCCCGGATGCGGGCCGTAGCGAGTTTGCGGACCTGCTCCAGAAGCTCGGGATCATGCTCGACGATTGTGCCCACCTTCGGCCGGCCGACTTTCTGAACAAGTTCCTCGATCATTCCGACGATCTCAACGACGGCCTTGTGTCCGAACTCGATCGCGTCGGCGACCACGTCCTCAGGAATCTCCCGAGCGCCAACTTCGATCATGTTGACGAAGTGTCGCGTGCCCGCGACGACCAGGTCGAGATCGGAGATTTCGAGCTGATCGGTGGTCGGGAACAGCACGAACTGGCCGTCAACTCGGCCAACGCGCGTATGTGCGGTGGGGTGCTGCAGTGGGATGTCGCTGATTGCCAGAGCGGCACTGGCGGCAATTCCCGCGAGGACATCGGGGTCGTTCTGTTGATCGGCGGCCAGGACGTTCAGGTGAATCTGAACCTCGTCCATGAACCCCTTGGGAAACAGTGGCCGCAGCGGGCGGTCCACGAGGCGCGCGGTCAGGATTTCCTTGGTCGTTGGGCGGCCTTCCCGCTTCATGAACCCGCCCGGGAACTTGCCGGCCGCGGCGCGGCGTTCGCGGTAGTCCACCTGGAGCGGGAAGAAATCGATGCCTTCCCGCGGATTGGCTCGCACGACGGCCCCAAACACGACGGTGTCGGCGTACTGAACCGTCACGGCGCCGTGGGCCAGTTTCGCCAGCGTACCGGTCTCAATGGATAGAATCTTGCCCCCGATTTGGCGTTCAACTCGAACCGCTTGCATGAATACCTCTGCGGCCTCTGGGTGGGAAGCTGGTCAATAGCCACAGATGGACAGATCCGGACACGCCCGATTCGCAGCGGGTGATGCGTGATTGGTGATCGATTCACTCCCCTCACGCATCAACCCCGTGCGCATCACTGCGCCGTGTGCGGGTGTGTGCATCTGTGGCAGATCGGCACCTTCCTCGAGGCTGCATCGGCCAGAGGCCAAAAGGCCAAGAGCGTGAGGAAGGTCGTGAATCCTGCCATCTGCGGGCATCCGGCCCGCGAGCGAAAACGAAAACGCCCCGGTCTACTTGCGCAAGCCGAGGCGGGTGATAACCTGCAGATATCGGTTCCTGTCTTCTCGCGTGAGATACTTCAGGAGGCTGTTGCGTTTGGAAACCATCTTCAACAGCCCGCGACGCGACGAATGGTCTTTCTTGTGCGTTCGCAGATGCTCTGTTAACTGCGAGATGCGGGTGCTGAGCAGCGCAATCTGCACTTCCGGAGACCCCGTATCTTTCTCGTGAATCTGGTAGTTGCCGAGGATCTGCTTCTTCTGATCAACCGTAATCGACATCGAATCTCCACCTAGACACCAAGTCGCCAGCAACAAAGCCAGCCGGCCGGTCATGTTAGGCACCCTGCCGCACTCGCGGCACGAGGTAGTCTGAACGGCAGAGCATATTACAAATACGCATCGAAAGCAAGTCGGCGGATTCTTGCCGCGAATGACCAGGCTCAACGCGCGGACTCACGTAAGACCTTCAACTGAAGGCGTTTGGCCTTCTCGGCGTCGGGGACATTGTCGCTATGGCAGGCGGCCTTGGTCCCTTTGTGGGCGAGCTTCATGATCTGTTCGTGGGTCAGTATCCCTCGATCCTCCAACAGATCGGCCCCTTCGGCGCTGATACCCGGGGAACGTGCTGCGGGGCTCTTTGGTTGAGTGGATGGTTCCTTGCCACTGGCAAACTCGTTGATCTCCTTAGAAATGCGCACGGCACACCAATCGTGCCCGCACATGGCGCAGAAATCGGTGTCGACGTCCAGATCTTCGTCGTGATACGCACGCGCCACGTCCGGGTCGAAAGATAACTCGAAGTGCTTCTGCCAATTGAGCGACGCCCTAGCCTTGGTCAGTTCATCGTCCCGGTCGCGTGAGGCGGGAATGCCCAGGGCGATGTCCGCCGCGTGGGCGGCGATTCTGTAGGCGATGCAGCCTTGCTTCACGTCGTCCTTTTTCGGCAGGCCCAGATGCTCTTTTGGGGTGACGTAACAGAGCATCGCTGCGCCGTGGTATGCCGCTGCCGTAGCTCCGATGCAACTAGTGATGTGGTCGTACCCGGGGAAGATGTCGGTTACCAGGGGGCCCAGGACGTAGAACGGTGCGCCGTGGCACAGGCGTCGCTGGAGTTTCATGTTGTACTCGATCTGGTCGAAGGGAACGTGGCCGGGACCTTCCACAATGACTTGGCATCCTTTCGCCCATGCCCGTTCGGTCAATTCGCCGAGGGTCGCCAATTCGCGCAGTTGGGCTTCGTCCGTCGCATCCGCCAGCCCCCCCGGTCGCAGCCCATCTCCGAGGCTGAATGCGACATCGTGTTCCCGCATGATGGCACAGATGTCGTCGAAGACCTCGTACATGGGGTTCTGCCTGTTGTGGTGGAGCATCCACTTGGCCAGGATGGACCCGCCGCGAGACACGATTCCGATAAGGCGGTTCCTGACCAACGGCAGGTGTTCTCGGAGGAGTCCGGCGTGTATGGTGAAGTAGTCAACCCCCTGCCTGGCCTGGTTTTCGATCTCCTTCAGGATCAGGTCATAGGTCAGATCCTCGATGGACCGGCCCAGGATCATCGAGTAGATGGGCACGGTGCCGATCGGGACTGTGGAGGCCTGGACGATGGCGGATCGGCACGCGTTCAAGTCTCCGCCGGTGGACAGATCCATGACCGTGTCCGCCTGCCATCGCTCTGCCCACTGGAGCTTCTCGATTTCCTCCTGTATCGAGGATGATACGGGGGATGCCCCCATGTTGGCGTTAATCTTGGTGGTGGCGGCCCGACCGATCGCCATCGGGCGCAATCGGTAGCGCAGATGCACTTTGTTGGCCGGAATGACCATGCGGCCGGCGGCCACCTCCACCCGAATCTGCTCGGCGGTCAGGTGGGTCTCCCTTCGTGCGACCTCCTGCATCTGGGGCGAAATTCGCCCGGATCGGGCCAGTTCCAGTTGCGTCGATCCTTCCGAATCACGTGACGAGGCGAAATCCATCGCTGTCAGCGGCGATGGCTCGGGCATTCCGGGGGTGTCGGGCGAACTGAATGTGTATGGCGTTGCCAGGCGTGGAGGATTCGCAAACGACCCAGGCGAGGTCCCCTGACGTTTCGACGACGGATTCTGCCCGAGCGGCGGAAGCGGAAAGGGTTTGAAGGTTGACATGAGCATCTCCTGTCGGTCAACAGCCAGCGATAAAACGGCTGTTCAAGCCGCTCTCGGATGGTCCGGCATCGTAAGTGGGGGTTGCGAAAGAGTCTGCGAATTCGCTTCCCTACGCCGGTACGACCCGGATCAGGTTCCAAGGGTTTTCTCTCAGTCCCGGATTCACCGGAACACCCCTAGCGAACTAACACTGAGTGTAGCGCGTCTGTCTCGACCCTGCAACACCCAATCCCGCCGTCTTGCGTGTGAGCGAGCGCGGTTGCCTGTCGCCTTTTGGTGTTCATTCGCCCGGGTGCTTTGTTTTTTATCCTGTTGCACTTACAATCCGGCCGCCGAGTGAACCTCGCTGGCTCTTAACACAGTCTAAGTGACATCTTCGCACGTGGAGTCGGATTCATGTTCAATCTCCTTCCGAAGGATACGGTCTTTTATGATCTGTTTGAGAATATGGCGCATCGGGTCGTAAGCTCGGCCCAGCACCTCCACCAACTGGCCAAGCTGTTTCCTCACATTGATGCGGAGATCCAGGCGATACGGAAAGAAGAGCATGAGGCCGACAATTTGGCGCATGCGGCGCTTGATCGGCTTGATCGGACATTCATCACGCCGTTTGATCGGGAGGATATCCACGAACTCGTGGGGAACCTAGACGACATCGTGGACCAGATAGACGCGCTGGCCAAGCGCGTGCCGCTGTTTCACATCACGTCCATTGAGCCGGAGTTTTTCAAACAAGCGGAGGTGCTGGTGGCGGCGACGTTGGCGGTGGCCGAGGCGGTGCGTCGCCTGCGCAAGAGCCGGAAGCTCTCAGAGCTGAGCGACAAGCTCATCGAGATCCACAGCCATGAGAGCATCGGCGACGACAATCACCATGCGGCGATGTCGAAGTTGTTTGGGGGGAGCATGTCGCCGCTGGATGTCGTCAAGTGGAAAGAGCTGTACGACTACATTGAGCAGGCCATTGACGATTGCGAAGACGTGGGCAACACGCTGGAGCGGATCGTGTTGAAAAATGGGTAGCGGCGGGGGACTTGGGGTGTCAGGCACCGGCAGAGGGTGGATGCGGGGGCCGGATGCAAGTTCTCGGGGAAAAAGAACAGAGGACCAGGTTGACTGGTCCTCTGTGAGGGGATGCGTTTTCCGGGGCGGGGTCTAGTATCTGCTGCCGCGACCGCCGCCGTAACCGCCTCGATCGCCGCCGCGACCGCCGCGACCGCCGCCGAAACCACCGCGGCCGCCGCCGCCACCACCGAAGCCGCCGCTGCGGGGTTCCTTGGGCTTGGCTTCATTGACGGTGAGAGCGCGGCCGCCGTGTTCCTGGCCGTTGAGGGCCGCGATAGCCGCCTGGGCTTCGCCATCGGAGCCCATCTCGACGAAGCCGAAGCCTTTGCTGCGGCCCGTGTCGCGATCGGTGATGACCTGTGCGCTCTCGACGGTGCCATGCGCGGTGAACAACGCCTCGAGCGCGGAGCTGTCGACGTCATAGCTGAGATTCCCGACATACAGTTTCTTGCCCATTTAATTCTCCTTATGAGTTGGGCATTGTGACCCGGATTTTACTTTTCGAGTCGCAAAAAAAGAGGCCAGCGTTTCGGCCCAGAAAGGTGGAATGCGATTGAGAAAGAAACGGCAGGCAGGAATAAATGCTCTCGCGTCATCTGATCTCGTTCTGCGTACCAACCGGGAGACATCATAGCGTAGGGTCGGATCGACTGTCCAGAGGCGGATCATGGAATTCCCGGAGGTATTCTCATGCTAATGGGGCGGGTTGATGGAACGCCTGTAAGCCACGCTGTCATAGATGTTTCTGTGACCTTGTCGGCTCGATGCTACTTGTTTGGCGTCGAAACCCAACAGAAACTGTTCCGCCGGAGCGCGGGGGCGGGAGAAGTACGGCCAGCATTTGGCACTTGGGCATTGCCGAGATCTGTTCAATTGTTCTTCATCTCTGCCGTGCGGACGGAATTCGGGGCGAGTGTGGAGCCGTCCTGGAGCGTGCAGGGGGTGGCGCCGAAGTTGACGGTGACCGTCAGGCCGTTGGCGAAGGTGGTTTGTTGGACGGAGCGGTCTGGGGTGAGGAAGCGGTGGTCGATCATTTCGGAGTAGCCGGCGGCGCGGGCGATGCCACACGTGTTCTTGTAGCTCTGGACGAAGCGGTCTTTGTTTTTGGCCAGCAGGTCGCGGTTGAACATGAACATTGGGGGCGTGGCGTAGAGGGCGTTGAAGAGGTCGCGTTTGTCCCAGAGGGCGGGGAGTTTGTTATTGTAGTCGCCCCAGTACCATTGCGCGACGACGCAGTCGTGGTAGACCAGTTCCCAGAGGGGCAGGCGGTAATTTTCGCCGAGCTGGAACTTGGCGACGTTTTCGGGGACTTCGGTCCAGATGCGTTGCATGTCGCGGCCGGAGTCGGGGACGCGATAAGGGCCGAGGGAGAGCATGCCTTCGAAGTAGTGGACGAAGGGAACGGCGGCGTCGTGGCCGGTTTCGCAGCCGGTGACGAGGTTGTACTTGTTGCAGACGAGGCGGAGCAGTTCCATCTTGTAGTGGCGGGATTCGGAGCGGGTGACGGGGTGATCGGGGCTGTAGCACTCGCGCCACGGGGAGGCGGTGGTGGTGTCGATGAATCGGCAGCGGTAGGGGTGGGTCTTGAGTTCCTCGGGGATGCGTTTGTCGGCGTAGGCGGGCGCCTGTTTGTCACAGAGGACGCCGCAGGGATAGCGCGAGCCGTCGCGGCCGGTGACTTCCCAGCCGCGGATCCAATCGCCCTTGGAGTTGAGCATGAGGTCTTTGGGCCAGGCGTCGGTGGTCCAATCGGGATGGACGGAGCGGAGGTTGGGGAAGTTGGCCGGGTTCATGGTGTCCTGGTAGATGTCGTAGCGGCTGGAGAGGATGCCGGGCAGGTTGTTCATGGCTTTGATTTGCTCGGGCATGGCGCGGTTGGACCAGAGGATGCGGGTGATGCCGGCGGATTGGAGGTCTTGGATAATGGGAAGGGGATTGCGGTCCCAGCACCAGACGTTGACGGCGCCGATGAGCAGGTCGACGTTGGGATTCTGCCGGCGTTTTTCGGCAAGGGTCTTGAGCAGGCCGGTTTTCCGGGCGTAGGCGCGATACCGCTTGGCGATTGCGACATGCCCGCCGGTGTCGAAGAAGACGTAGCGAATGCGGCGGGAGTAGCCGAACTGGCCTTTTTGTGATTCCCAGGTTGGGGCGATGCAGAGGAGGTCGTTGAGGCGTTCGATGCGGATGAGGGCGTCATCGGGGGTTTCGAGGATGGCCATATAGGCGGACTTGCCGTCGGTGGCGCCGAAAAAGGGCATGCAGATGCCGTGGCCGCCATAGGCGATGAGCCACAGGGGTTTGATGGTGGCGTCATCGACGGGGTAAGAGATGCCCTCGTTCATGGGAACAACGAGATAGGAGCCCTTTTCGGTGACGAAGGGCTGGGGATAGGAGAAGGAGCGGGCCAGGGGTCCGGTGGCGGAGAGCGTGACGGTGAATTCGGGGGCGTCCGGGTCGAGTTCGATGGCGACGGCGATGTTGAGTTTCGAAGCGGTGTGGTGAAGGGTGGCTTTGAGTGGGCGGTTGAAGTCGACCGCCGCCGCGAGGTCCTTGGAGAAGATGTGTTGGGACCAGGTTTGCTTTGTGCGTTTGTCGAGGACTGAGAGGGCGCCGTCGCGACGGAGAGTGACGGCGATGGCGGGGTTCTCGTCGGTGATGGAGACGAACACGCGCGAGTCCTGTGCGAAGGCGGCGCAGGCCAACAGCGACAGGCATGTCAGGAACGCCGATGGGGTTCGCGTGGTCATGGTGAGAAGCCTCCTTGTGGGTATTGTCGGCGGGGCGTGACCGGTGTCCAGCGACTGGACGGGTTGGCGGGCGTGCGCGGCTTGTCTCGGGATCGCAATGGTTGAGTTCGGCAAGGGCTTGCCTTTGGCGAGGTTTCGTTTATTACTCTGCCATGCAAGTCAAGTTGCTTGATCTGACGGCACAGTACGCGAAGCTTCGCGGCGAGATTCGGAAGGTGATGGACGAGGTCTGCGATGCGCAGGCTTTTGTGCTTGGACCGCGGGTGGAGCAGTTTGAGAAGCATCTGGCGGCATATTGTGGGACGAAGCACGCGATCGGCGTATCGAGTGGGACGGATGCGATCCTCTGCGCGCTGATGGCGATGGGGGTTGGGCCGGGCGACGAGGTGATCACGACGCCGTTCACGTTTTTCGCGACGGCGGGTTCGATTGCGCGGCTGCAGGCCCGGCCGGTGTTCGTGGATATCGATCCGGGGACGTTCAACATGGATGCGGGGAAGATTGAGAAGGCGATTACGAGGCGGACGCGGGCGATCATGCCGGTGCATCTGTTTGGGCAGGTGGCGGACATGGACGGGATTGGCCGGATTGCCGACAAGCACGGGTTGGCGGTGGTGGAGGATGCGGCGCAGGCGATCGGGGCCAGGAGAAACGGGAAGTCGGCGTGCGGGTTTGGATTGTGCGGGTGCCTGAGTTTCTATCCGACGAAGAATCTGGGTGGATTTGGGGATGGCGGGGCGATATGCACGAGCGATGACGAGTTTGCGGTCAAGTGTCGGCTGTTGCGGGTGCATGGGGCACCGGGCAACAATCCGTATGTGCACCTGGAACTGGGCGGGATGTTTCGGCTGGATGCATTGCAGGCGGCGGTGCTTGATGTGAAGTTGAAGTACTTGAATGAGTGGCACGAGGGGAGGCGACGGAACGCGGCGATGTATGAGAGGCTTCTGAAGGGCAGCAAGGTGAAGACGCCGGTGATTGAGGCGGGGAACTGGAGCATCTACAACCAGTATGTGGTTCGAGTGGAGAATCGGGACGTTGTGAAGTCGCGGTTGGCCGAGGCGGGGGTGGGATCGGCGGTGTATTATCCGTCGGGGCTGCATTTGCAGAAGTGCTTTGAGGGGTTGGGCCATCGGGCGGGGGATTTTCCGGAGACGGAGCGGGCGTGCCGGGAGGTATTGGCGTTGCCGGTGTATCCGGAACTGGGCGAGGAGCAGATCGGGTATGTAGCGAAAGTTTTGCTGGAGGCGGTGGGGGGGTGAGTGCCGGGGCTTGAGTCTGGCCGGGTATGCAGCGGATCACTCGGACGTCGCCCTTTTTTACCGGGAGGGTGATTTGGGGGCCATTACCGAGGGGTTGGCCGTTGAGGGCGTCGACGACTTTGCCGGTGGAGCCGGTATTCAGGAGCAATGGGCCGTCCTGGTGAGCTTGCACGGAGATGAAACCCTCGGCGGCCCAGAGGGAGGCGTTGGCATCGGTGAAGAGGTGTGCTCCGGCGATTCTGGCGAGTGCTCTGACGAGCTGGGGTGTCAGCTGAGGGACTCCGACGAAGACATCGGTTCCGTTCTCTGAATGTCGTATGGCGACAGCGGGAGTTCCATCGGCATAGGTGGCGAGGGTTTGGTTGGGGGGTGCCGCCACCGTGAAGAGTGGGCGGATGGGCTGAGCGGGTCCCCATGCGGCGGTGAGGCCGAGGTTTCTGCCGGTCGGAGTTGGCGTGACTTGGGCTGTCGGGACGGTGGTGGGCCTGGCGTCGAAGCCGGTGATCTCCTGGATTCCGGTGGGATCCGCGCGGTCGGGGTAGAGGTACCCTGGGGCATAGCACCAGGCGCGCACGGTGCGAGCGGTTTGCCGCTTGGCCAGCGCGGCGCGAGTCTGAGGGGACATGGCCCAGGCAGAGAGGAAGATCTGGAGTTTGGCGGGGACTTGGCCGGCGAGGACATCGTCGAGCAAGTACTGGCCATAGGGTGCGCCCGAGCGTCCGATGGCGGCGCGTGCGTGGTAGATGAGGTCGCGGGCGAAGGCGGCGGAATCGCCGGTCAGGTGGCACATGCTGTCTTCGTCGACGATGGCGGCGATTTCCGGGGCAAAGGGCCGGGTTCGTGCGAGGATAGCGGCATCGACGGGGGCCAGGAGGGTCATTTCCTCCCAGATGCGGGGGTCGTTGAACCATCCTTGGGCCGGGAGGTCCATCCACCATGTTCCGAAGCCTCGAATCGCGGCTTGGGCGGTATTGCGTCGCATGACCTGGCGGGTTTGTGCGAGGTCAACCAGTCCACCCTCCTGAACGTGCGCCTCTTTGCGCAAGTCGAGGTAGGTTCGCGAGTCATCCTCGTTGAGCCAGAGGATGCCTGCCCGAGTCACGCTCTCGGCGGCGGTCATGCTGGGAGCGGTGCCGATCCATTCCCGATCGGTGTAGGAGATGGGCGAGCAGAGAATGTCGATATCTCGGCTCTTGAGGAGGGATGCGAGGGCGTAGTGGCCACTGGTTGGCGCGCCGTTGTCCAGAGGGGGGAACTCGAACAGGTAGCCATAGAAGAAGACGACGAGCTTTTTGCCGGCGGTGCCCCGGCGGCAGGCGGCGGCCATTGAGGCGACGTGTTCGGCCATTTCGTGCTGTTGGAAGCGTGCGAAGTCAATGAGTCGTCGTTCTTTGGCCGGGTCGCGCAGAAGGCCGTTGGGATGTCTGCGTCGCTCGTCGGGTGTGGGGACGAGTGCGGAATCGGCATCGCGGTTACCGCGGGCTTTGAGCCAATTTCGGAAAGCCAGTTGGGTGGCCGAATCGTATCCGCTCAGAGGCTTTTCCCAGGAGTTGAGGTAGAACCACTCGCCGGTGTTTTGGCCGCAGGGATGGATGCCAGCGAAGTGGTCTGGGAAGGTGTGGAGGAGATGCCGGCAGATTTTTTCGAGGTGGGCGCAGAGGTCCTCGCGATAGGCGCGGTCGGAGACGCAGGAGTGGTTAATCGGTTTGTTTTCGTCATAGACCATGCGATTTTCGGGGTGTTTTGCGAGCCACCAACTGGGGGCATCGGCACTGATTCTTGGGACGAGCAGGACTTTGGGATTGACCGCGATGATTTGCCTGCAGAGATTGTCCAGGGGCGTCCAATCGAGGGTGGTTTCGGGTGGCGTCCAGCAGTTGGGGGCGGAGAAGGAGACCAGATGGACGCCCGCGTCGCGCGCGAGGGCAACCTGACTGAGGAAGGACCCGGGTGGGCCGCCGATGTGGTTCCATGAACCGCCGACGACGCTGTAGAGCGCGACGCGAAGGTCGGTCGCGGGTGCGGACTTGGCGCGGAAGGAGCAGCGGTAGGTGTGGCCGGCCAGGAACGTGAGTGTGGCTCGGGTGTGGAGGTGGAAGTCAGGCCATCGGCCATCGGGCGGGCTGGTGAGGGTGACGTGGAGCATGTTGTCGGCGAGGGCAGCTGTCCCGACGGTGTTTGCGGGACCAGGGGGCCAGAGGCTCCAGTTTTTCGCGAAGTTTTCCTGGGTGTCCAACGAACTGGGGGGCAGGACATCGTTGCCGGTCGTCGTGTCCTGGATGCGCAGATCGGCGAGCCAGACGTTGGCGGGTTCGTTTGCGAAGCGGAAATGCAATGTGCCCGTTCCGCGCACTTCACCCGGGACGAAATGAAATTCGTGGGAGGTCCATTCGGTTGTCGATCGGAGTGTTCCGCTGTTCATGGACCCGAAGAAGAAGCGTGGAGGGACGGGTCTGCCGGCGACGTGAATCTGCGGTCCGCCGGGGGTGTTCTGGACGCGCACGACGAGCGGATCAGCGGCGGCGAAGGAGAAAATGGCGAGTGCGATGGTTGCGGCTCTTAGCATGGGAGAGGCCTTTCGGTAACGTGGTCCAGAGGCATGGTGAGGGATGATACCAAGAACCGGCGGGACCCGGGACGGTTGGGCGAGGACGTGGGATTGGAGCGGAAAGGGGAGGTTGAGCGGGGTGGAAGCGGGCGATTCCCAACATTGCAGCGGGTCGTGGGGTAGAGGAGAATATGGATATGAAAACAGCGTACAGACGAATGGCATTGTCGGTGATTGCGGTGGGCCTTGGGGCGTTGGTATGCGTGAGCGGGGCGCTGGCGGCGGAAGGGGTTGGGGCGGGCGAGGCTCGGGCGGGCGTGGCAGAGGGCCGGAATCCGGTATTTGAGGGATGGTATGCCGATCCGGAGGTGGCGGTGTTTGGAACGCGGTATTGGATTTATCCGACGTTTTCGGCGCCGTATGACGAGCAGGTTCATTTTGACGCGTTTTCGTCGCCGGACCTGGTTCACTGGACGAAGCACGAGCGGGTATTGGACAACAAGGCGATTACGTGGGCGAAGCGGGCGATGTGGGCGCCGTCGGTAGTTGAGCGGAAGGGGAAGTACTATTTCTTTTTTGGGGCGAATGACATTCATGATGACAAGAAGGAGGTTGGGGGGATTGGGGTGGCGGTGGCGGATCGTCCTGAGGGGCCGTTCAGGGATTTGTTGGGCAAGCCGCTGGTGGGGGTGATCGTGAATGGTGCGCAGCCGATCGACCAGTTTGTATTCAGGGACAAGGATGGTCAGGACTATCTGATTTATGGTGGGTGGTCGCACTGCAACATTGCGAGGTTGAAGGCGGACTTCACGGGATTGGAGCCGTTTGCGGATGGGGCGACGTTTAAGGAGATAACGCCGGAGCATTATGTGGAGGGGCCGTGCATGTACATTCGAGGTGGGAAGTACTATTTCATGTGGTCGGAGGGGGGCTGGACGGGCCCGAACTACTCGGTGGCGTATGCGATTGGGGATTCGCCGCTGGGTCCGTTCAAGCGTGTGGGGAAGATTTTGCAGCAGGACCGGACGGTTGCGACGGGTGCGGGGCACCATTCGGTGTTGAATGTGCCTGGGACGGACGAGTGGTACATTGTGTATCATCGGAGGCCATTGGGGGAGCGAAACGCGAACCATCGGGTGACGTGCATAGACCGGATGTATTTCGACGAGCAAGGGTTCATCAAACCGGTTCGGATAACGCACGAAGGGGTGGAGAGCCGGCCTCTGGGCGTGGACGGTGGGGCTGATGCTGGCGGGAAGAGGTAGGGGGAGGCGATTTGGCTGTGAGTGGGGCTTGTGGCCGATGGTGTGGCTGTGCGCGGTGGGGGTGGGTGGGCGGAAAGGGTGTGTGCGAGGGGGGGAACAGGTTAGTGAACGCATCGGGGAGGAAACAATCTGGCAGATCGGGTACATCCCCGGCCACTTCCACCGGATCGAGCACGTGCGCATCAAATGTGCCTGCAGACGCTGCGAAACCGGGGCTCAGAATGCGCAGATCACGCTGGCGGACAAGCCCGCACAGCCGATCGACAAAGGCATGGCCGGCCCGGGCATCCTGGCGTATGTGGCGACCAGCAAATACGCGGGTTTTCTGCCGCTGTACCGGCTGGAGGGGATCTTCGCCCGCAACGGCCTCCAGATCGACCGCGGCCATTCTCTCCAGCCTCACCAGCACATGTCGGCGGCACGGGATCGATCCCCAGTTGTACTTCACGCAGCTGCTGACGGACCTGCCGGCCTGGCCGATGAACCCGATTGATCGTTGGCTTGCGGACGCCTGGAAGCAGCGCCAACCCGCGAGCGATCCGCAGGTGTAGTTCATCCGGCGCTCGCCCAAGGTGGCTCCTCTGAGGGTGGGCTGAAAGGCAACATGCTGTTCCTGCCACATGGACGAAAGGCCGGCTGGGGTGAGCCAGCCGGCCTTGGTGCAGACAGGTTATTGGTTTGTGCGGGCGGCACGCGATTCGCCCGCTCGGCCCGCCGTTCTCCCATGGGGAGAGGGAGGAAGTCGCAAGCGACGATTAGTACATTCCGCCGCCCATGCCGCCCATGCCGCCTGGAGCGCCGGCAGGTTCGGGCTTCTCTTCCTTAATCTCGCTCACCACCGCGTCGGTCGTGAGCAGCAGGCTGGCAATGCTCGCGGCGTTCTGCAGCGCAATGCGCTCGACCTTCGTCGGCACAATGACGCCCATCTTCATCAGATCGCCATACTCGTGCGTCAAGGCGTTATACCCGAAGTTGGCTTCGGTGCTTTCCTTGACCTTCTGGGCAATGACCGACCCATCGACGCCGGCGTTCTCGGCAATCTGCTTGATCGGGGCTTCCACCGCCCGGCGAACGATCTCCACACCAAGCTTCTGGTCTTCGTTGTCCGCGTTTTTGGCAACGCCCTTGAGAACCTTGGTCGCCGCCCGGATCACCGACACGCCGCCGCCCGGCAGAATGCCCTCCTCAACGGCCGCGCGACACGCGTGCAACGCATCCTCGACGCGGGCCTTCTTTTCCTTCATCGCAACTTCCGTCGCAGCTCCGACCTTGATGACGGCCACGCCGCCCGCGAGCTTCGCCAGTCGCTCCTGGAGCTTCTCTTTGTCGTAATCGGAAGTTGTCTTCTCGATCTCGTTCTTGAGCTGCTCGATCCGGCCCTTGATGGCCTTCTCATCGCCGGCGCCTTCGATGATCGTGCAGTTGTCCTTGTCGATAAGGATCTTCTTTGCCCGGCCAAGCTGCGACAGCTCGATGTTCTCCAGCTTGATGCCCAGCTCTTCGAAGATTGCCGTTCCGCCGGTGACAATCGCGATGTCTTCCAGCATGGCTTTGCGGCGATCGCCAAAGCCCGGCGCTTTCACTGCCGCCACCTTCAGCGTCCCACGGAGCTTGTTCACCACCAGCGTCGCCAATGCTTCGCCCTCGATGTCCTCCGCGATAAGCAGGATCGGCTTGCCGGTCTCGGCAGCCTTGGAGAGCAGAGGAACCATGTCCCGCGCCGATGCAATCTTCTTCTCATGAATGAGGATATAGGCGTCTTCCAGTACCGCCTGCATCGTAGAAGGATCGGTGACAAAGTGTGGGGACAGAAATCCCTTGTCAAACTGCATGCCTTCGACCAGTTCGACGTTCGTGTCCAGCGACTTGCCCTCTTCGACGGTAATTACGCCGTCCTTGCCCACCTTCTCCATCGCCTCGGCGATCATCTTGCCGATCTGCGCGTCCTGGTTGGCAGACGATGTGCCGACCTGGGCGATTTCCTTCGACGATTCCACTCGCTTGGACATTTTGGCCAGTTCGTCAACGATCGCTTGGACTGCCGCGTTGATGCCGCGCTGAATCTGAGTCGCATTGGCGCCCGAGGCGACATTCTTCAGGCCTTCCGTGTAGATCGCTTCGGCGTACACCGTTGCGGTGGTCGTGCCGTCGCCCGCCACGGTGGAGGTCTTGGAGGCCACTTCCTTCACCATCTGCGCGCCCATGTTCTCGTAGGCGTCTTCCAGCTCAATTTCCTTGGCAACGGTCACGCCGTCTTTGGTGACGGTCGGCGAGCCGAAAGATTTCTCCAGCACCACGTTCCGCCCCGACGGCCCGAGCGTCACCTTAACGGCGCGGGCAAGCTTGGCGACCCCGCGACGGATGGCCTCGCGGGCTTCTTGATCAAATGCAATTCGTTTGGCAGCCATGAGTGTGATCTCCTGAATTCGCGATTCTCTCTGAGTCGTTTTACGTATCACGCATTACGCGCTACGGTCATTGATCGTCCGTAATGAGTAATGCGTAAAACCAACTGCATGCCGACATCATTCCACGACGGCAAGGATGTCGTCCTCGGCCATGATGATCAGTTCTTCGCCATCGACCTTGAGCTCGGTGCCTGCGTACGATGCGAAAATCACTTCGTCGCCCTTCTTCACGTTCATGGGCGAGCGTGTGCCGTTCTCCAGCCGCTTGCCTTCGCCCACCGACAACACCTTCCCGCGTTTCGGCTTTTCCTTCGCCGTGTCAGGCAGAACGATGCCGGACTTGGTCTTGGTCTCGGCTTCGACTCGCTTGATCAGGACCTTGTCGCCGAGGGGACGCAACTTAGCCATTGGTAATGCTCCTTCTGAATTTGCTTGAAGACCAACTTCTTATTCTTTGTGGTCCGTTGTCCGTTCGCTGTCTTCGGCCGCTGGCGGAACGGACCCAAACCGCCGACGACCGCTTGTTCTTCTTATCCTTCCCCAGGCCATCGATTTTCGTGATAACGCCGCAGAATGCGGGCCAGCGCATCCAACAGCAGATTGAAGTCCACCGGTTTGCTCAGGACCGAAAAGACCTTCATCCCAAGCGCCTCCCGAAGCAAATAGTCGCTCAGTCGCTCCGCCAGCAGCACCGCCGGTATCGACCTGCCGACATCTCGCATCAGTTTGAGGATCTGCAGCCCGCCCAAACCAGGCATCTGCGTGTCCAGCACCACTGCGTGCAAGGGAGTATTCTCAATCAGGTCCAGAGCCTCCCGGCCCGAATGGGCAAGAACTGTCTGCACACCCTGCGGCTCCAAGAGACCCGCAACGGTGCGATGCCAACCCTCCTGCTCCATTGGCAGCAGAACAGTGAATCGGGATGTCGCCTCTGCCTGTACCATATCCTCCATGCCGCTACTCGCGGCAACGCTCGCCCCGTTATAACAACCGGCGTGCCGATCCAGGGTCAGCCGCTGAAGCGCGTTAAAACATTTGCGGAAATGGTTTTATATCCATTGGCCTTCCCGCTGCATTCACCCTCTCACCAAGGCTTCGCCTGCCAAAGCTGGCTCGTAGCCCAAGCCCGCCTGCCAGTGTGGCAGAAGTCTAGAAAGGCAATGGTTTGCCCAGAAGGTGGTACCGGAGCATCGTCAGGGCCATCTTGGCCGCCCGATCGCGGATCATTTCCCGGTCGCCGAACAAATTGAACGTCCGGGCGGCACAGGCTCCCGTCGATGCCAACGCGATGCAGACCATCCCGACGGGCTTGGTCGGCGTCCCGCCATCCGGGCCCGCGACCCCCGAGATGGCCAGTGCGTGGTCAGCCTTGCCCGCGCTCGCTGCGTTCATCGCCAATTCGGTCACGGTCGCCTCGCTCACGGCGCCGTATTGGGCAAGTGTCTCAGGCCGGACCCTCAACAAATCCTGTTTCGCTTCGTTGGCATAGACCACCCATCCGTACCGGAAATAGGCCGACGATCCGGGCACATCGGTCAACATTTTCGCCAGCAGCCCCCCCGTACACGACTCCGCGGTCGCCACTGTTCTTCCCTGATCTATCAGCAGACGGCCAACGACCTGCGCCAGGCTCTCGTCCTCGGCCCCGTAGATCAGAACGCCCAGTGCCGCTCGGCACAACATCTCCGTGTGCTCCAGCTCGGTTCTTGCTCGGGCGACATTATCGAATCTCGCGTTGATCCGAATCGAAACAACACCCTGCGATACCGTCGTCCCCACCGACGGGTTCCGATCTCGTCGCATCAGGTCCCCCAACATCTCCGCCACTGACGACTCGCCAAGCCCAAACGTATGCAACGTCCGCGACAGGATCACCGCTCCACCGCCACGCGTCTTCATGTGCGGCAAGACCTCCGCTGCGAACATCGCCTTCATCTCCTTGGGCACGCCCGGCATCACGAAGACGTGGCAGGGGTACGGAGCACATTTGCCCGCAGTCCATGCCTCGCCGATCCGCGAGCCGGCTTGTCCCATTTCTCGCGACAGCATCGCGTGAATCCCTGCCGCCGTCCCGCAGCAGTTGTCGATCATCCTCGCACCCCGCGGGATCATCGCCTGGATCCTGTTCAGCTCCGGCATTTCCCGCCCGCGCGCTCGAAAAAACTCCTTGAGCTTCTCCAGCCAGATTTCGTTCAGCTCCAACGGAACATCCATCACGGCTGCCAACGCCTGCCGCGTCAGATCATCCGCCGTCGGTCCAATTCCCCCTGTAATGATGAGAAAGTCACACCGGCGACTCGCGCTGCGAATCGCCGCCTCAATGGCAGCCTGGTCGTCGCCGACCGTAACATGCTTGGCCACGGCGCAACCGACGGCCGCCAGTTGCCGGCTCAACCACGCGGAGTTGGTGTCAACGGTTTGCCCGAGCACCAGTTCATCACCTATCGAAAGCACAATCGCGTTCATCCCGGAGATTCTGCGGCCGCCAGCGCCAAATGCAACCGCCCGCGCTCGGTGGATGACACGCCCCAACATCGTCCTGCAACTCTATTCGGGCGGGCTGCGCCAGAAACGCCGGCGCGGCGACAAACCCTCCAGCCTCTCCGCCAGCCGCCGGACCACCTCTTCCAATCGTCTCTGGCGCGGGCTGCTCAGATCCGTGCCACCAAAGCGCACCCGGTAAAAGAGGCGCGTCAACCGCCTGATTGTCTCGTATGAATCGGCCGGCAAATACACGAGCGTGTCCGCGAACTCTTTCGCCGTCATGTGCGGCCGCCGCATGATCCGGTGGCGATGCAACGCCCGTGTCAACATGTCGTAAAACGCCAATTGCCTCGCGAGATGAAACTGCTGTCTGCGCGGCAGCGTGTCAAAACCGATCCGGTGCGCGCGGCGACTCAATCGCCACCGCGACACCAAATACCACACGATCGCGGCAAACATCGCCGCAGCCATGATCGCTATCAACAGGCTCAGCACATTGAAAAATGTCCGATACATCGCTGACGCAAACTCGAGATCCTCCCATTTCTGCGCAATCCACTCCCGCCAGTTCAACGCTTCGCCTGCAACGCCAATCGCCGTCTTCGTCATCGCCGTGTCCAGCGACTCAAGCATCTTCTCGCGGTCTTTCGAATCATACGCCACAACGTGCTCCCCCCATTTGTACTCGAGAAAATCCAGAAACTGCTTGAGGGTCTGCCACAACGAAGCGTCTCGGCGGCCCAGATCCTCTCGGCCGCTGGTTGGATCAAATCCAACCCATCCCCGCGGTGTGAGGACCTCCACCCAAGCGTGCGCATTCGACTGCCGCACCACGTAACAACTGCTATAAATGTTGTAGCTATCTCCGTCGCACCGGAATCCGATCACCACTCGCGCGGGTATGCCAATGCTCTGGCACATCAGCACCATGGCGCTCGCAAAGTACTCACAGTGACCCCGCTTCACCTTTGTCAGGAAATTGTATACCGGGTCTCCGTCTTTCAACTCGCGCCGGTGTTCGCCAAGTTCGAGCGTATACAAGAACTCCGATCTTAGATGATGCTCGATCTTTCTGGCGATCTCCTCGTTGGACTCCTGAACGGCGTACAGTCGCGAACGCTTTTCCGCCAGACCGTCCGTCACCTCAGGCCGCATGGCGTACGACCGAATCCGATCAAGTATTGCCGGATCCGATTCCGCTCCCGCAAGGAGCAGTTGCCGAGCGATTCTGTCCGTTAGCTCCGGACGGGTCGGCTCATTGGTGCTGGTAACCTCATATTTCAGCGCCGAATTAATGGTTTCCATCGTCTGCAGCGACTCGTCCGACGACAGATACCGGAGATTCACCTGGCGTTCCGTCTGCAGCCGCAGCACGCCCGGCAGCGCAAACAGATACCGCGCCTCCGATGGCTCCAGCCGGATTTGCTGCCGCCAGATCGGCCCTGACGATGCGACATACGTCTGCAGATCCCCTCCAGAACTAATCTCCTCGTCCCGGCCGTGGCGCGCCCGCGTCCATTGATGCCGCTGCGTCCGGATCGGATCCGGGCCGTACGCGTCCAACGTCAATCCACGCAAGAACAGTTTCTCTGTTCCCGGGACTCGCTTCTCGTCCTTAAACACTGCCACATACGCCACGATGTCGTCGTTCTGTTTGATGCTGTTGATCTGATCGAACGCAATCCGATCGCTGAAGCCCGTCATGGCGGCATTGGCCTTGAACTGCAACTGTCCCAGCACGCCAAGACCCGCGCCACGAGGAAAGAACAGGAACACTCCCACGGCCATCGCCGTCGCCACCAACCACACCAGGGCGGTCAGCCGTCGCATGGAACGCGCGAAATACCGCCGGTCCTGCTGCAACGTCGCCTCGCTCATTTTCTCCGCCGACACCGCAAACGCCGCCTTTGCCTGATTGGCCTCGATCTTCAGATGAAAAATCAGGCAACAATACAGCGACGCAACCAGGTAGACCAGCATCAGAATCCCGAACAACAGGCTCGCCGTGTTGATGGCCGCCGCCACCATCAGCAGCAAGCTCAGCACCAGCAGCTGCGCATAGTCCCGATTCGCCCGCTGCTCCAACAGCTTGATCAACTGGAGATACGCAAGAAACTGCCCCACGCACAGCAGCGGCGGGCGACGCAACGCCCACATCTGTGCGAACACGTACCCCAATGCAATCAGTGTTACGACGCTTGCCATCCACCGCGGCATGGGAACATAGCGACCGCTGCCCACAAGCCACGCGCTCACGCCAACCACCAGCACACAGAAACCCCACAGGCCCGGCGACTCAACTGCCAGCGAGAAACCGGTCAACCCCAGCATCACCACGACATACAGCGAGGGTTTGAACTGCCTCAGGTCGTACATCACGCCACTCCCGCCTGCTCACTTCGCCATCGGCTCCTGCTCCACGGGCATCGCCTCGCCAAATTCCACATCCGAGGAAAAACGGAAACTGCAGTTCGCCTGTTCGCTCGCCGCGCAAACCACAATCAGCCTGTTCCGTGATTTCTCGGCAGGGGCCTGCACCACTTCGCGCGGCGTGAACAGCACGGTCGTCGTGCCGCTCTGAACGTGTCTCCGGCCATGCTCGACCAGTTCGCCGGCGTCCACCTTGAGGTTCAGCCCGAGGCGAGCCAGAATGACCATCAGATCACGCGCATGGCGTTTCCCGCGACTCGGCGCCACCACCACCCAGTCGCCCGACCATGCCCCCAGGCCCACGGCAAATCCCTCGTCCAAGGCACGCGCGATCAACGATCCCGCCATCGCGATCGCTCGCTCAACCGCCGCGTGTTCCGCCCGCGTCCGCTCCCGGATGTGCGTATCCACGAGCACCATCAGCCTCGGCGGCGCCACACGCGTCATCTCTTTCGCCACGAGCAATCCCGTGTGCGCGCTGCGGCGCCAGTGAATCCACCGCGGGTTCTCTCCAATCCGATATTCCTTCACACCGTAGAATTCGTCCGACCCGCCTCGCCGCGGTTTCATCCGCGCGCCGCTCAGTTCTGCTGACAGAAACGTCGACAGAAACTTCCGATCCACCTGCGCGATCGCCGGGTAGACCAGCACCCCGTCCTTCTGCCGACGCTTGATGGCCCGCTTGATGAAACCAAACGGAAAACTCGTGCTGAGTTGGTATTCGTCCAATTGATGCAAACCCCTTCGCTTCGGCACCACCTGCATTGGAATCGCCGCCTTCGTTCCCGCCGCCGCGTGCAACAGATACGCCTGTGGCTGCTTGGCAAATGCCTCCGCACCCGTCAGTTCGCCCACCGTCACTGACAGGCTCGGCCAGAACCGGTTCCGGTTGTGAAACACATACTGAAATGTCGCCGGCTGGCCCACGACCACCATCTCCGGCAACAGCCGCGTCACCTCGATGCGCCGCAACACGATCCGGCTGATCGCGATGCTCGCCAGCAGAACGCCGATCATCAGCCCGAATACCGCGAAAAGCAGGTTGGCCTGTGAATTCAGCGCCGCCAGGCCCATGAACAGCATCATCGAGGTGTAAACCAGGCCTGTGAGCGAGAAATCCAGAGAAGGCTTCTTCCTGACCGATGCCATCCCGATTCCCTTCCTCCCCCCTGCACGCCAGAACTCCATCCGTCATGTGGGTGTTGGCACCTGCTCCAGTATCCGCTTCAGTATGCGAACCGTCGTGTTCGTGTCCCCATTCTGAAGATACGCCTTGCTGATCACACGGTGCGCGCAGACCGCGATCACCAGTGACTTCACGTCGTCCGGAACGACGTAATCCCGGCCGTCCAGCAATGCCGCCGCCTGCGATGCCTGTGTCAACGCCAGCGCTCCCCGCGGCGATATCCCGAGGTGCAACTCCTCGTCATGCCGACTCGCCTCCACCAGGTCCAGAATGTAATCCGCAACGGTCACGTCCAGACGAACCTTCGGAACCTCATCCTGCATCTGCGCTATCTCGGCTCCCGTCATTACGGGCTTCAGTTCCTCCAGCCTCGTTCGCCCGGGCTGCAGCATCAGTATCTGTTGCTCCGCCGCGCGATCCGGATATCCAACCGACACCCGCAGGAGAAACCGATCCAGTTGATTCTCGGGAAGATAGTACGTCCCCTCAAATTCAAACGGATTCTGCGTCGCCACAACCATGAACGGCCGCTGCAACGGCATCGTCCGGTTCTCCACGCTTACCTGCTCCTCGGACATTGCCTCCAGCAACGCTGATTGGGTTCGCGGCGTCGTCCGGTTGATCTCGTCCGCCAGAACAATATTCGCGAAGATCGGCCCGGGCTTGAAGTCAAAGGTTTGCGTCTGATTGTTATAGACCGATACCCCCAACACGTCTGACGGAAGCAGGTCAGGCGTCAACTGAATCCGCGAAAACTTGCAGTCGATGCTGCGCGCAAGCGCACGCGCAAGCACCGTCTTGCCCACGCCCGGAACATCCTCGATCAAAACGTGACCGCGCCCAAGCAATCCAATCAGTAGCTGGTCTATCGCCGCCGATTGACCGAAAAACACCGACTGTATGCTCGCCCGCAGCCGTGCAAATCGCTCATGCGCCACGCGCCACCTGTTTCACTCGTTAAGACCACGTGCCGGCCATCATTACCCGGTCCAACTTTATTCTATAGCTTTGCCCGACGATGTACATCACGCAACCACACTTCAACACAATCCCGGAACATGCCCCGCCATATGGGTTCCGAGCCAACCGGCCTGCGCCCGCAAACCCGGTCCGGCCGGAACGGGATCCTCGTGAGGCGGATCAAACAGAATTCAGGCCGTGAGCCGCATACATGACACCGTGCAACAGATCGTGAACAAGCTGCGTCAAGCCGAGGTGGAACCGGTCAAGAGCCAGGCCATCGCTCACGCCCGCCGGGGCGGCCCCTGCCGCGACCGAATCCCCGCTACGGTCGTGTCAAAACGCTAATCCGGCAAACGCTGAAATGGCTGACGGGGTGGGCGAAATCGTTGACGACCCATCGTTTCATCAACGTTCCTGCGATACTCGGTTCTGATGGTCCCCATGCGATCGATCAGGTCCAGTTCGGCAGCCGCAATCTCGCGGTAATCCCCGGCTTCGATGCGGGCGGCGACGGCATTGACGGCGGCGGCCATCGCCGCCAGGCGTTCCACCCGCAATTGCGCAATGCGGGAGCCAAGCGAAAACGGGGTGGCATGTGCGTCGTCCAAGTCGCTGTCAATGATGTCAATAACGACCTGCCACTGCCCCGCGGTCGAACGCCTGAACCGGACCGGCCGCACTTCGCCCGGAAGAACGATGCGAGCAACTCCCAGATCATCGAACGATGGAACGGACTGGCTGATGACTGCACGCTCGCGGGCGGCGCAAAGCAAGTCAAAGCTGCGGCGAATCCGGCCCGACTGCGCGGGAAAACGCGAGGCGGCGGCAAGCTCAAGCCTCCTGTGTGCCGCTATCAACTCGATCAGCGCGCTCCGGCCAGACTCCTGCGCACGAGAGGCGTCCGCCACCCAGATCAACCGCCCAAGGGCCGCCGCGTCCGCCGACTCCAACGCGTCCAGAAAGTCCAGCAATGTCTGCGCCACCGGATGGGCCGACGATGGTCGCGTCGCCGGAACGCCGGACCATGCGAATGAACTCAGCAGAACCACGGCCGTCAGAAACATGGGGATACGTCGGGCGCACATACCTCGGCTATTGTAGCGTCACTCCGCCAGGTTTCGACTCACCTGATACAGGCAATCCGAGCGCCAGTGATCCCGCAACTCGAACCGCCCGGCCTCTGCGCGAATTGGCAGCACGAATCGTATTTGTGGAGTGTCGCCGCCCCTCTCGGTACACTCTGTGTCTATGACGACCACCTCTTTGCCGGACGCGCAAGGGCAGCAACCGCGGGCCCAGGGCGAACTATGGCCGGTCTCGCCGGCCGGTTTTGACAATGACCACTATGTTGCCGAACAGACTCGCTGCATTCTCCAACGCGTGGCTCAGTTTGACGGGAAACTCTATCTGGAGTTCGGCGGGAAGCTGCTGTTCGATATGCATGCGGCCAGAGTGCTTCCGGGGTACGATCCGAACGTCAAGATCCGACTCCTTCAACGCCTGAAGAATGACGCCGACATCATTCTCTGCATCCATGCGGGGGACATCGAGCGAAAGCGCATTCGGGGCGACTTCGGAATCACGTACGATGCCGACGCGATGAAACTGATCGACGATTTGCGCGATCGCGGGCTCGATGTGACGGCCGTCGTCATCACCCGCTTCACCGGCCAGCCCGCGGCGACGGCGTTTCAGAATAAGTTGCAGCGGCGGGGTATCCGAACGTGCGTCCACAGGCCCATCGAGGGATATCCCACGGACCTTGACGGAATCGTCAGCGAAAAGGGCTACGGCGCAAACCCCTACATCGAAACCTCCCGGCCTCTGGTCGTGGTGACCGGGCCCGGACCCAACAGCGGGAAGATGGCCACGTGTCTCTCACAGGTGTACCATGAGTATCGCCGGGGGGGCAAAGCCGGTTACGCCAAGTTCGAGACCTTCCCCATCTGGAACCTCCCCCTGCGCCACCCCGTCAACGTTGCCTACGAAGCGGCAACAGCTGACATCCGGGATTTCAACCTCATTGATCCGTTTCACCTGGAGGCCTACGGCGAAGCCGTCGTCAACTACAACCGGGACGTGGAGAGTTTTCCTGTCCTGCGCACTATTCTCGAACGAATTACCGGCCATCGCGAACTGTACCGCTCTCCCACTGATATGGGCGTAAACCGCGCCGGATTCGCCATCGTCAACGATCAGAGCGTGCGCCTTGCCGCGACGCAAGAGGTCATTCGCCGCTACTTCCGGCACGCGTGCGAATACGCCATTGGTCTGACCGACCAGGGTACGGTCGATCGCGTCGAAATGCTGATGAAGGAACTGGAAGTCACCCCGGAGACCAGGCCCGTCGTCACGCCCTCGCGCCAGGCCTCCGAAACCGCCAAAGTTCACCGAGCCGACACCAAAGGCGACCGCAATGTCTTCTGCGGGGCGGCGATTCTGCTTCCCGACGGGCGGATCGTGACAGGAGTGAACTCCCCGCTGATGCATGCCGCATCCAGCCTGGTCATCAACGCCATCAAGTTGCTGGCGGGCATCCCAGGCCGGCTGCACCTGCTGTCGCCAAAAATCATCGAGTCGATTTCGCATCTCAAGCAGGAAGTGCTGCAGCGCAAGTCCATCAGCCTCGATCTTGAGGAGACCCTGATTGCTCTGGCGATCGCGTCCACAACGAATCCAACCGTCGAACTGGCCATGGAACAACTCAACCGCTTGGCTGGCTGCGAGATGCACATGACCCATATGCCGACCCCGGGCGACGAGACCGGACTGCGGCGGCTTGGAGTCAATTTCACATGCGATCCCAATTTCGCATCATCCAGCCTCCTTCCAATGTGACCGACGCTCCACCGTATCCAGGCAACAAATTGCCCCAGCGCCCCGAAACTCGTGTCCCTTGCTCTGCCACGCCAACCAGATCCGGACAAATACGGCTTGCTCCAGCGGCGCGATCGGGGCATACTCCGGATATTCCACAACTCCCCAGGAGCATCAAATGCCGAAACGGTCTTTTGTGGTCACGGGATTGCTCATGCTGACGGCGTCTCTGTGGGCGGCCCAGCCGACGATTCTGTTTGAGGATGCGTTCGACGGCAAACTTGCCGAGGGATGGACCTGGCTCCGCGAAAACGCCCCCAAGCACCGCATCTCCGACGGGGCCTTGGAGATTTGCCTGGAGCCTGGAGATGCCAATTCCGTCAAGAACGCCCTGGTGCGCAACGCCCCGGATCGGTCCACGGGCAAGGTCCTTGTCGAACTCACGCTGACCAACCTCGCAAAACCGACCAATCAGTTTGAACAGGCGGGAATCACCTGGTATGTCGATGGCAAGCCCGTCTTCAAATTCGTCAAGGAACTGGTGGACGGACAACTGATGATGATCCCGGGAAGGCCAGCAATGAATGCCAAGACCGTCCAGTTGCGACTCGTCGTGACCGCGAACTCGTTTACCGCGATGTATCGCCCGGATGCCAAGGGAGAATTCATGACTGCCGCGACCGGTCAGCTACCCCCGCCCAATAGAGACCAGGTTTCTATCCAGGGATATCACGGACCGGCCGATGCCGAACACTGGGTCCGGTTCGATGATTTTCGCATATCTAAAGCAAACGAATGAGCCCGAAGACGAGTTCTCCTTTGACGGTTTATCACGCTGAATCAAGCGATTCCGCACCCGCCGCGCCGCGGCGAGACCGGCGACCGTCCCGAGCCGTCAGGCGGCAACCTGGTTCGGGTAATAGGTACCCAAAGCGACCTGGATCTGGTCGGGATCAACGGTCACAAGACGAATCTGCTTGCCGATCGTCCGGGAGAGTTCCGCGACTTCCACGCTGTTCAGCGTGTGCGAAGTGGCGACAACGACAAGGTCCCCGAGGACCCGGATCGGAATGACGCCGAGTTGTCTGGCAAGTTGGCTGCTCAGGTAGGTGGTGGCATGCGCGTCCACGCCCACTCGCTCCAGGTCAACGTGCTGCACGTCGTCCGCAAGCTGTTTGCACCAGGCCTCACCCACATGTTCCGGGTTGCAGAGCCCCCACGACAATGCGATTTCGCCGAATCTCCTGTGTGAGACGGCCTGTTCCACCAGAATCTCATCAATGTCGATCAGGCTGAGCTTCCCCATGCGGCTGAGCAACTGGCCGATGAGTTGACGACTCATTCCACTCTCCTTGCGGTAGGACATCTGGCCCGCACGTGACATCCAATCACATGCGTGTAGACTCTACAATTTGGGGCAGCACGAGCAAACGTTTTCGCCCGACAGGCGAGTCCGAATAACGCGTGTGTCCGATAGGACACAAGTAGTTTTGCCAAAGATGCCCGTTTTTATGCGAATACTGAGCTACAACATCCTGGACGGAGGGATCGGCCGAGCGGACCCCATCGCCGAAGTCATTGCCGCGCAGAACGCCGACCTCGTGGCGTTGATCGAAGCTGATGATCCCGACGTGGTCGACCGTGTGGCGGGGCGACTGAGTATGGAGTACCTCGTGGGGCGGGGCCGGCGACATTCGGTGGCGATGCTGAGTCGCTGGCCTATTGTCCAATCGTTGAATCACGGCGCGATCCGTGGAAGACCGGACTGCCTGCTCGAGGCGACTGTCCGCTCGCCGGAGTCTGTTGAGTGGATTGTCGGAGTCCTTCACCTTCACGCCAGAGCGTTTGAAGCGGATGAAGTCGAGCGCGAGGCGGAGCTTGATGAAGTGCTGGAGGTCTTCGCGGAGTATCGCCGGGCCGGGCGGGCGCATTTGCTGGCGGGGGACTTCAATGCGAATTCGCCAATCCAGCAGATTGACCCGGCCAAGGTCAAGCCGACCACGCGCGAGGCTTGGAGGGCGAACGGCGGGCAGATTCCCAGACGCGTGGTGCAAAGACTGCTCGATGCGGGATATGTGGATCTGCTGGCCATTGCGCACCCGACCTCGGCAGGGACCATGACCACCTTCACGACACAACACCCCGGCCAACGTGTGGATTATGTGTTTGGATACGGCCTGGCCAACCACGCAGTTCGCCAAGCGTGGATTGAAAGGGACCGCCTCGCGCGGTTTGCCAGCGACCACTATCCCGTCGGGGTCGAATTGGCGTGAAGAAGCGACCCGAACCCTGGTTACAACGCCGGCCGCAAGGTGACGTGAGGATGAACGCCAATACGCAATTAGTCTTCTGGAAATGGGTCACGGACTATGCGAAACGGTCGTCCTTGGCCATGCGCATGGCCGACTGGATGGGAAGAGGGCGGGGACGGATGCGGTTCCTCGACCAGATCCACGGCTGCCAGCCGGTGCGGAAGCCGGACTTGACCCGATGGCACGACCGCGAACTGGCCGCCGTCTGGATCGGTCATTCGACCGTCTTGATACGGATCGGGGGAATGACCGTTCTCACGGACCCCGTGTTCTCAAATCGCATCGGGATCGGTCTCGGCCTGCTCACGGGAGGGCCGCACCGCCTGACGGAGCCCGCCATATCCATCCCCCGACTTCCTCCCCTCGATCTGATTCTCATCTCGCACGCGCATTTCGACCATCTGGATCGTCCCAGCCTCGATAAGCTCCCGAAACGTACGCCGGTCGTAACGGCCGAGAATACCGCCGACCTGATCCGCGACCTTGGGTATCGCCATGTGACCGAACTGCCCTGGGGGCAATCCGTACGCCTTGGCGGCTTGAACCTCACCTCCCTTGAGGTGAAGCACTGGGGGGCACGGACCTTCTACGATGAGCATCGGGGATACTGCGGCTACCTGATGCAGGCCATACGACGTCGTATCTTCTACGCGGGGGACACGGCATACTCGAACACCTTCGATCACCTCGGTGGGGTTGACCTGGCGATCATGGGCATTGCAGCCTATGACCCCTGGATTGCCGGCCACGCGACCCCCGAACAGGTTTGGGAGATGGCGAGGCAAATGCGGGCGACGCACATCCTGCCCGTGCATCACAGCACATTCAGGCTCTCCTATGAACCGATCACCGAGCCAATTCAACGGATGATTCAGGCGGCAGGAGACCAGTCCCATCGCGTGGTGGTCACTCACGTCGGCGGGCAGTGGGCCATCTGACGGCCCAAGCGAGAAGAAAGCCGACCTCGCCCCGATATACGCAATCCATGTGCCTCGCGACATTATCGGACACGCGGCCCAGGGCGATTGTGCGGGTTTCGGCGCGTCTTTCGGCAGATGTGGAAGCGTCCGAATTACTGCACCTGTTATTCTCTTCATCACAGATCGTAGAGTCAGTCTAAAGCTCGCACTCGACCTGTCGATAATAGATCAGAGGGCAGAACGTCCCTTTGCGGCCGATGTCCCGCAAAGGATGAACCCGGTGCGGTAAATGAGGCCGCTGTAGTCGCGGCCATGGGAGAGAATGTGATGACCACCAAAATGAAGGATGTGCTGACCACGGGGGAGGTCGCGAAGATCTGCAACGTGGCGCCGCGAACCGTGAGCAAATGGTTCGACTCCGGAGCCCTGCGGGGTTATCGAATTCCCGGGAGCAAGGATCGCCGGATCCCTTTGAACCAGCTGATCCGCTTCATGAAACAACACAACATGCCCTTGAACGGCCTGATGACCGGGGCGACTCGTGTGGTGATCGTCGATGACGAACAGGACATCGTTGAGGTGCTCGAGAAGATCCTGGAAGACGAGGCCAAGTATGAGGTCGAGGTCGCAAAGACGGGATTCGAAGCCGGGGTCATCGCGGAGCGGTTCCGCCCTCATGTGATGCTGGTGGACATGCACCTGTCCGACATTGATGGCCGAGAGGTCGCCCGGCAGGTCAAGAGCAACACGGACCTGCAATTGACCAAGGTCATCGCCATGAGCGGCAAAATGACCGACGATGAAGCCAAGGGCCTGTTGGCCGAGGGGTTTGATGGTTTCCTGAAAAAGCCCTTCCACGTTCGACAGGTGATCGAGGCGATCGAAGACTCGATGGCGGTCGTATACTGAAGAGCAACGAAAAGCGCAAGGATGCCAGAGGCTGCCGGAGAGGCGGCCTCGCTTTTTTGCGGTCAGGAGAACAGGGGGCATCTCGGCGGGTTCAGGCTACCGTTCCCGGCGTGCCGGACGGGCGGGGCGCTCGGTGTTGGTCGGTTTCTGTCGCAGTTGGGAGGGATCCTTGGCGGTGAGCGCCTGCTGATATCGGGTCTCGATCAGTTTGTCTTTCTGTTTCAAATCGGCCTGTAACCGAGCCTTCTCCTGTTTGAGGAGCGATTCGAGGTTCTCGATGCGATCGGATCGTTCCTTGATCCTGGCTTCCACCAGTTCAGTCACCTTGCGGCGGAGTTCATCCTGGAGTTCCTTGCGTTTGAGGGGGAGGGTCTCCGGAAGCGCATCGAGCCGCTGTTTGATGGTGAACACTTCGTCTTCGAGCTTGAGCTGCTGGACCTTGAGTTCTCGCAGGCCGGCATTCTCGCGGGTCAACCGATCGAAGGCTCGAAAGCGGTCGATGATGGCGGGCTTGGCTCGCTCTTTTTGCTCATCGGTCATGGCCATGAAAGCGGCGTATCGCTGTGGGGCATGCAGTTTGAAGAACTCGATGGCCTGTTCAAAGTCGATGTCGCGGCCGGTTTCGGCTCGACGGGGAAAGCGCGACCTGTTTGGCTCGGCAGACGGGGCGGTCGAACCGGCCATCGCAACAACAGGAGCGAGGCAGAGAACTGTCAGGAGTGCATTTCTCAGCATGAGTATTCCATCCTCGTTCAAAGCCACAGAAACAGGGCATCTTCGTCATCTTCGTTGGCCAGAAGCTCATCGACGTGCTGCGCGGCCTGGTCAAGCGCCGGACCGACGGCGATGCCAAAAGGCCACCGCTCGTCCAGAACGGAAACCATCTCGCCGGACTCGAAATCACTGTCCACCATTGCGGAAGGCGGGGAAAGCGTATCGGGGCCGAAATCGATGATACCGACACCCCAGAGGCCGATCAGCACAAAAGCGGCTGCAGCGGCGGACGCGGAGGCGTAGACCCATCGTGGGAATCGTCGAACGGCGGGGGAGGCAACGTGGGGTCTGGCGGCAGTTTCGACCCGTAAGCGGCGCATCTCGCGCAGGAGATGCCGGATGGCGTTCTCGTCGATGGGCGCGGGGTTGGCGGTCTCGAGCTCATCGAGATGCAGGGTGGTTGTCGACAGGAGGAGGCGAAGGGCATCCAGTTGTTCTCGGAGGGCGTCATCGTTTGCCAGCATCTGTTCGAGTTCGGCGCGGTCCTCGTCCGGCAGTTCGTCGGCGAGGTACATCAGGAGTACTGCCTCATTACTTGCGAGTTTGTGCATCAGGCTCGACATTGTGCGCTCCGGACTGCAAGAGACCTCTGAGCTTGAGCATGGCCTTGTGCATCCTGCCCAGGGCCGTATTGAGCGGACAGCCAACGAGTTCGGCGATCTGGACGAACTTGAGGTCGGCGTAATACCGCAAGAGCAGCACCTCCCGCTGGTTGTCCGGAAGCCGTTGGATGGCGTCTTGGAGCCTTTTTTGTTCCTCGGTGGCTTCCAACCTGTGACCCGCGGCCGGGGCATGCTGGTTGATCACGAGTCGCAGGCCGCTTTTGGCCGCTTTTTCGCGGCTTTGCGATCGCCAATAGTCATTGGCCTTGTTCGTGGCGATTCGGAACAGCCAGGCCTTGAAACCGCCGGTTCCGACGGTTGCGTCGAATTTGGCCAGGTGCTCCATGACGCTAAGCCATGTTTGCTGGTGGAGTTCCTCGGCCAATTGCTCGTTCCCGCAGAGGCGATACAGGTATCGCATGACGGGGCGACAATAGCGTCGCACCAATTCCTCGCCGGCGGCATCTGCGCCCGACCGCAGTTGAGCGATGAGCGATTCGTCACTCAGCGCGATCGAGGTTTTTTCTTTAAAGCCGTTGATGCTCATTGAGCACATTCCGGTCGCCAATCATATAACGGATGGCGTGAGGGACTATTTCGCCGGGTGGGGCGAAAAAGTCGTGGAGGCCGCCGATGAGGAGTCGGCAAAGGGCGGCTGTTGACTGCAAAGGGCGACAGTGGTCCGATAATGCGGATGGCCGGTGGGGGTCTGGTTGGGGGACGAGGTGGGCGGGCGAGCGGGGCGTGCCGAAACGGGGCGGGCGTGTGGGGGCCGGCTAGAGTCGTGAAATGAGCAGTTCGCGTTCGAAGATCATCTCCTTTGGCAAGTCGGCGGCGAGTTTGAGGAACAGTTCTTCCTGGCTGGAGATTTCGGCTTTGATATCGGCGGTGTTGATAGCCTGTACGGCTTCGAGGTCTTGTCGGGAGAGACCGGAGCCTTCGAGGTCGAAGTCTTCGACGCGAGGCATCCAGCCGAGTGGGGACTCGACGCCGTAGGCTTGGCCGTGGCAGCGGTCGATGATCCACTTGAGGACGCGCATGTTTTCGCCGAAACCGGGCCACATGAACTGTCCCTGGTCGTTTTTTCGGAACCAGTTGACGCTGAAGACTCTGGGGCAGTCCTTCATTTTTTTTCGCATGCGGCACCAGTGGATGATGTAGTCGCGGACGTTGTAGCCGATGAAGGGGAGCATGGCCATGGGATCGCGGCGTACGACGCCGATTTGGCCTGAGGCGGCGGCGGTGGTTTCGGATCCGAGGGTTGCGCCGACGTAGACGCCGTGCGCCCAGTTGAAGGCCTGGTAGACGAGGGGGATGGTTCTTGACCGGCGGCCCCCGAAGATGACGGCGGAGATGAGGACGCCGGCGGGGTCGTTGGCGGCATCATCGAGGACGGGGTTGTTGGCCATGGGAGCGGTGAATCTGGCGTTGGGGTGAGCGGCTTTGCGGCCGCAAGCGGGGTGCCAGGGTTGTCCGGTCCAGTCAATGCACTCTTTTGGGGGTTCCTTGGTTTTGCCTTCCCACCAGACATCGCCATCGGGGAGCAAACCGACGTTGGTATAGATGGTGTTTCTGGCGATGGATCGCATGGCGTTAGGGTTGGTTTCCCAGTTGGTTCCTGGGACGACGCCGAAGTAGCCGGACTCGGGGTTGATTCCGCGGAGGCGTCCGGTGTCATCGACCCACATCCAGACGATATCATCGCCGACGGTGGAGATTTTCCAGCCGTTTTTCTGGTACTTTTCGGGTGGGATGAGCATGGCGAAATTGGTTTTGCCGCAGGCGCTGGGGAAGGCGGCGGCGACATAGGTTTTGCGGCCGTTGGGGTCTTGGACGCCCATGAGGAGCATATGCTCGGCCATCCAACCTTGCTGTTGTCCGAGGTAGCTGGCGATGCGGAGGGCGAGGCATTTTTTCCCGAGGAGGGCGTTGCCGCCGTACCCTGATCCGAAGCTCCAGATGGTATTGTCCTGTGGGAAATGGCAGATGAATCGTCTGTCGGGGTTGCAGTCGCCGATGCTGTGGAAGCAGCGGGTGAATTCGTCGCTCTGACCGAGTTGTTGCCAGGCGACGTTGCCCATGCGTGTCATGAGGCCCATATTGACGGCGACGTAGAGGGAGTCGGTGAGTTCGACGCCGACTTTGGCGAGAGGGGATCCGAGAGGTCCCATGACGAAAGGCAGGACGTACATGGTGCGTCCTCGCATGGAGCCCTCGAAGAGGGCGCGGAGTTTGGGGTAGGCGATTTTGGGGTCCATCCAGTTGTTGGTGGGTCCCGCGCCGTCTTCAGTGGGTGTGCAGATGAAGGTGAGATGTTCGCTGCGGGCGACGTCGTTGGTGTTGCTGCGGTGGAGGTAGCAGCCGGGGAGTTTTTCCTGGTTGAGTCGGATGAAGACGCCCTCGGCGATGCCGAGTTCGAGCATGGCGTGTTGTTCTTGTTCGCTGCCGTCGCACCAATGGATTTTGTCGGGTTTGCAGATGGCGGCACATTCCTGGACCCATTTTCGCACGGATTCATTGACGGCGGGAGAAGGGGGGGTTGCGAACTGGAAAGCGTTTGATTGAGTGAGGTCCGATCTCTGAGTCATGTAAGTCCTCTCAGGGGTATCAAGAGTCCGCAGTTCACGATGCCATTCCGCGTGCCTTGCAGGAGATGGTTGACCCACGATAGGTCGGGCAGCCGAAGCCGCCAAAACGGGAGCAGAATATCACGGTTGTTTGGGTTCGCCTAATCGTTGTTCCACAAGCCTAGTCTGCTGCCAGACCAGCTTGGCTTTGAGGGAAGCAGCCAGATCGGCGAGGGTGGTGGAGACCATGTAATCCTTGAGTTTCTGGCGGATGGGTTTGTACAAGTCGTGCTGTGGGCAGGGCATCTGGTCATTGCATTTTTCGAGGCCGACGACGCAGCGATCGAAGACTTGAGGGCCATCGATGGCTTCGACGATGGTCATGAGGGAGACATCGCGAGCGGAGCGAGCGAGGGCAAATCCGCCCCCGCGGCCTTTTGCGCTGCGTAGGACGCCGCTGTGGACGAGTTTCTGGAAGACCTTGGCGAGGAAATCGCGTGGGAGGTCCGTGCCCGCCACCAGGTCATCGAGCATGACGGGGTGGTCCGAATGGCGCCCGGCCAGTTCCGCGAGGCCGCGTATGGCGTATTCTGTGGAATTAGAGAAGATCATCCTTCAACTCCTGGGCATTCGGTTGCGGCCGATAGTATCCGCATGTAGGCGGCAAGTCGAGTGGAGAGCGTGGCAGGGGAGGGGGCGTGGGAGGCTTGCGTTGTCGGGAGTGGAGGTCTGTCAACGTGTTTGGAGGACGAGGATCCAGTCGGCGTCGCCGGCGGCGTTGCGACCGGAGGGTGTGAAGGTTTGTTTGCCGCGTGCGGGGAAGGGGGATTCCGGGGCGGTGGTGGTTTGGCCGGTGGTGGGATCGAACCATCGCGCATGGACGGCGGCGGGGAAAAGGTCGAGATCGACGGTGATGGGGGCAGCGTCGGCGGTGAAGACAATGGCGAGGCGTGCATTTTGGGTGATGGCGGCGGCGGTCGCGCCGGTGAAGCCGTTGGTGGCCGGGGCGAGTTGATGCCAGGGCAAGGTGCGAAGCAGTTTGGTGCCGAGGGCGAGGTGATTGGAGGCGGGCAGGTGCATGGCGTCTTGCCAGGGGAGTTGTCCCCAATCGACGGCGGAGAAGGCTTTGCCGAATTTCCAGTCAGGGCGGTTGATCTGGAAGACGCCGCTGGCGCCATAGGTATGGCCGGAACAGCCGCTGTGGAGGAGGTGAGCCCAGAAGGCCTGTCGGGCCTCGCGGGCGCCGAGTTCAGTCAGGCCGCGTACGATGGGGAGGCCGGCGCCGTCCGCGACCCATTCGGGTTTGAGGGTGAGTTTTTCATAGCGGGCCTCGCCGCTGAGGGAGGG
>CAYVKG010000003.1:0-18739 GCA_964451955.1 uncultured Tepidisphaeraceae bacterium
AAACCGACGTCGTGAAATGCCAGGGGTCATGATAATCCTCGATAGAGAGTACGAGTTGCACGTTGCCGAGCGAGCGTCGAAGGCCGGGATCGGAACGGGTCCGGCAAGACGATCGCGATTCCGGAGGGGCATTTTGTCACAAGCCGGCTCCGGAGGCCAGCCTTTCGTCTATTTCTACCATGAAGAGAAGGCGTGGTTGCGTGGGAGTATTGGGGTAGGCGTGCGAGAGTTGGAAGAGGCGGAGGCGGGCTCATGGAGGAAGGCATGGAGCGCCGATAATCAGCAATGCCGACGGGTAGTGGCGAATTATGAGGAATCACGGTCACGAATGTCCGTTTCTGAACCGGTCGGATCCGCGTTGCAGTTCCCATTTCAGCCTCGACCACTTACGGCACGCATTCCAATATTGCCTGGGTGACTTCGGGAGTTGTCCGCTATACTCTGAGCTGGTGGTGGAAAGGCGGATCCGGCGTGTTGCCGCAGCCAACCGCCAGTCAGGTCACGAGTTGCCTCATGGCAGTTCAGAGCAGGTCCAAGTCACGATTGCCCGTCGCATCGAGAAGCCAATCACCGGCGCTGCGTGAATTTCTGATGTATTTGGCGTCGGAGCGGGGTTTGGCGGACAATTCGATACACGCGTACCGCCGGGACTTGGAGGATGTGGAGCGGTTCTTGTTGTTGCGGGGGAAGGCTCTGGTCGGCGCGGGGGTGGATGATTATCGGGGTTATCTGCAGTCACAGGCGCGGGCGGGTCGATCGACGAAGACGGTTTCGCGGCGTCTGGCGGCGATCCGGGTGTTTCTCCGGTATCAAGCGATGCAGGGGGCGGAGGTTGGGGCGATTCTGCAGCAGTTGGAGCGTCCCAAACCGGAGCGGAGCCTTCCGAAGGTATTAAGCCGGGCTCAGGTGAATCAGCTGATCGGGGCGCCGAACCCGAAGTCGAGGTTGTTCAGCCGGGATGTGGCGATTTTGGAGCTGTTGTATGCCAGTGGTCTTCGGGCGAGCGAGTTGTGTGAGTTGAAGTTAGTGGACGTGAATTTGCAGGTTGGATGCGTTCGGGTTTTGGGGAAGGGGAACAAGGAGCGGGTGGTGCCGGTGGGTCAGGCGGCCAAGGAGGCGATATCGCGGTATTTGCTGGAATGTCGGCCGGGGCTGGATCGGCGATCGAGCGACCGGGTTTTCCTGTCGCGGACGGGCAAACCGATGGAGCGGGTGGGGCTGTGGATGCTGGTGGAGAAGTATGGCCGATCGAGCGGTTTGCTGAAGGAGGTGTCGCCGCACACGCTGCGGCACTGTTTTGCGACGCATTTGTTGGGTGGTGGGGCGGATTTGCGGGTGGTGCAGGAGCTACTGGGGCACAGCGATGTGGCGACCACGCAGATCTACACGCATGTGGATCAGAGTCGGCTGAAGGCGATACACCAGAAATTTCACCCCCGCAGGTAGGCTAGGCGGCAACGGGGGTGCGGTTGCTCTGGATGCAGAGAGCGACGTAGATATGCTGGAGGTGTTCGAGGGGCTGGTTGTCGAGGAATTCGTCGGTGAAATCGAGTGGGAAGGCGCCATCGAATTCGCGGAAGCTCTCCTTGAGGGTTTGGCGATCCATACCGGAGGCGAGGGTGATGAGTTGTTCGACCTGGTGAGCTTCCATGAATCCTCCGCGAGACTATAGCGTGGGGGGAGGCGAATGTTCAGACAAAAACGTCGAAGATCGTGCCCTTAGCAAGAAGATCGGGCTGCTTGAACACGACCTTTAATTTCGGCTGTGGGGGCGGGGGATTCTGCCAAGGGAGAGTATTCCAAGGCGGCTCGATGGGTGACTTGGCGATTCGCGGGAGTTCGGGATTGGCGGGTGTGGAGGAGGTGTTTGTCTGTTCGGGAGGGAGTTGATGGGGTCGGTAGACAAGGCGAGCTTCGAAGCGTGGGGTGGGATGGACGACGGGTCGGGGTTCGAGGCGTGGGGTGGGATGGACGACGGGTCGGGGCGCGATGCATGTGGAGGGGACGGGGGTGCCGGCGGCGTGGGGGCCGCCCCGCATAGCGCTGCGGAGAAGCTGGACCAGCTTGAGGTCGAAGGCGGCGACGAGCATGTCAATGGACGGACCGGCAGCCACGTTGTGCTGGTAGCAAACGGGGCGATCGTGCGATAATAGTGGGCGGGGCAGAATGACGGAGAGGCCGGTGTTTTGGGGCGGGAATGGCGTTTTTTTGGAGTGTTGGCGGTGAAGCGGGGGTTGGCCGGATATGATGGATGATGCGTGGCGGCAACACGGGGTGTTGACGGGAATGAATTGGAAGTCGAGATGCGAACGGACGAGTTGGATTTTGATTTGCCGGCGGAACTGGTTGCGCAGGAGCCATGCGGCGAGCGGGCGGCGTCGCGTCTGCTGCATTATCGGAGGTGGGATGGTGCGATTGGGCATCGCCGGTTTTCGGACTTGCCGGGGATTTTGCGGGCTGGGGATCTATTGGTCTTGAATGATGCGCGGGTGATTCCGGCGAGATTCGCGTTGCGGAAGGAGACGGGTGGACTGGTGGAGGGGCTGTTTCTGAATGAGGACGGGCCGGGTGAATGGCGGGTGTTGCTAAGGAACCTCGGACGTGGTGGTGTTGGCAAGGTGTTGCGTTTTGACGGGGCGGAGGATGTGTCGGCGGAGGTAATGAGGCAGGGGGCGGAGGGGGAGTACACGATGGTGGTTGGGGCGAGCGCAATGGAGGTATTGTCGCGGGTGGGGCGGATGCCTTTGCCGCCGTACATTCATCGAAAGAAGGGGCATGATGAGCGGGACGTGAGGGATCGGGAGCGTTATCAGACGGTGTACGCGAAGGCGAGCGGTTCGGTGGCGGCGCCGACGGCGGGGCTGCATTTCACGGAGGGGTTGATGGGGGAACTGGAGAGGGCGGGTGTGGAGCGGGCGTTTGTGACGCTGCATGTGGGGATGGGGACGTTCAAGCCTGTGACGAGCCAGACGCTGGAGGGGCACGTGATGCACACGGAGGCGTACACGATAGGGGAGGAGGCGGCGGAGAAGGTGAATCGGGCGAAGCGAGAGGGGCGGCGGATTGTGGCGGTGGGGACGACGGCGGCGCGGGTGTTGGAGAGCCAGGGTGAGGGGGAGATTGTGGCGAGGAGCGGGGAGACGGGGATATTCATAAAGCCGGGGTACGTATGGAAGCATGTGGGTGGGATGGTGACGAATTTTCATTTGCCGCGGAGCACGCTGATCGCGCTGGTGGCGGCGTTGGTGGGGCTGGAGGAGCAGAGGCGGATTTACCGGGAGGCGATAGAGGGGCGGTATCGGTTTTTCAGCTATGGGGATGCGATGTTTGTGGAGTGAGTGTGGCATGGTGGGGCGGGGCGTGAGGGGATTGCTCCGGGGGAGGCCGTCCGGTTGGGCGAGGGTTTGCCGATTGACATGGCGGCTGGCCGGCGCCACCATCTTGCCATGAATAACATCGCGATTGGAATCGGCGGGAGGTTGTTGGGTGGCCGGCGTTTGCGTGGAAGCGTTGGAGTGGTTTGTCGGGGTGGTTGGTTTGGGGGTTGGGCGGGCGTGTGGTGGATGGTGGTGGGGCTGGCCATTTCGGGATGCGCAAGTGCCCAAGAGGCCGTTGTGGCAGAGGACGGGTTGTCGGCGTATCGGATCATTGTGCCGGAGAAGGCGACGGCTGCGGAGAGTTACGCGGCGGGGGAACTGCAGACGTATTTGGCTGAGGTGTCGGGCGTCAAACTGCCGGTGATTGGGGAAGGCAAAGCCGGGCGAGGGCCGGCGTTTTACATTGGGAAGTGCGAGGGCGTGGATAAGGATCTGAGGTTGGAGGCGGCCGGCCTGGGGGCGGATGGTGTGCTGATCAAGTCTGTGGGGAGGGATTTTGTTCTGTTGGGCAAGGATGACCGCGGGCAGGTGTACGCGTCTTATGTGTTTCTGGAGCGATACTGTGGATGCCGTTTTCTGTCGCCGGATTGCACGGTGTGTCCGAAGCGGTCGAAGTTGGTGCTTCCGAGGATTGAGTATTCGTATTCGCCGCCGTTCGTGTATCGGGACGAGTTGTATCATGATGTATCGGATTGGCGGTTTTCGGCGAGGCTGAAGCTGAACGGGGCGAACATTTGGCAGTGTTTGGGGCAGGCTGTGCCGGACACGCAGGGGCGGTTTAGCGGGGTGTTGATCTGGCCGTTCGTGCACACGGCGGCGGCGATTGTGCCGGGGAACGTGTATTTCGCGAAGCACCCGGAGTACTACAGTCTGGTGGGGGGCAAGCGGATCTGCGAAGCGATCAGCGGGCAGTTGTGTTTCACGAATCCGGACGTGATCGAGATTGCCAAGGCGCAGGCGCTGAAGTGGATTGAGCAGACGCCGCATCTTACGGCGGTGGACATTTCGCAGAATGACGCGTGGCCCGGGAGGTGGGGGGCGTGCGAGTGCGAAGCGTGCATGGCGGTGGTGAAAGAGGAGGGGGCGCAGCACGGGACGATATTGCGGCTGGTGAATGCGGTGGCGGATGCGGTGAAGGCGAAGTATCCGGAGAAGTATGTGGAGACGATCGCGTATCAATATTCGATCGGTGCGCCGAAGCTGACGAAGCCTCGCGACAACGTGATTATTCGGCTATGTCATCACGCGTGCTATTTTCACGGGATAGGGGATGAGGAGTTGAGCAAGCCGTACCGGGCGGCGATAGAGGAATGGCGGAAGATTGCGCGGAGCGTGTGGGTGTGGCACTATGGGGTGAATTTCTGGGATTACCTGGCGCCGAATCCGAATCTGAATTCGCTGACGGACGACATTCGATACTATGCGGCGCACGGCGTGAACGGGGTGATGCTGCAGGGGAACCTGCAGGGTTCGGGGTCGGAGCTGTCGGAGTTGCGGCAGTATCTGACGGCGCAGTTGTTGTGGGACCCGACGCAGGATGCGATGAGAGTGCGTTCGGAATTTTGCCAGGGCTATTACGGGCCGGTGGCGGACGATGCGATGGCGTTTTTATCGCTGATGGACGAATGGGGGAAGCAGATCCAGGTGCACATACCGATGAACGGTTGGCGTCCGAACGAGATCACTCCGCCGGAGTTTGTCGCGCGAGGGCTGGCGATTCTGGATCGTGCCTGGGGCAGAACGGAGGATCCGGCGATTCGGAATCGGGTGGAGAAGCTGATGGTTCCGCTATGGCACATGCAACTGAGCTGGCCGGAGAGGTACGGGTTGAAGTTGGAGGATGGCGCGGCACTGTTGGGGAGGTTCCGGAAGGCGATTGAGGTGAATCGGATCACGGCGTCGAGCGAGGGGGGTCCGAGCGCGGGTTTGCTGGCGGCGTATGAGCAGCGGTACGGGGCGAAGAAGCCGTGAGGTTGGAGGGCGGTGAGAAGGGGGGCGGCCCGGGGTCAGCCTTTGAGGACGGCCAGTTCATTTTCGTCGGCTTCGCCGGCGACGAAGTGGTGTACGACGGGGTTGCTGGAGTCTTTGATTTGCTGGGGGGTTCCGTCGATGATGAGTTTTCCTTCGTGGAGCATGACGATGCGGTCGGCGATTTTGAACGCGGAGGCCATGTCGTGTGTGACGACGATGCTGGTGGTGCGTAGTTCTCGTTGGAGTTTGACGATGAGTTCGTTGATGACGTCGGAGCGGACGGGGTCGAGGCCTGTGGTGGGTTCGTCGTAGAGGATGAGTTCGGGTTGGAGTGCGATAGCGCGGGCGAGGGCGACGCGTTTTCGTTGTCCGCCTGAGAGTTCGGCGGGCATTTTATGTTCGATGCCCGGGAGTCCGACCATGGCGAGGCGGTGTGCGACGATCTGTCGGATTTCGTCATGGTCTTTGTGGGTGTGTTCGACGAGGGGGAAGGCGATGTTTTCGGCGACGTTGAGGGAATCGAAGAGGGCGCTCATTTGGAAGAGGAATCCACAGCGTCGTCGGAAGGTCATGAGTTGGCGTTCGTGGAGGGTATCGATGCGAGTGCCATCGAACCAGACCTGACCGCGGTCTGGGCGGAGGAGTCCGACGATGTGTTTGAGCATGACGGATTTTCCGGAGCCGGAGGCGCCGATGATGACGATGCTTTGGCCGCGTTGGACGGAGAGGGAGACGCCGTCGAGGACGACGAGGCGTCCGAAGCTTTTTGCGACATCGCGAAATTCGACGATTGGGACGGGCATGGGGGCAGGTGAGGGTTGGAAGGTCAGCCGAACATGCTTTTGACGCCGTAGATGGCGATGTACCAGTCTTTGGAGATTTGAGCGAAGAAGAAGTTAAGGACGATGATAGCCATGAAGCTGGTGACGAAGGACTCGGTGCAGGCTTTACCGACGCCGGAGGCGCCTGCGCCGGAGGTGAAGCCTTTGTAGCATCCGATGAGACCGATGGCGGCGCCGAAGAAGACGCTTTTGGTGATTCCTTCGAGGATTTGCCAGTTATCGACGCCGAGGGCGGAGTAACGCCAGTAGGGTTCATTGGGGATGTCGAGGGTTTTGACGGAGATGAGCCATCCGCCGATGACGCCGAGGAAGTCGGAGTAGATGGTGAGGAGGGGTGTGAGCAGGACGCAGGCGAGGAAACGAGGGACGACGAGGACGCGGATGGGGTCTGCGCCCATGACTCGCATGGCGTCGAGTTGTTCGGTGACGTTCATAGTTCCGAGCTCGGCGGTGAGGGCGCCGCCAACGCGGCCGGCGAGCATGACGGCGGCGAGGACGGGCCCGATTTGTTTAATGACGGAGACATTGATGACGGAGCCCATGCGGGTTTCCTGTCCGAGGGCTTTGAACTGAGTGAAACCTTCGACGGCGAGGACCATTCCGATGAAGGCGCCGACGACGGAGACGACGGGGACGGACTTGGTGCCGACGTCGTACATTTGGGGGATGATCATGCGGATGTTTTTCCAGCGGAACCAGGAGGGGCCCATGGCGAAGAAGGTTCTGCCGGCGAACTGTGAGAAGCTGCCGAGTGCGGCGAGGGCGTTGGTGGTCTGGGTGCCCACCTGTTCGATGAAACGTACGGGCATAAGGAGATGATACAGAGGATAGGGGCGAGGGGTAAGGGGTGGGGGAGTTGGGGGAGGTGTATGGGCGTTGAATGAGGGGGAGGTCTTGCAAAATACGGGGGAAGGTGTAGGTTAGACGCGCAGGAATTGCCGTTCCGGTTTAAGGGACGAGTAGCCGGGCGTTTTTGGGGCTGCTACATGGAGGTAGCCATGACTGTTGCCATCGGGCGTATGTTCTTGCGGGGTTTTCAGGCGATTTTGTTGGTGTTGATGTTTGTGGCTGTGACCGGCTGCCACGAGGTGTTCACCTATGCGAGGCAGTCTCGGACGGAGGGGCTGAGCCTTTACCGTCAGGAGGCGTATTCGGACGCGGCGGGAGCGTTCCGGAACGCGATTCGTCAGGATCCTCGGGACTATGAATCGCGTTACTGGCTGGCGAAGTGTTATGATCACATGGAGCTGCACCAGGAGGCGTTTGCGGAGTACAAGGCGGCGTTGGACATATTGCCGGTGACGTATGGGGGGAAGAACGACGTGGAGTTTTGGCAGGAGATCCTGGCGGGGTATGCGGAATCAGTTGCGAGGTATGACAAGCAGGATGTGGAGTTGAACGCATTGGAGAAGAGGGAGGCGACATCGCAGCGGGCGGCGGAGCCGTTCATTATTGCGAAGGTATTTCGGATTCGCGGGGATGCGGATTCGGCGATCCTGGCGTACAAACGGGCGTTGAACTGGAGCCCGAACGATTTTGTGATTCGGAAGGAATTCGGGCTGTATCTATACGAGACACTGCGTCAGAACCAGGAGGGGGAATACCAGTTGAAGCTGGCGCATCGCCTGAACGGGAATGATCCGGAGGTGAATACGGCGTTACAGAAGCTGGGGGTGTTGCCGATTCCGAAGTTGCCGGGCGGCCAGGGGGAGCGGACGGTATCAGTGCCGCGGGACTGAGGCGGAAGAGGGGGTTTGAGAGTTGGCGGATTAACGGAGGCCCCGGGAGACGTTCCCGGGGCCTTTTTTCGGTTGTGTGGGGAGGGGGTGGTTAATGGTGTGATGAGTGGTGGGATGGTTGCGGGTGAGTATGGGGCTGGGGTTCGGGGGACTCGGAGCGGACGATGATGCCAATGACGGTGGCGGCGATGAAGAGGGCTCCGATGGCGATGATGAGGGGTCGTGCGAAGGAGGGGTTGGCGGACAGGAGGGGGTGAGGGTGCGTGTCGAGGGCGTGGGCGGTGGTGGCGTAGGTGGTGGCTGGGCTGCCGGCCAGGCAGGGGTTGATGAGGATGATTGCGAGTGTGGCGGCGAATAGCGGCTTCATGGTTCGGTGTTCCTTTCGAGCGGGCGGGTTTCAGCGGGTCATTTTGAGGCCCGGGATTTGTTTCTGGACCTCGTCGCAGTCGAGTGAGGGGGTGGTCCAGTTGGCTTCCGCGAGTCTATCTTTTTTGGAGCTGTTAGAGACGGCGAGGACGGGGAAACCTTCGTTGCGGACATTGCGGATGACAGCGGGGGCGTCTTCGACGATGAGGCACTCTTCGGGTTTGAGGATTTTCTTGAGTTTTTCGGAGAGGAGTCTGAGGGTGAGGAGATAGCCTTCGGGGCTGGGTTTTCCGGCGGAGACGTCTTCGGCGGCGACGATGACGGAGAAGCAATCGCGGAGGGAGACGCCTTCGAGCATCATTTCGACTTCATCTCGGAGAGCGCCGGAGCAGATGGCGAGGGGGTAGTTGCGCCAGAGGGCGCGGACGAACTGTTCAACGCCTGGGAGGGGGTGGTATTTGCGGGAGTAGATTTGGGCGAGCATGGCCTCTTTTTTTCTGGTCATGACACGGAGGAAGGTTTTGGGGTCGAGGGTGCGGCCGTTTTTTTCGAAGACGCGTTTGAAGGCGGCGCGGTCGTCGAAGCCGACGTATTCGTTGTAATAGTCCTGTTCGGTGAGGTCGATTTTTTCGGCCTTGAGGACTTGCTGGAAGGCGAAGAAGTGGAGGGGTTCGGAGTTCACGAGGACGCCGTCGAAGTCGAAGAGGATTGCTCGGGGCCAGAGTGCCATTGTTGCTAGAAGTTATCTGCTGGAGCGTGGCATCGCAACAGCAGGTTTTAGGAGGTCCATTGGAGGCCGGTGATTTTCTGGTAGGCTTCGATGTAGCGTGAGCGGGTGCCCTGGACGACGAAGTCTGGGAGGGCCGGTGCGGGGGGTGTTTTGTCCCAGGGCTGGGATTCGAGGTAGTTGCGGACGAACTGTTTATCGAAGGAGGGCTGGTCGCGGCCTGGGGAGTACTGATCTGCGGGCCAGAATCGGGAGGAATCGGGTGTGAGGACCTCATCGATGAGGATGATTTGGCCATCGGGGAGTTGTCCGAACTCGAACTTGGTGTCGGCGATGAGGATTCCTCTGGAGGAGGCGTAGTTGGCGGCGAGGGAGTAGAGTTGGAGTGTGCGGTCGCGGAGGGTAGAGGCGACGGGATGGGTGACGCGTCTGGCGGTTTCGTCGAAGGAGACGTTGATATCGTGTCCTGATTCTTCCTTGGTGGCGGGCGTGAAGATTGGGGTGGGTAGCCTATCACACTGTTTGAGGCCAGGGGGGAGTTGGATTCCGCAGACGGTCTGGGACTGCTGGTATTCTTTCCATCCGGAGCCGGCGAGGTATCCTCTGGCGACGCACTCGATGGGGATGACGGAGGCTTTTTTGACGAGCATGGAGCGGCCGGTGAGCTGATCGGCGAATGGGCGGAGTTCGGGGGGGTATTGGGCGACGTTTGTGGCGAGGAGGTGGTTCTGGAATTGGGAGCTGAACATCTGGAACCAGAAGAGACTGAGTGCGGTGAGGAGTTTTCCTTTATCGGGGATGGGGTTGGGCATGACGCAGTCGTAGGCGCTGATGCGGTCGGTGGCGACGATGAGGAGTGAATCGCCGAGGTCATAGACATCGCGGACCTTGCCACGGCGGACGGGGAGGGGAAGCGAGCTTTGTAGTAGGGCGTTGGTCATGTGGGGCATGATAGCGTGGTTTGTGGGCAGGGCCAATTGTCTGGGGCGATTTGGGGAGCGGGGGTAATCGTGGCGGGGAGGTTTCGGTGGTGGCGGGAGTCTGCTAATATCGGGGTTGGATTGTGGAAGGAGCTATGCCGGTACGATTTGAGATATATCGCGAGGGGAGGCGGGTGGAGGCGTATGAGCCGGTGGCGGCGTACCTTGTTGGCCCTGAGAGCGTACCGATAACCGGGGAGGTTTCGTTTTCGGATGGTTTGCTGATGGCGGGGCGGTCGGACGAGATACCGGTGGGGTTGTCGTTGTTGTGGGACGCCGGGGCGGTGGGTGCGTATCATCTGGAGACGGCGCGGCTGCAGCCACGGTTGAGGCCGTACGTGTTGAACGTGGAGCTTGCGCGTCTTCGGCTGATGAAGATTCTGCAGAAGATGGAGGACTGGAATTTATTTGACTATCCGAGGGCGGATCGTTTTCTGCAGAAGTTCAAGGAAGCGCAGGACGTATTTTCGGATGCGTTGGTGAGGCTGAGCGAGCCGGCGGTTGCGTCGCAGCTTGCGGATGAGGCGTTGTCGCGGGGGATAGCGTTGTCGGACGAGCTGACGGCGTTTCACACGGAGATATTGATCAATCGACGTCGTCAGGGGAACACGTTTGTGAAGCACATTTTTGGATGCCGTGTGGACTGCACGGTGCAGAACCAGAAATACCGGGAGATGCTGACGGGTCATTTTGATTATGCGGTGTTGCCGACGCCGTGGAAGGTACTGCAGCCGAAGGAGGGGGTTTTTGAGACGGAGGTGCTGGACAGTTGGGCGGAGGCGTTGGGGAAGAAGCGGATGCCGCTGATCGCGGGGCCGCTGGTGAATCTGGATGAGAACGATCTGCCGGACTGGATGTTCATCTGGGAGAACGATTTTGACACGGTTCGGGAGCTGACATACGAGCACGTGCAGCGGCTGGTGCAGCGGTATCGGAAGGCGGTGAGTTTGTGGAATGTGGCGGGTAGTTTGTGCACGAACCGGGCGTTTGCGTTGAGTTTTGAGCAGATGATTGAGTTGACGCGGCTGCTGGTGGCGCAGGTGAAGAACATTTTGCCGAGCGCGCGGACGCTGGTGACGATTTCGCAGCCATTCGGGGAGTATCACGCGCGGACGGCATCGAGCGTGGCGCCGTTATTGTATGCGGAGATGGTGGCGCAGGCGGGGATCAATTTTGACGGATTTGCATTGGAATTGGAGATGGGTGTTCCGCGGCCGGGGATGTTCATGCGGGACCTGTTTCAGATCAGTTGTTTGTTGGACAAATTTTCGGCATTGGGTCGGCCGGTGTTCATTACGACCTGTGCGGCGCCGGGGCGTTCGACGCCTGATCCCGGGGACATTTCGGAGGGGCAGTTGGATCCTGCTCAGGCGGGGCAGTGGCAGCGGCCGTGGGACGAGAAATTGCAGGCGGACTGGATGGAGGCGGTGTATCACATAGCGTTGAGCAAGCCGTTTGTGGAGAGCATTGCGTGGGGGAATCTGGCGGACATCAACCAGACGGTGCCTGGCGGCGGCTTGATGAACGACATGTTTCAGCCGAAGCCGGGGTTTGAGCGGTTGCAGCAGATGCGGGAGAAGTTTCATAGTTGGCAGAAGAAGTGAGAGAAGGGGAGGCGAGAAGGAATTGGGGGATCAGGTTGCGGAGGGGGGATGAAGGGGCGCGGGCGGTGATCTGGACGGCAAGGCAGCGGCTCGGATTGACGTTTGTGACGGCGGCGCTGATGGTGTATTTGGGTATTCGGTACGCGGCGAATCGGGAGTATGTGAGCGATTCGTTGCCGGAGGCGGGGACGAGGGCGGCGGAACTGCCGGAGCGGGTGAACGCGAATACGGCGGATGCGGGGATGTTGGCGGCGATACCGGGGATGGGGAAGTTGCTGGCGGAGCGGATAGTGGCGGAGCGGGAAGCGTTTGTGGCGGCGAATCCTGGGGCGACTCCGTATGTGAAGCTGGACGATTTGCGGAGGGTGAAGGGGATGGGTCCGGCGACGTTGAAGACGCTGGAGCCGTATCTGGTGTTTGAGGGGGAGGCTCGCCCGGGGGCGGAGCGGTGAAGTAGAATGGGGGGATGAACCGATTTGAGGTGGTTAGTTCGTTCAAGCCACAGGGGGATCAGCCTGAGGCGATTGAGAGGCTTTCGGGCGCGATTGAGGAGGGGCGAGCGGCGCAGGTGCTGATGGGCGTGACGGGTTCGGGGAAGACGTTCACGATGGCGCACACGATTGCGCGGGTGAATCGGCCGACGCTGGTGATTTCGCACAACAAGACGCTGGCGGCGCAGCTGTACGAGGAGTTCAAGGAGCTATTTCCGAAGAACGCGGTGGGGTATTTCGTCAGCTATTACGATTACTATCAGCCGGAGGCGTACATACCGCAGCGGGACATTTACATCGAGAAGGACGCGTCGCGGAATGACGATCTGGATCGATTGAGGCTGGCGGCGACGAGCAATCTGATCAGCCGTCGGGACGTGTTGTTGGTGGCGTCGGTGTCGTGCATATTCGGGTTGGGGTCGCCGGAGTCGTACCGGGCCAGCGTGGTGCCGTTGTCGGTGGGGGAGCGGATCGAGCGGGATGCGATGCTGCGGAAGCTGATTGATTTGCAGTATGCGAGGAACGACATTGATTTCAAGCGTGGGACGTTTCGGGTGAGGGGGGATGTGGTGGAGCTTTGCCCATCGTACGAGGAATTCGCGTATCACATTGAGTTTTTTGGCGATGAGATCACGGCGATTCGGATGATCAATCCGTTGACGGGGGAACTATTGAAGGAAGAGCGGAGCGTTTTTGTGTATCCGGCGGTGCATTACGTGATGCCTGAGGAGCGGGTGGAGTCGGCGGTGGCGTCGATTCGGGAGGAACTGGATCAGCGGGTGATGCAGTTGCGTGGGGCGGGGAAGCTGCTGGAGGCGCAGAGGCTTTTGGCGCGGACGAAGTATGATTTGGAGATGATTCTGGAGGTGGGGTATTGCTCGGGGATTGAGAATTATTCGAGGCATCTGGACGGGCGGAAGCCTGGGGAGAAGCCGTACACGCTACTTGATTATTTTCCGAAGGATTTTCTGCTGATTATTGATGAGTCGCACGTGACGATTCCGCAGTTGCGGGCGATGTACAACGGGGATCGGCAGCGGAAGGAGGTGTTGGTGGAGCACGGGTTTCGGTTGCCGAGCGCGTTGGACAATCGGCCGCTGAGGTTTGAGGAATTTGAGAAGATGGTCAACCAGGTTGTGTTTGTGACGGCGACGCCGGGGAAGTATGAGTTGGAGCGGACGGGAGGGGAGGTTGTGGAGCAGGTGATTCGTCCGACGGGGCTGGTGGATCCGGAGATATTTGTGCAGCCGGCGCAGGGGCAGGTGCCGCACCTGCTTTCGCAGATCAAGGAGAGGGCAGCGAAGGGTGAGCGGGTGCTGGTGACGACGCTGACGAAGAGGCTGGCGGAGGATTTGAGCGCGTATATCCAGGAGGCGGGGATTCGCGGGAGGTATTTGCACAGCGAGATTGAGACGTTGGAACGGGTGGAGATACTGAAGGATCTGCGTCAGGGGGATTTTGATGTGCTGGTGGGGGTGAATCTGCTGAGGGAGGGGTTGGATTTGCCGGAAGTGTCGATGGTGGCGATTCTGGATGCGGACAAGGCGGGTTTTTTGCGGAGTGAGACGTCGATCATCCAGATGATCGGGCGTGCGGCGCGGAACGTGAACGCGACGGTGTATTTGTATGCGGACACGGTGACGCCTGCGATGCGGAAGGCGATGGAGGAGACGAGTCGTCGGCGGGCGTTGCAGCTTCAGTTCAACAAGGAGCACGGGATCACGCCGACGACGATTCAGAAGGCGATACGGAGCACGCTGGAGAGCGAGGTGAGGGCGAGGCGCGCGGTGCAGGATGCGATCCATGCCAGCGAGAGCGAGGTGGATCAGACGGAGCTGATTCGGCTATTGGAGGAGGAGATGCTGGAAGCGGCGAAGGGGCTGGAGTTTGAGCGGGCGGCGCAGTTAAGGGACAAGATCAGGGAGTTGAAGGGGATGCCGGTGTTGAGCGGCGGCGGGGGCCAGGGAGCGACGGCGGGGGCGGGGGAGGAGGGGCCGGTGATCTGGAAGCCGAAGGGCAAGGGGAGGAGGGGGAGGGGCCTGGCGAAGTAAGCGTGCGGCTACGACCCGTGCCCGAAGTCAAGAGACAATTGGTCGTCTGCTTTCTTCTGCGAAATGCCTCGCCAAATTTGTCCGCCTATTTTATGCCTTGAGCAGAAGATCAGCTTGTAGAGCCAAGGGCCGGTAGGCATCTTGATTCGTTCGTACTCGAACTCGACGTAGCCAAGCTTCTGAATCTGCGCCACGTAGATTTGGGTAAGGACTTCAGCTCTCCTATCGAGGGGGTGTTTCGCCGCTTCATCTCGCCATGCGGTGGTGCCCAAGACTTGATCGAGGTTCGAGCCTGCAGTATCTGCGTATTGCTCCCAGTTGCGTAGGGCATCCAGATGGTCGGGAAAGAAGATGATCAGGTCCACTCGCCGGTTGGACAGCTGCCTCAGTGTGCTGTAATGAAGGTGCAGACCATATGGGTCGAGAAATGCCAGCGAAAGACTGGGTGAGGGGATGGCGGCTACGACCTCGGGGACGGCTACGTTGGCATCTGCCTGAAGAAGGTGCGGCGGATTAGGCTGTGGGAAACGAGTTAGCCGCGATTGCAGGGCCTCGTAGCGACGGGCGTCCAGTTCACAGAGGTGTAAGCGCGTGAACCTGGACGTGGTTTGCGCGGCTATAAGCGGGGAACCCCATTGAAGCGGTCCGTCCTTGATTCGCTCGATCCCCGCGCCTGCAAAGAGGTCGATATAGTGCAAGCCGGACCATTTCTTGTCCTTCATTGCGGTGGTGAAAGCATCAAGATAGCGACCCAGGAAATAGTGTTTGTGTGCAGACCACGGTCCGACTTCAGGGATCTCCAAGTGATCATCGTCCACAGGAGCTAATTCGAGCATGATCGTTCCCCGCAGGCTGCGCCGGCATCTGGTCCCATGTTCTCCCGTCGAGCTGGCGTCCCGCCTGCTTCTTGTTTACACCGCCCCATTGCTTAAAGAAAAACGGGACACCGTGCGCGATGCATTGTTCCCGGATCTGTCGTACCCAGTGGATCTCCATCGTGCGGGCGCCCGGCCCGGATTCGCCGCCCACGATGACCCAGCGAATTCCGTCCAACGGCAATCTTGGCAGAGGGCCCAATAATGGTTCGAGGGAGAGAAATCGAACAGCGGCGTGGATCTGGCGGAGGCGTTCAATTCGGTGGAGGACGAGCGCATTCTCCACGCTCGTGCCCATCCAGATATTGTCGGACCAACATAGCTCACCAGATCGTGCTACCGCAATTTCGGGTCGCTTGGTGAGCACTTGAAACGTGTGCTGAGGACAGCGATTCATCACGTCAAAGACGCGGCCGATGAACTCAAGCGGCACGTCCTTGTGAAACAAGTCGCTCATCGAATTGACGAAGATCGTCCGGGGTTTCTTCCAGGTCAGCGGGAGCCCAAGGACATTTTCGTGAAGGGCCAGCCTAAACCCCGCGGCATATTGGGGGACTCCCATTGCCTGAAGGCGCTTGGCCATCCGCTCTGCGTAGCAGTGTTTGCACCCATCGCTGACCTTGGTGCAGCCTGTCACCGGGTTCCACGTTGCTTCGGTCCACTCGATGGATGATCCCTGTGCCATGTGATCCTAAATTGTACCTAACGATCACGGGTTGAAGAAGCGAAGATTGCGTGACTAATTTCGCTTGCATAGGGCGGTGACCTTGAATTGCCATGGCGTGAATGTATCTCGCGGTTGAACTTGGGCGGCGAGTGGGGAAGATGGGCGGAGTCATAGAGGAGCTTATGAGATTGCACAAATGGACGATGATGGCGTGTGTGATTGTAGTGGGATTGGTGTATGGGGCGGCGGCTCAGGAGCAACGGAGGACGGTTTCGTTGAACGGGGAGTGGGAGATAGCGGAAGGGGGGATGGATCAGAGGCCGGAGGGGTTTGGGCATCGGGTGGTGGTGCCGGGGCTTGTGGATATGGCCAAGCCGGCGTTTGCGGAGGTGGGGGTGAAGAGCCGGTTACGGGAGGCGTTCTGGTATCGGAAGGTGTTTGAGGTGAAAGAGGCCGTACCGGCGGTGGCGCGGCTAAAGGTGCACAAGGCGGCATATGGGTCGAGGGTGTGGGTGAACGGGAGGGAAGTTGGGGAGCATCTGGGGAGCTTCACGCCGGCGTATTACGATGTGAAGGGGGTGTTGAAGCAGGGGAGCAATGAGGTGGTGGTGCGGGTGGGAGCGTGGCGGGAGAGCGTGCCGCCGACGGTGCCGGCGGGTTGGGATTATGAGAAGATCAAGTACATTCCGGGGATTTTTGATTCGGTGGAACTGATTTTGTCGGGGGCGCCGAGCATTGTGAATGTACAGACGGTGCCGGATATGGAAAAGAAGCGTGTGGGGGTGCATGCGTGGGTGAGGGGGGGTGGGGATAAGGCGAAGCTGCGATTTGTGGTGCGGGAGGCCAAGAGCGAGCGGGTGGTGGGGAGGGCGGAAGGGGAGGTTGAGAATGGGAAGGCGGCGGTGGAGATTCCGATCGAGGGTTGCCGATTGTGGTCGCCGGAGGATCCGTTCTTGTATGTATTGGAGGTGCGAAGCGAGGGGGATTCGTATTCGGCACGGTTTGGGATGCGGTCGTTCAAACTGGACCCGAAAACCGGGCGGGCGATTTTGAATGGCAGGCCGTATTTCATGCGGGGGACGAACGTGACGCTGTACCGGTTTTTCGAGGACGCGTTGCGTGGGGATAAGCCTTGGCGAGGGGAATGGGTGAGGCGGCTGCATCAGCAGTACAAGACGATGCACTGGAACAGCGTGCGGTATTGCATCGGATTCCCGCCGGAGTTCTGGTATGACATTGCAGATGAGGAGGGGCTACTGATTCAGGATGAATTCCCGATCTGGAACATGGAGCAGAAGACGGCGACGTACTCGAAGGAGGAGTTAATCAAGGAATACACGGAGTGGATGCAGGAGCGGTGGAATCATCCGAGCGTAGTGATCTGGGACGCGCAGAACGAGAGCAAGGCGGAGCAGATTGGGCCGGCGATTCAGGCGGTGAGGGGTTTGGACTTATCGGGGCGGCCTTGGGACAACGGGTGGTCGCCGGCGCAGGAGGCGGGGGATGTATTTGAGTCGCATCCGTATCTATTTCAGAATCCGAATTTCCGGTTGTCGGGATTGGCGAAGGTGTCGGGGGTGCCCGGGGGAAATGTGTTGCCGAACGCGAAGCGGAACGCGATCATCATCAATGAGTATTGTTGGTTGTGGATCAATCGTGATGGGGCGGTGACGACGCTGACGCGGGATTTGTACAGGAATCTGCTTGGGGATAACTCGACGACGGAGCAGAGGCGGACGGTGCATGCGAGGTACGTGGCGGCGTTGACGGAGTTTTGGCGATGCCGGCGGGCGTGCGCCGGGGTGCTGCATTTCCGCGGGCTGGGATATTCGCGGCCCGATGGGCAGACGTGCGATGATTTTGTGGACATTGAGAGGCTGGAATATGAGCCGGAGTTTGCGAAGTACGTGAAGGATGCGTTTTCGCCGGTGGGGCTGATGGTGGACTGGTTTGCGGAGGAAGTGGAAGGTGGCCGGGAGGAGATTGTGCCCGTGGAGGTGATCAACGATCTGTATGAGGATTGGAGCGGGCAGGTGAGGCTGCGTTTGCTGAAGGGGGAGAAGGTGCTGGACGAACAGTTCCGGATGTGCGAGGTGACGGCGTTGGGAGAGAAGCGGGTGGCGTTTGTGTTGATGGTTCCGGTTGAACCCGGGAAGTACCGCGTGGAAGGGGCGTTGGTGAGGGAGGGTTTGGAGCCGGTGCGGAGTTTGCGGGATTTTGAGGTTTTGACGGCGGAGCAGAAGGCGGCGCGGGCGGGATTGGCGGCGGGGCGACCTGTGGAGGCGTCGTCGGAGGTGGTGCGGGATGGGCAGGCGTATCGGGCGAAGTTTGCGGTGGATGGGGATTCGGGGACGCGGTGGTCATCGGAGTTTTCGGATCCGCAGTGGATCGCGGTGGATTTGGGAACGGTGCGGGAGGTGGGGCGTGTGGAGTTGGCGTGGGAGGCGGCCTATGGGAAGGCATACACGATAGAGGTGTCCGTGGATGGGCAGGCTTGGCGGGAAGTGTACAAGACGGAGGGCGGGAGGGGGGGCACGGAGGTGATTCGTTTTGGGCCGGTGGGGGCGAGATGGGTGAGGCTGACCGGGACGAAGCGGGGCACGGAATTCGGGTATTCGTTGTGGGAGATGAGGGTGTTTTGATAGTGGCGTGGGGGGTATGAGTGGAGCCGACAGGAGCGAGAGATGGAGTTGTTTCCGGCATATGAGCAGGTTCGCGATCTGATTCAGCTGGCGAAGTCGGAGGATCTGGGTTCGGACGATGTGACGAGCCGGCTGCTGGTTGGGGAGGGTGTGACGGCGGCGGGGACGCTGGTGCAGAAGGAGGGTGGGATAGTCTGCGGTTTGCCGATTGTGCGGATGGTGTGCGGGGAGTATGACGAGCGGCTGCGGGTGGAGTCGATTCCGGGCTGTCCGCTGGAAGAGATTGAAGGCAGTTACAGTGAGGGTGGGGTGAAGCGGCTGGTTCGGATTATCGGCCCGATGCGGTCGCTGTTGTCGGCGGAGCGGGTGATTCTGAACTTCCTGCAGCATTTATCGGGCGTGGCGAC
>CAYVKG010000003.1:18749-104888 GCA_964451955.1 uncultured Tepidisphaeraceae bacterium
TGAGGTGTGTGGAGGGGACGAGGGCGAAGATACTGGACACGCGGAAGACGTTGCCGGGTTTTCGGGCATTGGACAAGTATGCGGTGAGGTGCGGCGGGGGGCAGAACCACCGGATGGGATTGTATGACGGTTTATTGGTGAAGGACAATCACATTGCGAAGTTGGGGGTGAAGGAGTTGCGGGGGTATCTGTCCGGGGTAGTTGCAGCGAGCCGATCGGAGTGCGCATCGCGGTTGATTGAGGTGGAGGTGGACAATCTGGAGCAATTCCGCGAGGTGGTGGAAGTGGAGGGGGTGGACATTGTGTTATTGGACAACATGGATTGTGGGATGATACGAGCGGCGGTGGCGATTCGGGACGGTTCGAGGACGGGGCGGAAGGTGTTGCTGGAGGCGTCGGGGGGAGTGACGTTGGAGACGGTTCGGGCGGTGGCGTTTACGGGGGTGGATCGGATCGCGGTGGGGGCGATAACCCATTCGGCGGCGGCGTTGGATATCGGACTTGATGTTGACGTGCAATAACGGGGCGGTGGTTTGACAGTGGGATGAAGTAATCGTAGATCGCAGATGCTGGTTTGGTGTCAGTCGCCGGAGGCGGCTGAGGGACGCAAGCCAGGCGACTTACGGGTCCCTGACAAGGGCAAAGCCGCCGCGAGGCGGCGTCGGGCCGAAGGTGGCTCGGCTCATCGACGGCAGCCGCGTGCAAATCTATCCGGCTGCCGGGCGGTGATGCGCAAAGCACCCGGTCTCAGCGGATTGGCGATCAAGCGAACCGGTCTGAGATCGAGGGTGTTGCCGAAAGGACAGGCATCGGGAGGCGGACGGTTGTTCGCGCTCTGCGAGCCGAATGTGAAGTCTTATCGGTCAAGAGCTTGTCGGGGGTATCCCGGCCGCGAAGCGAACCGTGCGGCTGCTGAATATCGGGCAAGCGAACCCCAAAAAAAGAGCGGCCCCATAGAACGGTCGATCGCGATTAAGTCGGCAGTTCCCCTCGCCGATGAGGGGGACAGTCGAGGCCTGCGTATTGGCCTTGACGAGCCTGGGCCGGTGTCTACGGCCGGGCGATGCGGCGGAGGCCGATCCGAAACTGGCGGGTGCCCGGAGGGCAGGCCAGAGGGGAGGATCGGCACGGCGCTGCAGGCGAGAGCGGAAGTTCCGGCGGCGGCTGAGCGAAGGCAGGAGGCCCGCGGCGCGGCAAGGGACGCTCGAAAGGAGGGTCGCGAGTGCATCTTCCGGGCCGGGATGTACGCAGGGCCGAGGAAGAGGCAGATCGGGCCGAAGGACGAAGAGGCGGCGATTCGCGAGCGGAAGCCGCGTGGCGACCGCAGTCCGGGGCCGGACCTGAGGATCCGATGGGCGTTGGTGGAACAAGAAACGAACGGAAAAGCGAAGCGCCCGCTGATCCCGCGTGTTGCGGGGTTTCGGGCAGAGACAACGGAAGACCTTCACAGGAGGCATTGAACATGTTTGTGCGCAAGAGCAAGAGTGGCTTTACGTTGGTTGAAATTCTGATCGTGGTGATCATTCTGGGCATTTTGGCGGCGATCGTGATTCCGCAATTCACGAATGCCAGCCAGGACGCTCGGCGGAGCAGTCTGGTGAGCCAGCTTCAGACGCTGCGCAGCCAGATTCAGTTGTACCGGTTGCAGCACGGCGAGGCGTTGCCGAATCTGATCGGCGGCACCGACGGTGCGAACCCGGACACATCGAACTGGGATGCCTTTACGGGCACGAGCACGTACGGCGGCAGGACGTTTGGCCCGTACATGCAGGCTCCCCCGAAGAACCCGCTGAACAACCTGGGCGCGGTGACGGAAGGCAACGACCCGACGGCGGCAGCCACGGCGGCCTGCGGTTTCGTGTATGACTATGCCACGACGGCGACTGGCCGTATTTGGGGCACGGACACGGACGGGGTGACGATTTTCGTGGAATAGTTGATTGAGATGATCCGGGCGGTGGAATCGTCAACCGCCGCCCGGTTTAGCGGCTGCCGCAGGGCAGCATGTCCGGAGCGAGGACGTTAAAGCACTGCTAACCGGGCTGAAGGCAGATGTATGCGGATTGAACAGACCAGAATGAGGAGCGTGTTGGGCCGCAGGTCCGGGTTGCGGGGGGCGTTTACGCTGGTTGAGATTCTGATCGTGGTGGTGATTCTGGGGATTCTGGGGGCGGTGGTTGTTCCGCGATATACGAACGCATCGCAGTTGGCGAAGGAGAACACGCTGAAGGACGAGCTTCGCTATTTGCGGACGCAGCTTGTGGTTTACAAGGCGCAACATCGGGATGTTCCACCGGGATATCCGGCGGGCAACCGGAACGGCGTTCCGACGGCCGACGACTTTTTGAAGCAGATGACGGGGGTGAGCGATGAGTTGGGGAACGTGGGCGCGGCATCGGCGAAATTCCGCCTGGGGCCGTATTTGAGCAAGATGCCGGAGAACCCATTGAACGGGCTATCGACGGTGACGGTGGTGGCGAATGGTCAAGCGATGCCGCCGGCGGGGATGCCGAACGGGTCCACGGGGTGGATCTACAAGCCGCAGACGCTGGAGATTGTGCCAAACGTAAGCGGAGTGGATGCCGATGGGATTCGTTACATCGACTACTAGTGGTGTCGGCAGAGGGCGGCAGGCAGCGGGTTTCACGCTGGCCGAGAGCCTGCTTGCATCGGCGATTCTGGCGATTTCAGCGGTGGCGATCGTGGCGCCGGTGCTGGCGTCGCGGCAGCAGTCGTCGGCGGCGGACGTGCACGCGACGGCGATCGGATTGGCGCGCGAGCTGATTGAGGAGATCGCCGCCAAGCCGCTGATGAACGCCGACGGGACGACCAGCTGGGGGCCGAGCGTGGGGCAGACAACCCGATCGCAATATGTGTGTGTGGGGAATTACCACGGTTACGCGGATACCTCGTCGGGGATGGCGATGTCGGATGGGACGGCCGTGGGTTTGCCGAATGATGTGACGTATTCGCGATCGGTGACGGTGGAGTATCGAGCGACGCCGGCGGGGGCGGCGGTTGTGTCGGGCGATTTCGCGCTGGTGACGGTGACGGTCAATCCATCCAAGGGACCGGCGGTGAAGCTGCAGCAGCTCATGGTCAACGTCCCGCTGAAGAGGAAGACCAATCCATGATTTTCCGCATCAGCCGAGGCCGAATACGAGGTGGGTTTACGATCACCGAGCTGCTGCTCGGGATTGTGATCAGTTCGATGACGCTGGGGGCGTTGGCGGCGCTGGCGCTGGCGGTGGGGCAGGAGTGGCAGAACAGCCAGCCCCAGCAGTGGCAGAATCCGTCGGCGGCGCCGACGCGCATTTCGGCCTATCAATCGACGGCGATGCTGCGCAGCCTGATCCGAGGCGCGCGATACGTGGGGTGGGGTGGGGTGAGGTCGAACAACAGCGGGTCGGCGGTGTTTCTGTGGATGGGGGATTACAACGGCAACGGGACGATGCAGCTGGGCGAGATCGCGCTGCTGGAATTCGACAAGGCGGCGGGGACGCTGACGAGGTACCAGTTGCCGAGCACGGCTGCGAACGCATCGAACAACAAGGGCTATGACAAGATCGACGGGGAAGCGGACATTGCGGCATTCAAGGGCGAAAGCGGGATGTTGGCGTCGGGGCGGATTCTGCAGAGGAACGTGGTTCGGTTTGTTCCGTCGGTGCGGAATCTGAGCGAAGTGTCGATGCGGCCGACGGTGGAGTATGTGTTGGAGGTCAAGGCGGGGAGCCGGAATCGCTGCGAGTATCGGGCGGTGGCGCTGCGGTCGCCGAGCGGGCAGCCTTAACGAGGAGGCCATGGAACGCAGGCGGAGACAAAGGCGTGGGTTCGCGTTGCTGCAGGTGACGATCATCGTGGGGGTGGCGATGGTGCTGTCGTTTGCGCTGCTGGCGGAGACATCGCTTCAGTCGCAGGTGAGCGGCAACGCGTATGTGGCGGCGCAGGCGGACACGCTTGCGGAGTCGGGGGTGAATCTTGCGAACTACTACCTGTTGAATCCATGGAAGGCGCCGACGCTGCAGAACGGATATTGGCCGGGGGGGACGGGGATTTTGCTGGGTAGTGGGGTGCCTGGGACGATTGATGTGGCGGTGATGCGGGACGCGGCGAACACGAATGAGTATGTGGTTACGTCAACGGGCAAGCCGGGGGGCGCACTGAGTGCGGGTGTGGCGCACACGGTGACGGCCAGGGTGCGAATAGCGCCGGGGTTGAAGATCACGCGGGCGGTGGCATCGGCCAAGGGGCTGCAGATCATGGATGAAGACGTGACGATCACGGGGAACGTGGCGGCGAACGCGTCGCTGGTGAATGTCGGGGTGATCAACGGGATCGCGTACGCGGGGAGCTTTGCCAACAGCGGGACGATAACGGCGATGCTGCCGATCTCGTCAACGGAACCGGCGGCGGCGCCGACCAAGTCGACGATCCAGAAGTATTCGAATTATGTCTATCCGGGGGAGGGGGTGCTGCGAAGTCGAACGACGATTGCTCTCAGTTCGATTGGCGCGGGGGTGATGGAGAACCTTGGCCCGACGTCGACGAACCCCGCGGGGATCTATTACCGAGCGGGTGATCTGACGGTCAATAATAATCTGACGATAAACGGCACGCTGATTGTGGACGGCAACCTGATTCTGAACGGCACTAATATCAGCATCACGGCGGGGGACGGATTTCCGGCCCTAATTGTGCTGGGGGAATTCAGAACGCGGAGTTGGAAGTCGATAACCATTAACGGAACCACCTACATTGACAAGGTGGTGAAGCCCGAATCCGGCGCCAGTCTCGGCGCGAGCCTCGTGTTCAACGGGGCCATGTTGTTTGGCGACAATGGCGCGTTCAACAGCGGTTCGGGCGCGTGGATCAGAGTGGACAACCGGCTGAATCAGTCGAAGCAGATTCTGCCGGACCTGGATGCGGCGAATCCTCGAAGCGTGACGGTGCTGTCGTGGAACTAGCCGGAGGAAAGGTGTGAAGCGATGAAATCGACGAAACTGTTGGCGGTGATTGTGGTTCTGCAGGGGCTGATTCTGCTAAGTCAGTGGACGGGTTCGGGTCCGGTGACGCCGGCGTGGGCGCAGATACCGGACGCGGCGGCGCAGCGGATGGAGACGGTGAACGAGTTGAAGAGCCTGAATGCGAAGGTGGATCGTCTGATCGATCTGCTGGGGTCGGGGAAGCTGCAGGTGCAGGTGGCGAAGACGGAAGAGAAGGAGAAGTGACGGGTGCAGGGCGGGCGTCGTCGCAGCGGGCGTAGTCTCAGGTCGGAGCAGGCCATGCGCAAGCGACAAGTGAAGCAGAAACGTGGATTTACGCTGGTGGAGATTCTGGTCGTGGTGGTGATCCTGGGGATTGCCGGCGCGATCATTGTGCCGCAGCTTGGGACGCGTGACGACCGGCGTGTGGAGGCGGCGGCGCGGGTGTTGATGGCGGATCTGATTTATGCGCAGAACCTGGCGATCACACAGCAGAGTAACCAGTACGTGATGTTTCAGGTGACGCCGACGCCGAGCCAGTATTCGGTGATTCGCTCATCGGACATGACGGTGGTTGAGCATCCTGTGAACAAGACGCCGTATGTGGCGGTGTTTGGGGGAAGCGGCAGCGGCGGGATGCAGGGAGTGACGCTGGTGTCGGCGAATTTCCAGGGTGCCTCGGCGACATCCTATCAGACGCTGGGGTTTAACGAGATCGGCTCGCCGGTGGTTTACACGGGGACTGGAAGCGAGTCGCTGACGAGCGGATCGATCGTGATCCAGTCGGGGAGTTTTCAACTTCGGATCGACATTGAGCCGTTCACCGGTCAGATCACGGTGACGGCGATTTAAGAGAAGGGGACATGGTCAAGTTGAGCAGATCACAGCTTCAGCCGATCGGCCTGGATATCGGGCGCGACTCGATCAAGATGATCCAGTTGGAGGTGATCGGGGATGCGTTGGCGGTGCGGGCGGCGGCGCGTCGGAACTTGCCGGACGAGGTGAAGGCGGACCCGCAGTTGCGGATGCCAGTGGCGGCGGAGATGGTTCGGCAGATGTTGCGGGAAGGGGGGTTCTCGGGTCGGCGGGCGGTGTTGGCGTTGCCGCGTGAGATTGTTCACGTCAAGAATTTCCGGTTGCCGTTGATGCCGGTGAGCGAACTGGAGGCGGCGGTTCGATTTGAGGCGGGGAATCTGTTTCCGTTTGACGCGGAGCAGGCGCACGTGCATTTCCAGCCGGCGGGGGAGGTGAGGCAGGGGAACGAGGTGCTGCAGGAAGTGATTGTCCTGGCGGCGCGGTATGAGGACGTGGATCGGTTTGTGGAATTGGCGAATGGTTGTGGGGTTGAGATTGAATCGCTGGATGTGGAGCAGATGGCGTTGTTTCGGAGCGTGGAGCGATTCATCCGACGGCGTGAGGATGAGCAGGAGGTTCATGTTCTGGCGGATATTGGGTTGTCGGGCACGCAGGTTGTGATTGGCAAGGGGCGGGAGATCAGCGTATTGAAGGCGATCGACATCGGGGGGATTCATCTGCAACAGGCGATCGCGACGAGGCTGGGGATCACGGTGGGGGAGGCGCAGGCGCTTCGTCGGCGTCTTGTGGAGTCGCCGGAGTCGCCGGAGGAGGGTTCCGGGAGACCGGATGCGGTGCGGCAGGCGGTATTTGACGCGACGCGCAGCGTGATGGAGTCGATTGGCCAGGAGATATCGCTGTGTTTGCGGTATCAGTCGGTGACGTTTCGTGGGAATCGGCCGCAGCGGCTGAGGCTGTTTGGCGGGGAGGCCGCGGACAAGCAATTGCAGGCGGTGTTGAGTTCGATCGTGACGATTCCGGTGGAATCGGGGCGGCCGTTGAGCAACGTGGATACGAGCAGGATGAAGGCGGTGGAACGGCGGGGTCTGATGGCGGAATGGGCGTTGGCGGTGGGTCTTGGTCTGCGGCGGACGGAGCAGCGGTTTGGGTCGAAGACGGGCAGGCCGCGGGGGATGGCGGCGCCGGCGCCGGTCGGAGCGGAGACGGAGGCGGTTTCGGAGGGCGCCCATGCGTGAAGTGGAATTTCTACCGACGTGGTACGCGCAACTGCAGAAGCGGAGGCGTTCGCTGGTTTTGCAGGTATGGGTGAGCGTGGCGATGGCCGTGGGTTTGGGGCTGTGGGTATTTCTGGCGGGCCGGAACCGGTGCATTGCGGAAGACGCATTAGGTGCGATCAAGGGTCAATGGGAACAGGCGAATCAGCAGGTGCAGCAGTTGGACCGGATGGAGGCGTTGAGCAAGCAATGGAGGCAGCAGGCGGAGGTGCTGGGGCGTCTGGGCGAGCACGTGAAGGTGTCGCAGATGCTGGCGAAGCTGGGGGAATTGATGCCGCCGACGGTATCGCTGCTGAGTCTGGAGCTGATGGTTGAGGAGACGTCGTTGCCGGCGGTTGCGACGGGGAAACCGGGGGGGAAGGATGCCTTGCCGGCGCGGGATCGGCGTCTGCGGGTGAAGCTGGTGGGGGTGGCGCCGACGAACATGGAGATGGCGACGTTTGTGATAGAGCTGAACAAGGTGCCGTTTTTCGATGGTGTGGCACCCACTTACGCGCGGGATCGTCGCGAGTCGGGGCATGTGCTTCGGGAGTTTGAGTTGACGTTCAGCGTGAACCTGAATACGCCGATCGGGAATTGAGCAGATGCGATCATTGCAGAATCAGATTGACTGGTATGCTCGCGCCCAGTGGACGCTGGGGATTGTCACGGCCGTGGGTTTGCTGGGTTTCTATGTGATGGGTTATCGGCCGGCGACTCGGAATCTGGCGGCGTTGCAGAGGCAGATCGAGTTGAAGCGGCAGGCGCTGTTGACGGACCAGGACCGCGCGCGGAGTCTCCCGGCGGTGCTGCGGGAAGTGCAGCGGCTGGAGCAGAGCGTGCGGGATTATGACCGGAAATTCCCGCGGCAGGTGGAGCTGGGGCAGTTCATCAAGGATCTGACGGAGATCAGTCAGCAGTTGTCGTTGCAGGAGGTTCGGCTGCAACCGCTGGCGTCCAAGCGATCGGACGGGTACTGCGAGCAACCGATTCAGTTGAGTTTTCAGGGGGACTTTCTGACGGTGGCGTCGTTCCTGAGGCAGGTGGAGGATCTGCAGAGGCTGACGCGGATTCGTCGCCTGACGATGAAAGCGACGGTTGGCAAGCCCGGCGTGGTTGAAGTGACGGACATGGTAAGCAGCGTGTATTTCTCGGAGGGATGAATGGCCGACACTTCGTTATTGGCATTGCAGCAGTGGGCGGCTCGGCGCTTCAAGACGCAGCCGAAGAAGACGGCCGCGTTGAGCATTCTGGTGGCGGTGATGGCTGTCATGTGGGGGAAGGTGCTTTTTACCGGCAAGACGGGTCCTGCGTCGGCGATGGCGAAGATGTCGGCGAGCAAGGCGGTCGCGGATCGAAGCGTCGGGGCGAGTTCTGCGATGCCGCAGGCGATGCTCGCTTTGCAAAGATTTACCCGCAGTTCGCCCGATGTGATGACTCGGAACCTGTTTCTTGTGAAGCTCGAGTACTTCGCGAAGGACGGATCGACGCTGTCGAAGGACTCGGCGGCATCCGAGGGATTTTGGGACGAACTGGCAAAGTCGTTCGCGGCGAAGGCCGATCAGGAGAAGGCGAAGCAGATACTGGTTGAGAACCTGCGTTCGCGAGCGGCTCGACTGGACTTGCAGAGCACGATGATGAAGAACGGAGCTCCCAAGGCGATGGTGAACGGAATTCTCGTAGGAGAAGGCGACACCATTGACGGCTTCCGCGTGGAGAAGATCGAAGCCAGGCGGATCGTGGTGGAGCGAGAAGGGGTCAAACTGGAGATCGTTTTCAAATTCTAGTCGCGGGCAGGTGGGTTCCGCGGTGTTGTTTAAGGAGAGAATTGTCATGTGCAAAACGACGAAGGCGGTAGCGGTTCTTTTTTTGGCCTTGTCGTCCGTTTATTCCTTTCAGGCGCTATCGGTGGGTGCGGAAAACAAGGCAAGCCAATCCGGTGGTAAGGGATCTAACACGGACGTCAAGCTGTTGAGCGACGCGCCGGCCGCTGCGCCGGCGACGCAGGCGGCGGGCGGTCAGAGCGTTGGGGCGCAGCAGGTTAACGTTTCGGACGCGGGGACGGTCGAGATTCACGTGAACGAAGCGAACCTGGTTGAAGTGCTGCGGATGTTGTCGCTGCAGTCGCAGAAGAACATCATTGCCAGCAAGGAAGTTCGCGGGACGGTGACGGCGAACCTGTATAACGTGACGATCCGCGAGGCGTTGGAAGCCATTCTCAAGGGGAACGGTTATGCGTACCGCGAGAAGGGCAACTTCATATACGTGTACGGCGCCAAGGAACTGGCGGACATCGAGAAGGCGGAGCGGCAGATGACGACGGAGGTGTTCCGCCTCTACTACACCCCGGCGGCGAACGCGGTGAGCATCATCAAGCCGGCGATGAGCGCGGAAGGGCAGGTGTCGTTCACGCTGCCGGCGGTGAAGGGGATCGAGAGCAGCACGAAGGAAGTCGGCGGGAACGATCATGCCACCGAGGACATCCTGGTGGTTCGGGATTATCCGGACAACATTGAGAAGGTGAAGAAGGTTTTGAAGGAGATTGACCGGCGGCCGCAGCAGATCCTGGTCGAGGCGACGATTGTGGCGGCTCGCCTGACGGACGACAACAATCTGGGCATTGACTTCAACCTGATTGGCGGGATTGATTTCGCCAAGATCATTCACTCGGGCGGGCAGATCACGAATGCGCAGTTGCCGAGTGGCGACAGCATTGCATCGGATCGGGTGCACAGTGCCGGCACGGGCAACAATTTCACCTCGGGCCTGACGCCTGGTTTCAAGGTTGGTTTTGTGACGCAGGACGTGTCGATTTTCGTCAACGCGTTGGAGCAGGTGACGGACACGATGGTTCTTGCGAACCCGAAGGTGTTGACGCTGAACAAGCAGCGAGGCGAGGTTCTGGTGGGGCGAGAGGACGGTTACAAGACGACGTCTGTGACGGAGACGACGACGGTTCAGACGGTGGAGTTTCTGAAGACCGGCACACGGCTGATTTTCCGGCCGTTCATCGGTGACGACGGATACATCCGCATGGAGATCCACCCGGAGGATTCGAGCGGCGGTTTGAAGAACGATCTGCCGTTCAAGACGACGGCGGAAGTGACGACGAACATCATGGTGAAGGACGGGCACACGGTGGTGATTGGCGGTTTGTTCCGGGAGAGCACGATCGCGAGCCGGAGCCAGGTTCCGGGTCTGGGCAGTGTTCCGGTGCTTGGCGCGCTGTTCCGGAATCAGCAGGACACGACGCTGCGTGAGGAGCTGATCGTGCTGTTGACGCCGCACATTGTGAAGGATGAGAAGGCCTACGCGAAGGCTTCGGAGGAGGAGCTGAAGGACATGGAGAAGCTGCGCGTGGGCGTTCGGCGGAGCCTGATGCCGTGGGCCCGTGAGCGTTTGGCCGAGGGCGCGTATGACAACGCGGTGAAGGAGATGAGCAAGGCCACTCCGAACCCGAAGAAGGCGATCTGGTACCTGGATTGCGCGACGAATCTGAACCCGAAGTTCATGGAAGCGATCAAGATGAAGGAGAATCTGAGCGGCAAGGAAGTGACGGGCGTGGACAACAGCTCGATTCGCGGATTCGTGAAGCGTCAGGTGTTGGCGGAGCGTGGGGTAACGAGCTCGCTGGAGACGCCGAAGTGGTCTCCGGTGATGCGGCCTGAGGGCGTGAATTCCACGGGTCCGACGAATCAGCCGGTGACGGTTGCGCCAGCGCAACCGAAGACCGCGCAGACGGACGCGGATGAGGAAGCCTGGGAGCTGGAGTGCATGGTCGAAGAGGCGATGCAGATGGAAGCGACGGCGGAACCGGCGGTCGTGGGATCGCCCGTCGTCGAGAAGAAGACAGAAGAACCGCTGTTGGAGCAGGGTAATGGGCAGGCGGTCACGGTGGCGGAAGTGCCTGCGCCGGTTGTGGCGCCGGCGACGCAGCCTGCCGGGCAGGAGACGACCGTGACGGAGCTGCCGACGGAGGAGCTGGAAGGCCAGCCGTCGAAAGAGAATGACCAGAAGTGAGCCGTCGGGAGAGTGAGGTTATCGCGGAGGGCGCGATTACTCAGGAGTTCCCATGGCAGTGAAGCATGTTGTGATAATGCTGATTCTGGTGCTTGCCGCCGGTTGTGCGAACGGGCCCAAAGAGCCCACGCAGAAGGAAGCGGCGATGCTGCGGTGGAATACAGCCAGGTCGGACGTTCTGTACGGCATGGCGAGGCAGCAGTATCAGAACGGCAACTTCGCCGAGAGCCGCAAGGCGTTGGATGACGCGATCAAGCTCAATGCGAAGAACGCGCAGCTATACGTATTGCAGGCGAAGCTGGGCATCGAGCTAGGTCAGCTGGAGTCGGCCGAGAAGTCGCTGCAGGTGGCGCGTGAGTTGAACGGGAAGGACCCGGAGGTGGACTACCTGTTCGGCGTGATAAACGAGCGTTGGCAGAAGCGCGAGGTGGCGTTGGAGTGTTACACGCGGGCGTCGGAGGAGGCGCCGTCGGAGCCGGCGTACCTGATGGCCAGGGCGGAGATGCTGGTGGCGATGGATCGGCTGCCCGAGGCGTTGTCGCTGCTTCGCGATCGGATGGCCTACTTTGAGTACAGTGCGGCGATTCGCGATGCGGTAGGGCAGATGCTTGTCCAGCAGGGCAAGTATGCGGACGGGGCGGTGGTGCTTCGCCAGGCGAGCATCCTCGCGCCGGACGAGCTGGCGATTCGCGAGCACCTGGCGATCGCGCTGTTCTTCGCGGGGGACTACCGGGAAGCGGGTTCGATACTGGGCCGGCTGGTGAAGGAAGATCGCTATCGGGCGCGAGCGGACCTGCACACGGCGCTTGGCGAGTGCCAGTTGCAGGCCGGGAGCGTGCCGGAGGCCAGGGAGAGTTTTGAGACCGCCTCGCAACTGGATCCCTCGTCAGCGGGCATCTGGCTGAAGTTGACGAAGGCGGCGCTGGAGCTGAATGATGTTCGCCGGGCGGAGTTGTCGGCGCGCAAGGCGTTGTCGATCGAGCCGGGCAGCAGCGAGGTGCATTTGGCGTTGGGTTACGTACGGCTGCGGCAGAACCGTTTGGACGAGGCGTTGGCGGCGTTTCGGAAGGCCGGTGCTTTGGACAGCGGGGACCCTGTGAGCCTTTGCATGAGCGGTCTGATTCTGGAGAAGCAGGGCAAGCATACGGAAGCGATTGATTGTTACGCCCGCGCGCTGAAGTTGAAACCGCATGATCAATTGGCGGCGACGCTGATGGCGCAGGCGAGTGTTGCCGAATAGGCGCATCGCGATTCGGTCCCGGTGGCGTATCGGGTCCGGAGTGCGGGCGGCTGTCCTCCGGAGGGGACAGAGGGTTTTTCACGTACGGGGAGCATCGCGTGCGTCGCGCACCCATCATACTGCTGATTGTCTGCGTTTTGCTGTTTGCCGGTCTGATGTCGTTGTTCCTGGTTCCGGCGAATGTGATTCGCATCTCGGATGGCCTGGCGTTTCAGGCGAATCGCGTCGCGGGTGTGGTGTTGATGTCGTTCGCGAGCCTGGTTGGGGCCGGGGGGCTGTTGTCGCTGTCGCGTGCATGCCGACGGTTGCCGCATTTGGTGGCCGAGGCGCAAGCTCGTGGATTGCTGGGGCGAGTGGAGTCTTCGCACCCGACGCTGAGCGGGCTGGTAGACGCGGTGAATGGGGTGATTGAGCGAGCGGGGGAGGAGGTAGCCGCGGCGCGGTTGCATGCGAAGGAGCTGGAGATTCAGTTGAAGGTGGCGACGGCGGAGCGGCAGCACGCGGAGGCGATCATCTACAGCATATCGGACGCGGTGCTGGTGACGGATCCGTTTGACGAGGTGGTGCTGGCGAATGACTCGGCGGCCCGGGTGTTTGATTTCGATCTGAGCCGGGCGACGCGGGCGCCGATTGGGCAGGTGATGCAGGACAACACGATGGTTTCGCTGATTCGGGAGATGCGGCAGAGCGACAGCCGCAGCGGCCGGCGGATCGTGGAGCACAAGGTGAAGAGCCCGACGGGGGATCGGATCTATCGGGTGACGTTGTCGTGCGTTTCGGGGCGAGAGGACACGCCGGCGGGGGTGGTGACGGTCCTGCATGACATGACGCGAGAGAAGGAAGTGGCGGAGATGAAGAACGACTTCGTCTCGAACGTGAGCCACGAATTGCGGACGCCGCTGGCGAGCATCAAGGCTTATGCGGAGATGCTGATTGACGGGGAGGCTTCGGACGATCGGACTCGTACGGAGTTTTATGAGGTGATCCAGAACGAGGCGAACCGTCTGGGCCGGCTGATCGACAATATTCTGAACATTTCGCGGATCGAGTCGGGGTTGGTGAAGATCAACAAGGCGCCGCTGAGCCTGATGGTGCTGCTGAAGGAGGCCGTGGAGGTGATTGTGCCGCAGGCCAGGCAGAAGCAGATCAAGATCGTCGAGGAGATTGCTCCGGCGGTTTATCAGACGCGGGCGGACCGGGACATGCTGTATGAGTCGATTCTGAACCTGCTTTCCAATGCGGTGAAATATACTCCCGAGGGGGGGACGATAACTGTGCAAACCGTGGCTGACGAGTCCAGAAAGAAGATTTCCGCGCGGATCTCGGACACGGGGGTGGGAATTCCGCCAAAGGACCTGCCGTTTGTATTCGATAAATTCTACAGGGCCGAAGCCAACAACCGGATGGCGAAGGGCACGGGCCTTGGGCTGTCGCTGGTGAAGCACATTATCGAAACGGTTCACAACGGACGGATGTTTGTGGAGAGCCAGGTTGGCAAAGGCAGCACGTTCGGATTTGAGCTGGATCTGGTGGAGTAGGCACGGAGCGGCGGGCAGGGCGTGATGGTTGGGCGAAGCCAGTTGCCGCACGAGAGGAGAGCGGGCATGACAGGCAAGACGATTCTGGTTGCCGACGACGAGTCGCACATATTGTCGGTGGTGTCGCTGAAGCTGCAGAATGCGGGGTTTCGCGTGGTGACGGCGCGTGACGGGCGGGAAGCGTTGGAGGCGGCGCAGCACGAGCACCCGGACCTGATCATTACGGATTATCACATGCCGGAGATGTCCGGCCTGGAGCTTTGCCGGGCGTTGAAGCTGGAGCCGGCGACGTGCAACATTCCGGCGATCATGTTGACGGCGCGAGGGTACAGCCTGGAGCCGCAGGACACGGAGAAGAGCGGGATCCTATGCATGTTGAGCAAACCGTTCAGCCCGAGGCAGCTTCTGGCGACGGTGAACGAGGTCCTGGCGAAGCAGGCCGCGTAGCGGGCGGGTGGCATGGAGAAGAGGGTGTTGCATGGCGGCGAACCAGTCGCACAACTCCGAGAAGGCCGGTAGCGGCGGAGCCTGGATCAGCGAGAGCATCCAGGCGTCGTTGTCGGCGCACGCCCGTGCCGCCGGCGTGTGCCTGCTTCTGATTCGGTCCGACGGTCGCATGCAGCACGACGAGTCGGGCCCGTTTTTCGATCAGTATGTCATTCCCGCGTTGAAACGGGGCGATCTGGCCGGGGAGCGGCTGCTGGCGCACGTCCAGCAGATGACGGCGAAGTCCGGGCCGGAGACATGGGATCTGATTCCGGGGGCGGTGATCTGCGCCGTGCCGTACGTGGAGCGGCGACAGGTTAACGGGGTGCTTGCGTTGGCCGCGCGTTGTGGGGATTTGGTTGCGGACGAGCGGACGCGGCGCGTGTGCGGCGAGCTCGGGTTGGATGTGGACTGGGTGATGCGGCAGGCGAAGTTGTCGCCGACGAGAGACGCGAGCAGCCTGGGGAGCGAAGCGGGGGTGTTCCTGGCGATGCTGACGGACAGGCTGCAGAAGGCGTCGCTGGAGCAGGAAGTCAATTCGCTGTCCACGCAACTGGCCAACGCCTATGAGGAGCTGACGCTGATTGATCAGATCAGTGGCGGGATGCGGGTGAATCGTCGCAGCGCCGACTTCTTCAGGCAGGCGTGTCTGGATGTGATGCAGGTGGTGGGAGTCAGGGGCATGGGGGTAGCGCTGCGCACCGAGAAGAGCCACGAGGAACCGGCGCTGTATGGCGAGCTGGTCATGGCGCCTGAGCAGGTGAAACGGCTGGCGGATCAGTTGCTGGTGACGCTCGATCAGCGAAAGAGCTGTTTTCTGATCAATGACCTGGCGAGGGACGGGGCGTACCGGTGGCTGGCGGGCCTGGCGACGAAGGTGATCGCGGTGCCGCTGCTTCGCGGCGACCAGGTGCTGGGTTGCCTGTTCGGCCTGGACAAGCCGCACGGCGATTTCGACTCGGTGGACAGCAAGCTGCTGACCGCGATTGCGAACGAGTCGGCGATCTACCTCGAAAACGCGATGCTGTACGGGGACGTGCACGACCTGATGCTGGGGCTTCTGAGAAGCCTGACCAGCGCGGTTGACGCGAAGGACGCGTACACGTGCGGCCACAGCGAGCGTGTCGCACTGCTGGCGCAGCACCTGGCCGAGCGAGCGGACCTGCCGGACGGGCAGGTTGAGCGGATCTACATGGCGGGGCTGCTGCACGACGTCGGGAAGATCGGGATACCCGAGAGCGTGCTGCAGAAGACGGGTCGGCTGACCGCGGATGAGTTCGAGCTGATGAAGCGGCACTGTCAGATCGGGGCGAGGATTCTGGGGGACGTGAAGCAACTCGAGGACATTGTGCCCGGGGTGCTGCATCATCATGAGCGATATGACGGGCGCGGCTACCCGATGGGGCTGTCCGCGAGGGACATTCCGGTGATGGGGCGGATCATCTGCATCGCGGATTGCTTTGACGCGATGACGTCGAATCGAACGTACCGCAAGGCGCTGCCGCTGGAGGTGGCGATGGCGGAAATCCGGAGATGTTCGGGGACGCAATTTGACCCGGCCCTGGCCGAGATGCTGCTGGAGATGCCCATCGAGCAGATCCAAGGCTTGTTGCACGAATCAGAGCACCAGGTCGGCGGGTTGGCGTCGGCTCAGGAGGCGGCTCGGGCGGCGTAGTGGACCCGACGGAGGGTGGTGTGAGCGTATGCCAGTGCGTTGTGACGAATATGACCGTGTGTGCGTGATTGGGATCGACGGAGACCTGAACGGCGAGAACGCCGCCTGTCTGCGCGCCAGTGCGGACGAGCGTATTGATCGCAAGCAGATTGTGGACTTCGTTGTTGATCTGGAGCACTGTCCGTTCATTGACAGCGAAGGTCTGGAGTCGCTGCTGTGGCTGAAGCGGCGGTGCGAGGATCTGTTTGGGCAGGTCAAGTTGATCGGTCTGGACGAGAATTGCCGGAAGATTCTCGAGATCACGCGACTGGAACCGCGATTTGAGTGCCAGAAGGACCTGGCGGCAGCGGTCAAGATGATGCGATGAAGTGGGAGCGATGATGATTGCGACGCTGCAACGCAAACCGCTGGGCCAACTGTTGCTGGACAAAGGGGTGATCCAGCAGGAGCAGTTGGATCGTGCGCTGGCGGAGCAGAAGCAAAGCGGGAACAAGAAGCTGCTGGGCGAGATCCTGGTCGAGTTGAACATCTGCACAGAGGATCAGGTTACGGAATCGCTGGCGCAGTGCTACGGTGTGCCGTACGCTCGGGTGAGCCCGCGGATTGCGGACCCCAAGGCGATTGCGACGCTCCCGAAGGAGTTCCTGGAGAAGCACCAGGTGTTGCCGTTGTTCCTGGTGGAAGGCATGCTCACGGTTGCGATACCGGAACCCGCAAACGTGTTCCTGCTGGAGGAGATCGAGCGTGCCAGCGGTTATCGAACGCAGGTGGTCGCGGCGACTGCGCGGGACATTCGGGCGACTCTGCAGGCCTACCTCCCGAATGAGAGCGTCTTTGTCATTGATGACATCATAGAGGAGGTGAAGTTCGAGGACTTCGCGCTGGTTGAGCAGCAGCAGGTCGACATCAACAACCTGGAGCAGGCGGCGGGCGACTCGCCGGTCATCAAGCTCGTGAACTATTGCATCTACAATGCGGTGAAGGAAGGGGCCAGCGACATTCACATTGAGCCTGGCGATCATTCATTGCGTGTGCGGTACCGGATTGACGGGCGGCTGGTGGAGAAGCTGAGACCGCCATTCCAGATGCACCCCGCGGTGGCGTCGCGACTGAAGATCATGGCTGCTCTGGACATTGCGGAGCGTCGGCTGCCGCAGGACGGCGGGATCCATGTGATGATGGACAAGCGGCCGATCGACTTGCGCGTAAGCACGTTGCCGGGGAAGCACGGCGAGAAGATCGTGGTCCGGATCATCGACAACGATCGAGGCGCGGTGAATCTGGAACGGCTGGGATTCGGATATGACACGCTGAAGCAGTGGCGGAAACTCATCTCATTGCCGAACGGCATTCTGCTGGTGACCGGCCCGACGGGTTCGGGCAAGAGCACGACGCTGTACGCCAGTCTGCAGGAGCTGAACGAGCCCGACGTGAACATCTGCACGGTGGAAGACCCGATCGAGTATGCGCTGGCGGGGGTGAATCAGTTTCAGGTGAACGACAAGATCGGATTCACATTTGCCAATGCGCTGCGGTCGCTCTTGCGGCAGGATCCGGACATCATCATGGTGGGCGAGATTCGCGATGCGGACACCGCGCGGGTGGCGATGCAATCGGCGTTGACGGGCCACCTGGTGCTGAGCACGCTGCACACGAACGACGCGCCGAGCGCCATTACACGGTTGTACAACCTCGGGATTGAGCCGTATCTGGTCGGCGCGACGGTGTGCGGGGTGCTGGCGCAGCGGCTGGTTCGCAAGTTGTGCCACGCGTGCAAAGAGGCGTATGAGCCCACGGTGAACGAGCAGCGCCAATTGGAGAAGGTGACGGGCCCGGTGGAGACCCTGTATCGTCCGCGGGGTTGTCCGAAGTGCCGGAACCGCGGTTTTTCCGGGCGTGTTGGGGTTTACGAACTGCTCGCTCCCGACGATGCGATGTTTGAGCGGATCAGCCAGGGTGCGAGCCTCAACGATCTGAGGGAAGCGGCGGCGGCGGCGAACATGAAGCCTCTGCGGGCCGACGGCCTGGAGAAGGTGAAGGCTGGGCTGACGACGATCGAGGAAGTGTATCGGGTGACTGCCTAGGGGAACCGGAAATGCCGAATTACGCATTCAAAGCGAGAGACGCCTCGGGGCAGCCGGTGAACGGCACGATTGTGGCCGCCAGCACGGCCGAGGCGATCAAGCAGATCCGGGCGGAGGGGCGGTTTCCGATTTCGATCAACGAATCGTCCGGCGAAGCGCCTGAAGAGGCGGCGCCGGTCGCAGCGGCCGGGGGCAAGATATCGCGTGCCGACGTGATCCATCTGTCGACGCAATTGAGCATCATGATTGAGACGGGCGTCACGCTCAGCGACGCACTGGAGTGCATTTCTCGACAGGCGGACAAGCCCAATGTGCGCATGGTCTTGAGCGACCTTGGCGAGCAACTGCAGGGGGGCGTCAGTTTCAGCGAGGCGTTGGCGCGGCATCCGCGGAGCTTCCCGCGGCTGTACATTTCGCTGATGCAGGCCGCCGAGAAGACCGGCATGCTGAGTCGTTTTCTCAATCGGGCCACGGCGTATCTGCGCGACGAGCAGGAGATCCTGCGGCGGGTCCGCGGCGCTTTGACGTATCCCGGCATCATGTTTGGCTTCGCGGTGACGACGACGGTCTTTCTGCTGGCGTTCGTGTTGCCGCGATTCACGGTCATTTATGCCAACAAGAAAGCGGCCCTGCCGCTGCCCACGCAGATCCTGATGGACTTGAGCGAATTGATCGTGACGCGTTGGCCCAGCCTGCTTGGTGGCCTGCTGGTTGTGGGGATCGGGAGCCTGTTCTATTTTCGGACGGAAGGGGGCGCTAGGCTGTGGCATTACCTGCAACTGAATCTTCCGCTTCTGGGGAAGCTGTATCGCCAGGTGTTTCTTGCTCGCGGCCTGCGGATGGTAGGCACGATGGCGGGCGCGGGCGTCAGTCTTCAGGACTGCGTGAGCGTCGCGCATGATTTGAGCAGCAACACGTATTTCAAGGATCTCTGGAGGAGCGTCGGCAACCAGATCCAGGCGGGCCGCCAGTTCTCGGAGCCTTTGTTTCGGAGTGTGATGGTGCCGCGATCGATTGCGCAGATGATCTTCAGCGGTGAAAAGAGCGGCAAACTGGCGGCGGTGATGGAACAGATCGCCTCGTATGCGGAGCAGGAACTGAAGGAGCAGATCGCGCATCTCACACGCTATATCGAGCCGGTGATGATCTGCGCCATGGGTCTGATCATAGGTGGGGTTTCGCTGGCGATGCTGCTGCCGGTCTTCACGATCAGCCGGGTGATTGCCGGCCGGTGAAGCGAGAGGCCAGTTCTTGGAGGGGCAGACTCAGGTGGGAGGGTTTGGCCGCCACAGCCGTTGGTCCCCCCGGGGGCATTCAACGGGCGAAATCGGCGGCACGCCCGGGGCGCGATGGCGCGTAGGCCGAGGTTTGCAGATGCGGACGGTCAGATCATGAGCCTGAGGATCAGATAGAGGACGACGACCGCGGCCGCAACACCGCCATACATCAACACATGGCGTCGTCGTTGTTCCTGGCGACGGGCTTCCTCTTCGGCGGCGGCGACGCGTGCCGCGGCGCGTTTTGCGGCCAGCCGCAGTTTGTCCGCGCAGGGCTGGCAGACCTGTCGGCCCTCGAAATCCAGCAATTCGCCATTTGTCAGTTGGGCATTGCATTCGGGGCAGACGGCGGGCTGTTTGCGGTGTTGGTCGTTCTTCGCGCAGTCGGGACACCAGTATTGTCCCTGATGGTCCTTGAATCGCTCTTTGCCGACCAGATCCTCACCGCAGACGCAGCAGAGCTTTAACTTCCTGCCACTGGCGGTGGTATGGCCGCTCGGGAAGCTGTCCGCCAGAGGATTGGTCGTGCTCACACCGGATTTGTGCCCAGGGCCGACGTGATTCATAGCCCGTTCCCTTTCACAAAGTACCCCCAGGTTCCGAGAAATGCACACAAAGTATACCACAAGCGGAGCGGCGGGGCACGGGCAATATGGCGGGTTCGGGGCGTTGGGCGTGGTGGGAGAGGGGTTTGCGTGCCGCCAAGACCGGTCAAAGCCGGGTCGGTAGGCCGGTGATGATCCTGGCTCAAGGGTGGAACTGGCAAGCCGATGGAACGCGCATCGGTGGCGGTGGGGCGTCTGAAACGAGGCGAGTCGCGGCATCGCTGCAATCTGGCTGACTTGGCGAGGCGCTAGAGCGATTCTTCCTGTTGTCGGATGATCTCGAATACCTCTTCCGCCGTTTTTGCCCCCGCCAGCGCCTGGCGGAACTTGTCGATGGTCATGAGGCGGCTGATTCGGGCCAGCGCATGGATATGGGGGCCTGTTTTGTCGGGGGGGCTTGTCAGCAGCCAGATCCAGGTGACTGGCCGACCGTCAATTGCCTGAAAATCGATTGGCTGCTTCGCCTTGCCCAGCGCCATGACCAGATCCGCGGTGCCGTTGCTCTTGCCGTGCGGAATTGCCAGACCGTTTCCGATTCCGGTGGTTCGCTGGCTTTCTCGCTCGAGGACGGATCCGAGAACCTTCTTGGGGTCGCTGATCTGGCCGTTGGCGGCCAACAGATCGACCAATTCGCTGATCGCGTCATTCTTATTGCTGGCTTCCAGTCCCAACTTGATATCTGCCGGCTTGAGCAATTCAGACAATCGCATAGTCATATCAACTCCGAAACGCCCCGCGCCGCCGCAATTGGGAAGCCAGAGCCAGAACCCAATATGCTATCGCCCATTGGCATTCCAGGCAAACCCACGGGTCCGGTTAGTTTGCCTGTTGTTTGGGCAACCGTGAGGAGGCGGGCCGTCGACAGGGGCAGCGATGGGTGAGGTCCTGTGGGGCGTTGCTTTCGTGATTACGGTGGCACGGGTAGACTTATGCCTCATGTCTTCCTTCACCCGACTGTTATCGTTGCTGGTGGTCGCGTTGGTCGCCAAAATGGCATTAGCTGCAGCTCCGCCTGCGGAGGAGCTGAAGTCGCTGTATAGCCCGCATCCGCGGCTTTTTGTTCATTCCGAAGACGTGGTGCGCTTGCGCGAACTGGTCCGGAACGATCCGCTGATGATCGCCTGGCATGAGAATCTCCTTGCGGCGGGCGAGCGGATGTTGAGACAGGAGCCGATCCAGCACAAGCTCATTGGTCCGCGACTGCTGGACAAGAGCCGAACGGCGCTGAATCGGATTTCGACGCTGGCGGGGCTGTACCTGATTGATGGGGACAGGCGGTTTGCGGAGCGGGCGAAGAAGGAGATGTTCACGGCGGTGGGTTTTGCCGATTGGAACCCCTCGCATTTCCTGGACACGGCGGAAATGTCGAACGCGATCGGGATCGGATACGACTGGCTGTATGGTTTTTTGTCGGCGGAGGAGCGAAAGACAATTCGGGAGGGGTTGATCAGGCTTGGATTGCAGGCGGGGCTGGATGGTTTTGAGAAGCGGGCGTCGTGGACCCGGGCGACGCACAACTGGTCGCAGGTGTGCAACGGCGGCTTGACGGTGGGGGCGCTGGCGATCGCGGACGAGGAGCCGGAGATCGCGGGGCGGCTGATCGGGCTTTGCCGGCGGGCGATCAAGCCGTCGATGAACGCGTTTGCGCCGGACGGGGGATTTGCCGAGGGGCCGGGCTACTGGGGATATGCGACGATCTACAACATCTATTATCTGGCGGCGTTGGAGTCGGCGTTGAAGACGGATTTCGGGTTGAACGCGATGCCGGGTTTCGCGGAGACGGGGTTCTACCGCATTCAATCGGTTTCGCCGATCGGGAAGACGTTCAACTATGCGGACGCCGGGGATGGGGCGGGGTCGGCGCCGCAGATGCTCTATTTGTCGCGGGTTTTCAGGCAACCGGATTTTGCCGGGCATGAACTGAGCCGAACGCCGAGGAACGGTTCGATTTTCCACATGATCTGGTACTCGCAGTTGCCGGTGGAATATCGTAAGCCGAGGATCGAGAATGACCCGCCGCTGGCGGCGTTTTTCCGGGGGGTGAATGTGGCGTTCTTCCGGTCGGCGTGGAACGATCCGAACGCACTGTTTGTGGGGATCAAGGCTGGGGACAACAAGGCGAACCATTCGCATCTGGACCTTGGGTCGTTTGTGCTGGATTCGCAAGGCAAGCGATTCGCGGTTGACCTGGGCGGCGATGACTACAACCTGCCGAACTACTTTGGCAATAAGCGATGGACGTATTACCGTTTGCGAACGGAGTCGCACAATACGCTTGTCCTGGATGGGGAGAACCAGGATCCGAAGGCGGCGGCCAAGATCGTCGCGTTCTCGATCGGGAAGGAACGATCGCACGCGGTCATTGATTTGTCGGCGGCGTACAAGGCCAAGGCGACGAAGGTGATGCGGGGGCTGGCGATGCTCGGCGGGAAGCAGGTCTTGGTGCAGGACGAAGTGGTGGCGGACGATCCGGTGGACGTTGTGTGGGGATTTCTGACGCCGGCCGAGATCAACATTCAGGGCGGGACGGCGACGCTGACGCAGGCGTCGGCGGTGTTGTCGATGAAGATTCTGTTGCCGGCCGATGCGCGGTTTGAGGTGATTTCGGCAAATCCGCCCGCGCCGCAGCGTCAGCAGCCGGACATTCACAATTTGACCGTTCGATTGCGGGGGAAGACGACCAAGACGCGGATTGCGGTGCTGATCGCGGTGGGGAAGGATGCCGGGGAGGCGATGGATATTGAGCCGCTGGATCAATGGTCGGGGCGGTAGTCTGCCGAGGGGCAATAGGCAGCCAGCCCGCAGCGGTCACAGAGGGGGCTGCGCGACTTGCAGGTTCTGCGGCCGTGCTCGATGAGGAGGATGTGCATTTCGTAGCGATCGGCGGGGGGGATCATCGGTTTGAGTTGGGCGTGGGCGTCATCGGCGGAGGAGGATTTGGGGATGAGACCGAGGCGGATGGCGATGCGGTGGATGTGGGTATCAACGGGGAAGACGGGCATGCCAAAGGCGAAGAGGAGGACGCAATTGGCGGTTTTGGGGCCCACGCCGTCGAATCGCATGAGGTAGTCGCAGGCCTGTTCGGGGGTCTGTTCGCGGAGAAATTCGAGGTCAAGCCTTCGGCGGTCGGCCTTGATCTGGCGGAGGATGGCCTGGATGCGGGGCGCTTTGACGCGGCCAAGGCCGGCGATGCGGATGCATTTTTCGACGGCTTCGGTGGGGGCTGTCATGACCGGGTTCCAGGACCGGAACTGGCGACGGAGGCGGCGGAACGCGGCGGAACTGTTGGCGTCGGATGTGTTCTGAGAGAGGATGGTCTCGATGAGGATGTCGATGGCGTTTCCCCAGCATTGCCAGGGGCGTGGGCCGTACATCTGGCGCAGGATGGCAAGCAATCGGGACGCTTTCAGGGGCATGAAGGCAGTATAGGGCCGGCCTCGGCGTCGCCCAAATCGTAAACGTGCCTGAGGCGGGGGCGGTATAGCTGATGCGGGGGTTAATCCGAGAGGACAGGGACGATGAAAAGCCAGATAACGGGCGTGATGGTTGCACTGGTCCTGTTTGGGGCTCACGCATCGGCTGCCACACTGGAGACGGCGTCGATTCGCTTTCAGCTCTGGCCGGATAGCGGGCGGTACGAGATTACGGACTTGCAGAGCAACGTGACGTGGGCCGGGCATCGGTCGCGGTTTGGGCAGGTGGGGATCACCGTCAACGGGCAGCGCAAGTGGGTTGATCTTGGCAGGTGCGAAGTGAAGCAGGAGGGGCCCAGTCTGGAATCCATTTTCAAGCCGGTCGCGGGCAGGGAGGACACTGTACGCGTTGTGATTGTCGCGAGTGGCAAGTCGCTGGCGGTGTCCTATTCGGCGGATGCGGGGCTGGGTGTGGACTCCATCAGGCTGCTGGATGATGCGTTGGCGGTGGGGGCCGATGAAGGGGGGTACGTGGTGGCGCCGGCGCGGGAGGGGCTGCTGATGCCGGCGAACTCGAAGATCGAATATGCCAAGTCGTTTGGCACCTACGAGTATGAAGGGTGCGACATGGCGATGATCGGGCTGGTGAAGGGCGGGTCGGCCGCGATGGTGACATGGACCGACCCCTATGTCACGGCGGAGGTGAAGAGCCGATTTCCCAATGGAGCGGTGGATAAGCAGGCGCTGACGTTGTCATTGTCGATGCGCCAGTCGGCCAAGTCCTGCAACCTGACGCTGCTTGGCAAGGGCGATTATGTCACGATCGCCAAGGCCTATCGGCAGGTGGCGAAGGAGAAGGGGTATCTGGTCACCTGGGACGAGAAGTTGAAGCAGAATCCGCATCGGGCGGCCCTGTTCGGGGCGGTGAACTTCAAGTTGTGGTCAACGCTGTCGCGGACCATGAACGAAGAGAGCACCCGCGAGGAACGCGTGAGGGTCAACTGGACCTTTGACGAAGTGGGGCAAATTGCCGAACATCTCAAGAACGACCTGAGGCTCGACCGGGTTCATTTCATCATCGGCGGGTGGATTCGACGGGGTTACGACAACCAGCACCCGGATATTCTGCCGGCGGCGCCGGAATGCGGGGGGAGCGAGGGGTTGGCGGCGGCGGCGAAAAAGGTCCGATCGTTGGGGTACATCTTTGACCTGCACGACAACTACCAGGACATGTACAAGGACTCCCCCTCGTGGGATGAGCAGTACATTCAGAAACGGCCGGACGGGTCGCTGGTGGCGGGCGGGAAATGGGCCGGGGGAAGGGCGTACATCACCTGCTCGAAGAAAGCGTTGGAACTGGCGCAGCGGCCACAGAATCTGGCGGCGGTGAAGAAGCTGACGGATGCGGACTGCTACTTCATTGATACGACGTACGCGGCGGGTTTGCAGGAGTGTTTTGACCCGAAGCACCCGCTGACGCGGGTCGACGACATGAAGTGGAAACAGGCGTTGTCCGATTATGCGCGGTCGGTGTTCGGGATGTTCGGGTCGGAGTGCGGGCGCGAATGGGCAATTCCGCACGCGGACTATTTTGAGGGTCTGACGGGGGTGTCGGGGACGTACTATCACAACTTGAAGCCCGAGGCGTATGGGGCGACGGTCATCCCGCTGTTTGAGCTGGTTTATCGGGATTGCATTGCGCTCTATGGCAAGTACGGCTATGACATCAACAACTCGGCGGAGTACGTTCTGCATCACCTTTCGATCGGGCGGACACTGAATTACCATTCGGTGCCGTCGCATTTGTATTGGAGGGACCCGACGGAGGAGCCGCTGCCGATTCGGCCGTCGGTTGCCAGCCTGAAGCAGCTTGCCCCCCGTCGGTTTGAGATTACGTACCGCTGGGACGTGGGCAAACCGCCCGCGGCGGACTGGACCGTTTTCGTTCACTTCACGGACTCGGGGGGGGCAATCCGATTCCAGGGTGACCATGCTCCCTCAACTCCGACTTCGCAATGGGCGGCCGGCGAGGTGCTTGACGGGCCGTTTACCGTGACGGTTCCGGAGGGTCTGGCCGGAACCTGCGATATCCGCGTCGGCATGATCAATCGTCAGGACAAAGGTCGCATTCTGCTTCAGGGTCGCAAAGACCGGGAACGCCGGTGTATTGTCGGTCAGGTGAAGATCGAAGCGGACAAGATCGAATTCGTCGCCCCGACGGCCCCCAATCCCGACGGCCCCACAGTGGACGCCGCCATGTATGTTCGAGCCGACGGGGGTTGGGCGGCGGGCATGCACCCGGTGGACCGCTTTGTGAAGAACACGGCGGAGATTCTCTCGCCGCTGCATGAGATCACGGCGAGGATGCAGATGACCGGGCATGAATTCCTGACGCCCGACCGCAAGGTGCGGCGCACGCTTTTTGGTGATGGCCAATCGACGGTCGTCGTGATTGTCAACGGCTCTGCTAAATCGTATCTCGCTCGATTTCGCGGCTCCGATGCCGTGCTGCCGCCGAACGGCTTTGTCGTGGAATCGCCAACGTTCGCCGCGTTCTGTGCCACGCAGGTCCATGACGTGAAGTACGCAGCCCCGACTTGTTTCACACTGCGCAGCCTCGACGGCAAGCCGATCGATCAATCGGAGCGAGTCCGCATCTTCCATGCCTTTGGGGATCCCCGCATCCAGTTCGGCGGTGCGGAACGGAAGGTCGAGAAGGAGGCGACGGTTAGCGCGAGAAGATGACCTGCGCCGCGGGACGCTTGAGGCGGTCATGCTTCGCTAGGCCTCTTTCCACTCAATCAGCCCCCCGTCGATATTGACCTGCCCGATCTTCCGCCATTCCTTGGTCTCCGGCAGGAACAGTTTGGCTCGCAACTGGTCGATCGCATATTCCGCCCGCCGCAATTCTTCCGCGGCTTCGGGGCTGAGCTTGGCCTGGTCGTCGTCGGCGTGCATCAAGAGGGACCAGTTGCCGAAGATCGTCGCGAATTCCGAGAATCGCTCGTTCGGGTGAAAGTCCCCGAAGCCCCACGAACTCTGCCATCCGCGGATGTTGACGATTCCGACCTCGGTGTCGTTCAGATACAGTTGACCTTTGGATGCGCCGTGCCGCATGGCTTGATTCTAGCAGGAGGAAGCCGAAAATGCCCGCATCACCTTGGTGGGTGGTTGTCCCTGAGGCATGCCGGGTTCGGAACAAGCGTGATTCTCGCCTTGAAGCCTCGCCCGGTGGTCGGCATCGGCCTTGCGTCTCCGAGCTCCCGAAAGGATCCGCTTCATGCAATGGCATCGAATCTGGTGGCTGGTGTCAATCGCAGTGCTGGCGTCGGTGGGATTGCCTTGCTGGGCGGCAAGACCATCGTCGGCGGAGTTGGGCCGGTCACGAGACTGGTCAAGGGAACGATTTGGCGACGACGAGCCTCTGCCGTCGGCCGAGCCCCCGTTTTCCTTCAAGTATGGCGGTCGTCCATCCTCGGAGTTTGTCAGAACATGGAAAGTCGAACGGTCATCATCCCGGCTGGATGGCGCGAGGATTCAGCGGACGGTCACTTACACCGACCCGGCCACGTCGCTGGTGGTCACGTGTCGCGCGGTCGAGTACCGGGATTATCCGGTGGTGGAGTGGGTCGCGTTTCTGAAGAACACGGGGACTGCCGATACGCCCATCATCTCGGACTTTCAGGCGATCGATGCCATTTTTGCATGGCCCTCGGGAGGCGAATTCACGCTGCACTCGATCAAAGGGGACTCCTGCACCCCCGACAGCTACCAGCCATACGCGCAGGCGATGCCGCGCGGCTTCACAAAGCGGATGGCCCCGGCCGGCGGACGACCTACCAACGGCCAGTTTCCGTTCTGGAACATCGCGACGCCGGGCGGCGGATTTGTGATGGTCGTCGGTTGGCCCGGGCAATGGGCGGCGCAATTTGACCGAAACGGCGATGGCACGTTGCGACTGCGAGCGGGACAGGAGCGGACCCATTTCACCCTGCGCCCCGGCGAAGAGGTCCGTTCGCCTCTAGTGGCTCTTGAGTTCTACGAAGGCGACTGGATGCGCGGACAGAACCTCTGGCGCAAGTGGATGGTCGCTCACAACATCCCACGCCCCGGGGGCAAGCTCGTCCCGACACACTACGGCGCGTGCTGGAGCGTCGATCTGCACCCGGATGCCGCCACCGAACTGGCGGTCATGAATGGTTACATTCGCGAGAAAGTCGATCTTGATTTCTGGTTTGTTGACGCCGGATGGTATCCGGGCAGGGGCAACTGGTTCGAAACCACCGGCACATGGGAAGTGGATGCTCAGCGATTCCCCAAAGGCATCCGCGAGGTGTCAGATCATGCCCGGGCCAACGGCATGCAGTTCGTCCTCTGGTTTGAACCCGAACGGGCATGGCGTGGCACATGGATGAGTGAGAATCACCCCGAGTGGGTGCTAGGCGGCAAGAACGGCGGCTTGGTCAACCTCGGGAACCGCGATGCGTGGAACTGGGTTGTTCACCGCATCGATAACTTGATCACTGAGCAGGGCGTCGATGTTTACCGCCAGGATTTCAATATAGACCCGCTAGGCTATTGGCGCGGCAACGACGCCAAAGACCGTGAGGGAATTACCGAGATCGGACACGTTACCGGCTACCTTGCGTTCTGGGATGAACTGCTTCGCAGGCATCCGAAGCTCTGGCTTGACTCGTGCGCCAGCGGCGGCCGCCGAAATGACCTGGAAACCCTGCGCCGAAGCGTGCCCCTGCTGCGCAGCGACGCATTCGGCGACACCATTACTCAGCAGAACCACACATTCGGGATATCGCTGTGGATTCCGTATCACGGCTCCGGCCATGGCGAGAGTGACGTCTACTGGTTCCGAAGCTGCATTTTCCCGGCCTCGCGAGTCGGCTGGGACGCTCGCAAGCAGAACTTGGACTACGCACTGCTTCGCCGCATGATTGCCGAGTTCAGAGTGGTCGAGCCTTACCTTCTGGCGGACTACTACCCGCTGACTCCCTACAGCCTGGAGAAGAATGTCTGGGTTGCGTGGCAGTTTGACGATCCCGACTCGGGTGGCGGTATCGTGCAGGCATTTCGCAGGGAGACCTGTCCCGAGGCGTCGGCCGTGCTGATTCCAAAGGGGCTCGATCCGGATGCCCGGTATGAAATGAAGAGCCTTGACGGCGGACCGGGGTTGCTTGTTTCCGGAAAGGAACTGCTCGGATCGGGCTTCAAGGTCTCCGCGTCGACGCAGCCGGCGGCGCTGATCTATCGCTATCAGCGGCAGCCCTGAGGCTTCTCGGCGGCGGGGCGCGGTCCATCCGGCTTTACCTGGGGCGGCGACGCCGTTAACCTCTCTGTGACTGGCCTCGCGGCACGTGTTTTTCCTTCCGGGGCCGTCTTTCCGCGGAGAAGACCATGCAACTGGCAGCCGGCCTTGTGCTCTTTTCGGTTCTCGTTCCATCCAAGAGCTGGTTCCCGCCGAATCAGCCCATCCTCGTTACCCAGAAGTCTGAGTCGCCCGTTGCGTTTGTCCTCACGGATTTCACCGGCAAGGTCATCGAGACCAAGGCTGACACCCTCGTGGTCCCCAACCAGACCGTGGATTTGCGCGCTCTGTATCCAGCCATCAATTCGGCGGGCACTTACATCCTGTTTGCCGTTCCCAAGGCCAAGTCCTTGCCCGATTTCGTCGGCACGCCGCTGGTCATTGAATCGCGTGGTGACAATCGTCCCGGCGCCCCCGCGGAACCCATGGTCAGCAAAGTGGAGCCCCTCTGCTATGCGTCGCTTACCACGGAGCAGGGTGTGCTCACTATCGCATTCTACTATGATGCGGCTCCTGACACCGTGTGCAATTTCCTGACCCTCGCCCGGGAGGGTTTTTACGACGGTCTCACATTTCACCGCATCGTTCCCGGGTTTGTGATTCAGGGCGGCGATCCACGCGGCAACGGCACGGGCGGCCCGGGCTACGAAGTAGCCGCCGAGTTCAATGACCGGAGGCATGAGCTCGGCGTTGTTTCGATGGCCCGCAACGCCGATCCTCTCGAGCGGCAGGGCGAGAAGCCTCGCCCGGAGTACGCCAACAGCGCCGGGAGCCAGTTCTTCATCTGCCTGGGCCGCGCGGAGCAGCTTGATGGCCGATATACCGCGTTCGGCATGGTTGTGAGGGGCAATCAGGCCGTGCGGTCGCTCGAGGCGTTGCGCGTGGCCGACGCTCGCACGGGTCGCCCGGAGACTCCACCGGTGATCAAGTCGATTCGGGTCGTTCCGGTTACTGCGGCGGACAACCCGTATCTCTTGCTGTTGGGCAATTTGGGATCCGGTGAATCGGAACCCGCGACCCGGCCTGCCCGATAGGCTGGTTCTGTCTGTGGGCATTCAGCACTGGAAATTCGTCGGCATCCGTGTAACAATCCTCGCCGCACGACAGTTGCGGGTCGCCCCGAAGGCGGCCGGGAGCGATGCAAGGGTCGACTGTGAACCTGGTCAGGTCGGAAACGAAGCAGCCATAAGCAGTATCGGTCTTGTGCCGTCGTTTTCCCGGTCGCCTTCGGTGGCGACCCCCGTTTTTTCAGAACTCAGTCGCGTCCTGTCGATTGGCCGTCGGCAGGGCATCTTCGCAAGACCGGGTTTCAAGTGCGAGTTTATATCATCGCCAACCTCGAGAAACCGCGGACCCATCCAACGCTGGAGAACCTGCTGGCGCGATTGACCGGCCGGGCGGAGGTTCTGGGTGTGGGCACGCACCAGGACGCGCCGCTCGACTGGGTGCCGGCGGATTCGATTATTGTTCTGGGAGGGGACGGAACCCTGTTGTCCGTTGCCCGGCGGCTGGCGGGCCGGCCTGTCCCTCTGCTGGGCGTGAACCTGGGCCGACTGGGATTCCTGGCCAGTTTCACGCCGGCTGAAATCGACCAGTACCTGGAGCCCTTTCTGGCCGGGACATTGCCGGTCAGTCGGCGGCTCGTGATCGAGGCCTCGGTCATCTCCCCCGAGGTCGATTGCCGGCTCAATGATCCCGCAGACGTCGCTGCCAAGCGGCGATTCTCCGCCATGGCGCTCAACGACGCCGTCGTGACGGCGGGCCTTCCATTCCGGATGATCGAGCTCGAACTGGATGTCGACGGCCAGCACGGCGTGCGCTACCACGGCGATGGGGTAATCGTGGCGACGCCCAGTGGCTCGACGGCCTACAACGTCTCTGCCGGCGGACCGATCGTGAGCCCCGATGTGCCGGGGATCTGCGTGACTCCGATCTGCCCCCACAGCCTCTCGTTCAGACCGGTGGTCATATCCGCTTCGAGCACTGTGCTGGTTGTGGCCACCAAGGTTAACCTCGGCACGACGCTGTTCTGCGACGGTCAGGTCAGTTCCAAACTGATGACAGGCGACCGGGTTCTGATCCGCCGCGGCGCCAACGATGTGCTCCTGATCGACAATCCGGTTGCGCACGAATGGAGGAGCCTGGCGCAGAAGCTGCACTGGGCCGTCTCCCCCGCCTACGATCACGAACACCCGCGTTCGTGAGCAACATGGTTTGTCAGGACACGGCATTGCCCGCGGCGGGTGCCTGCGTGGTGAATTCGTTCAGGTATCTCATGAAGTCCCCGCACAGGCTCTCGATGTGCTCGGTCGAGACGACCGATGGCCGATAGGTCAGCGCAAAGTGGAAATTCTCCCCCAGCGTGGTTGTGGCGAAGACCAGCGGCATCATCGGTCCGGTCGGCGATATCCGGATGTAATCCAGCAGCGGCGAAGGGTGATACTCCCTGGCCCAGGAACGGTTCATGTTCACGTTCGAAATGCCGCCGGCCATCGGGCAGTGCTTCTGATAGAACTGCGGGATCCGCTTGGGATTCACAAGGCTGCCCAGAGCCACTCCGATCAGCATGCGCAGAGCGCTTGCCTGCGGGATGCCTCGACTTTTCTGATGTGCATTCTGCACCGCAATGGTCCGTAGCAGCCGCAGCGGGGAATCGAAATCCTCCGGCCGGCAGAATACGTTTGTGAAACCGAGAAACAGCCCGAATGCGTCGGCAAACTCGTTGTTGCCGCAATAAGGACGCAGATCCACGATCGAACCCAACGCCATCCCCCGCCGCCTTGGACGGATTTTCAGCGGAACATATTGGTTGCACACCTGGGCAATGGCCGCCAGGAACACATCGTTGAGCGTCACCCCAAGCGCACGGGCTGATTCGAGCAACGTCCTGATCCATCCTGCCGGTGCGCAGCGGACTGTAATCCGTGCCGTCAGATCAGTCCCGCAGTAATACTCAATCCGCCTGACTTGCCGGATCGTGCTTGCCCACCGGGTAGCCGTCAGCAGCCCGTGTCCCATGGCCGAAGCCTGCTCAATGACGTCAAAGAAACGCCGATATCCGTGTTGCGGAAGATGGACCGGGGTGTGTCTGGCCTGTTTGGGGTCAAAGACGCGCACGAACCACTCGCGCAAGACCGTTCGAATCGACACGCTGTCGGCCACCCAGTGGTGATAGACCACCCCAATATGATAGAAACCGTTGTCGGCCAGCACGAACGGCCTGAAGGGAGGCTCGGAGGGGTTGTCGAACCGCCGATTCAATTGCTCCGAAATATGATCTTCCAAGGTGGTCGCGGGCTTCACCACCCGGATGCCATAGAGCGACATTTCTCCATTCAGAGACTCATAGTGGAAACTTCCCCCATCCAGCCGGACCCGCCCGAGCCCCAATTCGTTCAACGTGTCGTGCCACGCCGCATGCAGCAGCGAAACATCGGGCGAGCCTTCGACTTTCAGGATCTGGGCGGCGTTATAAGGATGTGCGGCATCCCATTGCCGTGCCAGTCGCTGGAATACATTAAGTCTTGAAGAGGTCATGACCCGATTCGCTCCAGCCGACGCCGGACTCCGACACCCATCCAATTCCGAAACCCAAAACACTCGTCGCCCGCCAACACACTGGCCGATGCGGACCTGCATCCGCATAAACCCAATCTTATTATAAACCCACCGGATCCTTTCTGCGATGCCGTTTCACTGCTCCAAGAATCAATCCTCCACCAATCAGGGTGTGCAGCAAAGCGGAAGGGATGACACTGGCCGGCAACTCATAGGGGATGTCATCGCCGATGTTGGTCAGCATATAGGCCAGTCGATATTGCGCCCACGGGACGGGGAACGCGGCTTTCATTGCCCCGTTCAGTGCGAACAGCGGATGGGCGTATACGAGACTTGCCACCACGCGCTCACGTCCTTCGCCCGTCAGTCCCGCCGAGAGCCAGACAGGCCACGAGAGCCACGCGATGCCGAGAATCACGGCCAATGCGCTTGCCACAACAGCCGATTTCGTCACTCTTTTCAGAATGCTCACGATACCGGTCAAACCCGCCGCAAAGCCGAGGAGCACGGCGCATCCGCGAAACCAATCCGTGATGGCGACCGAGGTCTGGAAGACCGGGCCTAGCCAGACGGCCGCTACCGCCAGCAACACACTCCCCGTCACGATTGCAGCTGGCGCGATCGAGTCCTGCCCGACGACCAGCGGGGGAACGATCAGTCCAACCACCGCGAGCCCACCCAGATAGAGGCCCAGGCCGGGACCGGCACAGAAGTGGCATAGCATGGCCAACACCACAGCCGGGCCGAAACCGGTTGCTGCGGTCAACAATAGCCCCGACAGCACGGCTCGGTTGGCCGTGACACGGGCTGGCCCAGACCCATTCATGGATGCCCCGCCACGTTGTTGTCGCCTCCGTTCAACACCCTCTCATCGACCGCCTCAATCGTCAGCCAGACCTTCGCGCCTCGCGGCGGCGCCGTATCAGGGTTGACTTCCCATTCCAGGGAGTCATTCGAGTTGCTGCGAAGCTCGGCCAAATCAATCACGCTGTACTCGAAGTTGACCACGCTGATCAGATGCCCGGTTACGTCCGCGGCGTATCGGCCATCCTTCATCACGCGCGACCCGGCGAAGACAAACGTCATCGGTTCGAGCGGCTGCTTGGTCTTCAGATTGCGCATCAAGCGGTGGGGGGGCACGGAGACTATTTGCCCGTCCTTCTCATACTCGCAGGCGATTTTCAGTCGCGGCCCCGTGGGGGCGATCGGCCTGTCCCCGGGCTGCGACACGCGGAGTGGTTGCCCGGGCACCAGCCCCACGATCAGCATCGCCAGATGCAAATGCGATCCTTTGGCACGCGATCGCAGGACGGTCTCGTGCTCCGCTCCCCCCGCGGCGCAAACCAGAAACTCCAACGGCGACGCGGCATTCACCGCCTCGCACTCCATCCGGACTCGCCGGTGCGATACGTCCAAGTCGAGATGCGGCAGCCTGATCGGCTGTGTGGTTGGCAACGTGGCGGGAGGCAGGCTTTGGGCCTCCGCTGCGGCGACCGCCAACAGCAGCATCCAACCTGTCGCGAGGGCAATAACATTCCCGATCAAAGTCCCAGTAGTGTAACCATTGCCGCCGCCCCGAGGAATGCCGCCGTTGACACCGGCCCAATTAAAAACGGGCGGCCCGGAACCGGGTCGCCCGTCAGATCGTCTGGTCGCGTCGCCTACCGCCCCCGCGTGTTCATGGCCGGGAACTGGGCCGCCTCAATCTCGCGGTGCAGGATGATCGTCGGCTTCACCAGGATCAACAGCACGCTCTCGTCCTTTGCCGTTGACCGGTTCGTGAACAATCGCTTGATGAACGGGATCTTGGAGAGGATTGGCACGCCCTCCTCGATCTCGATTTCGCCGGCGATTGTCTGCCCGCCCAGCATCAACGTGCCGCCGTCAGGAACACTCACGATCGTATTCACGGCCGTCACATTGATGATCGGCAGCTGAATATTGGCTTGGAATACGTTGGGCTGTCCCGGGGTGCCCCCCCCGCCGCCGTTGTTATTGTAGTTCGGGTCCGCCAGGCCGAATACGGGGAAGTTGACCAGGTTTTTGAGCTTGGTGATCGTGGGCTGCAGCGAAAGCGTTACATACTTCCGGTCGGCGGACACGGTCGGCTGAACAATCAGTCGGACGCCGCTGGCCGTCACATCGGGGATCGGGTTGTACAGGCCCACACCTTCGCCGGTGACGGCTTCCAGGTCGGCCACATAAGCCTGCTCTTCGGCGACGATCACAAACGCCTGTTGCCCGTTGAAGACGGTCACGCGCGGCGCATTGGAGATCGAGCTGCGCCGCGACGCTTGTGTCGCGCGGATCAGGAAGTTGGCCTGGAAATCGTCCAGGTAGCTGCCCTGAATCTGGATCGCCGGATTCTGGACGAGGCTGCCGATGGTATTCGGCGCCGCCGTTGCCGGTCCCTGGGTGAAGGCGCTGCTGTTTTGCGTTACGGCGATCGGGCTGAAGTGAAGCGGGTCGTTGATGTTGAAGAAGAAGTCGATGTCGACGCCGATGTCTTCCAGGAAGTTCCGCTCGACCGTCAGGAACCTCGCCTCGATGCTCACCTGGATCGCGCGTGTTTCCCGCAGCTTGTCCAGCAAGCTCGCCAGCTGCCGCTGATTTTCCGGGGTCTGCGTCACGATCAACTGACCCTGCAGATGGCTCAGCGATCCGAATTTCCCGCCGTTGTCCGTCCAGCTCTCCGGGTCGATCTTTGACTTGATAATGGCCGCGATGTCTTCAAGCAGTTCCTCGGTCTTCTGGGTCGCACGAGGGTTCTGGACCGTGCCGCTTTGAGAGCCGCCATTGCTCAACCCGTATCGCCCGGACGTCGTGTTGGGGTTGCTGTTGCTGGAGCCGGTCGAGCTATAAATGCTGCCCGCAGGCGTCGGATTGACCGGTCGCCGCGTGGGATCCGCTTTCGGAGAGAAGTCCGGCGGTTCCACGAAGTCGGGTGCCACCACCAGCAGGTCGCGAATATCGTAGACGTTTGTGACGGTCTTGCTGTTCAGGTCGTCGCAGGTCGAGACGGTGATGATCCCGTCCTCGATGGCGTATCCGATCTTGGATCCGGAGCCGGTCACGTCCTTCAATACCGTCGCCAGCGCCTGCGAAAACTTCACGTTGGCCAGCTTCGCAGTGACGGCGGTGGAGCGAGTGATGCCCGCGCTCTCCAGCATACGCCAGTTCACGTAGATATTGGCTCCACTGACGTCGTGGAGGAAGTCCATCACCTCGGCCAGCGGTGCCTGGTCAAAACCGATCGCCGGCAGTCGCTTGTTCATCAGCGACACCGCGTCCAGGTTGTCGGTGCCGCCGGATCGCTCCTGGAGCAGCTCACGATCTCGCATTTCGCTGATATCCGGCCAGTTTGCCGGATAATTCAGGATGTCCAGGTACGGGGTCTTGCGTTCCTCGGCCTGGGTGATCGATCGACGGAACTCAAACTCCACCCGCTCGCGAATCTTCCGCTGCTCCTGCACCGTCGCCGAGTCCTGCACCAACTGCTTCACGCCCACCGCGTAGTCATTGGACGGATCAATCGCCAGAATCTGGTTAATCACCCCCAGCGCCTGCGTGTACTGCCCATCGTAGACGAACTGCTGTGCCGTCCGGGCCAGCGATTGCACCGTCCGCCGGCGTTCCTGCGCCTCGATTGCCGCCCGCTGTGCCATCGAATTGGCTGCGGCCTGTGCCGCATCCTTCGCCGCGATTCCCGCGTCGGTCTGCTGGGCGGTGGCCAATGCCGACCGCGTGTTGATGACGGTCGTCTCGAAGGCCTGGAGTTGCGCCGCGGTGAAGATGCCGGGGTTGGACTCCTTGGCGACTGTCGCGGCATCCAGGGCCTCCTGTGCCGCAGTGTAGTTCTTGGCGGCAATCGCCGCCTGGGCGTCCGCGATGGCCTTCTCGAAGCTGTACGTGATGATCTGCTTGTGAAGGCGAATGCGGTCGGCCTCGCGATCCACCATGGGCTTGTCGGTGCCGCCTGTCACGGCCAGTTGCGTCTGCGCTTTGCCATCCGCCGCGGCGCGGTTGGTCGGATCCAGATCGTATGCCTGGGCAAAGAGCGAGTAAGCGTCAGCCAGGCGATTGTCTTTCTGGGCTTCGGTGGCCTTGTCGACGAGTTGCTGGGCCTCGTAGGCCCGCTGCTGTTGCCGGAGTTTCTCCAGCCGGGCCTGCTCCAGAAGCTCTCGCTGCGCGGGGCTCAGCACTTCCGCCGCGGGAGCCGTGGTCGGGCCCGGGGGCGTTACATCGGTCTGGGCAACCACCTCGGTCGGGGCAGCGGCCTTCTGCTCTTTGGCTTCGATTCTCTGCAGGAATTTCCCCGGGGAATCCCGGAACAAGCCCGGGTTGAACTTGGCCGCCTGCGATTCCTGGAACAACGCCTTGGCCGCCGCATAGTCGCCCCGGTTGTACGCCGCGACGCCATCGTCATAGGCCTGCTTGCCCGCGACCACCTTCTTCGTCTCAACTTTGACTTCGCCGGTCGGTTCCGCGCTCTTCTCGGGTTCGTTGGTCTTCCCGGTCGTCGCGACTTCCTTCGCGGGCGGCGTTGTTGCCGCCGCGGCGGCATTGGCCTTGGCCTTCTCCTCGGCGGCTTTGGCCTCGGCGATCTTCTCGTCGATTCCCCTCAGGTAGCTCTTGGGCTTCCGATCAAACAGACCGGGATTGTACCCGGCCGCTTCGAGCTGCTCGAATTTGGTCCTCGCCGCGTCGAGGCGGTCCGCCCGATAATCGGCGACCGCTTCCCTGTAAATGCCGCGGTAGTCGGGCTTGGCAACCTTGCCGGATGCCTCGGCGACGGAAATCTGCGACAGAGCTTTTGTCCTGGTTGCTTCGTCAGCGAACTTGTTCTCCGCGGCTGCCCGGTAGTACTTGATCGCTTCGGCGTAATTCTTGTCCGTCAACGCCTGCTCGCCGAGCTCGAACTGGGCCCTGGCGGCCTTCCTCTCTCCAAGCGCCGCCTCCGCCTTCCGGAGGATGTTCGTCAGCTTCTCCCGATCCGCTTCGGGCAACCCTTCAGGCTTAACCTGCTGCAGCGTGGCTTGGGCATCCTCGTATTGGCCCTTGTCGTACTGTTCGGCGCCTGTCGCCAACAGTTGCGGGTCCGTCAGCTTGGCTTGATCCGCCAACAGGACCAGCGCCTGCTCGACGTCGGTCATGCCGTAAGCCGCAGATGGCGACAAAGCCACCGCCGGCAGGGCGGCGGCCACCGCCATGGCCAACGCCGCAGCGCCTTTGCGAAACCGGGGGCGAACACACATCGAGGATGCATCGCGGTCGAAGCTCTTAAAGAACACGGCGTTCCTCCATTCAAATTGCCCTGGCCGCACGCCACTGCGGCGGGCTGAATTTGCGCTGCGACCCATCCAAAACAAACGCGACCGCCCATTGCTCGACACCACATTGGTGCATCTGGGGCCGCGAAGGTGTGAATCGCCGGAGCATGCGCGGGAGAACTGTTCTGGTGGTCGTCTCTTGGTGTCAGTACTCAGTTCGAGGTTGCAACCGTATCATGGCCCCAAACTTTCAGTCTTCAGGCCAAGCGGACCGTCGCTCGTTTCCGGCCTGCCTGTTGCTTTCACCCGTCACTGATTCGAGCCCGGAGCCACTCTAATCACTACCACTACGCCTCTGACGCCTCGGGAGGCCGACTCGTCCAAAGCAGCGTCTGCCCAACGCAACACGACTTGCGCGGGGCAAGTCTTGATCCCGAGCGTGGCAGAGTCTAAACGAACAGTCGAGCCGTTGCAAATCCAGTGCTGGGTAAATGGCCAAGAAAAAAAAGGCTGCCTTCCACACGCCTGACAGCCCTCCAGACCCATCCCAAACCGGTTTGCCCGACTTAACTTCCGCGCCCCGTAATCCGCCCCAATGCAAAGGCCCACGGCTACGTCGTGGGCCTCGCTTCCTTCCCTGCGGTATCCGTCTCCTACCCCCAGGCCTTCTCGTTGATCCGCTCGATCTGCGCCCCCACGGCCACGAGCTTCTGCTCGATCTTCTCATACCCGCGATCGATGTGATAAACCCGGTCAATCCGCGTCGTCCCCTTGGCCACAAGACCCGCCAGCACCAACGCCGCCGACGCTCGCAGGTCGCTGGCCATTACGGTTGCTCCCTGGAGCTCGCGAACCCCCTGCACAACCGCGGTCGCTCCTTCTTTTCGCACCCGGCCGCCCATCCGGTTGAGTTCTCCGACGTGCAGGAACCGATCCGGGAAAATCCGCTCGGTTACCACGCTGATCCCATCCGCCAGGCACAACAGGGCCATCAGTTGCGCCTGGAGGTCGGTCGGGAAGCCGGGATAGGGCTGCGTCGTCATCTCCACGGGGTTCAATCGCCTGGCCGACGAGACCCGGATCGTTCCGTTCTCCCGCGAAATGTTCACCCCAACCTCTTCCAAACGGTCTGCCACCGCCACCAGGTGATCCAGATTGCAGTGCGTCAACTCCAGCTCCCCATTCGTGATGGCCGCTGCAATCATGAACGTCCCGCACTCGATGCGATCCGGAATCACCCGGTGCTCGCATCCTTTAAGTGCTTCCACCCCCTCGACGTGTATTTCAGGCGTCCCGTGTCCGGTGATCTTGGCGCCCATGCGGTTCAGAAGATTCGCGCAGTCCACGACCTCCGGTTCGCAGGCGGCTCCCACCAACACCGTCTCCCCCTCCGCCAGCGTCGCGGCGCACATCACATTGATCGTTCCGAGCACCGTGGGTCCCTGCGCCCCGCCCAGGTACATCCGGCAACCTTTCAGCCGTCCCCGTACCTCCCCAATGATGTTCCCATTCTCCGTCCGAAACGCCGCCCCCAGCTTCTGCAGGCCCCGCACATGCAGATCGACGGGTCGATCGCCAATGGCGCAGCCTCCGGGGATTGACACAATCGCCTTCTTGCGCTTGGCCAGTATGGGGCCCAACACGCAGATGCTCGCGCGCATCGTCTTGACGATCTCGTAGGGCGCCTCGCACTTGCTCTCGTCCACCACCGTGATGTCGAGGGGCCCGTTCAACGTCGGCCCGTCTCCACTGCCGCCGCCCTCCGCCGGCTCGTGCCGCACCACCTCACAGCCCAGCATGGCCAGCAGCTTGTTCATCGAATCGATGTCCGACAGCCGAGGCACACCTCTCAGCGTCGACTTCCCCTCCGCCATCAAGCATGCCGCCATGATGGGCAACGCACTGTTCTTGCTGCCGCTGATCTCTACTGACCCCTTGAGACGATGCCCGCCAGAAATGAGAAAACTATCCATTTGGCCCTTCCTAGGCCCCGTGGCCCGAAACGTTCACTCGCTCTCGCGAGGCCCCGCGGGTCACTGCTTCCCGCATGAGCTTTCGGACTATCGGCCAGTCCGTTGGCCGACGATCAATCAATACTACCCGGCGATTGATGCCCGGTTTATCGGTCGGCGGAACACGAACCGTCTCCGCCGAACGCTGCCTGATATTCTGCTACTCTCCCGAGGCGTTTTCAAGCTCCGCCGCCTGTGTTTTTGTGATGATCGATTCTCCGGAGCCTACCGGCGACAACCCCGCTCGCCCTGTTCCGTGGCGGCAAATGTCGCCTGACAGGACCCGTTCAGTTCTGCCTGGCCGTCTTGCCCGCCTCACTGCCGCTATACACCCGCACGTAGTCAACATACATGTCCGCCAAACCACCGTACCGCGACAAGTCGACCGGCCAACCCCCTCCGGTCGCCAGGTTGATCAGGAAGAAGAAAGGCCGCTCCGCAGAAAGTGGCAGCGTCGCGTGCCGACCCACCTCGATGTCATCGCAATAGTAAATGGTTTCCGTGGCGGTGATCTTGCACCCATAGGTGTGAAATGCCTCGAACCAGGCCGACGGAATCCCGAATTTCCGCATCCGGATGGGATTGCGCAGCGCATCATAGGCCTTTTTCTCTATGGCCTTGCCGGCCTCGCCCTGATCCCAGCAATGGGGACAGATCATATACGTGTCAAACGCATTGGGATGCCCCTCGCCTTCGCCCCCATAGGCCTCGATGATGTCCAGTTCGTCGCAAGGCGACTTGATCCCTTTGACGTGGTCCGTCATGTAGTCGGTCATCAGCCAGAAGGCGGGCCAGGTGCCGATGGCGTTCGGACCGATGAACCGGCATTCAAAGTAGCAGGGAGCCTTGGCGGTAATCCCGCTGGCATCATTCTTCATGGACGAGATCAACCCCGAACTCCCGGCCTTCTCGCTGGCGCGAATCCGCAGATACGTATCCACCTGCCCGAACGGGCTGTTGGGCTTGCCATGACTGGTGAACCGAAGCGTGCTGAAGTCCTGCCACCCGCCAGGCGGCTTGTGATCGTAATAAGTCGCCTTCGGATCGGTGCTCGAAATCGACAGCGGGCCGTCAAAGTCGTCGGCAAACACCAGGGACATGCCCTTGGCCGCCGGGGGCGATTCCTTCGGCAGGCCTTCCTTCCAGGAAACGCCCCCTTGGTTGTATAGCTGCAGGTAACAATTGTCCTTGACAGAGCCGTTTTCGCCACTGATGCGAATCGTCAACGGGCCGTGCGGGTACGCGTCGGCTGGGAACACGAAGGAACCCTGGCCCCGGGCATCCAGCGCAACCGTCGCGACGGTGGAATCGGAACCAAAGCCCTCGCCCTGTTTCCAGCATCGCACCGTCACAATCTTGAACCCCGCCGCTGACAGCCGCACCGTCGTGTCCCCGCGTATCTCCGAACAATAGGCCGGCCAGACCACGGACACCTGGCAACCCAGGGTCTCATCAGCGTTCTTCTCCGAGTCCACGCTCAGGGAATCGAATGCCAGATCGCTCTCCACTCCCACTGGCCTTCCATTTTCGGTGGGCTGGCCGACCGTGAACGTGATCGCGGTAATCGGGTAGTTGATCTTGCCGTTCTTGTCGCCTCCCCAGGTCTCATGGTTCGAATCGAGGTCTATGACGACCTCTTTCCAGCCCGTGAAGTCGATGATCCCGCCTTGGCCGGTGTTCTTGCTGTATTGGTGTGTTTCGCCTCGCGCATCAGTCACCTGCACGCCGTACGAGCACCTCGAGTTGTCTCCTCTAAGCCAGAACCGCAGCTTGTGAACGGTTGCCTGTATCCTCACCTTGTTGGGGATTCCCAGGTACTGGAATGAACCGGTGTTCACAAAGCGGTAATGCAGCTTCAGGCAGTTCCGGCCATCGTGCGCTTGATCCGGTGACACCTTTACGGAAGCGTTTTCGTTCGGAACGTTGACCACCCAGACCGTCGGCTGCAGCGAAGACTTCTCGAAGTCCTGCACCATTACCGGCGTCAATCCCCATGCCGGACCGATCCCGCACGTCAGCAGGACCACCAGTGCCACCAAGTGCCTCATCTGTCTGTCTCCAGTTCCGCGTTGCGTCGGGCCGACAGCGTGTACGCCGCCACAGGCCATTCGTTGAAGAGGCGCCGCGAACCGCGGCGACGCCGAATGATGGACGCCTCACAAAAGGAAGCCGACCATGCAACGACCAAGGCATGAACCAGAAACGGCAAGCCCCTCGCCCCTGCCATCAATAGGGCCAGACGGGCAATCCTCGCTCCTGCCGGCGCTTGAACATCTCCAGACCAAACTGCGCCATCTGGATTCGTTCTTCGGGGGGAAGCGACTCGATGAACTGTTTCATCTCGACCGCGGTGTTGCCTCGAGCGGCGGCGTTGGGTGAATTGGCCGCATAAGCCCGCAGCCTCTCCTGTTCATCGATGAGTTGGTCCATGTGTGCCTGTCTGGCCGGTCCCGCAGGCAGTGAGAAGTGCTTGGCCATTTCGATCCGGGCGCCGGCCTGAATGCTGTTGCGCACCGCGGCAACCTGTTCCTCGCGGGTGAGCTTCCCCTGGCGGGCCGCTTCCGCCAGCGGCTTCAGGTTGGACCGCAGGGTCAGCAGGTATTGCTGCTTCCGCTCGACGGGCAGTTTCGCGTACTCGGCGGTCGCGGCGAATTTCGCGATGGCCACGGGATCCCCCGTCGGCGAAGGTGGCCGATGTCCAAGCGCCTTCCGGGCAACAGACGCGCCGACAGCCGCCACCACCACCAATGCGGAGGCGGCAATGACCAGGGTCTTGCGACCGACCTTGAATCCTGAGGCGCCGGGAATCTTCGATTGAAGCGTCGTCATGGTCGTCTCTCCTGCTATTCGCCCACCGCTCCGACGTGCATGTCGGCGAACAGGTGGTTCATCGAGCCTTTGGCGTCGTGCTTGCCGTGGAACGGTTCGTACTCATCAATGATCGTGATGATCTCCGGATGGCCCAGGTTGTAAGGCGATTTGGTGGTGCTGCGGGTGCCGGCCAGCAGCGCGATAAAGGGATTGTACTCGTAACTGGATCCCTCCCGCTCGAAATAGGTCTCATAACCGGCGGGGGCGCTCTGTGTTTCCTTGGTGATCTGGTCCGATGGGCAACGAAAGACCTTTGACGCAGTCTTCGTGTACGGCTTGAGGAGTTCCGGAAGAGAAGGACCTTTGTTGACAGGCGGCTGGACCGATGGCAACGGGTTGACCAGAGGAAGGATCCCCTTCGAATCGGACATGTACATGGCGAACAACGCCCCAATGTCGCGCAGTTGCGCCCTGCATGCCGTCCGGTTGGCCTGGCTACGTGCCTTGGACAGCACCGGCAGGAGAATGCCGGCCAGGACGGCAATGATCCCGATCACAACCAGCAGCTCGATGAGTGTGAATCCCTTACGCATGGGCGAAACTATAGCGGCGGTTGCAACCCCCGCCATGTGCCGCTAGTCATATTCCAAGTCATGTTTTGACTATGACCAGCCAAGTGCCCAAACACCATGACCTTGGTCACATGAAATTGGCGGCAGGGGGGGTAAAATCGCGGCATGGTGATCAAGGCCCCTCTCCGCGCCGAACCGCTTCGGGAAGCCGCCGGCGACTTGCTCGCGGCGCTCTGGCCGGGGCGAACGACCCGGAATTCCCCTCTCCATCGTCGCAAGACGCTGGCCATCCGTGGCGTGCAACTGGCCATGGTGGCGTTGGTTGTGATCGCCATCGCAGGGTCTTTGGTCGTCGGCGGGCGCCATTTGCCCGTCCTACGCCTCTGCTCGCTGATCGTCGTGGGCGCGGCCTACGTCGCTTGGAGCCTGTATGGGTCGCGAGATGCCGTGCGATTTGCATTGTGGCATTACGGAACCGCCTCGCCTCCTCCGTGGCCTCCCGAAGCAAGGGTCTGGCCGGCGGTCTACCTGATCGTTCAACTGGCGATGGCTGAACTCATCATCTGGCTGGCCGGACCCGCGAACATCGTCGGCCTGCTCTGGCTGGTGCTGCTGCCGCCCATTGGGCAGAGCATCCTCTTCCTGCGCTGGCCAGGCATTGCCGCCGTCTCCATCCTCAGCATCGCCATCCACACGCTCAACATGGTGTCGTGGTACGGCTGGCCGTCCCTGGCGCTGGCGTTGCCGGGCTTCTCCGTGGCGGTCCTCTTCACGCTCGCCTTCACGCAGATCACCGTCAGCGCCGAGACGGCCCGCGGTGAGGTGGAACAGCTGGCCGGCGAACTCAGCGAGGCCAACCGCAAACTGCGAGAGTATGCGCTCCAGGCCGAAGAACTGGCCGCCTCCCGCGAACGAAACCGCGTGGCCCGCGAAATCCACGACAGCATCGGACACTGCCTGACTGTCGTGCACGTCCAACTCGAGGCGGCACGCACAACTCTTGAACGAGATCCGGCCCACACCCTCGATGCCATCGGAAAAGCGCAGGCCATGACCCATGCCGGTCTCCAGGAAATACGCCGATCGGTCGCGGCGCTGCGCGTTTCTCCGCTGCACAATCAACCCCTGCCCGACGCAATCCGCCGGCTTGCCGCCGAGGGCGAGGCCGCAGGCCTCCATACTCAAGTCACCGTCGCCGGCGACGTTCGCCCACTCTCGCCCCAGGCCGAACTCACGCTCTATCGCGCCGCCCAGGAGGCGCTGACCAACTGCCGAAAACACGCCCATTCCCAGGCGGCGCACGTCCTCCTCGACTACGGCGCCGCGGACGTTGTGCGACTGGCCGTCAGCGACGAAGGCGTCGGCGCCGCCGATACCTCCCATGGCTTCGGACTTCTGGGCCTGCGGGAACGCGCCCAACTCCTCGGCGGGCAGATGCGCGTGCGGACGGCCCCGGGGCAAGGATTCACCCTCGAAGTCGAGGTGCCCGGATGAAACCGATTCGCCTTCTGCTTGTCGATGATCAGGCGATGTTCCGCGAGGGATTGCGCACGCTCCTGTCCGTCCATGCCGACGTCGAAGTGGTCGGCGAAGCCGGCGACGGCGATGTCGCTGTCCGGCAGGTCGCCTCCCTGAAGCCCGATGTCGTCCTCATGGACCTCCGCATGCCGATCCTCAACGGGGTCGAGGCCACTCGGCGGATTCGCGCCCAGCATGCCGGATGCCAAGTCATCGTCCTGACCACGTTCGACGACGACGAGGATGTGTTCGACGCCCTTCGCGCCGGCGCGGTCGGCTATCTGCTCAAGGACGCCCCCCAGGAGAAACTGCTCGAAGCGATTCGGCTTGCTTCGCGCGGCGAATCGTTCCTCCAGCCCTCCATCGCCACTAAACTGGTCGCCGAGTTCAGCCGGCTTTCATCCACTCGCCCGGTCGATCGAAAACTGGTGCATTCGCTCTCCGATCGCGAACTCGAGGTCCTCCAGCATCTGGCACGCGGCCAGAGCAACAAGGAAATCGCCATGGCGCTCTATATCACCGAGGGCACCGTCAAAAACCACATGACCAGCATCCTCGGCAAGCTCGGCGTGCCCGACCGCACACAGGCCGCCCTCAAAGCCAGGGAACTGGGTATCGCCTGATCCGACTGACGGGCACTCAATTCCTTGGCGATCGATCTCGTTTCGGTTTGGGTGGCCGCGGCGTCAAAGCACGCTGAAGATTGCCCATGGCCTGACGGAGCCGGTGTTCATTCTCCACCAGGGCAATGCGCACGTATCCCTCGCCATGCTCGCCAAACGCCCGCCCGGGAGCCAACGCGACTTCGGCCTCGTCCATCATCCTCAGGCAGAAATCGATCGTATCCTGGCCCTTCAGATGGTCGGGGTTGACCTTGGCCCAAACAAACATGCTCGCCTTGGGCTTCTCATACGTCCAGCCGAGCTTGTCCAAGCCCCGACAAAGCACGTCGCGCCGCCGCTGGTAAATCCTGGACTGAGAAACCGGGGCATCAAGATGCTCTCGCATGGCGATGATGCTGGCGATCTGGATCGGGGCGAAAATCCCGTAGTCGTAGTAGCCCTTGATCGTCGAGAGCGCCTTGATCATGTCGGCGTTGCCCGCGCAAAAACCGCAGCGCCAGCCCGCCATGTTGTAGGACTTCGACATCGTCGTGAACTCCACCCCGAGCTCTTTGGCTCCCTTGGTGGCAAGGAACGACGGGGCCACGTAGCCGTCAAAATTGATCTCCCCGTATGCAAAATCCGAAATGATCATGATGTGCCGGCGACGGCACATCTCGACGGCTCGCTCCCAGAACCCGGGCTCAATCGTCATCGCGGTCGGATTGTGCGGATAGTTGAGGATCATCAGCTTGGGCGACGGATACAGCCCGTCAATCGTCTGCTCGATTCGGTCCAGAAACGCCTGGTCGTTGCCCAGCCGAACGCGAATCACGTTCGCGCCGGCCATCGCAACAGCGTAAATGTGGATCGGAAACGCCGGGTCCGGCACCACGGCCGTGTCCCCGGGACCCAGCATCGCCAGGCACATGTGCGAGAACCCTTCCTTTGACCCGATCGTGGCGATGACCTCCGTCTCGGGATCCAGCTCCACCCCGTACTTGCTCCTGTATTTCTTCGCCACTTCACGCCGCAGCGAGGCTATGCCCGTTGAAACCGAGTAACGGTGGTTTCGCGGATCGCGCGCGGCCTCCGCGAGCTTCGCCACCACCGATGCCGGCGTCGGATCAGTCGGATTCCCCATCCCAAGATCGATAATGTCGATTCCGGCCACGCGCTTCTCGTACTTCATCTTGTTGATGCGGCCGAACAAATAGGGCGGCAGTCGCTGAATACGCTGCGAAACCTCGATTCTAAATGATTGGTGACTCATAATTGTAACCGTCTATTCTACCCGCCGGCGGCGGGTTCAACATGTCCGTGGAAATGCGAAAAACTGAACTCCCGGCGGAAAACCGCCAGAATGCGATACACCCTGCGACGGGAGGCCCGGCATCATTGGCCGGGCATGGTAGCCGGCGGCCGGAGTTCCTCCGACTCCCCGGCCCCGGGCTTCGATGCGGCCTGCGATCGGGGACGATCCAGAAGGATCTGTTTTCGCACCGCGTTCGGGTCGGCTTGCGATTCGCCGGCGGCGGCTTCCAGGCGCTGAAGGTACTGCTTGCGCAGCACAGGATCGTTGATCCTCAACGCCGATCTCGCTTCCACCGCCAGCGATTCACGCAGCTCGCGAATGCGCACCAGAATCAGGCCCTTCGTCAGCTCCTCGCGAACGTAGTCCTTGTGGGTCTCATACTTCACCGCCAGGTTGGGGGGGATCTTGGCGATCAGCTTGATGATGTGGTACGAGTTGCCCGATTGAATCTGCTCCGAAAGGTCGCCCGGTTCCTTCAGCGCGAACGCCGCGTCCTTGAATGCCTGCGGAACCGTGGTGTCGGCCCGTGAGAAGGGCCGAATCTCGCCACCCGCCGCCCGGCTGGGCGTGTCAATCGACAGTTCCGCCGCCACCTTCTCAAAGGGCTCCCCCTCGCGAAGTCGTCGCAGCACCTCCGCCATCTCGCGCGGATTGGCCACCTGGATGTGCCGCACCTTCACCTTTTCGCCGAACAGGATCCCGAAGCCGTCCCGCACGTGTTGTTCCGTGATCTTCTCCTTCAGCCCCGGTTCCGATTCGGCGAGTTTCCGCAGATAGGTGTTCGTCTGAATCGTCAGGTCAAACTCGGCGGCGCTGAACCGCGTTGTCGTCAGGTATTGCGCCAGCAGCCGGTCGTATTCCTTCTGGCGAAAGGCGGCCTCTTCCTCCGGCGTCATCTTGGAGTCGGGAGGAATCACGTCCTTGAACATCTGTTCCAGCGTGCGCTGCCGCTCGGCGGCAATGTCCTCCGCCGTCACACTCACCTTCGCCACCTCCGCCTTCTGCCGGCAGAGTTCGATCTGCGCCAGGTGCAGAAGAAACACAAGCCCATGCGCCTCGGTCATCGGACGAAGCAGTTGCTCGACCGTGATCGGTTTGCCGTATACCGTCGCGACGGCCTCTGAGGTCGATGTGTGGCCCAGAACGGCCGGAGACTGCTGACTCGCGCTACCCGGGACCGGCTGCGTCAGCGAATCCTGGCTGGCCAGCGTTCCGCCTGCTTCGGCGGGAGTGACCGCCGAAGCGCAGCCACAAACCGCCGCCAGCAGCGTACAGAGGATGGGATAGCACCGATTCATGCGGATGCTCCGCGAAAGGGCGGAAGTATCGAATGGGGCAGGCGAAGTGTCAAGAATTGACCAAGTATGGCCTAAGGTCACGGAGATCACATGCGGGCAATAGCAACAGCTTGGCTGAGCGCAATCCTCATGGTGGGCCTCTCTTCCCCCGGGGCAGAGCCCGCCGGCCCAATACCCACCCCGAATCCCACCATCGCCACCGGCGCCTGGGCTACCGTCCTCCGCGCCCATCCGCGCCTGGTGGGTTCCGCCGAGCATTTGCGGCAATTGGCCAAAACCACTCCCCAGGCATGGCAACGTGCCAGAACCGCGCAAGGCGTCCTGGCGGACGGCGTCAAACACGTCATCGAACCCCTGCCCCAGGAACTCGTCAGGCAGCACATCGCCGCCGCCCTGAAACACCTTGACCGCGGCGTGACCAACGAGCACCAGGATACCTGGATCCGGCTTGAATACGTGACGATCGTCTACGATTTCTTCCATGACCTGATCCCGCTGCCCGACCGCCAGAAGATGATCGCCTGGATGAACGGTCACCTCGAACAGTTCACCGCCGACGAAAACGCATTCCATAACTCCACGCTTTCCAAGGTCCTCTGCTACCTCCGGATTGCCTATGCCACCTGGGGCGAAAACCCGCGCGCCCCGGAATTCCGCGACTACGCCCTCCTCAAGCTCTATGAAGGGAAACTGCTCCCGGTTCTCCGCGAGTTCGGCGCGGGCGGGGGCTTCACCGAGTGCGGCTGGTATACCCGAGGCTCGTTGTGGCATCTCGTGCAGGCGCTGGAACTGGCTCGACGAATCGAAAAGTACGACGGTTTCGCCATGGCTCCGCGCTTCTTCTACCAACGCCTCGCCTACGAAATGCTCCAGCCCTACCCGGGGCTGTGGACCTATGGCACGGAACAGTACGCCGTCGAGGGCGATGGATCGAATGTCTATGGCGGCCATACCGAATATCCCCGACACACCCGCATGGTCCTCGGCCAGTACTTCCGTGGGTCCGAACTCGCTCGCTTCGTCGTCAACAAACGCCGCCGACCATCCAATCCCGAAGCGGCCCTCGTCGATCTTCTCTTCGAGGAAACTCCCGATCAGCCGCTTCCGATCGAGCAGTTCCCCCTGGCCCATCTGGCCGAGGGCATCGGCAAGGTCTATGCCCGAAGCGACTGGACCGACGACGCCACCTGGTTTCGCTTCGAGTGCGGCGACTTCTTCAACGCCCACCAGCACTACGAGGTCGGTAACTTCGAAATCTACCGCCACGCGCCCCTTGCCACCGAGAGCGGCGAATACACCGACTACCTCTCCAACCATTCCGTCAACTGGCTCATCCGAACCATCGCTCACAACGGCATCCTCGTCCATCAGCCCAACGAAACCTGGACCCGCCAACGCGACGGCGGGAGAAACCCATACGCCAACGACGGCGGGCAAACCAAAAAATGGGACTGGCCCGTCGATACCCTTGCGCTCTGGAAACAGAAACAGGATCAGTTCGAACGCGGCGACATCGTCGCCTACGAAAACCGACCCGAATTCATGTACGTCGCCGGCGATTGCACCAAGGCCTACTCGCCTGCCAAACTCTCCTCCTGGCTCCGCCAGATCGTCTTCGTCCGCCCCGGCCTTTTCGTCATGCTCGACAGCGTCGTAAGCACCAAGCCGGAGTACGAGAAAACCTGGCTCGTCCATTGCCGCAACGAACCCCTGCTCCGGAACAACTCCGCAACGATCACCAATGGCAAGGGGACCCTCTCCATCCAGACTCTCCTCCCAGCCGATGCGAGAATCGCGACCCTCAAAGGCTACACCTACGGCGGCCGGACATTTGACGAAAAAAAATCCGCGCTCTCCGATGTGGCAAACCTCTGGCGAATCGAGGTCAAACCCGCCACGCCTCGAACCGACGACATCTTCCTCCACGTCATGCGAACAGATGGCCCCGCGATGGCCCGCGCGACCCAAACCCCCGGCCGCATCACCATCGACCTCGGCGACCTCCGCGTCGTGTTCGCGGGAAAAGTGGGCGGTACCATCACGCTCGCCGGCAAGACCCTCCCGCTCCGCCCCGCCGTCCTCAAGGGCAGGTTCGAATAGCAGCTGAACCTGCCCCGGCGGGTCAGGCCCATCCGGCCGTCCAGGGATCCTGGCGGCGGAACGAATCCAGCATGTAGGCCTTGTTCTCGACATCCACCCCAATCGCGTTGGGGTCGCCATAATCCCCAAGAATGAACCCGCCCTGGGGAACACCCCATTTGCGCATCAGCTCCCCGGCTTGCCGGTCGATTTCTCCCCGGTCTCCCGCCGGGAGCGTCCTCTGAATGTCGCAGAGCGTCTCGAAACAGACTTTGCCGGCAAACTGTCTGCCGATCTCGTTGATCCCGTTCGTCAGCGGTTGCTGCATGTTCAGAACATGGACGCCGGCCTCAATCAGGATCGGAATCGCCTTGTTAATCTTGCCGCACGAATGCATCCACACGTGCCACCCACATTCATGGGCGGCGGCGAAAATACGCTTGTACCTCGGCAAGAAAAACGCCCGAAACAACTCCGGCGAGATCATCAGGTCCGCTTCCGTGCCCCAGTCCTCCGAAAAATTGAAGCAGTCGATGCGATCCCCGGCAACCCGATGCATCGCGCGGATGAACGTGAGGTCGTAATGCGTCAGCCGGTCCGCCAACTCATGAATGCCCGGGTCGTTCTCCATCATCGCGATCATGCAGTTCTCGAATCCGTGCAAAGCCTGCATCCGCTCCCACAGCAGCATGAAAATCGGCGTAATGCGATACTTGTCCCGCCGACCCGGGTCGGCGTCAATCTCGTCAAGCCGTTTTGGGATGGACGCGAATCGCCGCCCGTCCGCCCCGTCCGGCCAGGGGTACTCGTCGATCCGGCTCAGATCCTCCAGCGGATGGCCCTTGATCTGCCCCATGTTCGCCAGATCGGTCTTCTCCCATCGGCAAAGCCATTGGTCCAGCGTTGGGTCTGCCACCGCCTGCGGGGGTTTTACCTCGTCGGCCCAGATCCACTCCGTGTCCGACGCGTCGGCAAATCCGTTGACCGGCAGGCGAGGCGGCGTCCGAAATTCAATCGCACGTCGAATGATTTCACGCGGAGACATCGGCAACTCCTCCTTGACTGATTCCCAGCAGACGCTTGAGCTCTTGCTCGATTGTCAACATCAGGTCCTCCGAATCGGGCGCCACAGGTATCGCGGCGCCGACCGTCACTCGCGCCCTCAACGGCCCATGAATCGGCGAGACATCCGTCATGTCCTCCTCAAATCGCTCCACCGTCTCCAGCAGTCGTTCCGGCGTGGGGTTCGAGCGAATGTAGTCCGGCGGGTAGTGCGACAACTGCTGCGCTAGGTACACGTCCGCCAACTGCCGCCACCGCCGCTCTCGCTCTTCCTCGGGCAGGTCGCCTTTCACCAGGTCCGGCAGAATCGCAATCCGAAGCCGCTTCACTCGCGCCACGGTCGAATCCTCCCGTCGATGGTTCAGCCACTCCCTCTCCAGCGGCTCCAGCAGGTGATCAATCAGCCGCCGCAATCGTTCGTGAATCGGTCCTTCCTGTGCCTTCCCGATGAATTCTATCTCCTTCAGCGAAAGCAGTGCGAATCCGAGCTTGTATATCCGCTCCACCAGCGACAAGTGCGTCTGCGGCCGCCAGGTCAACCGCAATTCGATCCGATCCAACACCGGGCCCAAGGTCGCCTCCAGATCGCCGGCGAAACGGTATCGGATCGCCACCGGATGCACCACCACCTTCCCCTCCGGATTGGCCTTGGCGCGGCGTTTCGCCGCCGCCCTTGCGATCAGCCCCGTCCCTTCCATCAGCGAATTCAAATGATCGTTCGTCCGCGATACCACCCCTTCCGGAAAAACCACCAGCGGCCGACGCCCTGCCTCCAGAATCTCCGTGGCCGCATTGATCGCCAGCCGGTCCATCCCCTCCCGGTAAATCGAAAACGCGCCCGCTCGCCTCAGCAGAAACGTCTGCATCCGGCTTTGCATGAAAATGTGCCAACTCGCCATCAGCCAGAGCGGCCGCCCCATCTGACCAATCAGCGGGTAAAGCATGAACGGATCGCAGTCCCGACAATGATTGGGCGTCAGCAAGACTCCATGCCCGGCCGCAATCGACTCCTTCAGATGCTCCAAACCAACGCACTCGATCTGCGTGATGCCGTGCTTCCGGTTCAGATAATGCGGCGCGTAGAGACACAAAACCCTCGGCCACCATCGACTGTCCAGGGGCGGAATGAACCGATAGGGTTTGTCGATCACGATGTTCTGCATCACGCGGCATTGTACAAGCCCGCGATCCGGATGTATCCCGCCAAACCATCGCCCACACCCGCCGGAACAGGCCAATCGACCACGCCCGCGCTCGGACCCCCCTCAGCCACCCGGCCCATACGTCGAGGCGGCGCCGACGCCCCGGTCCGCCGGACCCCGATGCGTCGTGGGCGATTGACGGCAAACCCGCCTGGCGTGCGTCAGGCGAAATCCTGGTCGCCGTACCCTTGCGCGGCGAGCGGCTGTCGCGTAGAATCTGCACTATGAAAAGGAAGCATCATGGCTCCAACGCTCGCGATCAGCGAGGTCAACGGAAGGGCAAACACCATGGCGGAGGCGACTCCGGCCGAAAAGGACGCGACAGGCGATGGGGCGGCGGCGCCCATTCCGGTCACTCCGGTCAATCCCCCCAGTCCAAGCAACGTGCGTCCAAAACCTGCCCCATGTGCGGCGCAGTCGTCTCAGACCTCGCCAGCCATATTCGCGATAAACACGACGACGCGGAGTCCCATCCCATCGACTGACCGCTTCGCCTCCTCACCCGCGGAATGATCAGCCCGCCATCACTTGGCCATGGGCTTCATCGTCAGAGGGTCGCGCAACGGCACGTCCGTGAGCGGGCCGGCCGACAGAGACTGCAACGTCACACTCCCATGGTCCGGATGACCCTTGAGCATCTCCTCCTTCGGACCCACCACCAGTATCACCGCCTTCTCCGGCGACAGGTACTTCTTCGCCACCCGCTGAACGTCCTCCTTCCTCACCGCATCCACCTTTGCCCGGCAAGTCTTCCAGAAACCCGGATCCGAAGCATACCGCCCCGTCAGTTCGTCGCTCGCAAAAGTACCCGCCACCTGGTCCGCATTCGCGAACGTCTGCGGAAATGTGTCGATGAACGCTCGCTTGGCCGTGTACAGCTCCTGGTCGCTCACCGGCTCCGCCGCGATCCGCTTCAACTCCTCCATCACGATCGACGTCGCATACGCCACCGTTCGCGCCTTCGTCTGAAACGCCGCCGTAAACACCGACGGGTAATACACCCCGCCCGGAAATGACGAACCGGCCGAATACGCCAAACCCTCGTCCGACCGCACACGCTTCATGATCCGCGATGTGAACCCGCCTCCACCCAGAATCCGATTCATCACCATCACGGCCAAGAAATCCGGATCGTCCCGCTTGATCCCCGGCAGCATCACCGACACGCGACCCTGGTTCACCGCCTTGTCCACCATGTAAATCCCCGGCTTCGCAAACACGGTGTTCGTCGGCACAGGACCCGCCGCCTTCGCCGGCGTCGGCCAGTCCGCCAGCAACGCGTCCAGACGCTTCATCATCGTCTCCCGGTCGAAATCCCCGCTCGCCGCGATGATGAAGTTCGACGGGTGGAACCACTCCTTGTGAAACGCCGCCAGATCGTCGCGGGTGATCGACTCCAGCGACGCCGCCGTCGCATGCCGATTCGTGAAAAACGCCTCGCCAAACGCCAAAAATCCCCGCTCACGCCGCTCGATGGACGCCGAATCGTCGTTGCGCTCCTTCATCGCCTGCAACTGCTGCTGCTTGATCAACGCCAGCCGATCCTCCTGGAACCGCGGCGCCGTCAAAACCTCCCGCAGAATCGACAGCCCCTCGTCCAGATGCGCCGTCAACACGTTCAACCGCACGCTCACCTCCGTGTCGCCACCCCCAACACCAAACTGTGCCGCCAAAAACTCCAGCCGCTCCTCCAGTTCCTGCGCCGTCTTCGACTTCGTCCCGCCCTGCATCAGCATCGTCGCCATCAGCTCGTTCAGCGGCTCCTTCCCCACCGGAACCACGTAATCGCCGACACGCACATAAATCACGATGTTGACCAGCGGCCGCGTCCGATCCGGAACCAGATACGCAATCGTCCCTCCCGCCAATTTCACGCGATAGTCGTCCGCATTCGGCGGATTGTACACCAGCGGACCGAACGTCAACTTCTCCGGCCGATCCGGTATTGCCGTTGCTTCCGCCCCTCTCGTCCAGTTCGCCGCCGCTACGAGTCCGACCACCGCCAGCACACAATAGGCTCTTATCGTCTTGTTCATCGCATTCTTCCTTCGCATGGGGGGAGATTACTTCGCCGGCACATTCGCGGCAGTGGACTTTGCTTCACCGCTCGCCTTCCGCGTGATGATCCCCACCGTTCGGTTCTGCGGCGCAAAGTACTGCCCCGCCACCCGCCGGATGTCCGCCGCCGTCACCCCCTGGATCTTCGCCCCCATTTCGTTGATCTCCCGCCAATCACCCAACCCGTCGGTCTGCACCAGCTGCATCAGGATCGGAAAATTCCCCGACAGCCGCCGATACTCCGCCGCCGCATACTGGTTCTTGATCTTCTGCAATTCCTCCGCCGGCACCTCCGCCTCCGCCAGCTTCTTCACCTGCTCGTAAATCGCCGCCTCGCATTCCTGCGGCGTGTGACCCTCCCGGACTTCCGCGCTGACCATGAATCCGCCTCCCCATTTCCGGCTGTCCTGGTCCGCCGACACGCTCGTCGCGATCTTCGACTCCAACACCATCGCCTTGTGCAGCCGACCCGTCCGCCCCGACAGAATCCGGCTCATCACTTCCAGCGGATAGCTGTCCCGATGTTGAAACGGCGCCGTCCGCCACGCAATCCACACCTGCGGATTCGCGTCCGCCTCCACGTTCATCCGCTTCTCCACCGGATGCCCCGGGTCCACCGTGATCATGTCCGGCGGATTCGTCTTGCCCCTCGGAATCCGCCCGAAATACCGCGACGCCATCTTCTCCGCTTCCTCCGCCTTAAAATCCCCCACCAAGATCAGCGTGATGTTCTGCGGCGAGTAAAAAACCGAATAAAATTCGTCCGCCTGAGCCTTGCTGATCGACGACACGTCCGACGGCCATCCAATCACAGGCCAGGCATACGGATGACCGCCCCAGAACATCGTCTCATAGGCCTCCCCCGCCTTGCCCAGCGGCGGGGTCTCCGTCCGCAACCGCCGCTCCTCATAAACCACGTCCCGCTCCGAGTAAAACTCCCGAAACACCGGGTGCAGCAGCCGATCCGATTCCATCCACATCCACAACTCCAGCTTGTTCGCCGGTACCGTGATGAAATACGCCGTCTCATCGTTGCTCGTGAACGCGTTCAGCCGCGATCCGCCCGCCGCCGTGTACACCAGGTCAAACTCGTCCTTCACCATCAACGCCCGCTGCTGCGCCACCAGCCCGTCAAACTCCTTCTTCAACTCCCGCCAACGCGGCGTCGCGTTCTCCGGCTTCATCAGGTCGTCAATCTCCCCCCGCCGAAACGCCACCCTCATCTTCGCCTCTTCCTTCCGCATCTCGTCACGCACCCGCTCCTGCTCCGCGATGATCCGCTGATCCTTCGCATAGTCCGTCGTGCCGATCGTCGGCGTCCCTTTGAACATCATGTGCTCAAACAGATGCGCAATTCCCGTAATGCCCGGCCGCTCGTTCGCGCTCCCCACGTGCGCAACCCATCCCCCCGCGATGCTCGGCTCGTCGTGCCGCTCCACCATCAGCAAACGCATCCCGTTCTCAAGCGTCTTCTCAATCACCGGAACCCGTTGGGCGATCGCTTGCGTCCCAACCAGAAACAGCACAAGGAAACACAGGCCCGCGAGCCTGAAAAGGTGTGGTCTTCTCAGCATAATGTAACGAAATAGCCACCCCGTCCGCAGAAGTCAAATCTCCCCGAACCTGCGAATCGCCACATGCCCCTTACCCCTGACCCCTTGCCCCTTTACAATCCACACATGATCCTCGCGGGAATCGATGAAGCCGGCTACGGCCCCCTCCTCGGTCCACTCGTCGTCGGCTGCTGCGCCTTCGAACTCCGGCCAGACCCCGACCCCGCCGACAATCTCCCCTGCCTCTGGAAACGCCTCCGCCGCGTCGCCGGCAAGTCCCGAGACCGCAAGGGCGCCAAGATCCACATCAACGACAGCAAACTCGTCTATTCCCACGCCACCGGCATCAAAGAACTCGAACGCGCCGTCCTCGCCATTGCCGCCACCCTCGGCCACACCAGCCCCGAACTCCCCGGTTTCCTCGAACGCGTCGCCCCAGGCTGCTGGAACGAACTCAAACTCCACCCCTGGTACCGCGCCTTCAACGGCGAAAAATTCCCCCTCGCCCACAACCCCGTCGCCATCCGCATGCTCGCCAACTCCCTCTCCGCCGAAATGCAACGCACCAACACCCGCTGCAACTACCTCGCCGCCAAAGTCCTCCCCGAACGCCAGCTCAACCACCAACTCGAACGCACCCACAACAAGAGCAGCGTCCTCTTCTCACTCGCCGCCACTCACATCGACCATCTCCTCCGCACCTTCGGCGACAAAAACCTCGTCATCTTCTGCGATCGCCAGGGTGGCCGCGAACACTACGGCCGGATCCTCCAACTCATGTTCGAAGACTGGGCCCTCGAAGTCACCAAAGAAATCGACGGCCACAGCGAATATCGCCTCACCCGATCCAACCACACCGTTCGCCTCATCTTCGCCGAAAAAGCCGAATCCCAATGCCTCCCCGTCGCCGTCGCCTCCATGCTCTGCAAATACCTCCGCGAAACCCTCATGACGCGCTTCAACGCCTACTGGCAATCCCTCGTCCCCAATCTCCAACCCACCGCCGGCTACTACACCGATGGCATGCGCTTCCTCCAAGACATCGAAGAAAAACGCCGCGAACTCAACATCCCCGATTCCGACCTCATCCGTGCCAAGTGACACATCCCCAATCGGTGCCCAAACCCTTGGTCAACCACCCAACTCCACGCTAAACTCCTCCCCCATGAACACCACCACTCTCATTACCTCACTCGCTCTCTTCGCCCTCATCGCCTCCGGCTGCTCCTCCACCACACCCAACCTCCAACCCGTCTCCCAAACCGTCCAGAAATACGTCGACCAGAACCAAATCGCCGGCGCCGTCACCGTCGTCGTCAAGCCCGAGCGCATCGCCCACTGCAGCGCCGTCGGCTACTCCGACCTCGCCGCCAAAGCCCCCATGCGATCCGACAACATCTTCTGGATCGCCTCCATGACCAAGCCCATCACCGCCACCGCCGTCATGATGCTCGTCGAACAAAACCTTCTCTCCATCAACGACCCCGTCGAAAAGTACATCCCCGAATTCGCCAACCTCAAAAACCCCGATGGCTCCCCCGCCAAGATCACCGTCCGCCACCTCCTCACCCACACCTCCGGCCTCACCGACAACACCCCCGAAGAAACCAAAGCCGCCAAAACCCTCTCCGATCTCGTCCCCGGCTTCACCTCCCGCCCCCTCCGCTTCGTCCCCGGCTCCAGGTGGGAATACAACCAGGCCGGCATCAACTCCCTCGGCCGAATCGTCGAAGTCATCGCCGGCCAACCCTTCGAGACCTTCCTCGATAACCGCCTCTTCCGCCCCCTCGGTATGACCGATACCACCTTCTACCTCTCCCCGGCTCAAAAAACACGCCTCGCCAAGTCCTACAAACTCGAAAACGGTACCCTCGCCGAAGCCAAGGTCTTCATCCTCGACGAACACGACGTCACCTACCGCACCCGCTACCCCGCCGCCAACGGCGGACTCTTCTCCACCGCTGCCGACTATGCCCGCTTTGCCCAGATGATCCTCAACGAAGGAACCTTCGACGGTAAACGCTTCCTCAAACCCGAATCCGTCAAGCTCATGACCACCGTCGCCACCGGAGACCTCAAAACCGGCTTCACCGACGGCTGCGCCTGGGCCCTCGGCTGGTGCGTCGCCCGCCAACCCCAAGGCCCCTCCGCCGCACTCTCCCCGGGCTCCTTCGGCCACGGCGGCGCCTACGGCACCCAGGCCTGGATCGACCCCCTCCGCAAAACCGCCTACATCCTCATGGTCCAACGCGCCAATTTCCCCAACGCCGACGCCTCAGACCTCCGACGAGACTTCCAAAACGCCGCCGCTCCCCTCGCCAATTGACATGATCTACGATTCCCAAGGCAGGGCCGCAAGCCCTTCTTCTCGCCCTCTTCCCCCTCGCCCGGTATTCCGGGAGAGGATTGGGGTGAGGGTTCTGCGCATGCCCCTCTCACCTTCGCCATTCCCCATTCGTCATTTGCCTCGCCACTCCTTTCTTGGCTCTTCCCTGAACCCTGAACCCCGAACCCTCACCCCTCTCCCATGAACTGGATCACCCTCATCGGCATCGCAATCGGCCTCGCCATGGACGCTCTCGCCGTCGCCATCGCCGCCGGCATCACACTCCCCACCGTCACCCACCGCCACGTCTTCCGACTCGCCTTCCACTTCGGCCTCTTCCAGTTCCTCATGCCCATCGTCGGCTGGGCCGCCGGCCGAACCGTCGCCCAATACGTCGGAGCCTTCGACCACTGGATCGTCTTCTTCGTCCTCTCCTTCATCGGCGGCAAAATGCTCTGGGAACTCCGCGACACCGACGAACAACGCGACCGCGACGACCCCACCCGCGGCTGGACCCTCGTAGGTCTCTCCATCGCCACCAGCATCGACGCCCTCGCCGTCGGCCTCTCGCTCGCTCTCATCCGCGTCCCCATCTTCCTCCCCAGCGTCGTCATCGGACTCGTCGCCGGAACTCTCACCATGCTCGGCCTCCGCTTCGGCAGCACCTTCGGCCGCCGCTTCGGCAAAATCGCCGAAGCCCTCGGCGGTATCATCCTCATCTCCATCGGCGTCCGAGTCCTCCTCTCCCATTAAACCGCCATTGCGGTTATTTTCCTTGCTGACAACTACCAACTATCAACTATCATCTACCAACTACAATCATGAAATACGCCATCATCATCCCCGACGGTGCCAGCGACGACCCCCTCAAGGAACTCGGCGGCAGAACGCCCCTCGAAGTCGCCAACATCCCCAATATGGACCAGGTCGCCATCACCGGCCGACAGGGAACCGTCCGAACCATCCCCGATGGCTTCGAGTCCGGCTCCGATGTCGCCATCATGTGCCTCCTCGGCTACGACCCCGGAAAATACCACTCCGGCCGCGCTCCCCTCGAAGCCGCCGCCCAACGCATCCCCCTGGCGCCCTCCGACTGGGTCTTCCGCTGCAACCTTGTCACCGTCGCCGACGGCATCATGAAAGACCACTCCGCAGGCGGAATCACCAACGCCGAAGCTCATCGCCTCATCAACGATCTCGCGCAATCCCTCGATATCCCCGGCCTCGAACTCCACACCGGCGTCTCCTACCGCAACCTCCTCGTCTACCGTGGCAACCAGCCCTTTGATGTCACCACCACCCCACCCCACGAAATCCCCGATCTCCCCGCCGCCAAACACCTCCCAAAAGGCGAAGGTTCGCACATCCTCCGCCGGATCATGCAACAGTCCGCCGAACTCTTCGCCAATCACCCCATCAACCTGGTCCGCCGCCAAACCGGACTCAACCCCGCCTCCCAGGTCTGGCTCTGGGGTCAGGGCCACCCGCCCCAAATGCCCACCTTCGCCGAAAAATTCGGCGTCAAACACTGCGCTATGATCACCGCCGTTGACCTGCTCCGTGGCCTGGGCGCCCTCATGAAGTGGGACATCCTCAACGTCGATGGCATGACCAGCTTCCACGACACCGACTACGCCGGCCAAGGGGCGGCCACCGTCGCCGCACTCGACAAGTACGACCTCGTCCTCTCGCACGTCGAAGCACCAGACGAAGCCTCACACCAGGCCGATTACCGCACCAAGATCGCCGCCATCGAACACATCGACAAATTCATCGTCGCCCCAGTCCTCGAAAAACTCCGCACCTTCCCCGACTGGCGACTCCTCGTCATTCCCGACCATCCCACCAACGTTGCCACTCGCAAACACGGCTACGAACCCACCTGCTTCGCCATGACCGGCTCCCGCGTACGCAGCCTCCTCAAGGCCCCCTTCTCTGAACAAAACGCCAAACACTCCGACCTCCACGTCGAAAAGGGCTCCGACCTCATGGAGTTCTTCCTCCACGGCGGAAACCTCTAGCAGCTTCCCCTCGGCCAGTTCTCCGCAATCACCCGGCAACACCTCGGTGAACGACAATCACTAAACCACACTCATCAATACCCGATTACCTCCACGAACCACCTCCCCTTCGTACCCGTCCCGCTTCTCTTCACTTCGCTTTTCGCCTCCCCACTCCCCACCCAACCCAAACCACCATCAACTTCGCCCACCCTATGGCCCAGCCGGGCTCGCTCTCGCCGCTCCCCCTCTCGCCGCTACATGGCCGCCGCGTGAATCCTCATCCGCCCGGCTCCCGCCCTGCGGCGAGTTTTCGTCCGCACCCTGTTCGGCTGAAACCTCAATACGGTAGAATATCCCGCGCCGATCGTCGGCAATCACCCCGGAGATTTGCCGGGCAGACCATCCTTAGGAAACTCGCGATGCAACATTCCTCAACACGTCGGTCGTTTCTCCAGGCGGTCGGTGCGGGCGCGGCCGTCATCGGGTTCCAGCACCCCGTCAACTCCGCCGAAAAACCCATCCAGGGATTCGAAAAATCCCCCACGGACCCCAACGCCTCCAAAGGATGGACCCCCATCTCCGATCGCAAAATCCGCGTCGGCATCGTCGGCTACGGCGTCTGCAGCTTCGGCGCCGCCTTCAGTTTCCAGGACCACCCCAATGTCGAAGTCGCCGCCGTCAGCGACCTCATCCCCGATCGCTGCGCCGCACTCGCCAAAGCCTGCCGTTGCGCCAAAACGTATCCTTCCCTCGAAGAACTCGTCAAGGACGACCGCATCGAGGCCGTCTTCGTCGCCACCGACGCGCCCAGTCACGCCAAACACTGCATCGATGTCATGAAACATGGCAAACATGTCGCCTCGGCCGTTCCAGCGGTCTTCGGTAACCTCGAAGACGCCGACAGACTACTCGAAACCGTCAAATCCACCGGCCAAAAGTACATGATGTTCGAAACCTCCTGCTATCACGAAGACCTCCATGCCATGCGCCAAATCTACCAGGCCGGCGGGTTCGGAAAACTCCTCTACTGCGAGGGAGAGTATTACCACTACATGGAAGAACCCATCCCCTCCTTCAAGGACTGGCGCGTCGGCCTGCCACCCCAATGGTATCCCACCCACTCCAATGCCTACTGCATCGGCGTCAACGCCTCCAGCTTCACCGAAGTCTCCTGCATGGGCTTCCCCAGCACCCTCAAACACCTTCGCCCCGAAAATAACATCTACAAAAACCCCTTCGGAACCGAAGTCGCCCTCTTCCGCACCAGCGACGGCGCCATGGCACGCATGGCCGTCAGTTGGGATACCCCCGGCGACTCCGGCGAAAAAGGACGCATCCGCGGACAACGCGGCTCATACTACGGAAAATACGAGGGCCTCGAAAAGAAACTCCCCAACACCCGACGCCCACCACTGCCCCCAACAGTCGAGGCCGGTGGGCACGGCGGCTCCCATGGCTACCTCACCAACGAATTCCTCGCCGCTATCCTCCAGGACCGTTCCCCCCTCGTCGATATCACCATGGCCCTCAACATGACCGTCTCCGGCGTCGTCGCCCATCAGTCCGCCCTCAAAAACGGTGAACTGCTCAAAATCCCCCAATACAAACTCTGATCCTCCCCGCCACACCACGACCTTGCCGTCACAGCGCGTCCGCAATCAGGCTCGCCAACTCCGATCGCTCGCTCCGCGTCAGCGTGACGTGCCCCACGATCGCTCTGCCCTTCAGCCGCTCCACCAGGTACGACAATCCATTGCTGCTGCTGTCCAGGTACGGATTGTCAATCTGCGTGGCATCCCCCGTCAGCACCAGCTTCGTCCCGTCTCCCACTCGCGATGCGATCGTCTTCACCTCGTGCGGCGTCAGATTCTGCGCCTCATCCACAATCATGAATTGATGCGGAATCGATCGCCCCCGTATGTACGTCAACGGCTCCAATACCACCTGCCCCGAATCCATCAGCTGCTTGATCCGCTGTTCCACCGTGGAAAGCCCCGCGTGCGGCGACCCGGATTCCGCCGTCAATCGGTTCGACAACAAATACGACATGTTGTCAAAGATCGGCTGCATCCACGCCGTCAGCTTCTGGTCCTTGTCCCCAGGCAAATACCCAATGTCCCGCCCCAACGGCATGATCGGCCTCGCACACAATAGCTTCTGATACACCTGCTCGTTCAGCGTCTTCACCATCCCCGCCGCAATCGCCAGCAGAGTCTTCCCCGTCCCGGCAGACCCAATCAGGCTCACCAGCCGCACCGAGTCGTCCAGCAGCAGGTCCAACGCCATCGTCTGCTGAAGGTTCCGCGGCAAAATGCCGAAAATCGGCGACCGGCGCGGCCGAACGGGCACCACAGTGTTCGAATCCCCTTTGTAGCGAGTCAGCGCCGAGTGCGACGGGTCGTTCTCATCCTTGAACAGGATGAACTCATTCACGTAAGCGCCCTCCAGTTCGTATTTCAACTGCTTGTCGCGAAACAGCGTGTCGATCACCTCGCCGCTTACATTCACCTCCCGCCAACCCGTGTATAGCCGCTCAAAATCCACCTTCTGCGCGTCAAAATCCTCCGTCTTGATGCCAAGCGTGTCCGATTTGATCCGCGCATTGATGTCCTTCGATATGAAAACAACCCGCTTCCCTTCCCGCAGCAGATTGAACGCGCAGCAGATGATCCGGTTGTCAGGAGTGTTCGCCGTCAGACCAGGACACAGCTTCTGATGATCCCCATCCAGAATCACCCGCACACGCCCACCCGTCTGTTCCACCTCCACGCCTTGCGAGAGATCCCCCGCCTCGCGCAGCCGGTCCAGGTGCCGGATCACCGTTCGCGCGTTCCGGCCAAGGTCATCGTTGTTCGTCTTGAATTTGTCCAACTCCTCTATCACGTCAAACGGAATCACAACCTCATTGTCCGCGAACATGAACAACGCGTTGGGGTTGTGAAGCAGAACATTGGTGTCGAGCACAAAATGCTTCAAATGGCTTGCGGTGTCGCTCATAAAACTCGATGCAAAAGTCAATCGCCCGTGCAACTCGCCAGTATATCCCTTTCATCGGCAAATCCATCCGCTACCATGTTCGCAATATCACCGAGGACCTCCGATAATGCTCTATCCCTTCAAGTTCAAACCGCGATTCGTGCAAAAAATGTGGGGCGGGCGCAGAATCGAAACTTCGCTGGGGAAAAAACTCCCCCCACAACACCCGATCGGCGAAAGCTGGGAACTTTTCGACTTCCCCCCGGGCGTCATTGACGCATCCCCAAACTGGGTCAGTTCCGAGATCGCCAACGGACCTTTTGCCGGCCGCTCCCTCCATTCCGTCATTCTCGACTTCGGACGCGCCGTCCATGGCGATGTGCCGCTTCTGGCGCCCGCGGGGCAGTTCCCGATCTTGATCAAATACCTCGACGCCAGGGAGAACCTCTCCGTTCAGGTCCATCCCGACCAGACCTACACCTCCAGCCATCCCGGAACACACCTCAAAACCGAAGCCTGGTATGTCGTCGAAAACGATCCCGGCGCCAAACTCTATCATGGACTCAAGGCCGGTGCCACACGCGACGCCTTTGCCCAGGCGATCCAGAACGGTGCCGTCGATGCCCTCGTTAATGCCCTGCCCGTCAAGGCCGGCGACTGCTTCTATCTGCCCAGCGGAACCGTTCATGCCCTCGGCGCGGGCATCCTCGTCGCCGAAGTCCAGACCCCCAGCGACACCACCTTCCGCGTCTTTGATTTCAATCGCGTCGATCCCGCCAGCGGCAAGCCCAGATCGCTCCATGTCGCCGAAGCCCTCCAGTGCATCGACTTCCACGACAACTCTCCCCCGCAACAGACACGCACCCATGTCGCCCAGGTGTTCTCCACCGTCTCCCGCCTCCTCACCTGCCCCTACTTCACCATCGAAAAGGTCCGCTTCAGCGAAGGCGTCGAACAAACACTCCCCTACGACCAGCCCGTCGTCTGGATGATGCTTCACGGCAAGGCCCAGTTGCGAGTCGAGCAAATGAGTGAACCCACGCATCTCGCCAAAGGCGATACACTCCTCCTCCCCGCCCGGATGCGCAATCCCACCCTCAAGACTCTGACCGACTGTGTGTGGCTCGAAGTCACCTTCCCGACCAAGGCGTCAACCGGACACTGAACAATGAAACAGCGAATCCAGAAACTGCTCGCCAATGCCGGAATCGCGTCCCGACGGAATATCGAGGCGATGGTCCGCGAAGGCCGGGTCGAAGTGAATGGGCGGGTGATCACCCAACTGCCCATCCTCGTCGATCCCGACAAGGATAACCTGACCGTCGATGGCGAGCCCGTCAGACTGCGAAACCCCAAAACCGACAAACGCTACTACTTCCTCCTCAACAAGCCCAAAGGCGTCTACTCGACCAACGTCGCCCAGGGCGCCCAGGTCCGCGCCATCGACCTCCTGCCCCAAAACCTCCAGGCTCGCGTCTACCCCGTCGGGCGGCTCGACGCCGAGTCAAAAGGCCTACTCCTCCTCACCAACGACGGTGAATTGACCAACCAGCTCACCCACCCCAAGTACGGCGTCGCCAAAACCTATCGCGCCGTCGTCGATGGCTACGTCGGGCCCGATCTCCTCCAACAACTCCAGAAGGGCGTCTGGCTGGCCCATAAGTCCGGCGAAGGGTTCCGAACAGGCCGCAGCCACATCCGCATCCTCCGACACTCGCGACAACAAAGCATCCTCGAAGTCACCATCCGCGAAGGCCGCAACCGACAGGTCCGCCGAATGCTCGCCAAGATCGGACACAAGGTCCGCGAACTCACGCGCATCCGCATGGGGCCTCTCTCCATCGAAGGGCTCCCCATCGGCCACTTCAGGGAACTCAGCGCCAAAGAAATCAAGCAACTCCGCCGCATCGCCCAATCCCCGCAGGATACGACCAAAACCGCCAACCGACCAACCGCCCCTCGGTGAGCCCGCAATATCTCCTCATGCCATCCGATGCCTCCGTCTCCTAACCTGCCCGAAAATCGCAACCACCCCCGGTCTCCACCCGTCTCCCAACCGGTCCGCCAATAGGACCGCCGGCGCCGCTTCGCTTGCCCGCCTCCCGCCGCCTACCCCCGCTGGCCCATGGGCACATAGTCGCAAATCGTCGGTCCCGTGTAGATCTGCCGCGGCCGCGCAATCCGAGACTCCTTCTCCTCATGCTGCTCCTTCCATTGCGCGATCCAGCCCGGCATCCGGCCTATCGCGAACATCACCGTGAACATGTTCACCGGGATCCCGATCGCCTTCATGATGATCCCCGAGTAAAAATCAACGTTCGGATACAGCTTCCGATCAATGAAGTACGAGTCCTTCAACGCCAACTCCTCCAGCCTCCGCGCAATGTCAACCAGCGGGTCCTTCACACCCACCAGCGCCAATACCTGGTCGCACGCCGCCTTCAGTATCTTCGCACGAGGATCGAAATTCTTGTACACGCGATGACCAAAACCCATCAGCCGAACACCCGAGTTCTTGTCCTTCGCCAGCTTGACATAGTCCTCCGCCGTTATCCCCCCCTTGTGGATCTTCTCAAGCATCTCCAGAACTGCTACGTTCGCCCCGCCATGCAACGGACCCCAAAGCGCGGAGTTCCCCGCCGCCACCGACGCGAACAAATTCGCCTTCGACGAACCCACGATCCGAACCGTCGACGCGGAACAGTTCTGCTCATGATCCGCATGCAACAGCAATACCATGTTCAACGCCCGCTCTATCTCCGGCGGGCAAACGTACTGCTTGTAAGGCTCCGAAAACATCATGTGCAAAAAGTTCGCGACATACCTCAGCTTCGGGTCAGGATACACCAGCGGCAGGCCCCGGTTCGTCCGGTATGAATACGCGGCAATCGTCCGAACCTTCGAAATCAGACGCGCCGAAACCGCTTCAAATGCCTCGTCGTCCTCCAAATGCAGAAGCTCCGTGTGAAAACACGCCAGCGTGTTCAGCATCGCCGACATGATCGCCATCGGCGGGGCGTCCACCGGAAAACCGGCAAAATGGTGCCGGAACGATTCGTGCAGGTGCGCGTTCTCCGTCAGACCCTGGCTGAATCGCTCCATCTCGTCCTTCTTCGGAAGTCGACCAAATATCAGCAGCCAGGCCACCTCCACAAACCTCGACTTCTCCGCCAACTGCTCAATCGGAATCCCGCGGTAACGCAGAATGCCCTTCTCTCCATCAATGAACGTGATCGCGCTCTTGCAGGCGCCCGTATTCCCGAATCCCGGATCCAGCGTGATCAGGCCCGTCTTGTCACGCAACTGCGAAATGTCGATCCCGAGTTCTCCCTCAGAGCCCTCGATCACCGGTAACTCAATCGTCTTGTCGCCGTAAGTGAGAGTCGCTGTACGTGGCATGTCACAATCCCAAAAAAAATAAGACCGACCCAACGTCGAGGCATTATAGGAAGCCGATTCTCACCCGGCATCCAAACCCGCAAAAATGTCACTCCGTCCGACCCGGTGCCTGCAGGAACATACCACGGTGCCGATTCAATATGAAGGTGGCTGCATGTGTTGCGCCCCGCCCGGCGAGGTCGATCGGAGAGTCTCGCGAAGAAACCTCAGCCCGGCCCGAACGAACGCGTCCCCGTCTGGGCATACATCGTGAAACATCCCACGACCCTCCGCAAAACCGGGCAGCGACGAATTGTACGACTCAAAGTAAACACGCGCGCCAGGAGCACTGGCTTGTAGGGCCGCCATCAGACGCCCCCAGGGAACAAGACCACCCCCAGGCGCCCCGCGATCGTTCTCGCACGCGTGAATCCCCCACAGGCGAGACGCCGTCAGACGCACCGCGGCGGCGAAATCCCGTATCTCCGTGATCAAATGATACGTGTCCAGCAGAATCCACAGGTTCCCGTGATCGGCAAGATCCACCAGACGCACCGCCTGCTCAGGCGTGTTCACCAGATGCGTCCGAAAATGACTCATCGGCTCCAGAACCAGCTTCACATTCGCCCGAGCCGCGTGTTCCGCCAGATCGTGCAGGTTCTCCGCCGTCCTCGAAAACTCGTCCGAAGGAGCCCTCCGCCGACGAACCCGCCCCGGATGATCGTATACAGCCCCGCTGTATGCCACCGCGCCCACCTCCCCCGCCACGTCGATCCACCGCCGGTGCCAATTCAGCCCGAAAACCCGGTTGCACCCCTCGTCATCCGATATGTCCGCCTCCATCGGCCAGTCACCCCCGGGGCTCAGCACAAGCTCCATCTTCAGTGACTCCGCTCGCTTTCGAAGTGGTCCCGCCTCAATGCACACATCATCGCCCACCGCCACCTCCACTCCGTTCAGACCCAGCGACGCGCATCGCTCCAGCAGCGGCAGGGCAGCCTCCGTCCATCGGTCCGTCCACAAAAATATGTGCGCTCCAAAGATCATCCCCCAAAATGTACGGGCCATACCCAGCTCGGGCAATTCCCAAGGCCCCTCCGCATCTATGCCCCCCGTCCCCATCACAGGCCTGATCCCCCGAAGACCACGGTCCATGCTGGCGACACGCCGTCGAGCACAGCCCCACAAACCACTCCTCTCAAAAAACAGAGAAAGCGCAAACCAAGTTGAGTGGTACTATGTGAAAACCTACTGTCTGACCGCCAATATGGGTCTGATATGATGCGAAAAACGTCCGAGCTATCTCCAGTGTTAAAAAAAACTTGTCTGCAGCAAAGCCTGCAATCAGGGACAACGATGGCCGCTGCGGATGATCTGTAGTGCACCAAAAATGTATCAAATCGGGCGACGCCTGCATTGCCGACGCCTCAGACCCATAATAGGATATATATGTCCTCTAATGAGCGGCCGCCAATTGCTTGGTGCCAACGCCCTCGGTCAGACCTTGGAAATGAGAGTGGCGAATGAGACCTCCAGTGGCCAGCAAAGCACTACCTATCGCCGTAGCGATCGTCGGCGGCATCGCGATCGTGCTCTGGGTCGCTGTCCAGCCGCAGCAGGCAAAAGTGGGTCTCAGACTCTCCGGCCAAGACAACAAGGGGGCCGGCCTCGTCACCGCAACCGTCGATCTCAAAGGGATCTTCACCCTCGGCCAGGGCAAACCCAGCGATTGGCCGGGCAGCTGGCCTTGCTTCAGGGGCCAAAAACTCGACAACATCAGCTCCGAGCAGGCCGGACTGGCCAGACAATGGAAACCCTCCGGTCCCCCAGTCTTATGGTCCGTCGAAGTCGGTGAGGGTTATGCCGGGCCCGCAATCCACAAAGGACGCGTCTACCTCCTGGACTACGACCAGAAAGCCCTCGGCGATGTCCTCCGCTGCCTCTCCCTTTCTGATGGCAAGGAAATCTGGAAACGCTTCTACGGCATCGACATCGGACGAAACCACGGTATCTCCCGAACCGTCCCCGCCGTCACCGACAAGTTCGTCGTGACCCTCGGACCTAAGTGCCATGTCCTCTGCGCAGATTCCGTCACCGGGGATTTCAAGTGGGGCATCGATCTCGTCAAAGATTACCAAACCGTCGTACCTCCTTGGTATGCCGGACAATGCCCACTCATCGACGGCGACAAAGTCATCCTCGCCCCGGGCGGTTCCGCACTCCTCATGGCGGTCAGCCTCGAGACCGGAAACGTCCTCTGGAAAACCCCAAACCCCAGACAGTGGAAAATGACCCACACCTCCGTCGCCCCCATGATGCTCCACGGAAAGAAAACCTATGTCTATGCCGCCAGCGGCGGCGTCGTCGGAGTCTCCGCCGACGACGGCAAACTCCTCTGGGAAACCGCCGACTGGAAAGTCAACATGGCCAATGTCCCTACCCCCGTACCCATGGGCGATGACCGCCTCTTCCTCAGCGGCGGGTACGGCTCCGGATCCATGATGATCCGCCTCACCGACAGCACTGCCGGCGTCGCCGTCCAAACCCTCTATCGCCTCAAACCCGATGTCTTCGGCGCCGAACAGCACTCCCCAGTCCTCCACAACGGCTACCTCTACGGACTCATCCCGCCTACCGGCAGGCTCGTCTGCCTCGATCCCGCCGGAAAACAAAAATGGATCAGCGGTCCAAAAGAACGCTTCGGACTCGGGCCCTTCATGATCGCAGAGGGCATGATCATCGCCCTCAGCGAAAAAGGAACTCTCGTCTTGGCTGAAGCCACTGAAACAGGATACAAACAACTTGCCTCGGCAAACGTCATCCACGACGCCCACGAGGCCTGGGCGCCCCTCGCCCTCGCGGGAGGACGACTGATCGTGCGCGATCTCACACGTATGGCCTGTCTCGATCTACGGAAGGTGGCCAATGAGTGATCACAACCCCAACAACCCAACCACCCAACCACGCCAGCAAGATCCCCATCACCCGTGCTGCGCCAACACCGTCGCCAAAAAAATCAGCATCGGCGCCTTGGTCCTCGGACTCCCCCTCGCTACCTTCGCCGTCTACAAGGCCCTCGAAAACGCCGATCAGCCCGGAAACCTCATCCCGGGCAAGCCCCTCGAACTCGACGCCGCCCTGCGACACGTCGATCCCTCCCTCATCAAATACAAGGAACTGGCCCGAATCGAAACCGGGTTCGCCAAACCTTTGGCCATCACCGTCGACCCCAAAGGAAATCTCCTCGTCGGCGCCGACGGAATGGTCAGAATCTTCTCCAGATCCGGTTCACAAATCGCCGATCTCCCCGTTCCAGGCCGCGTCTATTGCCTGGCCACCGCCGAACCCGATCTCCTCTACCTCGGCTTCAAGGACCACGTCGAGCTCTACGCGATCGACGGCAAACTCATCAAACGCTGGCCCAGTTACGGCGATAATGCCTTCCTCACCTGCATTACCCCCAGCGGCGATAACGTCTGGGTCGCCGATGCCGGCCGCCGACTCCTCCTACGCTGCGATCGCGACGGAAACGTCCTCGCACAAATCGGCAAAGGAGACCCCAAAAAAAACCTGCCCCCACTCAATCTCCCAAGCCCCCATCTCGATGTCGCCGTCGATCCCGCCGGTTTGGTCTGGGTCAACAACATGGGCCTCCATCGCCTCGAAGGCTACCGACCCGACGGCACCCTCTCCAAATTCTGGGGAAAGGCCGGCACCAGGATCGAAGCCTTCCCGGGATGCTGCAACCCCGCCGATTTCGCCGTCCTCAAGGACGGCAGCTTCATCGTCGCCGAAAAAATGACCCCACGTGTCAAAAAATACTCCCCCGATGGCGTCTTCCAGGGCGTCGTCGCGCCGCCCGACGTCTTCGGCCAGAACATGATGGGCATTGACCTCGCCATCGACCCCGACGAACGTGTCTTCCTCATGGAACGCGGAAAACGCGAAGTCCGGATCTTCGTGCCCCTTGAGGAGGGCCGAAAATGATCCTCCGACGAACATTCCTACGCAATCTCGTTGGCGCAAGCATCCTCGGCGGCGTCTCCCTGCTGGTCTTCAAGGATCACGACCCCTGCACCAAGACCATCGCATGCGATGCGTGCCAGGCGTTCGGAAAATGCGACCTCGCACGCGCCAAACAGAATCCCCAAACCCCCACCCCAACCCCCCGACCTGGTCAAACCGCCCCTCCCTCAGGCGAGCCGGGAACTCTCCACCAAACACCCAGGCCCTCTTCCTTCAACCAAGAAGGGGAAAAGCAACTGTGACCACCGAAAATGACAATCCTTCCCGAAGGGACTTGCTCAACGCCACCGTCCGCGGCGCAAGCCTGCTGGCTCTCGGAGGTGTCCTCGGAGCGGTCGCCGCCACACGCAAAACCCAGGGCAAGATGGTCTGGCAGATCGACCCCTACAAGTGCATCTACTGCGAAGGATGTGCCACCAACTGCGTCCTCAACCCCTCCGCCGTCAAGTGCCTCAACGTCTTCCCACTCTGCGGCTACTGCGACCTCTGCACCGGTTACTTCGAGGCCGAACCCAATGCTCTCACCACCGCCGCCGAAAACCTCCTCTGCCCCACCGCCGCTCTCATTCGTAAATGGGTCGAAGATGATTACTACGAGTACATCATCGATCCCGATTTGTGCATCGGATGTGCCCGATGCGTCAAGGGCTGCACCGATTACGGCAACGGCTCCCTCTTCCTCCAGATCGACCAGCAACTGTGCGTCCAGTGCAACCAGTGCTCGATCGCAGCCAAGTGCCCCTCCCACGCGATTTCCAGAATCCCCGCGGAACAACCCTATATCCTCAAGGACAAACTCCGAATCGGTTGAAATCACCGCTTGTCATCAGACAAATAACGCTCCCACGAGACGGATAACACCAGGATGCTTACTCGCGAAAAATATCCACAAAGACCCCAAGACGACCCCTCCGCCTCGCCACCTTCCTGTCCCATCCCCTCCGCCGACCGCGGCATCCCCGCCAACCCGCCCCATCCCCTCCTCCACTCTCCATCGCTCGCTTCTGAGTTCCTCATGCGTCTGATACGTTCAATGGTCATTCCCACCCTCCTGCTCCTTCGGCCCGCCCCGGCCTCGGCCGTCGAGCGATTCCCAGCACCCGATTTCCGCAGCGGCTATAAAATGCCCTCCACGGTCGTCTCCCCCGTCCAATGGGCCGGACAGCAGTGGGTCGATGTCGCAGTGCTCGGCGCCGCCCTCGTCGCCGCCGCCTGGCTCGTCTTCCAAAAACGCTCCCGAAGGGGCGTCTTCTGGCTCACCATCTTCTCCCTCATCTACTTCGGATTCTGGCGCAAAGGGTGCATCTGCCCCGTCGGGTCCATCGGCAACGTCGCCCTGGCGGCCGGGCCAAATGCCTATGCCCTCCCCTGGACCGTCGCACTCCTCTTCGTCATCCCCTTGCTCTTCTCCCTCTTCTGGGGACGAGTCTTCTGCGCCGCCGTCTGCCCCCTCGGAGCTATCCAGGACGTCGTCCTGCTCAAACCCGTCCATGTGCCCCCATGGGTCGAACATGGCCTCGGCCTCTTCGCCTACCTCTACCTCGGCCTCGCCGTCCTGTTTGCCGCCGTCGGAAGCGACCTCATCATCTGCCGCTATGATCCCTTCGTCGGATTCTTCAGAATGAGCGCGCCGGCCCATATGCTCTTCCTCGGCGCCGTCTTCCTCCTCACCAGCATGTTCGTCGGACGAACCTATTGCCGCTTCTTCTGCCCCTACGGCGTCCTCCTCCGCTTGCTCTCCGTCTTCTCCAAACGCACCGTCTCCATTACCCCACGCGATTGCGTCGACTGCCGACTCTGCGAGCAGGCTTGCCCCTTCGGCGCAATCCGCTATCCCACCCAGAAAGAAAAAGCCCCCTGGAAACAGGCCGCAAAACGACAACTCGTCACCATTGTCCTCCTCCTCCCGCTCGTCCTCACCGTCTTCGCTGCCGCCGGTTACACCGCCCGCGACCCACTCGCCCGCATGGACCGAACCGTCCTCCTGGCCGAACGCGTCTGGCAGGAAGAGCACAACCTCGTCACAGGCCTCACAGACCCAAGCCGCGCCTTCCGCGGTACGGGACAAACCCTCGAACAACTGTACCGGCAGGCCAACCAAATACGCGATCGCTATTCCATCGGCGCAAGCCTCTTCGGCGCATGGATCGGCCTCGTCCTCTGGGCCAAACTCGTCGCATTGATCGTTCGGCGACAACGCACCGGATATACCGCTTGCCCCGCCGGGTGCGTCGCCTGCGCAAGGTGCTATCTCTCCTGCCCCGTCGAACATGAGCGACTGGCTCAACAGCAACTGGTGGTCGCATGACTGAACCTGTCGTCCATCTTCAAACCCAGACCCAAAACATCCACCAACAGTGGGCTCGACCAGCTACACTCACCGGCCTCGTCGCCGCCGGCTTCCTCATCGCTGTCGTGTTGATCATGGGCGACAGCCACCTCCAGGAACGCCGCTCCAATCCCCTCACCCTCGGCCAGATCGCCTCCCTCAAAAAAGAACTCGTCAACCAACCCGCAAATGACGCCATCAAGCAACAAATCCGGCAACTCGACTTCGACGTCCGACAACGCTACTTCCACCGCCGATCTCTCGCGGCACGCGGCGCCTGGCTCCTCCTCGCCGGCAGCCTCGTCCTGCTTGTCGCAATGAAAACCGCTCTCAAACTCACCGCCCAACCCTACCTGCCAAACCCCGAGGAAAACCCCGTCAATCAACAACGCCACGCCGCCCTTCTCGTCCGACGACAAATCCTCGCCGCCGGATGCCTCCTCGCCGGTGCGCTGATCGCCATCGCGGCCATGCCCGCATCTCGGCTCCCGTCCTTCAGCCTCGCGACCGGCCCGGGTGCGGCTACCACCAACCCTGCCCCCGCCGCCAATGCCACCCCAGTCACGCCAGAGCAACTCGCCAAAAACTGGCCCGCCTTCCGCGGACCCCACGGGACCGGAGTCGCCGCCCCCGCCGAGTACCCCACACGCTGGGATGCCGCCAGCGGCGACAACGTCCTCTGGAAAGCTCAAGTCGAATTGCCCGGCCATTCCTCCCCCATCGTCTGGGAAGATAAAGTCTTCCTCACAGGCGCCGCCCCGGAAAAACGCGAACTCTACTGCTTCGACGCCGCCACCGGTCAACTCAAATGGAAACAGCCCGTCGGACAGACCGGTAACCCCGGCCTCGACCTCGGCGAAGCCAGCGGCGGTTACGCGCCCAATACCCCCGCCACCGACGGCCAACGGGTCTATGCCCTCTTCCCCACCGGCGACGTCGCCGCCTTCGACCTCGCAGGCAAAAAAACCTGGGCAAAAAACCTCGGACTCCCCAAAAACCCCTACGGTCACGCCACCTCCCTCCTCGTCTGGAAAGGCCTCCTCATCGTCCAATATGACCAGGGAAATACCGCCACAGACGGCAATTCCTCCGTCATGGCCCTCGATGCCGCCACAGGTAACCTCGTCTGGCAAACAAAACGACAGATGATGGCATCCTGGGCTACCCCCATCATCATCCAAACCGGCAACGACTACCAACTCGTCTGCAACGGCATGCCCTACGTCATCGCCTATGACCCCAAAAACGGCAACGAGATCTGGCGAGTCAAGTGCATGGATGGCGAGGTCGCACCCTCCCCTGTCTTCGCCGCCGGATTGGTCCTCGTCTGCAACGAACGCGCGGAACTCGCCGCCATCAAACCCGACGGCAAAGGCGATGTCACCGCAACCCACATCGCCTGGAAAATGGACGAAAACCTCCCCGATATCGTCAGCCCCGTCAGCAATGGCGATCTCCTCTGGATGGTCAAAACAAGCGGCCTGCTTACCTGCGTCGATCTCAAAGACGGCAAGATAGTCTACGAATTCGACTTCGCCGATAAAGAAACCCTCGAAGTCAAAGCCTCCCCCGTCATCGTCCAGAATCGCATGTACCTCCTCGATCTCGCAGGCGTCACCCATGTCCTCGACACCGGACGACAGTTCAAGCAACTCTCCACCGGAACCGTGGGCGAAGAATGCAACGCCTCCCCGGCGTTCGCCCACGGCAAGATCTACATCCGCGGAGCCGAACACCTCTACTGCATCGGAAAGAAATAATGGCCAGTGGAACCATCCAAATCAAAGGACCCCTCGTCGACCTCAAGTTCGTCGACCAGGTCGTCGAACGCCTCGGACGCGGGCCCGAATCCGTCATCGGTATCCTCCAGGCCATCCAGGAACAATACCACTACCTGCCCAAAGAAGCCCTCCAACGCGTCGCCGAAACCACCCAGATCACCCCCGCCACCATCGCCGGCGTCTCAACCTTCTATGCCCAGTTCCGACACCAGCCCGCCGGTCAGCACATCCTACGCGTCTGCCACGGAACCGCCTGCCATGTCAAAGGGTCCCAACTCGTCGAGGATTCCATCCGACGGCACCTCAAAATGGACCCCGACCAAACCACCGACCCCACCGGCCAGTTCACCATCGAACGCGTCGGCTGCATGGGCTGCTGCACCCTCGCGCCCGTTGTCCAGATCGACTCCGTTACCTACGGCCACCGCTCCTCCGACACCGCTCGAGAAACCATCGAGGATTTCCTCGAACTCCAACAGGCCGGGAACGAAACCCAACAAGACCAGACCCACCAGACCCAAAAACTCGACGCCGCCGAAATCCGCGTCGGCTGCGGATCCTGCTGCGTCGCCGGCGGAGCCAACCAGGTGAAACAGGCGCTCGAAGCCGCCGTCCGGCGAACAGGCGCCCCCGCCGTCATCAAACAGGTCGGCTGCGTCGGTATGTGCCACCAGACCCCTATGGTCGAAGTCACCAGCCACGGCCGCGCCATCTCCCTCTACTCCAAGGTCACCGCCAAAGAGGCCGACGCCATCGTCCGCAGGCATGTCCGAACTCGCGGACTCTGGCGAAAGGTCAGGACCGGCGTCTCATCCCTCCTCGATCGCCTCATCGCCGACGAACACCACAAACCCGTCGAACGACTCGCCCTCGATACCCGCGACGGGCCCGTGTGCGAGTTCCTCGGCCGCCAAATGCGCATCGCCACTGCCGAATGCGGAACCCTCGAACCACTCAATCTCGATGAGTACCTACGCCACGACGGCTTCGCCGCCGCGAAAAAGGCGATCGTCGATCAGCCCGATCTCGACCTCGTCGAACTCGTCAAACATTCCGGCCTCCGCGGCAGAGGCGGCGCCGGTTTCCCCACCGGCCAAAAATGGGAATTGGCCCGCAATACCCCCGGCAGCCTCAAATATGTCATCTGCAACGGCGACGAAGGCGACCCCGGCGCCTTCATGGATCGCATGATCCTCGAATCCTTCCCCTATCGCGTACTCGAAGGAATGATCATCGCCGCCAAGGCCGTCGGCGCCCACGAAGGCATGCTCTATGTCCGCGCAGAGTATCCCCTCGCCGTCAAACGCATCCGGGCCGCCATCGCCAATTGCCGCGAACGCGGATTCCTCGGCCAGAATATCTTCGGCAGCCAATTCTCGCTGAACCTCCGCGTCATCGAAGGCGCGGGTGCCTTCGTCTGCGGCGAGGAAACCGCCTTGCTCGCCTCCATCGAGGGAAAACGCGGCATGCCCAGAATCCGACCACCTTTCCCCGCACAATGCGGACTCTGGGGAAAACCTACCTGCATCAACAACGTCGAAACCTACGCCATGGTCCCGTGGATCGTCCGCAACGGCCCCCAAGCCTTCGCCGCCATCGGAACCGAAAAAAGCAAAGGCACCAAAGTCTTCGCCCTTACCGGAAAAATCGCACGCGGCGGACTCATCGAAGTCCCCATGGGCATCTCCATCCGACAAATCGTCGAAGAAATCGGCGGAGGCGTCGCCAACGGCAGAAAATTCAAGGCCGTCCAGATCGGCGGACCCTCCGGCGGATGCGTCCCCGCCGAATTGGCCGACCTCCCCGTCGATTTCGAATCCCTCGCCAAGGCCGGCGCAATCATGGGCTCCGGCGGAATGGTCGTCCTCGACGACGCCGATTGCATGGTCGATATCGCCAGATACTTCCTCCAGTTCACTCAGGCCGAATCCTGCGGCGAGTGCTCCCTCTGCCGAATCGGCACCAAAGTCCTCCTCGGGATCCTCGAACGACTCTGCCAGGGAAAGGGCCGCGCCGGAGATCTCGAAAAACTCGAAGAACTCTCCGCACAGGTCAAAAAAGGCAGCATCTGTGGATTGGGACAGACCGCGCCCAACCCCGTCCTCACCACCTTGCGATATTTCCGACACGAGTATGAAGAACATCTCAAGGGACGCTGCCCCGCCCGTAAGTGCAAAGCCCTCATCAAATACGTCGTCCAGGATAACTGCATCGGGTGCACCAGGTGCGCCCAGCAATGCCCCGCGGACGCCATCGAAATGAGACCCTATCAACTCCACGAAATCGATCTCAATAAATGCACCCGATGCGATGCCTGCCGCACCGCCTGCCCCGTCAACGCTATCACGATCACCTGATCCCCCAGCCGAAAGGTCCCCATGCCCAAGATCCGCATTGATGGCCAAGACGTCAACGTCCCGGACGGCTCAACCGTCCTCGATGCCGCACGCACCCTCGGCATTGACATCCCCGCCCTCTGCTCACGCGACGGATGCCGCCCCAATACCTCCTGCCTCTGCTGCGTCGTCAAAATCAACGGCTCGCCCAGATTCGTCCCCTCCTGCGCCACACGGGCCCTCGACGGAATGAACGTCGAGTCCGAAACCCCCGAAGTCACAGAAGCACGCCGCACCGCCCTCGAACTCCTCCTCGCAGACCACGCCGGCGATTGCCTCGCCCCCTGCACCAATGTCTGCCCCGCTCATATGAATATCCCCCTCATGATCCGCCAAATTCAGCAGAACCGCCTCCACGATGCCCTCGTAACCGTCAAACAAACCATCGCCCTCCCCGCCATTCTCGGCCGAATCTGCCCCGAACTCTGCGAAAAAGGCTGCCGCCGCGGCGCCATGGACAGCCCCGTCTCCATCTGCAAACTCAAACGCTATGTCGCCGATGTCGATCTCGAATCCCCCAACCCCTATCTACCTCCCTGCCGCCCTAACACCACCAAAACCGTCGCCATCGTCGGCAGCGGACCCACCGGTCTGGCCGCCGCCTATTACCTCGCCCAGCAAGGCCACAACCCCATCCTCTTCGACGAGCATCCCCTCCCGGGCGGTAACCTCCGCTACGCCGTCGACCCCGCCAAACTCCCCCACAACGTCCTCGACGCCGAAATCAACATCATCCGAAAACTCGGCGCACAATTCCGCCAAAACTTCTCCGCCGGGCGCGACGCCTCCGTCACCGAACTACGCCAACAATACGACGCCGTCCTCCTCGCCGTCGGCGAAGTCAATAAGGCCAAAGCCGCTGCCCTCGGCTCCGAACTCCAGGACAAGGGACTCCGCGCTCAACGCGGCAGCATGATGACCGGCATGGACGGCGTCTTCGCCGCAGGCGCCGCCGTCACACCCTTCCGACACACCATCCGCGCCGTCGCCGAAGGAAAACAAGCCGCAACCATGATCGATCTCTACCTCCGCGGACACGCCGTCAACCCTCCGGGACCCGCATTCACCGTCCGCCTCGGCACCCTCAACGAAACCGAACTCGCCGCCTTCACCGCCCACGCCCATCCCGCCGCCCGCACAACCGTCCAACTCTATCACCCCTTCTCCCCGCTCCAGGCAAACACCGAATCCCATCGCTGCCTCCACTGCGATTGCACCAAACTCGATGGCTGCTCCCTCCGAAAATACTCCGTTGCCTACGCTGCCAGCCCCAAAAAATACCCGCTCGACCGCAAGCCCTTCGAACGCGTCCAAACCCACCCCCAAATCGTCTTTGAACCCGGTAAATGCATCGCCTGCGGCCTCTGCGTCCAAATCACCGAACGCGCAAAAGAACCCCTCGGCCTTGCCTTCATCGGCCGTGGCTTCACCGTCCGCGTCGGCATCCCCTTTGACGCCACCATGACCGACGCCCTCCAAAAAGTCGCCGAAGAGTGCGCCGCCGCTTGCCCCACCGGCGCTATCGTCCTCCGAAAAGACGCCCAACTCCCCGAAAACCCCGAAACCCGCTAACCCGACCGCCCCCTCACCCGCCCCCGGGCCGCGCGACTATCAATACCGCCCCAATGATCACCACACCCCCCGCTATCGTCACCATCGTCAGCGAGTCCGTCCGAAAACCCACCGACCACAGCGTCGCAAACACCGGCTCAAGACAATAAATCACGCTCGCAACCGCCGCCGACACCAACGGCTGGTAACGATTCATCAGATGCATCGCCGTCACCGTGCAAAATACGATCAGGCTTCCGATCGACCCCAGAAATACCGGATCCCTCACCAACGACTGCACGATCGACAACCGATAGACCCCGTGCCCCCCCAGCCCCAACGCAAGCCCCGTGTTCACAACCGCCACCCCCGCCAGCATTACCACCGTCATCCGCGCCGTGTCCGCAGCCCCGCCAAACCGATCCACCGACAAAATGTGACCCGTGAAAAGTACCGCCGATACCACCGTCAACACTTCCCCCAGATACGGCAACGGCGGCCTCACCGCTAGCGTGTTCTCCGCTCGGGCCCCAGGGTTCGCCTGCGCCAGGATCGACATCCCCACCACCGCCACACCCACCGCAAACCACACGCGCAATGTCACAGCCTTCCGAAAAATCACCGCCTGCGCCAACGGAGCGAACACCACCACCAACGCCGTCAAAAATCCCGATACCGACGGCAACGTGTATCGCAATCCCGTCAACTGCAGAAACATCCCAAGACCGCAGAAAAGCCCTATCGTCACCCCGGCTTGCCAATCCACCGCCCGATACCCTCGCTGACGAGCTCGCGTTAAAACCCAATACAACGCCGCCGCCAATCCAAATCGCCACCCATTAAACGTCGCCTGCATCGCCAGCGTAAACCGAATCCCAACGGGCGAACCCTCCGCTTGCACCGCCCGCTCCAACGACGCCGACGCGAACTGCATCACCGGAAAACTCAATCCCCACAGCAGACAACAAAACCCCAGAATCCCCGCTGCCATCATCCGAACCCGTCCGGCCGAACGCGACAACGCAACCTCCGCCTCGCAGTCCGGCGGTGGGGGGGGACTCGTCTCTGAATCCGACATCGCCCAGCATCCTCGTGCAAATCCCCAAAATGTCCAGCTCACTTCCCCCTTCCCCCATGTGCCGTCATCCGCATTCCCACCACCTCATCGCCTTGGGCGATTCCCAGCCCCCATCTACAATCTCTGCCTATGGATGGTCTGCTCAATATCGACAAGCCCGCCGGTCTCTCATCCGCCGCCGTCGTCACCAAAGTCAAGCGGTGCCTGCCCCGCACTGTCAAGGTCGGCCATGCCGGTACCCTCGACCCCTTCGCCACCGGCGTCCTCGTCATCCTCCTCGGCCGCGCCACCAAACTCGCCGAACAACTTATGTCCCAGCCAAAACAATACCTGGCTACCGTCAAACTCGGAGCCACCACCACCACCCTGGATCCCGAAAGCAGCGAAATCCCCACCCCGGGAGCCCTCCCACCCCCCAGACATACCATCGAGAACCTCCTGCCACGCTTCGTCGGCCACATCCAGCAAAAACCCCCCGCATTCAGCGCGATCAAAGTCCAAGGCAAAACCGCCTACTCGCTCGCCAGGCAAGGCCTGCCCGTCGAACTCCCCTCACGCATGGTCACCGTCTACCACATCCAAATATCCGCCTACAACTGGCCTTGCCTTGATCTCAAAATCGACTGCGGACGAGGAACCTATGTGCGCGCCCTCGCCCGAGACATCGGCCAAGCCCTCAACGTAGGCGCGTACCTGATACGCCTCCGCCGAACACGCGTCGGACCCTTCTTCGCCGACCACGCCCTCCCACTCAACGACTTGCACCCCAACACCATCTCAAACTCTATCCTCTCCCCCGATAGCCTGCCTCTCTGAATCCCTTCACCTCCCGCCCAGCTCGCTTCTCCCCTCCAACATCCCCCCCCACCACCCCCGCCCCGCCCCAAACCATTCAACCCCACACGCCCCAACACAAAAGGACCAACCCCCATCCCTCGGCGATCATCTTGCCCAGGACACGCAACCCCGACCCAACCGGTCGAGCGGCCGTGCCCCCCTTGATGCCGACTCCAATGGCCCTCTGGCCGCCAATGCGGATCGGTCTATAATCCAGCATTCCGGCCTTCTTCGAAAGGAACACTGTGTCCACAGCAACCGCGTCTGATCAGGCCGTGATGGCCCTCGGCGGGAGGTATCATTTCCTCCTGCGACGTCTCCATTCCCTCACCGGCATCCTCTTCGGGGGATATCTGCTCATCCATCTTCTCGTAAACGCCACCATCCTCCAGGGAGACATCTACCAGGTCCAGGTCAACAAAATACACGATCTGCCCTTCCTCCCGGCTCTCGAGTGGGCACTCATCTTCCTCCCCTTGCTCTTCCACGCCATCTATGGCATCTGGATCACCCTCACCGGCCAACCAAACGTCGTCAACTACCCCTTCGCCAGAAACTGGCTCTACCTGCTCCAACGCATCAGCGCAGCCATCGTCTTCTTCTTCATCCTCTTCCACGTCCTTGCCCTCAAGTACAAACTCTTCGGCGCCACCCTCGCTTTCGACACCCGCGATGCCCTCCGTACCGCCTCCCGACATCTGCAGGCCTTTGCGTTCATCGCCTACGTCGTCTATCCACTCGGAATCCTCGCCGCCTGTTTCCATCTCGCCAATGGATTCTGGACCGCCGCCATCACCTGGGGCCTCACGGTCAGTGCAGCATCACAAAAACGATGGGGCCTTGTCTGCCTCGGCCTGTTCATCGTCACGTTCGCCGCCGGACTCACCGCGATCCTTGCAGCTCTCGCACAACGACTATGATCATGAATCCCAATATCCTCGATCGCTACGAAATGACGCCGCCGACCCTACGCCACGCCCTCGCCGGTCTCACCCCCCACGACCTCGCCGCACGCCCCGTCCCCGGAACCTGGTCCATCCACCAGATCGTCATCCACCTCATGGACAGCGATCTCATCTGGACCGATCGCGCTAAACGCATCATCGCCGAGGAAAACCCCACTCTCATCGGCTACGACGAGGCGAAATTCGCCGCAAACCTCTTCTACGAACAACAGTCCATCGACGACGCGCTAACCATCTTCGAACTCAACCGCCGTCAATTCGCCATCGTCCTCCGCCAACTCCCTAATGACGCCTTCCAACGCATCGGCACCCACAACCAGCGAGGCCAAATCCGCCTCGCACAGTCCATCGAATCCGTTAACACCCACGTCGATCACCATCTCCAACACCTCCTCCATAAACGAGCGTTGCTCGGAAAACCCCTGGCGTAAGTCTTCAGTCCCTTTCTCCGGTCTCTTCCTGGAATCAAATATGACCAGCAATAAACGAGTCATTGTCGTCGGCGGCGGTCTGGCGGGTCTGGCCTGCTCCATCAAACTCGCCGAGGAAGGCGTGCCCGTCGACCTCTTCTCCATGGTCCCCGTCAAACGCAGTCATAGCGTCTGTGCCCAGGGCGGCATCAACGCCTGCAACGAAATCGCCAGACAACAAGGGTACAGCGAGTGGATGCACTTCGACGAAACCGTACTCGGCGGCGACTTCCTCGCCGACCAGCCCCCGGTCCTCGAAATGTGCAACTGGGCCCCCAAAATCATCGACCTCCTCGACCGCATGGGCGTCCCCTTCAACCGAACCCCCGAAGGCCAACGCGCCCTCCGACTCTTCGGCGGGTCCCTCTTCAAACGAACCTTCTTCGCTGGCGCCACCACCGGCCAGCAGTTGCTCTACGCCCTCGACGAACAGACCCGACGATGGGAAGCCGAAGGACTCATCCACAAATTCGAGTTCTGGGAATTCCTCTGGCCTGTCCTCCATCAAGGACAATGCGCAGGCATCGTCGCCCAAAACATGCGATCCATGCAAATCCACGCCTTCCGCGCCGATGCCGTCGTCATCGCCACCGGCGGTAATGGCCTGGTCTTCGGCAAAAGCACCATGAGCGTCATCTGCACCGGCGGCGCTGCCTCCAGGTGCTTCCAGGCCGGCGCCAAATATGCCAATCCCGAGTTCATTCAAGTCCATCCCACCGCCATCCCCGGCGAAGACAAGTGCAGACTCATCAGCGAATCCGCCCGCGGCGAAGGGGGACGCGTCTGGGTGCCCCGAAAACCCCACGACTCCCGACCACCCAACGACATCCCCGAAAACGAACGCTACTACTTCCTCGAAGAACGCTACCCCAAGTACGGTAACCTCGTCCCACGCGACATCGCCACCCGCGAAATCTTCCAGGTCTGCCAGGAAGGCCTCGGCGTCGGCGGGGGAAATATGGTCTACCTCGACCTCCGCGACATCGTCAAACAGATCGGACGCGAAAAAGTCCTCGGCAAACTCGAAGGGATCCTCGAAATCTACGAGAAATTCGTCGGAACCGATCCCCTCGATCAACCCATGAAAATCTTCCCCGCCGTCCACTACTCCATGGGCGGTCTATGGGCCGGGTTCAAAAAAGATGAAAAAACCGGCGGACTAAAACCCGGCGAACCAACCAACATGATGACCAGCATCAACGGCCTCTATGCCATGGGCGAGGCCAGCTTCGCCTATCACGGCGCCAACCGCCTCGGCGCTAACTCCCTCCTCTCCTGTATCTTCGATGGCCTCTTCGGCGCCACATGTGTCAAAAACTTCTGCGACAATAACCAACAACCAGCCGCCGATGTCCCCCAGGCTAGCTACGACGCCACCGTTAAACAGGAAACCGATCGACAGAATCGGCTCCTCGCCAACCAGGGAACCGAAAACCCCTACCTCCTCTGGCAGGAAATCGGCAAAACCATGACCGACACCTGCACCGTCGTCAGACATAATGACAAACTCCAGGCCACTCTCGCCAAATGCCAGGAATGGAAACACCGATACGGAAATGTCAAACTCTCCGACACCCTCATGTGGTCCAACCAGAATCTCTCATTCACACGCGCCCTCCGCGATATGATCGTCCTCGCCGAAACCATCCTCCACGCCGCCCTCCTCCGAAATGAGTCCCGCGGAGCACATTTCAAACCCGCCTTCCCCGATCGCGACGACGCCAACTTCCTCAAGGCTTCCATCGCAACCTTCGACACCAACAATAATCAGCCTTCCATCACCTACGCCCCCGTCGATACAAGCCTCATCCAGCCCCGCGCCAGAACCTATGGCAAAAAAGACGCCACCACGCCAAACACGCCCCCCAACACAAAAATCTGATCACCCTCTCAAACCCTATGGCCTCATCGGCGCCGGCCCACGCGGATTCAATGGCGCCGTCGGCGGTCCCCATGAACCCGGACCAGCAGGCCCCATCACCTGATTCAGACCCGCCCGAATCTGCTGCTCCGTCAATCGACCCGACCCATCCGTGTTCCATGCCGTAAACCAATTCCCAAAGCCCGCAACCAACTCCTCCCTCGACAGGCTCCCGTCCTTGTTCGCGTCAAACGCCCTTACCAACGCCGGTCCCAGAAACACGCCCGGGCCAAAATCAGCAGAATCCAAATTCCCCGGCCCCGGCCCCGGACCCCCGCGCCCGCCAAAACCCCCGGGACCAACCGCCACATCCCCGCCACCACCACGAACCGGCCCACTCCCGCCCGCCGCCGCTGGCGCAGGCGCAGCGCCAAATCCACCTTCAGGCAACCTCAGACCCGCCGACTTGCCCGAAAGTTGATCCATGATCGATTGCGTCCGAGCTACCGTAAATGGCTTGATCGGCGCCGGCGACTGCACCAGCGCGCCTCGCCCTCTTCCAAAAAAAGCCTCAAATGCCCCAGGACCATCCGCCCTCTGACCCGCCGCCACACGATTCAAACGCGTCAGCTTCACCTCCGATTCCTCTTTCACCGCCGGCCTGATCGCCGCCGCAATCGCGTCCACCTGCTCCGCAAACCGCTCCGGCTTGAATAGCGTCCTCGAAAACTCCTCCAGACGCGCCAAATACATCGACTTGAACTGCTCAACCTTGAAAACTCGCTCCAAAAAACGAATGTCCCCTCGCCACGGGTGGTGAATGCTCAACTGCTCCCGCTGCTGCTGCGATCCGATCATCGGAAACTGACCAAACGAGTGATCCAGGTCCCACCCCATGAAGTGAAACTTCTTGGTCCCCGGATGAAGATAAACATAGTAATTCTGCCCGATCGACAGAATCGAATCCAGTGTCGATAAATAAACCTCAATCGCCATGAAACGCGAAAAATTCTCAAGGTCCACAAACTCCGGCAGCTTCGCCGCGAACTCCCGGTCCTCCGCTTGCGATACCAGCCGGCATAGGTCAATCAATCGCTGCTTCTCCCCAACAGACAACGGCATCTTCGGATCGTACGTCTGCTCATAGGCCACAAACAACGGTCCCATGTCCGTAAACGGATACGGCGTCACAGGCTTGAACAGAGCTCCCCCCTTCGTACCAAACGCCTCCTTCACAAAATCCTCGTCGATGTTCTCCACCAATGAATACAATCCAAAATACTTCCGCTCGTACTTCCCGGGTACCGTCACGTACACCCGCGCATACGCCGTCCGACACGCCGGCACCAACGCGTCCCGAAATAACCGGTGCGACATCACCTCATTCATGAACGACGCGTCCGTCACACAACAATGAAGATTCACCGTCGATAGCCCCGCCAGCTTCTGACCCTTCGTAAACCGATTGAACTGTATCTTCATCGACCGCTTGATCGAACCCGTCGACTCCACCCACGTCCCGTTCCCCTTGTACCGAACACCCACGTTCCGAAAAATCCTCCCGTCAAAATCCACGTCCGCGTGAACATACTCAAATTCCAAACCCATCGCCGACGCCAGACCGTTCCGCCGACCCTCTCGCCCCTGAAGCATCAGCCCCGGATGACGCGGCTGCTCAATCCTCACCGCCGCTACGCCCCCACCACTCACGGCAAACGTCCCGTTAACCCCCCGGCCAACCTCCTCCACCGTCAGCTTCCCCGACTTCTTCCTGTCCCACTCCGTAAACCACTTCTCCGCCAGATCCCCAAACTCCACCCGCGATAGCCTCCCGTCTCGGTCCTTGTCTCCCGCTGCCACGAATACCGGCGCCGTAAACGTGCCCGGACCAAAGTCCGCCGCCGGAGGCGCAAATGCAAACCGATTCGTGCTCTTCGGCTCCATCCCCCGCCACTCCTCCGCACTGAACACCAAATGGACCGTGTGAACCTTCGTCATCTCCAGGATCTGCCCCGCCGACTCCCCAACACCCTCCTTCGACCCCTGCGTCGACGCCTGCCCCATCGCCACCCCCTCCACACCACCCACCACCAACCCCATCACCAATAATCGCCCCAAAATCCCACTCAAACAGACAAAGACTCTGCCCTTAATCATCGCCCCATCCTAATCCGCCCTCAGAATCAGTGTCCAGACCCCAACCCCAACCACAACCCCCTCCTCCGCCTTGCCTCACCACAAAATCCCCCTACATTGCCTTGAATCACACTTCAAAAAAGGCCGAGATCGGATTCGAACCGATGAATAACGGATTTGCAATCCGTCCCCTTAGTCCACTTGGGTACTCGGCCTTCGGTTCTCGCCCCGCAATCGCTTGCCGCGGCTCCCCTCGCCATCCGCTGCCGGCGACTGCAAGTCGCTATCACCTGAAAAATTGTATCAGGAACCACCATCCTGACAAGCCATACGCACCCAATACCCTTCCCAGCACCAGGGCAATCGCTTTTGTTCCGGCGGCGGCGATATTACAGTATCTTGCGCCT
>CAYVKG010000004.1:0-97495 GCA_964451955.1 uncultured Tepidisphaeraceae bacterium
CCCCGGGGGGGGTGCTGGCCGACCGGGCGGCGCCGGGGGTTGCGGGTGGGTTGGGGGGGGGGGGGGGGGGGGGGGCGTATGGGTGACTTCTGTCGGTCGGTTGGGGAAAGCGAGGCAGGGGAGCAGGCGTCTATCGGGTTGACGGTGTTGGGGGGGGTGGCGTAGTTTAGCGTGCGCTGTTCGGGAACTGTTGGGATTTCGGAAAGAGGCGGGCCATGAGCGATATCCTCGCGGTGTTTGCGGTAGTGCTGGCCGCCATCAACTCGGCGATGCTGGTGGTGCTGATTCTCCGGAAGTCGCAGTCGGTTCGGGAGGAGTTGGAGGGCGTAATCGATCGGGCTGAGCGGTCGCTGCGGGACGACTTAGCCCGCGCGCGGGAGGAGAGCGCCGCCGCCGCCCGCGCTTTGCGAGAGGAACTGGCGAGGGGCTCGAGGGATTTCCTGGATTCGGTTCTGACGCGGATGACCGACATTGCGACGCTGCAGAAGAACCAGCTCGACACGTTTTCGGGGAACCTTGCTTCGCTGACGGAGTCCATCGCCAACAAGCTGGAGGCCGTTCGAGAGACGGTGGAGCGCCGCCTGGGCCAGCTTGCCGCCGACGCCGGCGTTAACCACGCTGCCAGTCGCGAGGAACTGGGCAAGTCGATCAAGGGTTTGGGGGATTCGCTCCTGGCGCGCATGACTGAAATCGCCACGCTCCAGAAGAATCAGCTGGATGCGTTTGCCGCCAGTCTCAATTCCCTTACCGCGTCGAACGAACAGAGGCTGGAGCAACTCCGCGTGACGGTCGAATCGAAGCTGTCGGCGCTTCAGGCGGACAATTCGCTGAAGCTCGAGCAGATGCGTGCGACGGTCGACGAGAAATTGCATGCGACACTCGAGCAGCGGCTCGGCGAGTCGTTCAAGATCGTGTCGGAGCGTCTTGACATCGTTTCGCAGGGACTGGGGGAGATGAAGACGCTGGCCACAGGGGTGGGCGACCTGAAGAAGGTGCTGACGAACATAAAGACCCGGGGGACTTTCGGCGAAACACAACTTGGGAACCTGCTGGAGCAGATGCTGACGGCGGACCAATATGGCGCCAACGTCGCACCGAATCCGCTTTCGGCAGAGCGTGTGGAGTTTGCGGTGAAGCTCCCCGGGCGCGACGGGTCGGGGAGACCGGTATGGCTTCCGATCGATGCGAAGTTTCCGCAGGAGGACTTTCATCGGCTCATCGACGCGCAGGAGAAGGGAGACGCCGCCGCCGTCGAGGAGGCGTCGCTGGCGCTGGAAGGGCGGATTTGGAACGAAGCAAGGACGATCAAGGAGAAGTACATCAATCCCCCTCACACCACGGATTTTGCGATTCTGTTCTTTCCGATCGAGGGACTCTATGCCGAGGCACTGCGAAGACCGGGCCTATGCGACGGCATCATGCGCGAACACCGGATTCTGATCACCGGGCCGACCACGCTCGCAGCCGTTCTGAGCAGCCTCCAGATGGGCTTCCGAACACTTGCCATTGAGAAGCGATCGAGCGAGGTGTGGCAGGTTCTCGGCGCCGTGAAGACCGAGTTCGCGAAGTTCGGCGAAGTTCTGGAGAAGGTCGGCAAGAAGCTGGCCGAGGCGAGCAACACCGTTGAGAGCGCGGCCACTCGGTCGCGAGCGGTTGAGCGAAAGCTGCGCAGCGTGGAGGGACTTCCCGTGGAGGACGCGACTCGCCTGCTCGGAATGGACCGGGCCGTTCCCGGCGAGAATGCCGACGGGGAATCGGTTCAATGACGTGATCCGGCGGCCTGGTGCGGCGTCTTGAGGAAGTCAAGCGTCATGGATCCATACCGACGGGACTCGTGGCGTAGCAGGGGGGGCAATTCCAGGTTCATTGTGGAATCGTGCCGAAACACCACCATCGCGCCGGGCGCGAGGTGGTGATTTGCCAGGTTGTGTGCCAGTTCCCTGAGGGACTGGGAGCGGTCTGTTACAAAGGGGTAGGGGGGGTCGAGAAACACGAGCGTGGCCGGTCCGCTTGCCGCAGGGTACTCCGTCATGTCAGCAAAATAACGAAACAGGTCGATTCCCACGACGCGTGAGCGGTCGTGGACCGCGAGCACCTCGATGTTTTTTCTCAATCGCGCTAAAGCCGACCGGTCGCTCTCAAAAAAGGTCACCGCGTGGCTTTGCCGGCTGAGACACTCCAGGCCCATTGATCCGGTTCCGGCAAAGCAGTCATAGACCACCGCGCCCGGCAGGAGGGGGGTCAGAATGTCAAACAGGGACTGTTTCACGCGATCCGTGATGGGGCGCGTCGCCATTCCTTCCGGGGGCAGCAACTTTCGACCGCGAAATTCGCCTGCGATGATGCGCATCCGATTCATTCTGAGCCCTCGACTCCCATTCCGCAATGCGGTAGAATGCCTGACACTCGGGGAGCGGCGGGTAAGGGGGTTGGCTGTATGTCGGTTCGTCCGATGATGCCGGGGGTTTGTCATGGCAGACCGAATGGTGCACTACGAGGCGGCGTTTGAGGCGTACCTCCGTGAACACGCGATTCCTTATGTTGCGGTTGATGAAGCGAAGAAGGCGTTGTTCTGCAATGCGAGGCTCAAGTCGTTCGATTTCGTGGTCTACAACCGTGAGGGGCCCAATCTCCTCGTGGATGTCAAGGGGCGGCAGGCCAAGGGCAAGGTGAAGACTTCGTCGCTTCAGAACTGGACCACGGAACAGGACGTTTCGGACCTGCTCCAGTGGCAACAGGTTTTCGGTAACGGGTTCACGGCCGTTTTCATTTTTGTTTATTGGATTGATCCGCCGCTGACGCCTGGTCCCGGCATGTTCGTTTATCGAGACCGTTGGTACCTGGTGCTGGGCGTGAATCTGGCCGAATACCAGGAGCACATGCGACGGCGTTCGGTGAAGTGGAAGACGGTTGCACTGCCGCAGGCGCATTTCAAATCACTTGCCCGCCCGATCGAAGACTGGTTATGATGTTGTGCATGAGATATCGCACCATCCGACTCGTCGCTGCCGTCGCCGCTCTGTTTTACGGGCCTGCGTTTGCTCTGGCTCAGGAAGAAGACGTGAAACTCCCGGCTCAACTGATCGGCTACGAGAAGAAGGTCATCGTCCCTGACGCCTCCATGACGCTGATGTGGGGCGTTTTTATCCTGCTTGCCGCCATCTGCATTGCCGTTCTATTCAAGGATGCGAAGCGATCTCACCTGGATTGATTCCGACCCGTACCATCGTCCCGCAATCAACATTCGAGGTGCCATTATGAAGCGTTCAAAAACAATCTGGGCATTGGCTTTCCTCAATGCCGTCCTGGTGATCGTGCTGATGTTCAAGATCGGCGGGGAGCCCACGGCCCGCGCACAGCCGCGCGCTCGCGGCGACCTCATCATGATCCCGACCGATATGCCGGGCGTCGCGAACGGCGTGATGTTTTTGCTGGATACGCAGAACGGCATCCTCGGCGCGATCTACTACGACCAGAACCAACGTGCCCTGAACGTGACCCAGCCGATTGATGTGGCTCGACTGCTGGGCGGAGGCCGGTAACGGCGATCCTGGCTCAGTGTGGAGCGCCAGACCCCGTTTTGAAGTTCAAGGTGACTTATGAAAGCTCAGAAGACGGCAATTCGAATACTCGCGACCACCGCGGTGCTGCTCCTGCTCGCGATCATCTTCATCCCGAAACCCGCCACCGGAGAGGTCGTTTCGCTCAAACAGGGCGACTACCTTGTCGGCACGCACAAGTTTGGCAGCGGCGGGGGGGACTGCCTGTACATCGTCGATACCCGCATCGGCGTCGTGGGTTTCTTTGCGCACGACAACCAGACGCGATCGATCACTCTGCGAGCGGTCCGGCCGCTTGCCGACGTGTTCATGGGCAGATGATCCCGTTTGCCGCCCTGCAATCATGGGTGCTGATTCGGAAGCCCCGGCTCTGAATCACCACCCATCCTTTTTTGTCCTTACCGGAGCGACGTTGCACCAGCGCATTGCCCAACTGGGTCACCAAGTACTGGATGGGAATCCCATAGACCGAGCCGACGCCGGTTTTCTTTGCGAGCTTGTCGGCGACGACCTTTACGATCTGTTCTATTGGGCGAACAGGATTCGCACGACGTTTGTGGGTCGGCAGGTTCGGTTCTGCGCCATCATTCCCGCGAAACTGGGTGGATGCACGGAAGACTGCAAATTCTGCTCCCAGTCGAGCCGGTACAAGACGGCGGTGGGGGGGCAGACCACGATGACGCAGGAACAGATCGTTGATCGTGCCACCCAGGCCGCGCAGGTCGGCGCCCACCATTTCGGGATTGTCAACAGCGGTCGCGGTCCCAGTCGAGAGGAGCTCGAAAACTGGCTCGGCCCCGTCATCAGACGCCTCGCCGCCGACGGCAAGACCAGTCTCTGCGCCGACCTCGGACAACTCACACCGCAGACTGCCCGCTATCTGCACGAGTGTGGCATTCGACGGGTGAACCACAATCTTGAGACCTCCGAGCGGTTCTATCCCCAGATCGTCTCGACGCACTCGTACGGGGACCGCGTGAACACCATTCGAATCGCCAAGGCCGCGGGGCTGGAGGTCTGCAGCGGGGGGATCTTCGGCATGGGGGAAACCTGGACGGACCGTTTGGACATGCTGTTCGCGCTTCGCGACCTTGGAGTCGACGTGGTTCCCATCAATTTTCTGAATCCGATCCCTGGGACGCCGCTGCAGGATCTGCGGACGCTGTCCCCGATGGAATGCCTGAAGATCATTTCGATTTCCCGGTTCATACTCCATGACAAGGAATTGAAAGTCGCCGGCGGCCGGGAAATCTGCCTTCGTGACCTTCAGAGCTGGATGTTCTACGCCGGCGCCAGCAGCGCCATCATCGGCAACTACCTTTCCACTGTTGGCCGAACGGCAGAAACGGACCAGCAGATGGTGCGTGACCTCGGTCTCGAGTCCGGCCATTGCGGAGGGGGGGATCAAGGGGATGTCGCCCCGAGTTCGCGCGAGTGAGCCGTTGCCCCGGTATGCCAGATCAGCCCAACCAATCGAGTTGCCTTCAGAGCCCCGTCATCACGGGCCTGGGCATGGCAACGCCGCTGGGACTGAGCGCTCCGCAAACCTGGCATTCGCTGCTGAAAGGCGATTTTGTCCGCGATCACTCTTTGGTCCCGACGGCCGACCCCGATGACAGGTCCCGTATACTCCGTATCGCGTTGCGTGCCGCCCGGGAAGCGATCGCCGACGCCGAATGGCCTGCCGATGTTCTTACGGATGCCGGCACGGCCCTGGTTGTCGGGACGAGCAAAGGCCCGATCAGCGACTGGTTGGCGGCATCACCCATTGCCGTTGCTCCATATGTAGTAGGGGGGCTTGATCCGGCCGGAATCGGGCAACTTGCCGCCGAGCTGGCGGAGTGCCTAGGGGCCCCCGCCGTCAATCGACTGACGGTCAGTGCCGCCTGCGCCACGGGAATCCTGGCGTTCATACGCGCGATGCTCATGCTGCGGTCTGGCGAGGCACACCGGGTGCTGGTTGTTGCCGCCGAATCGTCGGTGCATCCGTTTTTCCTTGCCAGCTTCGCGCGCCTGGGGGTTTTGGCATCACCCGCGACGGGGTGCCGGCCATTTGACCGTTACCGGACAGGTTTTCTCATGAGCGAGGGCGCCGCCGCGGTATGCCTGGAGGCTCGATCTTCAGGCGGAGGCGGCAACGTTGGCGTGCCTGTTGACGGCTATGGAATTGCTTCGGACGGCGAGCACATCATCAGGCCCGATGCGGAGGGCCGATCGCTTCGTTTTCTGCTTGCGAAGGTTATGGCGGAGCAACCGATCGACCTTATCCATGCGCATGGGACGGGAACGCCGGCCCACGACGAAATCGAACTGGCGGCCATCGAAGCGAGCGTCGCGAGGGCCGATCCGTTGCCAATCCTGTATTCGCACAAGGGCGCCCTCGGGCACAGCCTTGGCGCGGCGGGCCTGGTTGCGGTTGCGCTGAACTGCCTGGCGCATCGGCATTCGGTCGTCCCGCCGAGCGTGCAGACGACCAGTCCTGTACCAACGGAGCGAGTGCAGATCTGCCGTTCAGTGGTCCACCGTCAGATCCGCCGCAGTTTGGCGATCGCTTCGGGTTTCGGCGGCACTGTGGCGGCGGTTATCCTCGGCGATCGCACCGTCCAGGGCCCACACACGCGTTTTCCTCGGTAGAACGGGGATTTTGCGTGTCATGGCGCGGCGGGGTCGAACTTAACATAACATAGATTATCGGACGAGGCGGGGGGGGGTATATGCGGGCAATCATGTCGCGTGGGATGTTATTCCAATGAGACTTTTGCGGGCACCTGGTCCAGGCCGAAATACTCGTACTCGACGCGGTCGGCGTACACTTTGACGATGGTAAGTCCCGAGGGGTCTTTTCCCAGGGGCTTTCCGACGGGTCCTGCGGCGAAGATCTGCGTGTTGCGGTGGGTTGCCGCATTGCAGCGGTGGAGATGCCCGGCAAAGACGGCCGAGACGTTGTGCTGGCGGTAAAGCTGGAGCAACTCGGCCCGGCGGGGGTTGGGAATGGTGTGGTAGTCATTCGGCTCGTCGCCGTTCTTCAAATAGGTGGGGTGGTGTTGGAACAGGATGGTGTGTTTCGGATGGTTTTTGCTGGACTGCTCGAGGTCGTTTTTGAGCCAGACCCATTGCTCGGCCTCGTGGAGGCTGGCCTTGGCAGGCGAGTGAAGGAGGGTCGTGTTGAGCGCGATGAAATGGCAGCCGCGGAAATCAAAAGAGTAGTAATCCGGGCCGAAGTGCTTGCGATAATAGTCGATGGTGTGGGGCGTCGGGACATTTTCCAGGTCGTGGTTGCCCGGCAGAAAATGGATCGGAATGGCAGGATTCAACCCCCCTACTATGCGGAGGAATTCGGTCGTCTGGGCCTTGTCGGCGGGTTTATGAATGAGGTCGCCGGTGACGACGACAAACGCCGGCTTCAGGCGATTCACGGCGGCGATGGCCTTGGTGAGCAGTTCCGTCTCTTTTGCCATGTCGTTGTTTTCGGTGAAGAAGCCCAGTTGGGGATCGGTGAGGGTCACGAAGAAGAACGGCGTGGTCCATTGCAGTTGTTGAGCGGCCATCGGCGCCGGAGGTTGAGCGGGGGCGCATCCCGGCAGGAAGATCGCGGCAAGGGCGAATAGGAGAACGAGGACATTTGGTGACGGTTTCCGTGATCGCATGGTTATGGGCAGTGTAACTGGGGAGGAGGCGTTCAGCCATGGAGATTGCTCTTGTGGGTCGCGTTCCCCGCTGATCAAGGCGCCGGGAAAGGGCGATCATCGGACGGTATACGCGATCGCCAATTGTTCCAGACGGTCATCCATGGCTTGGCATGCCGCCGCCGCATCGTATCGCGTGAGAATGGCGAACAGTTCGTCCTTGTACTTGGCGGGGTGTTCGATCCACCACGAATTCTGGAGTTGCGTGACGAGGCGGTCGACGTCGGCGGTGTCATAGAGACAGAGGGGGTGGAGCGAACTGGGCAGCAGTTCGGGATAACATGCGGCGTTGGGGAAGATGGGCCAACAGCCCAAGAGGAGTCCGCGGACGGCGTGGTGATCGTAATTGGCGTAAGGCCGGCCGGAGACGATGATGAATGCCTCGTGCAGGGCGCGGATTTGGCCTTCGTCATCGTCTTCGGCGATCGTGCGCCGAGGCAAATCGTCGGTCAAGCCCTCGACGGGGCCGACGGTGATCAGGTTGTATTTTTCCCGCCGATTGAGCATCGATAGCGCTTCGTTGAGCAATTGGGTGTTGGCGTTCCGGGTATCCACAAACACCGCGCGGGGATCGCGGACGACCGTTTGTGCCTCGGCTATCTGGCGCGACAACGTCTGATCCACGGGGGGAGGCATGAACGCTGCCTTATCGGTAAGTTCCGGGACGGGGTCGTGTCCGGACAACTCCGGCAACTGTTCCACGAGCGCCTTGGCGCGTCTCAGGAAAGTTCGGCGGTGATACTGGGAGTTGAACCACACTTCGGTGGCGGCGGCCGCCGTTGCGATGTTGACTACCTGCAGCGGGTTGTCCGGGGTTGAGCCGATCGGGGGGAGCTGATTGTCATGAAAATAGACGACGGATGGCTTGTTGGTGAGTTCGGGGACAAACCGCAGCAGGTCTGCGAGGTTCATTGCTTCGGAACAGAACAGCACATCCACATGTCCCAGCCAGTGGCGCGAGATCTGCTCCCCGAACCAGTGGGCGGCAGCCGCCAGGCGTCTCTCAATGCGGCGAGGCGGCAGTTTCAGAATGGTCCAGCGATGCCGGCTATACCGCAGGATGGTTTCCAGCATGGACTTCCTCGCGCCTCCATAGAAAGGTTCGAGTGCGAGGATGTCCAACTGCGGTATCTGCATTGCTGCCCATTGTCGATACTCAATTCACCATTTTCAATCGTCTCGAAATGTGTCCGAGCCTCGCCGACGAATCCCGTCCTATTGCAGTATGCCGACGTTGTGAAACAGAGTCGCCAGCACGGTCTGTTCGGAATAGGCAACGTGCAGCTTCTGAACCCGTGTGTTTGCGAAATCCTGAATGCCCAACAAACCGCTCTGCCCGATGAACGCGGAGTCGCTCAAGAAGAAGTCGTCCGCATTCACGACGCCGTCGTAGTTGAAGTCTCCATTATACCATCCGCCCGCCTGGGTGATGTAACCCGCGTCGATGAGGAAGAAGTCATCCGCGTTCACAACGCCGTCGAGTGTCGCGTCCCCATTCCAGGTGCGTCGGGCCATCACATCGCCGGCCTGGTTCAGTCGCACGCCGACCCCTGTGAAACCGCTGGGATCATTCAGGGCGAGCGAGGAGATGATCGTCCCGCCGGCGATCAAGGCCGACACGCGTTCGACGGATTCTCCCTTTACGATGAGCGTCCGATCCAGGAGATCGAGTACCCCCCCACTCTCGATGGTCAATCCGTTGAGAACGAGCAGGCGTTCCGCGACGTTCCCAACCGCTACGGAACCGCGTCCTGTCACGCTCAACGCGAAGGCCTCGCCGCCGACCACGTCGAGCCTTTGGAGGGCGCCATTCGCGTCGATGGTGACGCCATCGGCGGGGACAAAACGGCCCCCGGTCTGATCCAACACCAGGCCTCCGCCCGCTGTTGCCCCCTTAACGAGGATTTGGCGAGTCATCATAGTTGCAAGCTTCTGCATCGGCAGGCCCGAAGCGTCGCTATTGTGCCACACGTCCAAATACGCTCCGACTTCCTTGACGTACACCCACCCGGTGCTCTCGACGACCAGCGGCCCAGGCGGCGTATTGTTTCTGAGCAGGCTGACGGCATCTCGGCCTGTCGCAACCGCAAGATCGAGCTTTCCGTCGCCGTCAAAATCGGCTGCTGCCAGCGATGCGGGACTGCGCCCCGTGCCACATTCCCCCCCCACCGCGAATGCCCCATTTGCCTGGGCCAGCAGGACGCTTGCCTTGGCGTTGTTCCCATTCGTCACGGCCAGATCGATTCGCGCGTCCAGATTGAAGTCGCCAACCGCGACGGACATCGGGTACGTCCCGGTCGGATAATCCGTGCGATTTGAGAACGACCCGTTTCCCTTGTTCAGCAGGACGCTGACGCTGTGGCTGTCGTAATTGGCCACCACGAGGTCGGCCTTGGCGTCGCCGTTCAGATCGCTCACCGCTACCGCAATCGGCGAACTCCCTGTGGCGTAATCCGTTTTTACAAAACCACTGCCCTTCCGGAGAAAGACGGTTACGAGATTGTCGGCGCCGCCCGGGTGATTTCCGCGATTCGCCACCGCCAGGTCCGCTTTGCCGTCGCCATTGAAGTCCCCCACCGCCACTGCCGATGGATGATGTCCGGCTGGATAGGCGGTACCCATGCCGAAAACACCTGGTCCTTCATTCATCAGGACGTGCACCATTCCGCCCGCATCGTCCGCCAGGGCCAGATCCACCCTCCCGTCCCCGTTGAAATCGCCCGCCGCCAGCGACACCGGATCGCTCGCGCCGGTTTCGTAGTCAACGCCGGGCAGGAAGGCGCCGTCGCCGGTTCCCATCAGGACGGTGACCGTCCGTGCCGCGGTGTTCAGCACCGCCAGATCGAGGTCTCCGTCGCCGTCAATGTCCGCCGTCGTGACTGCTCTGGATTCCGCGCCTGTGGGATAGTCGACTCTGCTTCCGAAGACGCCGGCACCGAGGTTGAGCATGACACTCGCGCTGCTGCCATCACCACCGCCGAATACTCCGCGGTTGGCGACCACCAGGTCCGGTTTTGCGTCGCCATTGAGGTCTGCGGCAATGACTGATCGCGGATCGCTTCCGGTAGCGCCGTCCGCCCTTGCCGCGAAGGCTCCCGCGCCGATGTTGAGCAGAACCCCGACCGTGTTGTCGGCTGTGGCCACCGCCAGATCAGCTTTCCCGTCCCCGCTCAGATCCCCGCTCGCCAAGGCCACGGGCCACGCGCCCGCCCCATAGTCCGCCGCCCGAGAGAGAATGCCGCCCCCATTGTTCGTGAAGACGCTAACGCGATCGCTTCCATAATTGGCTACCGCAATATCCAGAGTTGCATCCTCATCAAATAATCCTGTGACCACCGATCGCGGATTCACGCCCGTGGCATAATCCACCGGCGGCGCGAACGCCCCGCTGCCCTTGTTCATGAACACGCTGATCGTATGCAGGTTGTAGTTCGCAACGACCAGGTCAGCCTTTGCGTCTCCGTTCAAGTCGCCGGACGTCAACGAGATCGACCCCCCGCCCGTTGCATAGGCGACTCGCGCCGAGAATGTCCCGTCCCCCTTGTTCAGCAATACGCTGACCCCGCTGTCCGCGTAGTTTGGGAAGGTGCCCACATTCGCAACCGCCAGGTCCACCTTTCCATCCCCGTTCAGATCCTGCGCCACGACCGATCGCGGATAGCTTCCCGCCGCGTAGTCCGCCCTCGTCGGAAACGACCCGTCGCCGGCGTTCAGCAACACAGTCAGGGTTCCCCCGCCTGAGTTTGCAACGGCCAGGTCCGCCTTTCCATCTCCGTTTAGGTCACCCACCGCCACTGAGAAAGGCCGGCTTCCCGTGCCATAGCTAACCCGTGTCGCAGATGTCCCGTTTCCATCGTTCAGGAGCACGCTCACGGTATCCGCGCCATAGTCGGCCGTTACCAGATCCGTCCGCCCATCACCGTTGAAATCTCCGATCGCGACGGACCAGGGTTCTTTGCCCGTCGCCCAGTCCACCTTCTCGGCAAAGGCCCCGCCGCCCCGATTGATGAGCGTGCTTAGCGTGTTTCCGCCCCGGTTCGCCGCTGCCAGGTCCGGCTTGCCATCTCCGTTCAGGTCTCCCACGACGAGTGAACTGGGATTCAGGCCCGTCGGGTATTCGGGCGCCGCGAGGAAACTTACCCCCCCCGCCGCCAGCAATCGCCGGCGCTCCAATGGTTCCGCCGCCACTGTCGCCATGCTCCTTCTGCGACCGCGCTGAATCCGTTCAGCCACGCGAACCTCCATGTCTCCCCCGGACGGTCCATCTCCAGTTCTCCAATATACCCCCCCTACCGCGATCATCACAATACCGCCTCAACGGACAGCCCCGGACGCTCAGCGGCGACACGACTCGGATTCTGTTGCCGGATTTGCTTTGCGGCGAGCCGCCGAGCGGGTACGATGGGTTTTTGCATCAGGTCGCCATCGTGGGTCCCGATCATTTGTGGCCTCCTCATTGCCCGTACCCAATGGGATCCGGCTTAATCGTCTCCTCGAAGCGACCACAGATCCGTTGCGATGACAAGTTGATTGCGGGCGCCCTCAAGCCTCCGCGGAAGGAGCACAGCGATGAAGTCGCCGAAGTGCCGCGTCGTTTGGGTTCTTCTGTCGGCCAGTGCCTCGGTCTTCATTGGCGCGCGGCTATGGGCCGACACCGCAACGTTTACCGGCGACCAGGCTAATGGCATCCGATCTTCGCGCGATTTCTCTTCCAGCGTGACGCAACTGGATATCCTCCTGCTCAATGCGTGGATCCACCCGTACGACACCGGACCGGCCATCGAGTTTTATCGGCAGGCAGCCAACGGAGGCGACCACACCGCGGGAAGCGGAGGCCACGGTGCGTACGGCGTCAACATCGGCATCGACGCGGATGTTGGCCCGTACGGGATCGAGGCCGCCGGTGGTTCAGGCATCTATGCGGCAAGTCTTGGCGGCAACGGAGGCAATGGAGGGGACGGGGCGCTGTTCGTCCCGGCGGGCAACGGCGGTTGGGGACGCCCCGGCGGCGCCGTCTCGGTCTATCTGAATGCCACGAATGGCGGGCGCTGGCCTCCGCCTGTGATCATCTCCAATGCGAACAATCGCGGAATCTATGCGATGAGCAATGGCGGGAAGGGTGGAAACGGCGGCGACGGGTACCTCGGTGGGACCGCCGGGGCCGGCGGCGGTGGAGGATATGGGGGAACGGTTGACCTCTTTACGAATGCAGGCGTCAAGACGCAAGGCTCCCAGGGCCATGGCCTCTATGCCGCCAGCCTCGGCGGAGCCAGCGGAAAAGCGGGATCATTCTACGGTGTGATCGGCGGCGGCGGGGATGCGGGCACGAGCGGCAAGGGCGGCATCGTCACCGTGGAGTCGCGAGGCGGAATCGAGACGGCGGGGCTTGACTCGCACGGAATACTGGCACAAAGCATCGGCGGCTTCGCGCCCGGCTCCGGCGGCGGAGGCGGATTGATCGCATGGGGCGGCGACGATGGCGCCAGCGGGAACGGCAGTGCGGTGACCATCGACAATTATGGCGCCATCACCACGCTGGCCGCCAACTCGTATGCCATCTTCGGCCAGAGCATTGGGGGTGGAGGCGGAAACGCCGGCAGCACCGGGGGACTTGTTGCGATCGGTGGTGGCGGGTCCTCCGGAGGCAGCGCGGACGCGGTCTCCGTCAGCAATCACTCTCGCCTGCTCACCTACGCCGACAATTCGCTCGGCATTGCCGCCCAGAGCATCGGCGGCGGCGGGGGCGCGGGGTCGGCTTCAGGTGGTCAGTTCGTCATTGGAGGCAAGGGCGGCAAGGGGGGCAGCGGGGGCAGCATCAACATTCTCAGCGCAGGGGCCATCTCCACCACCGGCGAAGCATCAGACGCCATCTTTGCCCAGAGCATCGGCGGCGGCGGCGGGCGCGCCAAGGCATCGGGGGGGAACTGGACGATCGGCGGTTCCGGGGGCGACGGCGGCGACTCCGGCAACGTCACCGTCGACAACTCCGGTTCCGTACTCACCAGCGGCATCGACGCCAGCGCCATCCTCGCACAAAGCATCGGTGGCGGCGGCGGCAGAGGCGCCAGCGTCGGAGGACTCGCCGCGGTCGGGGGAAAAGGCGGTGGCGGCGGAAATGGCGGATCCCTCTCCATCAACAACAGCGGCATCCTGAACACCCGCGCGGATGGAGCCGTCGCCATCATCGCGCAAAGCATCGGCGGCGGGGGCGGAATCGGCGGTGGGACCGGGGGGCAATACAGCATCGGGGGCTCAGGCGGAAAGGGTGGCGCCGGCGGTCCCGTCTCGATCGAAAACGCCGGAAGCATCGCCACGCTCGGCCAGCAGGCCGACGCCCTCGTCGCCCAGAGCATCGGCGGCGGAGGCGGGCGGGGGAGAACCTCGGGCGGTTATTTCAATGTCGGCGGATCCGGCGGCGACGGCGGTAGCGGCGGCGACGTCACCGTTTTCAACCTCGCCAGCCTCTCCACCACCGGCTTCGAATCCTATGGCGCCTACGCGCAGAGCGCCGGCGGCGGAGGCGGACGAGGGGGCGCGGTGTATGGCCTGAGCGCGTTCGCTTCGGTGGGCATCGGCGGGAGCGGCGCCAAAGCCGGCCATGGCGGTCAGGTCGAACTCAACAGCGCGGAGAGTTACTACATCAGCACCGCCGGGGACCGATCCTACGCCCTGTTCGCTCAAAGCATCGGTGGCGGGGGCGGCGCGGGCGGCCGGGCCGCCTCGGCTGCGGGAGGCGTCCAGGCCAATGCCGCCGTCGCCATTGGTGGAACCGCCGGCGGCGGGGGCAGCGGCGGGATCGTCAATCTGAGCAGCCACAGCCACCTGATCACCCAAGGCCGATATGCCCACGCACTGGTCGCGCAGAGCATTGGCGGCGGCGGCGGCGCGGGCGGACACGCCATTGCCTCTTCCGCCACGGTCGGTGTGAAGAAACTGGCCATTTCCCTGACCGCCAGCATCGGAGGCTACGGGGGATGGGGCGGCGGCGGCGGCGAAGTCACCGTCAACACGTCCGGCGACATCGCCACCAACAGTTCCAACTCCGCCGGGATCGTTGCCCAGAGCATCGGCGGCGGCGGCGGAGCCGGCGGCAATGCTCTGAACTCCTCCATCGTCCTTGATGCAACGGCGCTGACCGAGACCATCGGTGGAACCGGGGGCCTCGGCGGCTTCGGCGGGCCTGTGAATGTTTACAACAATGCCCGAATCAACACCCAAGGACATTCCTCCTACGGCCTGCTGGCGCAAAGCGTCGGGGGAGGCGGCGGCTCAGGAGGCACGGTCGTCGCCCTCAAGCTCGATCCCGTCGAACTCCTCTCCCAGGTCAATCCCTCCCCGGCGGACATCATCAAGTTCAACGTCACCTTCGACACGAGCTTGGGCGGGTCCGGCGGGAGCGGAGGAAACGGGGGCGCCCTGGACATTTCCAACAACGCCCCGGTCAGCACGCGGGGCATTCACGCTCACGGCGTGGTCGCTCAAAGCATCGGCGGCGGGGGTGGAGACAGCGGGCGCGAATACAACTGCGATTTCAAGGTCCTCCCCGAAGTCAATGTTCTGCAGAAAGTCGCCGGGTCCATCGGCCTGAACACGAATATCACCTTGGGCAACACCTCCGGCGGATGGGGCGGCAACGGCGGCGCCATCGAGGCCACCAACGCCGCCTCCATCTCCACCACCGGCGATTTCGCAAATGGCATTCTTGCCCAGAGCGTGGGCGGGGGTGGCGGTACGGCCGTGGCTGCCGTCGAGGACACTTTTGGGCTCATCGCCGCGGCCATCTCCCCGATGACTCTCAAGCGCAGCCGGGCTGCCGCCGGAGGCGCGGGAGACGTAACCGTTAGCAGCGTTCGGTTCCCACAGATCTCCGGCTCCGACGACGTCCGGATCGTCACGTCGGGCGGATTCGCGCACGGAATCCTCGCGCAGAGCGTCGCGGGCGGGGGCGGGTTTGCCGGCATCAGCGAACAGGCCGGCATCAGCGCCCTTGACGGCAATTCCGCCGCCTCCGGGGTTGCTTTCAGCGGCCGCTCCGGCCTCGGGACAGGCTTTGCCGGAAGCGCCGGCGGCGCGGGCCATAGCGGGGCCGTCACCGTCAACTGCGTAGACAGCGGCGTCCTCACCTCGGGTTACCTGTCGCATGCCATCTTTGCACAAAGCGTCGCGGGACTCGGCCGCGCTGCCGCGGTCACCGTCAATGTCATGGCCGCCAACATCGCCGCCAACGGGGTGGACTCCCATGGGATTCTCGCTCAGAGCCTGGGCGGTGCCGCTCGCGGCGACATTTCCATCGAGATCTTTGATGCCGCGACCGTCGTCAGGGGCGGATCGGGAAACGCCGCCGGCGTCTGTCTGGATGGCGGAGCAAACAACAAGTTGAAGAACGCAGGCACTCTCTCCGCGAGCAGTGGTCTGGCCATCTACGGGACCGCCGGGAACGACGTCATCGAGAACCTCGGAACCGTCACCGGCAACGTGATCCTCGGCGCGGGCTCCAATTCCTTTACCAACCAGCCGGGCGCCATCTTCAATCCAGGCCCGCGCGTCGAACTGGGCACAAGCCAGCAGTTCGCGAATGGCGGCGTGTTGTCCCCCGGCGGGCTGGGGATCATCACCACCACGACTTTGGTTGGCAACCTGGCCCAGTCGCGATCCGGCACCCTCGAGATCGAGCTTGCCGGGGCCAGTTCATTTGATCGACTGATCGTCGAAGGCGGAGGCTACCCGGGCGCCCTGACCAGCGTTGAGGGAACTCTTCAGGTCAAGTACCTCAACGGCTTCAAGCCGGCGGCCGGAGCGAGCTTCGACATTGTCTCCGTATCCATGGCCAGCCTCGAGTGCAAACTATCGCTGGCCCGCGGGATGCGTGTCAGTAGCTCGATCAACGCTGGTTCCCTTGTGTATCTCCAGCCAAGTTGTGCCAACGGCGTTCTGCGTTTGACCGCCACCAAAGCCCTCTCCGGCGACGCCGACCTGGACGGCGATGTCGATGCGGCTGACTACGCGATTCTCGACGCGAGTTATCACAGCCAACCCCGCGATTTCAAATACGCCAGTGGTGATTTCAACCTTGACGGCGTCATCGACGCCGACGATTTTTTCATCATCGACTGGGCGTTCATCTCGCGCTCGAACAAGACCATCGCGGCGGCTCGGCTCGTCCACGTGCCGGAACCCTCGGGATTCGCGGTGTTCGCCCTGGCGGGGCTGCTGGCATGTCGTCGGCGATCCCGCTGATGATACCTGTCTTGATGGCATTGATCCGATTGGACTGGTGGCGGAGATGGCGGCCGCCTTTCTGATAGCCAGCCGGTCTTTGATGTGTTGCCGCTGGAAGATGGGCGGCAAGCGCGGGTCTGCGGCCGCGTTTTTGACAACCCCCGGCTGTTCCGATAGCATTTTCCGCTTTCCCTGATCTGGAGGATCTTAACAATGGCAGAGCCAATGAAGATGTATTACGAGGACCAAGCCCCGATCGACGCCCTAAAAGATAAGACCGTTGCCATGCTGGGCTTCGGTTCGCAGGGCCACGCCCACTCGCTGAACCTCCGCGACAGCGGGATCAAGGTCATCGTCTCTGAGCTGCCGAACACAAACAATTATAGGCTGGCGGTACAATACGGTTTTCAGCCGGTTTCGGCGGACGTGGCAACGAAGCAGGCCGACCTAATCGTCATGACTCTGCCGGACGAGGTCCAGCCGACGGTGTACAACAAGTTTATCGGCCCGAATCTGAAGTCAGGGCAGACCTTGGGCGCGACGCACGGGTTCAACATCCATTTCAAGACCATTGTTCCGCCGAAGGATGTGAACGTGATCATGGTGGCCCCAAAGGGTCCGGGGCATCTTTTGCGGTCGGAATTCGAGAAAGGGGGCGGCGTCCCCTGCCTGCTGGCGGTGCATCAGGACGCCACAGGGAAGGCGCGTCAGATCGGTCTGGCGTGGGCTCGCGGCATCGGAGGAGCCCGGGCTGGGATCATCGAGACCTCTTTCAAGGACGAGTGCGAGACGGATCTTTTCGGCGAACAGGCTGTTCTTTGCGGCGGTCTTTCCGCGCTCATCAAGGCTGGGTTTGAGACACTGACTGAAGCCGGCTATCCGCCTGAAATGGCGTATTTCGAGTGTGTGCATGAGGTTAAGTTGATTGTTGACCTGATCTACCAAGGCGGGCTGGACTACATGCGGTATTCGATTTCGAACACTGCGGAATATGGGGATCTGACGCGCGGCCCGCGGCTGATTACGCCCGCCGTCAAAGCCGAGATGAAGAAGATTCTGGGCGAAATCACGTCCGGGCAATTCGCCAAGGAATGGCGGGCGGAATACGAAGCAGGCATGACCAACTTCAAGCGTCTGTACGAACAAGATCGCAACCATCCGGTGGAGGTCGTTGGCAAGAAGCTCCGTAAGCTGATGCCTTGGCTGAAAGCAAAGGAAGTGCCGCAGGACTAGTGCATTCCCGTGGTTATAGCACTTCGCAAGCGGCTCAATTGCCTGTAGAATGCGTCCGATCAAGTGCAGGGCAGGTTGTGTCTGCCGCGCATGGATTGTTGACTTAACCCGATCTTTCTGAATCGGTTGTATTGCGTCCGCGGAAAGTGATCTTGAGACAATCGCGCGCCCGTTGCCAACTTTGGCGTGTTTCGATTGTCAATGGGATAGTGGATAGAGTAGCCGCATCCCGAAAAAGGAGTGCTTATGAAGCGGGCTTTGGCAGGGTTATTGGCTCTAGGGTTGCTAGGCACAACGGTTTATGCCGCATCGCGGATTGAGCGGCCGAATCCGGTGGCCTTGGCGGCGCGAGATCGCGCGGAGGGCGATGATCGTGTTGACCCGAATGAGCGGAAGCGCCCGGTAAGAGAAGAGGCTCCGAAGGTGCCCCCCCGCAGTGTGCGGACCCCTACCGACCCGAAATCGCCCGCAACTGGCGGTACCCGCACGGTCCGGCCCGCTCGGGAGACGGACGACGCGAAGAAGACTCCCGCGGCCGATGAACGGCGCACGATCCGGCCCGCTCGGGAGACGGACGACGCGAAGAAGACTCCCGCGGCCGATGAACGGCGCACGGTTCGGCCTGCTCGGGAGACGGACGACGCGAAGAGGACTCCCGCGGCCGATGAACGGCGCACGGTTCGGCCCGCTCGGGAGACGGACGACGCGAAGAAGACTCCCGCGGCCACGGAGGGACGCCGCACGAGGCCGACGGATTCCGCAGCGGAAAACCGGCGGACATCTCCCGGCCGGGCGACCGATGCGGCCCCGAAGGCCACGGATACTCAGCGGCCTGCGAGGGATACCCGAACGACAAACGAGTCCAACACGAATGTGACGAACAAGAATGTCCGCAACACGGACGTGACGAACAAGAATGTCCGCAACACGGACGTGACGAATAAGAACGTCACGAACGCCACGTACAACAACAAGACGGTGAACAACAGGACGGAAAACAACGAGGTCGTCAACAATCGGACGGTTGTCAACACGAAGACGGTCAACCGCACCGTGATCAATGAGACGGTGGTGAATCGGAAGAGCGTGGCGAGCCGGGCGTATGACGATGATCGTCCGCGATTCGACCGCGATTATGGTCGGCGTCGCGACCACCATCACGATGATCACGTGTCATTTTCGTTCGGCATGGCGTTTTCGGACGGCGGCAGCGCGTTTGCGATGGGGATCGGCGTGGGAAGAGCCCGGTACTGCCCGCCCCCGCCTCTGATCGTTCGGCCTCGCCCGACAGTGGTGGTTGCCAGCAGCAGCACGGTGGTGGTGGCTGGTGGCGGCGTGGCGATTGTGGAACCGGCGCCGGTGGTGGTGGTGGAGCCTCAACCGGTCGTCGTCATCGAGCCGGACCCGGTGGTGGTGATTCCATTGCATCGGCGGTGGTATCGTCCGGAGCCGACGCTCGTGATCGCAGCCGCGCCGACGGTGGCGGTGGTTCAGCCGGCCCCGGTCGTGGTTGCGACGCCGGTGGCGGTGTACAGCCCCTTGTACACACCGACGCCCGCAGTGGTTGTTCCGATGGCCCCTGTGGCGGTTGCCGAGCCTGCTCCGGCGTATAGGTCCGGGACGAGCGTGGATGTTAATTTCCATTACGAGAGGAACGACTAGGGTCAACTGAATTGTACGGCAGAAGGGCGCCGAGATGGCGTCCTTCTTTTTTTGCCACGTGGAGACTCGCGAGAACGGGTAGAATGACCGGGCATGAAGGCGTCAATGCGGCTGATCGGCGTATGTGGTCTGGTGGCAATGTTGGCTGGCTGGGCGGCGGGGCAGCCCGGGCGCGAGCCGGGCAGGGTTGTGAGAGTCGGGGTGGTGCAGGCGGGAGAGGCGCACAGCCGGGCGGGCAATCCCGGGTTTGAGGCCAATTTCGCGGCGTTGGCGGAATTGGCGAGGGAGGCGGGCCAGGAGAAGCCGGATGTGATCGTGTTTCCGGAGTATGCCGTCAGTGGATGGCCGTACCCGGCCGGCGAGCGGATCAACGTGATTGCCGAGGCGATTCCCGGGGATGGGGTGTGGTACAAGCGGTACGCGGAACTGGCCAAGGGCATTGGCACACCAGTGCTGGGCTGGCTGGTGGAGCGATCGGACGGGAAGTTGTACAACACGAGTTTCCTGGTGAATGGCGGCGGCAACTTCGTAGGCAAATACCGCAAGGTGCAGGCGAATCTGGGGGAACAGACCTGGTGGGGATGGTCGCAAGGAGAGGCATTTGCGCCGATCGAACTGAACGGCGTGCGTTATGGCGTGAGCCTCTGCGCGGATATGTGGTTTCCGGAGACGACGCGGTGCCTGGAACTGGCGGGAGCGGACGTCGTGCTGCACCAGTCGATCGCCGACGACATGGGACACCTGGTGCCGGCCAGGGCGTTTGACAGCAACGTCCCGATCGTCTGCGCGATCTTCAATGGCGGGAGCTATGCGGTGGATGGGAGAGGAAAGATGCTGGGGAAGCTGCCGGCGGACAAGGGAGCGATGAAGGTGTTCGAGTTGCGGCCGTTCGCGGTGCAACGAGACGTCAAGTACGGGGGGCAGTGGAACGCAAAGCTCGGGGGATGGAATGTGCGGAACCTGAAGGCGTACGAAATCCTGGTTGACCCGGGGCGGCGGCCACGGTGGACGGAGGTGTTCTTTGACAACGCCGGAAGGCCGCAGAGCGAGGAGCAGTTGCGGGCCAGATTCAACGGCCGGTGGGATGCCAAGGATCCCGCGCGGGAGCAGGTCGCACGGACGGTACTGGGCATCGAGGGGACGCGATTCACTCTGAACGGTCGGCAGACATTCCTGGTGGGGATCAGCTACTACGGGGCGTTGGGCGCGTCAGATAATTCAATTCGCCGGGACCTGGAGGACATGGAGTCGTATGGCTTCAACTGGTTGCGTGTGTGGGCCAACTGGGGTGCGTGGGACAACGATGTGTCGGCGGTGGACGGCAACGGGCGGGCGCGAGAGCCGTTTCTGGGGAAGCTGAAGCGACTGGTCGCCGAGTGCGATCGACGTGGGCTGGTGGTCGATGTGACGTTGACTCGTGGTCAAGGGTGGGAGAAGACTCAAGCCGGGAGATTGCCGGACATGGAGTCGCATCGGCGGGCGGTGCGGACACTGGTGACGGAGCTAAGAGTGCACCGGAACTGGTATCTTGATTTGGCCAACGAGCGGGATGTTCGCGACGCGAGGTTTGTGAGCGCTGCCGAATTGCAGGGGTTGCGGGGCATTGTGGGAGAGCTGGACCCGAAGCGATTGGTGACGGCTTCGTCGGGCGGTGATTTTGGCAAGGACGAAATGCGCGAGTATCTGACGACGGTGGGGCTGGACTTTGTCTGCCCGCACCGACCGCGTGACGGGAAGTCACCGGGTCAGACCGAAGCTCAGACGCGCCAGTACCTGGCGTGGATGAAGGAGATTGGCCGGGAGGCGCCGGTGCACTACCAGGAGCCGTTTCGCAGAGGGTACACCCAATGGGCACCGACGGCCGGGGATTTTCTAAGGGACTTGGTGGGCGCCAAGGCCGGTGGAGCAGCCGGGTGGTGCTTTCACAACGGCGGGCAGCGAGATGCGGCAGATCAGAGGCCCAGGCGATCATTCGATATGCGAGAGAAGCGGTTGTTTGAGCAACTGGACGAGGAGGAGTGGCGATTGGTGAGAAGTGTGAAGGGCTCTTGATGGCCACATAAATGATGCCTTAGCAGTCGTTTACAGTGCTATGGTCTGGGCTTGCTTGATGGCGGGCGGCGTGATTGGCGGCCTGGGCATGGGGATGATGGGGAGGGCTGGTGGCGGGAGGTGCAGTCTCGCGGGAATGGGGCTGTTGGGGGGGGATCCGGGTTGGCGGGCGAGGGGCATCGTTGGTGTGTGGGCTCGTGGCATAGTGTAACTCTCTTTGCAGCTTTCGATTAAGCCCGCGGGTCGTTTTTTTGCCTGACGCGTTGTAAGTCTTAGCATAACCCGCTATCATGCTTCGCTCTTTGAATCCGGGAGCCTTCTTCAGGCTCCGTTAACGAGAGGTGAACGATGTCGCTGGATCGTAGTCTGAAGGGTGCAAATACGCTGGTTCGTCATCGCAATGTCCTGAACAGGGCGGAACGATTGGAAGTATTGAAGGACCAGGAGAAGTGGGACGAGCAGAAGAGCGTGTTCGGGCTGCCCAAGGTGGCGCACCGGAAGGCGGCGGTAGCGAAAGCTGCGAAGGAAGAAGCGGTGCCCGCTGCGGGCACTGAAGGCGCCGCGCCGGCCGCTGCCGCTGCTGCGCCGGCCGCTGCCGCTCCGGGTGCCGCGAAGGCTCCGGCTGCCGCCACCCCAGCCGCCAAGGGCAAGAAATAGCCGCCGTTCGCACCCTTTACCTAGTTTGACGGACCGCGAATCACAGACACACATACGGCGGAACGGCGACATCTCTCGCCGTTTCGCCTGTTCTTTTGGCAGCATTACCACAGGCGATCGTCGAGAAAGGACGTGCCATGCAATCGGCCTCCGGTTTCCTCTCTGCTCGAGCCCTCGGCGTTGATGCCAGCGGCATCCGCAAGGTTTTTGACTTGGCCGCCAAGTTGAAGGACCCGATCAATTTTTCGATCGGGCAGCCGGACTTTGACGTGCCTGAGGAGGCGAAAAACGCGGCGATCGAGGCGATCAAAGCGGGCAACAACCGCTACACCCAGACGCAGGGGATTGCCGACCTCCGCGGGCGCATCCGGAAGGAGCTTTCGGGGGAGTTTGGCCGGGATGTGGGCGAGGTGTTGATCACGTCGGCGGTCTCCGGTGGCTTGTTGCTGGCGATCATGTCGACGATCAACCCCGGCGACGAGGCAATCGTGCTGGACCCGTACTTCGTGATGTACAAGCACCTGCTCACGCTGACGGGGGGGAAGACGGTGGCGGTGGACACCTATCCCGACTTCCGGTTTCACGCGGAACGGGTGGAGCGGGCGATAACGAGCAAGACGAAGATTCTGATGCTCAATTCGCCGACGAATCCGACGGGTGCCGTGATGGATGAGCAGGACATCCAGGCGGCCGTGGAGTTGGCGCGGAAGCACAATCTACTGATCGTTTCGGACGAGATTTACGAGCCGTTCTTGTATGAGGGGGGGTTCCTGTCGCCCGGGAAGCTATACGAGAACACCGTGGTCTTGCGAGGTTTCTCGAAGAGTCACGCGATGACGGGTTGGCGTGTTGGTTACGCGGCGGGGCCGGAGCCGGTGATTTCGACGATGACGAAGCTTCAGCAGTACACGTTTGTGTGCTCGCCGTCGCCGTTCCAGGTGGCGGCGGTTCGCGCGATGGATTTGTCCGTCGTTGCCGCCCGCGACATCTACCGCAGGAAACGGGATCTGGTTTACGGGCTGCTGTCGAAGAAGTTCGAGGTGAACAAGCCGGGCGGGGCTTTTTACATATTTCCCAAGGCCCCCGCGGGGATGACGGCATCGGAGTTCTGCGCCAAAGCGATCGAGAACAATGTGCTGATCATTCCCGGCAACGTCTTTTCGGAGCGGGACACGCATTTCCGGATCAGCTATGCGACCAGCGACGAGAAGATAGCAAAAGGCTGCGAGATTCTCTGCAATCTGGCGGGGTGATTTGCCGGTTCTTCGCGCGATTCATCGATCGTCATCTCGGCGCTGGCGTGGTATACTCCGCCATAACGGTAGATGGATTCATTGTGTCCTTGGCCTTTGGCTTCCCCCGGAGCAGGAGGTCCAGATGAAATTGCACAAATGTCCCGCGTGCAAGAACATTGTTTCGATGGATTCGTACTGTTGTCCCCGCTGCGGAATTGACTTCAGGGCTCGACGCATCAGGCGATTTGTCACCTGGATATGCCTGCTGGGCGTGGCGGCGTGGGTGTTTCACAAGCACTTCCTTCGCTGACCCTTGATCGGATGTCATGCCTGCTTTCAGAAAGGACCTTTATGCGTCTTGGCGCACCCGTATTCGAGCGTGTTTCGAGTCCGGATGAATGGGCGGCGGCACACAAGAAGCTGGGCTACCGGGCCGCGTATGCCCCGGTGGGCGATCCGAATCAGACGGACCTGATCAATGCCTATATGAAGGCCGCCAAGGACAACGACCTGGTGATTGCGGAGGTCGGGGCGTGGTCGAACCCGCTTTCGCCGAATGACGCCGAACGCAAGAAAGCCCTTCAGCTCAACATCGATCGCCTGGCGTGTGCGGACAGGATCGGCGCGCGGTGCTGCGTGAACATCTCGGGCTCGCGCGGGGCGAATTGGGCGGGCCCGGACCCCAAGAATTTCACCGACGAGACGTTTGCGATGATTGTGGACACGGTGCGGGTGATTATCGACGCCGTGAAGCCGACCCGGACGTTCTACGCGTTGGAGACGATGCCTTGCATGTATCCGGACGACACGGAGTCCTATCTGCATCTGATCAAGGCGATTGACCGTAAAGGGTTCGCGGCGCATTTTGATCCGACAAACCTGATCTGTTCGCCGCAGCGGTTTCACACCAATGCGGCGATCATTAGGGAGTTTGTTACGAAGCTTGGGCCGTACATCCGCTCGTGTCACGCGAAGGATGTGACCTTGTTGCCGGACGCCGTGGCGCATCTGAATGAGATTCGGCCTGGCTTGGGTGGGCTGGACTACCGCACGTTCGTGCGAGAGTTGGACAAGCTGGACAAGGACACGCCGCTGATGGTTGAGCACCTGCCGAACGCTCAGGAGTACGATAAGGCGGTGGCATACATTCGCGGGGTGGCGAAGGAAGTCGGGGTTGTGGGGGTATGACGGGTGGACGGCATCGGCCTGCCGGCGCTCCGGTCCAGTCGCCATGGCTGTTGGCGTGGACCCGTCCAACAGAAACCGCTATTCCGACGAATTGATGGTGAGGGCGGCGCGCTGCCGATCGAGCGGTTGGACAGCGCCCGTGACGGGATCAGGGGACTCCTGTCGCGGCTTTGGCGGCGATGGCCATGGGCGGGGGTCTATTCCGCCTTCACTTTCAAATCGGGGACCTTGGTGCCGTCAAGTTGGCAGAGCCTGGCATTGCAGCTCCATCCGCCTCCGCCGTTGGTCACCTTGAGCAACAGCACATTCCAGCCCTCTTTGAGCTGGACTCTGACGGCATCCTGGCCGATGGCGCTGCCGCGGTTGGTGTTGTTGGCATGGACGACTTTGCCGTTGAGCCAGACCTTGATGCCGTCATCGCTGCCACACTCAAACTGGACTTCCTGCGCCTTGGGCGACCAAACACTGGTGCGAAGATAGGCGCAGCGGTTGTCGCCGGCCAAACCGGTGGAGGAGAAGTCCATTTCCACGCCGCCGGGCTTCTTCATGGGCTTCCATGTTCCCTGGCCGGTTTCGGGCGGAAAGGCGATGTCAAAAATCTCGCGTTCGGATTTGTCGGCCTGTGCGTAGGGGCCACTGACGACGAAATCCGTGATGAATCCCTCGCTGCCGTTGATTTTCCGCATGATGTCGCGTGCCTGCTGGGCAATGCCTGGGTCTTTGGTTGCCGCCACCACTTTCCTCATCATGGCCACCACTTCGGGCCCATGGCTGCCCGCAATGGCCGACCCGATCGCCACGGCGGCGGTTTGCGCCTCGGCGGCCAATGGCGTCTGATCCAGGCATGGCTCGACCAGTTTCAAAGCGTCGATCGAGGGCACGTTAGCGAGCGCCGAGAGCACAAGGCGTTTGTCCTCGACACGAGCCAGGTTCATTGCTTCCTCGAGCATTTTGACGGTCTGGCCGGGCGTCCTCGCGCTGGGCAACCCAAGAACCCGGACATATCCCCGCAACGCCAGGACCTTCAGGTTTTCCCGCTGGGCGCTCTTCGCCACGCCGAGCAGATCGGCGGCCACATCGGGAGTCGGCCAGTCCGACAGCGCCCGGACTGCCGCCAGTTGGATCTCCGCATCGGGGTCGGCGACGAACTGCCGGAGCAATGCGAGTGCCCTGGAGCTTCCCGTGCGACCCAGGACACGAACCAAGGCCACGCGTGGGGCGCCCGATGCGTTTGCCAAATGCGCCAAGATCGGTTCGGCCCGCTTCTCCGGGTCGGTCGTGCGAGAGAGGATCGTTGTCACCGCCGACTCGGCCGCCTTCGCGTCGGCATCGGTCTGGGGCTTGGCGAGGATGCCCACGACCCTGGGCAGATGTTGGTCGTCGCCCAATGCGCCGATCGCATGGATTGCCTCGACGCGGACGGTTGCCTCGGCGTCATCAGCCGCCAGGCCGAGGAGTGTCGGGACCGCCACTGCGGCTCGGCGGGCGGCCAGACTTCTGACCAGTTCAGCGCGAGCCTTTTCCTTGGCCTGTGGAATGGCCGCAAGGATCGTCGCATCGACATTGGGACCGCGCAGGCTGGCCAGGCTCTGGCGTGCCGCCGCCGACTCCTGTCTGGCACCCCCGGCCGCCTCGGCAAGCACTTTAACGGCGGTATCGCCGCCGACCTTTCCGAGCGCCTCGATCGCGGCCAGTCTAACCGCGGCATCGGTGCTGGCTGCGGCCTCAATCACGGCGGACGCGGCGCCGGCATCGGCGCGATCGGCCAGCGCCCGAAGGGCAATGACCTTTGCCTCGGCTGTCATGGCCGCCAGCTTGCCTCCCACCGCAGCCGCAGCCGCGCTTCCCGGCATCTCGACCACCAGGCGCCCGGCCGTCGCGGCCATCTCGGCGTCGCCCGATTCGAGACCCTTGACAATCAGTTCGGCCGCCTGATCTTCCGGGGAGCAGAGCACCAATCCCCGCATGGCGCCGAGGATGCAGTGCCTGGGCTCTTTGGACGTGAAAACCCGTTTGAACATCTGCTGTGCTGCGGCTCTATTTCCGGCCGCAGCCAGTTTTGTCGCGCACAGGAGGTAAGCGTCAACAACGGCGGCGCGCACCGCGGGATCTTGATGGTCGCCGATCTGTTGCAGCGCGTCGGCCGCTTCTGATGTGCCGATCTTCCCGAGTGCCGCGGCAGCCGCACAAACCACATCGGCATGGGTCGTTCTCAGCATCGTCCGCAAGGCCGGCAGGCTTGCAGCGTCGGCGCGGAACCCGACCGCGTTGATGAGCGCGACCTGCCATTGCGGCGACTTCTCCGCGTCCAACGCCGCCCGCAGACTTGCCGCCGCCTCGTTTGTCGGGTTGTTTTCCAATGCGCAGATGGCCCGCACGCGCAGTTGCATATCCGGATCATTCAGCAGCGACTCGATGGCCTGGACGACCTCGGCCCGCCCGATGTTCTCGAGCTGTCGCAGAATCAGCACGCGGGCATCAGTGGCGACATCAGCGCCAAGACACGTCGCGAGTGCCCGTGCCAGCGACGCGCGTTGCGCCTCCGCCCCGGGTCTAGCCGCATACATGCACATCCGCTCCAGACTCTCGGCCGGTTCACGCCGCGAGCCAACATCGCTGGCACCCAATCGGGGTGCCAATGCCTTGAGCACCAAGGCATAATCGGCTTCCCATTGCGTAGCCGACCGCTCCTTGGCTGCGCCCTGCCCCCTGAATTCGCTGATTAACTCGGCGACCGGCGTCTGCTGGGCCCCCGCCAGATGACACGTCAGGCACATCAGCGTCGCCACGACCACCCTGAGCACGGATTTCATAGCGAAACCTCTTCCGCGGATATTGTCTTCTCAACGGCACTGGCTGCGCACCGCGATCATCGTTTTTTTCCAGACCACGAAAGCCAGCGCCGCCAGGACGAACGTAAACACAAACGCCGCCACCCACAGCGGCTTGTCATACCGGCCGGCAAAATCCCCATCACCCAAGACCATCAATTGTGCGAACTCGATGATCCAGAGATACATCCCCGCGACAAACAAGGCCGCCAACAACACCGCCCAGAAGCTCCCCCAGAAATCCGTCATTCCAAATCCCAGCAATTCGCATCCCATGGTCATCTCCCTGTTTGCCTGGAGTCTCAACTTGCGCCGCTGGGCTGATTATGCCCCCCGACCTCTGTGCACACAAGGCACCGGCGCGGGTCCATTGTGGCGGATGCCGACTGTGACGGGGCCCTGCCCCTTGCGTCGGTTCGCGCGGGTCCTGGGTGGGGGTCTCACAGCACGGGCACAACGACGGGCGTTCCGCGAGCGTCCACCCGCTCGATCGGCACGCCGTATACCGCGGAAAGCACATCGGGGTCCATAACCTCGGTTACGGAGCCGGCCTTGACGACCTGGCCTTGGTTTAGCAGGACCATTTGGTCGGCGAAGGCCCCGGCAAGGTTCAGATCATGCGAGGCCATGAGAATGGCGATGTTCCTCTCGGTGGCCAGCCGCCTGAGGAGTCGCCCAAGTTCGACCTGGTGATAAAGATCGAGAAACGTATTGGGCTCATCGAGAAGCAGGGCGGCGGGTTGCTGCACGAGGCAGCGTCCCAGGAAGACGCGTTGCCGTTGACCGCCGGAGATTTGATCCAGCCGTCGTGGCAGCAATTCAGTAAGGCCGAGCATTTTGCCGACCTCCCCCACAATTTGGTGGTCGCCTGGCGATTCCACCCCGAACGCGTGCCAGTACGGAGCACGGCCGAGGTTGAGGGCCTCGGCGACGGACTGTGTGGGGTCCCACGCGGGGTTCTGAGGAAGGTAGGCAACGCGGCGAGCCAGCTCCCGGCGTTTCCAGCGGCGGATATCGCGTGATTCCCATTCGATTCTCCCCTCTGCGTGAAGGTACCCGGCGAGGACTCGGATGAGGGTGCTCTTGCCGCTGCCGTTGGGACCGAGCAGGGCGACAACCCGGCCGGGATGAAGCTCCACATCGACGGAATTGAGAACAGGCCGCTCGCGGTAGGCGAAACTGATGGCGACGGCACGCAGGAGGGGTTTCATGGTCGGACCTCCGCGACGGACCTGGGCCGGTTTTGCCACAGCAGCAACAGGAAGAAGGGACCGCCCAGCAGGCCCGTCAGGACGCCGACGGGCAGGAGCGTGGCGGCCATGCCTTCCCTGGCCAGGCAGCGGCAGGCGGCATCGGCAACCGCGAGCAGCCCCGCGCCGAGCGCCGTGGCGATAGGCAATACCTTTCGCACGTCGCCGCCAACAAACAACCGCGTCAGGTGGGGACAGACGAGGCCCACAAAGCCGATCGGTCCGCTGATCGCAACGGCGGCGGCGGTTACGAGCGATGCGACGATCAGGCTGATCCATCTCAGCCGCGAAATCCGGACGCCCAGCGACTCGGCTTCCTCCTCGCTGAGGGCAGCCACATTCAGTTGACCCGCGAAGTACATCAACGCCACCCAGCCAATCCCGACCACGGTGGCGGCGGAACCGACTTGGCCGGCCGTCAGGTTGCTCTGGATGCCGCCGACCAGAAACGTCAATGGGCTGCCGACGCCCGGGCGGTCGCGCGTGATGGCATTGATCAGCAGGAACAGCGAGCCGTTCACCGCATTGACGATCACGCCGACCAGCAGCAGGGTGATGGGTTCGAGGCGGCCGCGCGAACTGGCCAGCGAGAACACGACCCCGACCGACAGGATCGCGCCGATGAAGGTGAAAGCCTGTTCGCTCAGAGCATACACCGGACCCGCCAGAGTGACGGCAGCGCCCAATTCCCAGAGGTACGCAAAAAGCGACGCGCCGCTGCTGACGCCAAGCAAATACGGATCCGCTAGCGGATTTCGGAGAATGGCCTGATACACCACGCCCGCGCCGGCCAGCGCGGCGCCAACCAGCGAAGCCTGCAGCACGGGCCCCAACCGATAACCCAGTTGGGTGGCCGTTGGAAATCCGATCCGGCCCGTTGATCCCACCAGCAGACAAGCGCCCGCCAGCGCGCCCCAGACGACCAGGGCAACGCCAACCGTCATGAACATTCGGCCGATGCTCCAGCGACTCATGGATGACTGCCCTCCCTGGCGGATTGCAGGATGGAGACAAAGCGAGCAGCCATCTGACCGACGTGCGATCCGGAGTTCTGAACCCACCAATCCGTCAGGATGAATACCCGGCCCTTGGCGACAGCCGGGATTTCGGGCATGGTGTGCCAGAGTCTGGTGGCCTCGTCGATGGTCTGCTGGTTGGCTTCGGGCAGCAGTTGAATGATGACCTCGGGCTCGAGCGACAGCAGCATTTCACGATCGAGCGAGGGCCATCCGGCGCTCTTGATCACATTCTCGCCACCGGCCGCTTCAAGCACATCGTTCAGGAAATTCTCCCGACCGACAACCCCCTGGGCGTTCTTGTCTCGCACCAGGAGCGTTCGGACCGGGGCGTGAAATCGCCCAATTTCGCCGGCGGTCACGATCTGCCCGACAATCTGGCTCACCAGGGCGCCGGCCTTTCCTTCTTCGCGAACGGCTCGCCCAAGTTCGTCCGCCACGTTGATGATGTCCGCCAGTCGCTCCGTTCGCACGTTGAGCAGCTTGATCCCCAGTGTGTCGGCACGCTCCTTGAGCCCGGCGGGAATGCGCTCCGGCGTCATGAAAACGACCATGACATCGGGCCGGAGCCCGGCAATCTGTTCCCAGTCCACCGATTGGTAATCGCCGACGCGCGGGAGCCCCTTGGTCTCGGGTCGGCTGATGTCATAGTTGCTGACGGCCACAAGGTGATCGGCGGCTCCCATGGCGATCAATAGGTCGGTGGCGGCGGGCACCAGCGACGCGATGCGCGGCCTGGTCCCGGGAAGCAGGGCTGGCGCGGGAGTCCCCCCGCGATCACAGCCACCAATCAAAAGGACGGCGAGCATCCCCCACCAGAACCTCCCCGGCATCCTGCCCATGCGGCGCGGATCGCAGAACTGGGCTCTGGGGCTGTCAAACGACATTTCCATGGCTCCAGTTTACATTCCCGCGCCGGTTGCCGGTATAATCGCAACCCATGTTGCAGCAAGAAGGGCTTCTGACGCGTATTGGCCGATGGATTGGCATCAACCGCTCCAACGATGGCGAGTTGCCCCTGGCAGCACCCGGACCGGACGGAAACACCGAAACGGCCCTGGACCGGCCGGCGCCGCCCCCCAAGCCCAGGCTCAGCATCTTCCGACCCTTCGCCCGTCGCGATGCGGCTATCGCGTCGCTGCAGCAGGGCTTCAGTTCGCTCTCGGAACTGATGTCGGCAATCCGGGAGAACCTGGAGAAACAGGGGCGGCGGCAGGATGAGATGCTCTCATACCTCTCACACCTCCCGGAGATTCTGCAATCCCTCCCTGAGGCGCAGCGAATGCAGGGCGAGACGCTGCGCGCCATCAGCCAGCAGCTTCAGCAGCAACTGGGTCAGCAGACCCGGCTCACGGAGATCCTCGCCAAGGTGAGCGAGACGAGCATGGGACAGAAACAGGTGCTCGACAACCTCCAGGCCCAGGCGCAGACCGCCGGCGAGCACAATCAGGCTATCTCCGACTCGTTGCGCCAGGTGTCGTCGGCGATGGAATCCGTCGGCCAGAGCACGCGCACCAGCTCCGATGTTCTGCAACACCTCCGCGAGTCCCAGGCCCATCGTGACGATCAGCTTCAGCGAATCATCGAAGGTCAGAACAAGCGATTCAGTATGCTGATGATCGCGGCGGCTGTGCTCTCCGTGGCTGCGATGATCACCACCGGCGTCATCGGGTTCGTTTTGTTGCGGGGACGAGGTTCGATTTAGCGGGAAATGTCCCCGGATTCCGGCTTCGCACGGTTTGCCAGGAGACCTTTGGCGAAAGCGGCGACTTCGGCCATGGAGCCGGCGCAATGGACATTCGGCCGATTCACGGCAACTGAGCGAGGCGCGGCACGTCCCCCCAATAGGAGCGGCACACCATTCCTGCTCAGACGACTCGCCAGCATCGTCACCTGGCGATCCAACTCGCCCGCATCGGCAACATGACTGATCGACACCCACACGATTGTGGCCTTCTCGTCAGTGGCCGCTTCGGCCAATAGCTCGACGGGCGTGTTGGCGCCGTAGTTGATCTCGTGAAAACCCGCCTCACCCAGAACGGCGGCAACCATCAAAGACGGCAGCATGTACGGATCGCCTTCGATTGCCCCGCCCAGCGCCACAGGTCCTTCCACTCGGTCCACGGGAAAAGTACCTCGCAGCTGATTGACAATGCACAGGCATATATCCGTGGCACGGTGCTCGATCAGAATCCCCCGCTTGTCATGTTCCCAGAGCTCGCCGATACGATGCATGGCCGCGCGAAGCGGACCATCGCACAAGGCCGCCACACTCTGACCGGCCAGGTATAACGACATCAACAGGCTACCGGCGCGAGTCGCGTCTCCGGCTCGCAGAGCCTCAAACAGCAGCTCGCTCTGGTCCGGCGAGGATCCGCTGTCGGATCGAAACTGGCTCACCTCCGCCAGTCCAAGCAACTCGGGTCGAACCACGGTCGAATGCGAGTGGCGTATGAATCGAACCGCTTCTGCCATCGAGATGCGCCGATGACCGCCGAGCGTGCGAGCCGTCTGAATGGCGCCGGAATCGATCCACCGCCTCAATGAAGATTCGCTCACGCCGATCGCGTCTGCCAGTTCCCGGGGAGTGAAGGCTCTTTTCATGACATTACGGGTTTGAGAGATCTGGATGATTATTCACACCATACACCAACAAGTCCATATATTCCTAAATAGAATAAACTTACGAATTGACACAAAATACAGTACAAAAATACTCCGACATTTGTTGACCGAGATTCCTGTTGCTACTATCATATGCCAGATTTGATTGATTTGACAGTTTTGGAGCTTTAGTGAATCCGGGTTCGCTTGGCAACGTGCGAACTACAGTCCCCAGTGCCAGTGATGTTGGTCATTAGTGTTTAGGTTCACGGTATATCCATTTAGCGAGAAGGAGTGTGTCATGTTCAAGAGATTTTCTTATCTGTTGGCCGGTGCCTTGTCTGTGGGCGTGCTATCCACGGGAACGATCGGCTTATCGCGGTGGGCGCGTGCGGAATCGTGCTCTGTCACGTCCAAACCGAAGGACATTGTGGACACGGCAGTCGGGGCAGGCAGTTTCAAGACGTTGACCGCAGCCCTGAAGGCCGGTGGGCTGGTCGATACGATGCGAGGTGCTGGTCCTTTCACCGTATTTGCGCCGACCGACGAGGCCTTTGCCAAACTGCCGCAGGGTACGCTGGAGAACTTGCTCAAGCCGGAGAACAAGGATCAATTGGTCGCGATCCTCACCCATCATGTGGTCGCCGGCAAGGCTACCGCCAAGGACGTAACTTCGCTGGACAAGGTGAAGACGGTTAACGGCAAGGAGCTGAAACTGAAGGTCACGGACGGCAAGGTCCACGTCGGCGGGGCCACGGTGGTGAAGGCGGACATTGAAACGTCGAACGGCGTGATTCACGTCATCGATACAGTGCTTGTGCCGTAAGACATCAACGCGGTGAGGTTCGAGCGGGCCGGGCGGCATTTGAACTGCCGCCCGGCCTTGTTTTCGCGCCAGAGCAGCAGCTCCACCGGTTGAGGTGATCAGTCAACGCGTGCGGCTCAACCTTCCCTCATACTCCTTGACCGCTGGGGGAATCTCGGCGACGACCTCTCGCGCGATGACGCATCGGTGCCCGTGCCTGACCCCCGCCAATTCGCCCGCTTTCCCATGGATCCATACAGCCGCGATTGCGGCTTCAAATGCGGGCATCCCCTGCCCGAGCAGCGAGCCAATGATGCCGCTGAGCACATCGCCGGCCCCGGCTTTGGCCAGCGAGCAGTCCCCCGTCATGTTCAGATAGTGCCGATGACCATCGGAAACGACGGTATGATGTCCCTTGAGGACGACCACCTGGTTGAACGACCTGGCCGCATCCGTTGCGATTTCGATCCGGCCGGCGTCGTCTTTGGGCACGATATCTCGGTTGATGAGATGAGCCAGACGCGCCATCTCGCCGGGATGTGGGGTGAGTACGGCGCGGGCGGAAAAATGTGCAGGCCATCGTCGCTGCGAGGCGAGAATATTCAGCGCATCGGCATCCACGACCATCGGCCTCTCAAGGCGAATCAGGGCAAGAACCCTCCGTTCGATTTCCCGGGACCGCCCCATGCCAGGGCCTATCACCAGTGCATCGGCCGCTTCGGCGGCGTCCGACAGCCGGCGTTCGCTGTATCGTTGCCCCAGCGCACATCCGATCAGTTCCGGCACAATCGAAAGCGCCATCGGCAGGACTTCCCGCGGAAGTGCCACCTGGGCGATGCCGCAGCCGGTTCGCAGGGCGGCAGCGCCGGCCAGCACCGGCGCGCCGATCATTTCCTCGTGGCCGCCGACGATCAGCACCCGCCCGAACAGCCCCTTGTGCCCGTCAAGAGGTCTTGGCGGCAACACGGGCAACTCATCCGAAGTCACTTGTTGGGTCATCGCCACACCTCGGTTGCAGATGCCGGGTTCTCGGTATGAGACACCCGGCCAGACCAATTGTCGCCTGTCCGGGGTCGTTTGTCATGGGTGACGGATCGCAGCGGGCATGCTATTCTGGACGCCCCATGTTCGACGAACCCGATGAAAGCGCAAAGGAAAAGCCGCTGGACCCGGTCCAGCAGGCGGCGGAAAAATCGAACGAATTTCGGATTCACGCCGAGATCTGCGCGGTTTTCGAGGGCCATCGCAAGTTCGGCGCCGAACTGCGATTTGGCCTGGATGCCGAGGTCGCGCGGGACATTCAGAAGCGCATCGCTCTGCTCGACAAATCAAAGACGCCCGAGAGTCCCGTCCTGCCGCCAAAGGTCGCCCAGGATGCCGCTGCCCTGCTCGGTTTCCCGAAGACGGGCGCCCTCTCGACCAACGACTATCACATTCACCGTCGCCCGGGCGAATTGATGATCGTTCGCTGGCTTGAGGACAGCCAGGTTGACACGTTTTACGAGCGCATCCAGGCTCATTTCGACGTGGCGCTCGAGCAGTATCGCGAAGAAGAGCGGCAGACGCATGAATGGAAGCAGGATCCCCGGACGCTGGCCTACCTGGACGCACTGGACCGGATCAAGGACCGATTGGCGGACCGGTACCTGCGGGACATGATCAGAAAGCACCGCATTTTCGTGCTCTCAACAATCACCGCGGACCAGATGGACATACTGCACCTCTGTGACTATGTAATCGGGGTGCCGGCAGGTGAGATCGTGGGACCCGCGGTTGCCCCGCCGGATGAGCCGACCGCTCTGGATCGCGCCTGGTTTTTCAAGCTGTTTTCCTTGCGGGGGATGGGCGACAGCGCAGAGAAGATGTGCTTTTTCGCCTACCTGCAGAAGGCCGAGGACACTTTCGATGCCGATTGGTGAACCGTCCCGCCGAGGGCGCGGCGTGTGACCGGTAATCATCCTCGCAAACCGAACTCGTTCAGACGCCGGTGCAGGGTGCGGCGGCTGATCCCGAGTTGTCGGGCTGCTTCCGTGCGGTTGCCCCGGCAGGTTTCCAGGGCCTTGAGGATTGCCTGCTTGGAGAGGCTGTCCAGGTTGAGTTCGTTGACAACCTTGGACTCATTCTCTGCAGCGCCGTCGTGGAATCTCTCGGGCAGGTCTTCGGCCGACAGGGTCTTCTTCCCGGTCAGAACGACCAGGCTTTCCAAAACGTTCTTCAACTCCCGCACGTTGCCAGGCCAGTCGTAATTCGCGAAGGCTTCCAGAAGCGAGGGGTCGATTTCCCGCGGTTCGAAGGAATTCTGGCGGCAGATCTCGTCAAGGAAGTACCGGGAGAGCAGGGGGATGTCTTCCAGACGATCGCGAAGGGGAGGCAACTCGATTTTCACGACGTTCAGACGGAAGAACAGGTCCTGGCGGAATCGCCCTTCTTTGGCTTCGGCCTCGAGGTCGCGGGCGGTGGCGGCAACGATGCGGACATCGACCTTCTGGGCATTGGTGGTACCCACGGGCGTGACGGCGGAGTCCTCCAGCACGCGGAGGAGTTTGGACTGAAGGCCAAGGGGAAGTTCCCCGATTTCGTCCAGGAGCAGGGTGCCGCCGTTGCTGGCCTGAAAATAGCCTCGGGCCTTCTGATCAGCGCCGGTGAATGCGCCTCGCTCATGACCAAACAGCGTGGATTCAATCAGGTTTTCCGGGATGGCGCCGCAGTTGAGCGCGAGAAAGGGGCCGTTCTTCCGGGGACCGGCTTCGTGGAGTGCCCGCGCGACCATTTCCTTGCCCGTGCCGGATTCGCCGCGAACCAGGACGGTTGTCTTGACGGCCGCCGCCCGGTCGATGAGCGCAAACACCTGCTGCATGGCCGGGCCGTTGCCGATGATGTTCCGGTAGTGCCATCCTTCGCGGAGCTGGCTTCGGAGCCGGGACAGTTCCTGCCGCAGGCGTTTGTCTTCGAGGACTTTTCTGACTTGGAGCAAGAGTTCCTCCGGGTCGAGTGGTTTGGTGAGGTAGGCGGCCGCGCCGGCCTTGATGGCGTCGACGGCCTGGGGGATGGTGCCGTAGCCGGTCATGAGCATGACGGCCGTACCGGGATGATTCTGCAGCACCCAGCGAAGCAGCTCCCGGCCGTCCACGTTCGGCATGACGAGGTCCGCGAGGACCAAGTCCGTGCCCGCCACAAACGTCCGCATGGCCTCGCGACCATCGGAGGCGGTTTGCACCTCGTAGCCCTCATCGCGCAGCGCGGCAGCCATGGCGTCCCTCACCGGCGCGTCATCTTCAACCAGCAGAATGTGAAACCCATTCCCGTTCATGCTCTCTGGCACCCTCCCCCCGCTACTCCTGCCCAATCATGAGCGGCGCATCCATTGCCCGCCATTATGAACCCCGGCCGTTTCCGTAATCGCCGACTGGGGCAGAGCCCGTCTCCTGGACTCCGTCCTCAGAGACGCCTCCGGCAGGTGGTTGCCCGCCGGCACCATCGCCCGACCCGAACAGTGGCAGACGCAACGTAAAGGTCGCGCCCTTCCCTTCGACCGAATCGACAGCAACCCCGCCGCCGAAATTGTCCGCAAATCGCTTGACCAGCGCCAACCCGATGCCGCTGCCTTCTTTCTTGGAGGTGGCAAAAGGCTTGAAAAGGCGGTCTCGCATCTCTTCAGGGATGCCCGGCCCTGTATCCGCCACGGAAATCGTACCCATTCCGTTCTCTTGCGCGATTCGCACGGTAATCGTGCCGCCTCGCCCCATCGCCTCTTGCGCGTTGAGTACAAGGTTCATCAGGACCTGCCGCAGACCGTGCGGATCACAGCCTACCACCACGTTGCCTGCGGCCGACTCAATGACCATGCGCGTCCCGCTCTCCTGAAGCAATTCGCTCATCACCGCCTGGAGTCGGCGGACGGCGTCGAGCAATTCGACGGGCTCGACGTGCATGGACTGAGCCTTTTCGTGGACGAGGTATTCCTGGAGGAGGCGCTGGATGCGGAGCAGTTCGGCGTCGATCGTATCGGCCGCGCCCGCGACGCGCTCGGCGTCATTCGCGTTGCGCCGCAGCGAGTGCAACTGAAACCGCAGCGCGGCCAGCGGGTTGCGGATTTCGTGCGCCAGCACGGCGGCGGCAAGCCCTCGCTCCGCCAGCATGCCTCGCTGCTCCAACTCCGCTCGCTCCCGCTGCATCGCTTCCCGACCCCACAAACGGTAGATCACCATGCCCACTGCGGAGATCACGATAATTCCGATGGCAGTCAGGGTAACGACCTTCTGGAGAAGCGGCCAGTAGGCCGAGCGGAAATGGCTTCTCAACGCCGGACGCGACAGATCCATGTACACCACGCCGTGAAGATCCCGGGAAACCCTCCAGGAATAGTACTTTCGGTAGCTGTTGGGATCGGCCCCAAGCAGACGGTGGATGTCGTCCATGGAACGCGGATACGGGACCTGTTCGCTGCGCGTGACGAAGCCGTATGCGTCCGCCTTGGCGGGCTCGTTCTGCCGCACGTACAGAAAGGCAACCGCCTGGACCGTCCCATCCCCCATCAGCTCGCCGCGCATCAGGTTCAGCACTTGCTGCGGAGACTCCCACCACCAGGTTGAGGAAAGCTGGATTCGGAGGCGATCCGCCAGCGCCTTCGATTTCTCGCTCTCATTCACTTCGTACGAGGCCGTAATTACCCAGATGCTCCACGGGACCGTCAGGACCGCCGCCAGCGCAAACAAGAACAACGGCGCCAGCCAACGTTTCAGGGATCCTGATCTGTATCCGCCTGCCACCCAGCCTTCTCCTTCGGGCCATCAGCGCCTGCTCATCACATCCTCCACAACCGCCAGCAGGTCCAGCGGATTGACCGGCTTGGTCATCCAACCCGCCAAGACCCCCTCCAGACCCGCCGGACGAAGATGCCTGACGTCGAATGCGGTCATCACGACCACCCGCATCGGCGATCCCTCCGCAACGATCTTGCGCAGGAGTTCCAGGCCGCTTCCGTCCGGCAGATTCAGATCCAACAGGCACAAAACCGGCCGCTGTTCGTGCACAGCCTGCCAGCCCTGCCGCGCCGTCTCCGCCGTCACCGTGCGATATCCGTGATCCACCAAGAACTGGGACAGAGACTCCCTCAACGAGGAGTCGTCTTCCACCAACAGGATGGTCTCGATCGTTTGAGTCATCACACCTGCACCACTCATATGGCGGGCAATTAAGCAATGCGAGTGCCACCGGCCCTAAAGGGTGTGTGCCAGCACTATTATGGACCAACTGGGCCAGATTGTCCCAATCCGTGACCTGAAAAGAAAGTCTGGCACACGACGAATGCGGTCTATTCGTCGTGGAATGCCAAATCAATCTGGCATGGAAGTTGCACCAACCCGGCCAGCGTTGGTGGTTGAATGGTGAACGGAGACCTTTAGATAAGGAGGCCGCGGACAACAGTGAATGCGGGAGCCGACAGGCTCCAAACAAAACAGTGTTCTTCCCGGATGGGCCTTGGCGTTGTGAGACGCCAAGGCCTTATTTCTTGGCGAGTAGGACCGGGAGCCCGCAACTTGTATGGTGCACCCCAGCAAAGGCCCCCGGCGTCGGGGAAACTTGCCGGGTTCGCCAGGGCCCGCTACCCTGAGCGTCCAGGCAGACACCCCATGTCAACCCAACTCGAAGCACCTCCCGCTCGTTTCATCCAATCGCCGGACATCGATGGGCATCGTAGACGTGGGCTTCTCTTCCTCGGGCTGGCGTGCGCGGCAGTCGGGTTCGCCATGACCTCCCAGCTTGCCCTGAACTCGAATTTCACCGCACAGACGATGAATTTGAGCGGGTTGCAGCAGGGCGTGCTGGAGACTTTTCGCGAGTCGTGCGGGATTACGGCGTTTGGGATTCTGGCCCTGCTGGCGGGGCTGGCGGAGCCGCTCATCGCGTCGGCGATGCTCGTGCTGCTGGGAGTGGGGCTGGCGTCGTATTGCGTTGTGCCCAACTACGCCTGGCTGATCGTGGCAAGTCTCGTCTGGAGCCAGGGATTGCACGTTTGGATGCCGCTGCCGAATTCGATGGCGATGTCCCTGGCCGAGCCCGAGCGAGTCGGACACCGCCTCGGTCAGGTTGCAGCAGCCGGCGCGGCGGGGTCCGGTCTGGGGCTCGCGGTGGCATACATCTTGAACTGGGCGGGGCTCACCATTCGGCCCCTGTGGTTGGTTGCCGGGGCCGCGGCCCTGTTGGCGGCGGTGGCGTGCCTGGGCATCCCGCGGAACATCAAAACACCCGGTCCCCGGTTTGTAATCCGTCGAAGGTACTCCCTCTATTACCTCATGTGCTTTCTGGAAGGATGGCGAAAGCAGATCTTCATCGCGTTCGCGGGTTTTCTGCTCGTGAAAAAGTACGACACCCCGTTGTCGACAATGCTGCTGCTTTGGATGGCGACGCAGGTGCTGAACTGGTTGACATCCCCGATCGTCGGACGCCTCATTGACCGGATGGGGCAGCGGCCGGTGCTCATGACGTATTTCGCGAGTCTGACTCTCGTGTTCGTGGGATATGCCACACTCCAGAGCCGGTATGTCCTGTATGCGCTGTTTGTGCTCGACGGGGCGTTCTTTGTGCTCTCAATGGCGCTGACGACGTACGTGAATCGGATCGCGCCGACCTCGGAGCACACCCCTACGCTAAGTCTCGGCGTGGCGGCGAATCACGTGGCGGCGGTGGCCATGCCCCTCGTCGGCGGGTTGATCTGGAAATATGCGGGGTACAACTGGACCTTCTGGATTGGCGCCGCGGCAGCGGCCGGAAGCATTCTGGCCGCCATGCAAATTCCCCCCGCCGGTCATCGCGGATCATTGCCGCATCCCGGTGGTCTGCAGAACCCGAGCTTGCCATGAGGACTTTGCTTCGGTTTGACAATTTCGACTCTCCCACCGGCTGGACCACCTGGACTCCCAGGCCCGAGATTTCGCCACTCTTCGCGATCGATCCGTATGCAGGCCGGGAGCGACACGGCGCCCTTCGGATCAGCGGCGACTGCTCGCCCGCCGCTCACGGATCTTGGAGGCATCCCGTCGGGCCTATTGCGGGCGCTCAACCGTACAAGCTGGTTGTCCACTACCGCACAAGTGCGATTGCGTTTCCGCAACAGTGCGTCTCGGCGAGGCTCGATTGGCGTGACAATCAGGGCAATCGCCCCCGACAGCCGGACAACGCGATTGCGACCCGTGAGGATGGGGAGTGGTCGAAGATCGAGTATGTGACGATGGCGCCCGACAGGGCAACTTCGGTCACGATCGAACTCGAACTGCGATGGGCCCCCGGCGGAGTCGTCTGGTTTGACTCACTCGATTTCGCCCAGATCGACGCCGCCCCGACGCGCCCCGTCCGCATCGCCACGGTCTTCCACCGACCACGAGACATGGACTCGCCGAGACACGCGGTCGCGAGCTTCTGCCGGCTGATTGACCAGGCGAAGCCGGCGGCAGACCTGATTTGTCTGCCGGAGGGGGTCTCGGTTGTCGGCACGGGACGGTCCTATTATGACGTGGCGGAACCGCTGGCCGGGCCAACCGTCGCAACGCTGGGGGAATTGGCTCGGCAACATAAGGCGAATGTCGTGGCGGGGCTCTACGAACGGGTCGGCCCGGAAATCTACAACACATCGGTCCTGATCGACCGCGCAGGGCGCGTCATCGGATCCTACCGCAAGACCCACCTGCCCCAGGAGGAGGTTGAGGCCGGAATCACCCCGGGCGACTCGTTTCCGACCTTTGCCGCGGACTTTGGGCGAATCGGGATGATGATCTGCTGGGATGTACAGTTCCCCGAGGCCGCGCGCCGACTGGCAAGAAACGGGGCGGAACTGATCGCACTGCCGATCTGGGGCGGCAGCGACGTCCTGGCCAGGGCGAGGGCCATCGAGAACCACGTCTTCCTCGTGTCGGCGACGTACGACATGCGCAGCTTTCTCGTGGCGCCGGATGGCAAGGTCTTGGCGGAGGCAACGAAAGACCAGGCGGTGGCCGTGGCGGGAATCGACCTGGCGCAGATCTTCTATCAGCCCTGGCTGGGCGACATGCGACACCGAACGTGGAAGGAAGCACGGTTTGACCTGCCGGCAGAGCGCCCACCGACTTGACCGCCCCACCATCCTCAGATACGACCGCGTTCCACCGAGCAATCCCCTGACGCTTCATGGCGTTCAACTCCCGAACCAGGGAGTGTCTTGCCTGTGTTGGCTTCCGGGGCAATCCGAATTATCCTACGTCCACTGTCACCATCAGGAGACCAACAACGTGAAAACGACGCTCCACACGGTACTGGTCGCTTTGGCCGGGGCACTGCTCTGCTCGTGCGAAAAGCCGGCCGCCTCTCCCCAGCCGACAACGGGGGGGAAGAACCCATCGAACCAGGTGTACATCGAGGTGTCGGCGCTGGGAAGCCTGGACTATTTCTACGATCATCAGATGGGAATGAACTTGGCGGGACAGGCCTTGGGCGTGAAGACGGAATACATCGGCCCGCCGGACTACGACATTGCCGCCATGGTCTCAATGTTCGAACAGGCCATCGCAAAAAAGCCCAATGGGATTGTGGTCGTCGGCTTCGAACCCTCCCTCAATCCGATTGTGGACAAAGCGGTCGCCGCCGGAATCCCCGTGGTTACCGTCGATGCCGACCTGCCGGGTTCGAAGCGAGTGGCCTTCGTGGGCACGGGGAATTTCCAGGCCGGCTATCAGGGCGGGAAGAAGCTGGCGTCGCTGATCGGCAATAAAGGGCAGGTTGCATTGATGACCAAGCCGGGTCAGTCAAACCTCGAGGAGCGGATCGCGGGGTACAAGAAGGCCTTGTCGGAGTCGCCCGAGATTGCCGTGGTGCAGGTCGCCGACACGCAATCCGACCCGAACGTCGCCGCCCAGGCCGCCTCGACGCTCTTGCAGAAGTACCCGGATTTGGCCGGGATTGCATGCGTGGAAGCCGCCGGCGGCACGGGCGCCGCAACGGCCGTGCGCGAAGCCAGGAAGACCGGCAAAGTGAAAATCGTCTCCATGGATCGCGGAAATGAGGTGCTCGAACTTATCAAGGAAGGGGTCATCTCGGCTTCCGTCGCGCAGCAGACGGCGCTGATGCCCTTCTACGCCACCCAGATCCTCTTCAACCTGAACAACCACCCGATCGCCATTTCGAACGACAACAAGAAGGCCGGTATCACCGCCGCCCCAACCCTCATCGACACGGGCGTCATCATCATCGACCAGTCCAATTGCGAACAGTTCATGCGGCGCAAATGAGCGATCCGGTCCTGCTCCAACTCCGTGACATCACCAAGACCTTCCCGGGCGTTCGCGCTCTGGATGCGGCCAGGTTCGATCTCGCTCGGGGGCAGGTGCATGCATTGGTAGGGGAAAACGGCGCGGGCAAGTCGACGATGATGAACATCATCGCCGGCGTATTGCAGCCGGACCAGGGTCAGATCCTGCTCGATGGCCAAGTCATGTCCTTTGCCAATCCACACCAGGCCGCGATCGCCGGAGTGGGAGTGGTGTTTCAGGAGCTTTCACTCGTACCGAACCTCTCCATCGCCGAAAATATCTTCGCAAATCGGCAGCCAACGAATGCGGCAGGCATGATCGACTGGAGGCGACTTCACGAGGCGGCAAGGGAGCTATTGGCCTTGTTTGATCTGTCCATCCCCCCCACCACGCTCGTGCGCGACCTTTCAGTGGCGCATCGGCAGGTGGTGGAGATTCTCAAGGCGATCTCCCATCGGCCTCGCGTGCTGATCCTGGACGAGCCGACGAGCTCCCTGACCGCCCGCGAGACCGAACGCCTGTTCGCAAACATGCGCCGCCTCAAGGCCGAGGGAACCGCCTTCATCTACATCTCGCATCACCTGGCCGAGGTGTTCCAGATCGCCGACCGCGTGACAATCATGCGCGACGGCCGCTATGTCGATACGCTGGACATCAAGGATGCCACCGAAGACCTGATCGTCCGCAAAATGGTGGGCCGCGAACTGGCGAATGTCTACGGCTACCGCCAGAAACCGATTGGAGCCGACTATTTCCACGTCAAGAACGCCTCTCGCGGCCGAGCGTTTCAGAAAATCACGTTCTCCTTACGCCAAGGCGAGATCCTGGGTCTGGCAGGCCTCGTCGGAGCCGGTCGAACCGAACTGGCACGCGCGATCGCCGGCATCGAGCCCCTGCATCAGGGCGAAATCACGCTGAACGGCCGGACCCTCCGCATCCGCTCGCCCCGGCACGCCATCGCACACGGCATCGGTTACCTGACCGAAGACCGCAAAGATCAGGGCCTTTTTCTGCGGATGTCCATCCGGGACAACCTGGCGGCGCCTTCGCTCCGGCAGTTTGCGGTTGCCGGCCAGTGGATCAGCGATTCGGCTATTCACGCCTTTGCCGAATCGAACCGCGAGTGCTTCAACATCGTCACCCCGTCGATTCATCAGCGCGTGGGCAACTTGTCCGGCGGCAACCAGCAGAAAGTGTTGCTCTCGATGTGGATGGGGATCAAGCCGAAACTGCTGATCGTGGACGAGCCGACGCGCGGGGTGGATGTGGGAGCCAGGGCGGAAATCTACCACTTGCTCCGGGCGCTGGCGGGCCTGGGGGTCGGAATCCTCATGATCTCCTCGGATTTGCCCGAAATCCTCGGCCTCTCCGATCGTGTGCTGGTCATGCGCAGTGGCCGGCTTGTGGCCGAGATTCACAAGGAACAACTCACCGAAGAGGCGGTCATCTCGGCCGCTACAGGGGTCCAACTCAACTGATATGGCAACCACAACCACACAACCCGAGTCGCCGAGGCCGGAACAGGCCGACGCGGCACGACACGGCTTCCTCGCAAGGCTGACGAGCTTCCGCGAATTCATGATCCTGCTGATCATCCTCTGCGCATGGGTCTACATGAGATTCGCCTCGGATGTCTTCGGCACCCGCGACTATCAACTCTCCCTCCTGCTGTCCGTGTCCGTCGAGGTCATCGTCGCGATAGGCATGACCATTCTCCTGGTCTCCGGCGGTTTTGACCTGTCCGTCGGGTCAACCGTGGCCTTCACGGGGGCGGTGGCGGCCTATTGCCTGACGGAGTTCGCCATGCCCGTCCCGATGGCGATCCTGGCGGCGCTGGCGTCGGGAGCGTTCATCGGTCTGTGCAACGGCTTCATCATTGCGAAACTCAACATCAACCCGTTTATCACCACCTTGGGAACCATGGGCATCGTCCGTGGAGCACTGGAGGTCATCACCAGGGGCCAGAACATCACCGGTTTGCCCGCTTCCTTCAAATCAATCGGCCAGGACAATCTCTTTGGCGTCGTCCAATACCCCATCGTGATCGCCATCGTGCTGATCATCCTTGGCGATCTGATGCTCCGAAAGAGCCGATTCTTCAGGCAGAATTACTACATCGGCGGAAACGAAAAGGCGGCTCTGCTCTCGGGCATCCCGGTCAACGCGGTCAAAATCTTCAACTACGCGCTGATCGGGTTGCTGGCGGCCATGGCGGGGATCGTCAACACGGCCCGCCTGGGCAATGCATCCGTCACCGCCGCACAGGGGCTGGAATTGAAAGTCATCACGGCCGTTATCATCGGCGGGGCAAGCCTCCAGGGCGGCGAGGGAACTGTTCTGGGCGCGTTTCTTGGTTCCTTCCTGATGGCCATCATCGTGGGCGCGCTGCCCCTCCTCGATGTGCCGATCTATTACAACAAACTGGTCATCGGGGCGACCCTGTTGCTGGCCGTGTTAATCGATACGATCGGGAAGCGACGCCGGACCTAACCACGCGCGGCGCGGAGCATCGCCAGGATGTTCGCCACTGGGGTATTCGCCTGAATATTGTGAATCGCATTGAACACGAACCCCCCTCCGGGGGCGAAAACCTCCACACGCTCCGACGCCTCCCGATAGACCTCCTCAGGCGTGCCAAAAGTCAGGGTCCTCTGCGTATCCACCCCACCGCCCCAGAAAACAATCTCGCCCCCGAATTCCTTCTTCAGGCTGCGCGCGTCCATCTCCGCGGCAGAGCACTGAACCGGGTTCAGAATGTCAAAACCCGCCTCAATGAAATCGGGTATCAGCCGATACACCGAGCCGCATGAGTGAATAAATGTCTTCCATCGGCTTTGGCCGTGGATCAGATCGTTGACGGCCTTGTGAAACGGTTTGTAGAGGTCGCGATACGTCTCGACGGAGACGAACAGGCCTCGCTGAGTGCCGAAATCCGTGCCGGTGACGGTGGCCACATCGACGCGATCGCCCAGTCGTTCGATGAGCTTCCGGATGTTCGCTAAAGCGAACTCGCACTGCTTTTCAAACACCGCTCGAATGTACTGTTTCCGGGTCAGGGTCGAGATGTACCACTCCTCGACATCACGGATGCCCCGGGGGTCTCGCATCCAGACGCCGGGCACTTGCGCGATGTCGCCGAAGCTGGTGCCGGGAATGGCGATGACAACGCCGAACCGGGTCTGGCGGTGAATTCGATCCACTTCTCGATCGAGCCAGTCGAGATCGCGGTCCTTGAGGAACCCGAACTCTTCGCAATTGTCCGCCGGATCGAGTGTCCCTTCGTCTATCGGATGCTGACGAATGATGGCGTCGAAGTAGTACCCGTCCTTGGGCATCCGCCCACTTACAGGCAGCGAGCAATCGCCCTCGACGTGCATGAGCCAATCCCCGTTGTCGGCGACGGTGATGTTGAAGCCCGCGGGCACCAGAACCGGTGTCCCATCCATGAGTGTGATGGGTTTCCAGCCGGCGTTCTCAAAGCCGAAGCGGGTGGTTCGGGGCATCGCGCCGGCCACGTCAATGCCGAGGGCCCCGCGAAGCTCATCATCAACTTCGCCAAGCATCTGATAGGGATCCCGGACCCTCACCCTCTGGCCTTCGCCACCCAACGCTTCACGCCTCAGTCGATCCAGCGCGCAGACGTGTATTCCCGTAACCGATGTGGCGCCAAGATCAATGGGAACACAGTCGGGCTCCTGGTGATTGATGGCCGCGAGAAGGCGTTGACGGGATGTCATGATATCCGAGTCTAGCGACGTACCACAGAGAAGAGAACAACTGCGGCCTCTTATCGCAACAGGGGAACGTGGTGAATGCGACTGGCGTTTCCGGTATCCACCTCGAAGACAAGCTTCCCCCCGTGCTGCGACAGCTGTCGCAGGGTGGCGTTCTTCGGGGCGTCTCCGATCAGCCAGATCGCCGCGAATGTGGCGTGGTCGCCTGTCCGCCGTACCAGGACCATGGGCGAACTCTCCGAATCGGGGCGGTCCGTCGAGGGAAACCCGCAGAGAATCACCCGATCGAACGCGCCGTCCAGCATGATCATCCGCACCCTGCTCTCCGAGTCCCGCCATTCGAGCCGAAAATCCCCTTCCGGTTTCCAGGTCCGTACATCGCGCAGCCAGACCCATGCTCCCGTGTTTGGCACGGTGAATGGCATTGACTTGTCCGCGATCTCCTTGCCCTCGCCGGCCGGAAATGCCTTCTCATCCAACACGTGCATCACCCAGTCGATCTGACGCTCCGCGTCGCACCGCACCTGAAACACATCCAGAACGTATTGCGCTGTCATCGCTACGGTCCGCATCTGCCGCACGCCGTCATAGAGAATGCCCTCCTCGTCGGCCGCCGTTGCCCGCTTCTCATCCGGAAGGTCGCGATATTCGGTCAGGCGCAGCATTCTCGGAGAACACCGCTGATCGCGCCCGTCAATCATCACGGTGTTCTGCGCCAACGCCCCGCGATTCAACTCCCCCTGGATGCGGCTCGAAAACGCGTGCGGAACCGTGGCGACCCCCTCAACATCGGCTAGGAGCATTCGCCTGTTCCCAAAGAGCGACAGCGACAGCTTATCCGCATTGGCATGCACGCCGCTCCGGTCATACGTCAGAAACGCGCACAATGCGCGATCGTTGTCCCAGTACTCGTCGTCCGCATGCGATCGGAGGAACACGTAACCATGCTCGGGCAGAATGACCGAGCGGATCGGGGGCGCGGAGGCATCGCCGCGGGGAACCGGGCCGAACACCGACCGGTTCGACCATCGCGCGTTGCGGTTCATCAGCCACGCATATCGGGAATCACCCCAGAGCGACAACGCCGTCTCGTACAACGGGTTGGCAAAAAGCCGCTGCCGCCGGCCATAGGCGTCGCCGATCGGAGGAATCATCCCGTCCGGCGCGAGTACGTCAAACATCGCATCGCAAGCCTGTTTGAGCGAGCGACCGTCGGCGCCGGTTATCTCGTGCAGTGCCGGCCGATGCCCCAATCGCTTCTGCGCGTCGGCCAGATACATCATCGGTGCAACCGCCGCAAACTGATAATTGAGACTGCTCTCACACCACAGCCCATGATCCACCAGTCCGTCCTCCAGCAACGGCACGATTCCGCGGGGGCCGGTCATGGCGTATTCGACCAGCGGCGGCCTGTCATAGAACAGCCCCAGAAGCCCAAGCATCGCCTTGTGCCAGGCCAGGTGATTGTTGATTCCCCCGCCGATGTCATGCTCGATCCAGTAGACATCATTCTTGAGAACTGCTCGCGCCAGCCGAGTCATGCAGGCGTCCATCGCCTGACGCTGCTCGGCCGACATCAGCGGCAGCACGACATCGTACGCTCGCAGCGCCGACACGCCCCAGACTGAGTAGTTCATTCCAACGTCATAGTGCTCGGCCTGAAACGAATACGGCGCAAGGTTCATCAGCAGGGCAATGGCCTTTCGAGCATAACCGGCCTCGCCGGTGAGCAGATAGGCCGTCGCCAGCGCCTCGGCGGGCGTGGCCGATGCGCCGGGGATGATCCACGTGTTCTGAAAAACCTCCGGATACGTCTCGTTCCAGGGACGCGTGCTGGCGGATTTCCACCATCCCTCGTCGATGGGCTTGATCTCCAGCTTGAACGCATGGTCCGCTTCAACCAGCAGGCGTTGACGGGCCGCCTCCAGTCGCACGTCCGTAACACCTCGCGCGCGTTCAATCTCGGCGGCCGAAAAGAACACCCGCGGATGCCGCGTGCTGGCGTCGGACGAGTCGAAATCAGGCACGTTCGGCGCCTGGCCCCGGGCAAACGCCCCCACCAGGAACCCAAGTGGTGCAAGACGCGCAATCCAGTGGAACATGACGCCTCATTCAACCCGCTTGTCTCGAAAATGCCAATCGCCTGCCATGGCGACGGCCACCGTCATCGCGAAACTGTCGCGTCAAAGCACTGGCGGATCCCGGGCACTCGACCGCTTGACCACGACCGGAGTGGTCAGCGCAATGCAATAACCCAGCTCATCCCGCCCGCGCTTCTCCATCGTCTATGGTCCATCGGCCGCATCGCCACCATCGCGGGCCTCGCCCCTGACGGTCAGATGTCAAAGTACATGCAGAACTCGTACGGATGGGGACGCTGGCGAATGGCGTCCACCTCATTTTCCCGTTTGTACTTGACCCAATAGTGAACCACATCCGCCGTGAACACGTCGCCTTTGAGCAGGTACTCGTGATCCTGTTCCAGGCAGTCCAGCGCCTCTTCCAACGATGCCGGCGCAACCGGAATCTGCTCGTACTCCTCTGCCGTCAGCCGATACATGTCCTTGTCCAGCGGGTCGCCAGGGTGAATCTTGTTCTGGATGCCGTCGATGGCCGCCATCACCATCGCGCTGAACGCCAGATACGGGTTGCACGACGAATCCGGGCATCGATACTCCAATCGCTTCGTCTGAGGCCGATCCGAGTACATCGGAATTCGTATCGCCGACGAGCGGTTCCGACTTGAATAGCACAGGCTCACCGGCGCTTCGTAACCGGGCACCAGCCGCTTGTAACTGTTTGTCGTCGGATTCCCCAACGCGCACAGCGACCGCGCATGCTTCAGAATCCCGCCGATCGCATGGAGACCCAGTTCGCTCAGGCCGGCGTAACGGTTGCCGGCGAACAGATTCTTCTCGCCTTTCCACAGCGAAAAATGCACGTGCATCCCGGAACCGTTGTCTTGATACAACGGCTTGGGCATGAACGTGACCACCTTCCCATGCCTGGCCGCCACGTTCTTGCAGACGTACTTGTACATCATCACGTTGTCCGCCATCGTCACCAGATCCTGGTGACGCATGTCGATTTCACACTGCGCCCCGGTCGCCACCTCGTGGTGGTGCGCCTCCACCGGAATCCCCAATTCCACCAGCGTTGCCACCATCTCGCTTCGAATGTTCTGCATCGTGTCCATCGGCGGCGTCGGAAAATAGCCCTCCTTCAGCCTCACCTTGTACCCCAGGTTCGTCGGATCCTCATCCCCACGACCCCAAATGCCCTCTCGCGAATCAACGTGGTACTTCGCAAAGTTGATCCCCTGGTCATACCACGCATTGTCAAATACGAAAAACTCCAACTCCGGACCGAAACTCGCCGTGTCCGCGACCTTCGTCTTCTTCAGGTACTCGGCCGCCTTACGCGCAATCGAACGCGGATCACGCGAATACTCCTTCTTCGTGATCGGATCCCGGACATCACACAGGATCGACAACGTCGTGTGCTGAAGAAACGGATCTATCTTGGCCGTCGGCGCAACCGGCACAAGCAGCATGTCCGCTTCGTTGATCGCCTGCCATCCGCGAATCGATGAACCGTCGAACCCGAAACCGTTTTCAAAACTCTCCAGCGTCAGTTCGCTCAAGGGCACCGACGTGTGCTGCCACAGCCCCGGGAAGTCCATGAACCGCAAGTCCACAAACTGCACCGCTTTGTCCTTGCACAGTTTCAGCACATCCCTCGGCATCATGGGCAAACCTCCAAAAACGGCCGGTTCTTCTTCCTCAATGGTAATCGGCGCACAAATACCCGTCAAAGTAACTGCCTGAATTGCCGCCAGTTCCATCCTCCACGCCCCCAATACACCGCATGTCCCTCAATGCCCATTTCCTGTGCAGCGATACCGTTCCCCCGTAACGTTGACCATTCTCTACGCAATCGCCCCCCTCCTGGCTCCATTCTTTGCCGCTCGCACGCTCTTTGCTATACCTGGCGTGTGGAGCCCGGTTGGGCAGTGTATACTGCACCAAGCACGTGATGTTCGGATCATCACCTGGTCCGGGTTTGTTCCGCCGCCATCGCCCAGGCCCGGGTGGGGCTGATGTTTTCACAGGAGAATCTTCATGGGTTGCTCGAATCTGCGTCATGAGGCAATCAGGCACATTGCCGCCACCAAGTACATCCTCAACCGCGTTGACTTCAAAACCGTCCACATGAAGGACCTCTTCGGCGTCAATGTCTTTTCCGAAGAAGTACAACGCGCCCGGCTGCCCAAACCCATCTTCAAGGCCCTGCAGAAAACCATCAAACTCGGCCTGCCTCTCGACCCCACCGTCGCCGATGCCGTCGCCAGCGTCATGAAAGACTGGGCCATGGAAAGAGGTGCCACTCACTTCACCCACCTCTTCCAGCCCATGACCGGCCTCACCGCCGAAAAGCACGACTCCTTCCTCAGCCCCACCGGCACCGGCAAAGCCATGGCGGAATTCTCCGGCAAAGAACTCATCAAGGGCGAACCCGACGCCTCCAGCTTCCCCTCCGGCGGCATCCGCGCCACCTTCGAGGCCCGCGGATACACCGCCTGGGACCCCACCAGCCCCGCCTATATCTACGAAAACCCCAACGGCGCCACCCTCGTCATCCCCACCGCCTTCCTCGCCTGGACCGGCGACGCCCTCGACAAGAAAACCCCACTCCTCCGGTCCATCGAGGCTCTCTCCACCCAGGCTTTGCGAGTTCTCCGACTCTTCGGCAAGACCGACGTCACCAAGGTCTTCTCCACCATGGGGCCCGAGCAGGAATACTTCCTCATCGACAAACAGTTCTATTATGCCCGACCTGACCTGCTCAACGCCGGCAGAACCGTCTTCGGCGCAAAACCCCCAAAAGGCCAGGAACTCGAGGATCAGTACTTCGGCGCAATCCCCGAACGCGTCCTCGCCTGCATGGCAGACGCCGAATGCGAACTCACCAAACTCGGCGTCCCCGTCAAGACACGACATAACGAAGTCGCCCCCTCCCAGTACGAACTCGCTCCCCTCTTCGAAGAGTCCAACCTCGCCACCGACCACCAGATGCTCACCATGGAGGTCTTGCGCAAGACCGCCGACAAGTACGGCCTCGCTTGCCTCCTTCATGAAAAACCCTTCGCCGGCATCAACGGCTCCGGAAAACACAACAACTGGTCCATGGCCACCGATACCGGTGAGAATCTCCTTAACCCCGGCGACACCCCCCACGACAACGCCCAATTCCTCGTCTTCTGCTGCGCTGTCATCCGCGCCGTCAACAAATACGCCGAACTCCTCCGCGTCACCGTCGCCTCCGCCGCCAACGACCACCGCCTCGGCGCCAACGAAGCCCCCCCCGCCATCGTCTCCATCTTCCTCGGCGACCAGCTCACCGACGTCATCGAACAAATCGAAAAGGGCAGCGCCAAGTCCTCCAAGGCTGCCGGCCTCTTCGAAACCGGCGTCTCCGTCCTCCCCAAGCTCCCCCGCGACGCCGGCGACCGCAATCGAACCAGCCCCTTCGCCTTCACCGGCAATAAGTTCGAGTTCCGCATGGTCGGTTCCTCTCAGTCCATCGCAGGCCCCAACACCGTCCTTAACCTCATCGTCGCCGAGTCGCTCGATTACGTCGCCACCAAACTCGAAGCCTCCGTCAAGGGCGGCAAGCCCCTCAACGCCGCCATCCAGGAACTGTTGCCCCAAATCATCAAGGAAAACAAACGCATCATCTTCAACGGCGACAACTACTCCGAAGAGTGGCACAAGGAAGCTGAGAAACGCGGCCTCGCAAACCACCGCAACACCGTCGATACCCTCCCCGTCATCACCCGCAAGGATACCATCGACCTCTGCACCAAATACAAGGTCTACACCGAACGCGAACTGCACTCGCGATTCCACATCTTCTCCGAAGGATACGTCAAGACCCTCAATATCGAAGCCCAACTCATGGCCCAGATGGGCGCCCGCATGATTCTCCCGGCCGCCATCCGCTACCAGGCGGACCTCGCCACAGCCGTCAACGCCACAAAGGCCGCCGGCGTCGACAACTCCGCCCAGACCGACCTGCTCAAGTCCCTCACCGCCACCGTCTCCGACTTCCAGAAATGTCTCGCCAAACTCGAGAAAGCACTCGCCCACCATGTCGCCGGCGATGCCTATGAGCACGCCAAATACATGAGGGACAAAGTCCTCCCACTCATGAACGACACCCGCAAACTCGCCGATTCCCTCGAAACCGTTGTCGCCGACGACTACTGGCCCCTGCCCACCTACCGCGAAATGCTCTTCATCAAGTAACCGACCGCTTCCCCCACTCAACAACCCACGCCCCGGGCCTCTCGCCCGGGGCTTTCTCGTCACCACCTCCAGCCTCGGTTCACGGACGCCCCTAGCCCGCGGTTCCGCTCTGTTTCGCGCGGTTGATTGCCGCCACAATCTGCTCCCTGATCTCCCGTGGCCTGGCAATCATCTGCCACCAGCCCAGCCCGAACTGTTCGTCGTCCGGAATAATCGCCACGGACCCAATCCCGCACATCCGCTCCTTGAACGTCATCTCCAGCAGCGTCCGCGCCACTCGCCTCAACGGACAATCGAAGATGTCCACGTTGAACACCCCCGCCAGCCTCAGAATCCGCATGTCCGTCAGAATGTAATACCGACCCATCCACTGCAGAACCGCCCACATCAACCGCCCCGCCATCAGGAAAACCCCCAGCCCAACCGCCTCCGGCAACCGATAACGCACCTGCTCACGAAAAACCCCCGCCAGAAACAGGCCGATCAGAACCACCGCCATGAACCGCAGGCTCGACAGCAAAATGAACCACCGCGATGGCCTTATGATCAGCAGCACCAGCTCCCCATCCCGCAGAACATGGCCGGCCATCAGCGAACCTACCGGCGTCGACGCCGTGTTGGCCGCCGCCGCGCCGCTCTCGCTGGCGCGCACCGGAATCGACCACGCATTGCCTCCCGCCCCCGCGACTCTCCGCAATGTTTCCCGATTCGGCATTCGCTTCACCCCAAACCGTCGATCACTTCACGCCTCAAAGTGACCACGTCTCGCAAATTGCGATAGTAATCGTCGTAATCAAGCCCGTAACCGACCACAAACTCGTCCGGAATGTCAAACCCTACATACTCCACTGCCGTCCGTCTCGCCTGCTCCGTCTGCTTGCGAAGCAAAACACACGCCTTGACGCTGGCCGGCGAATGCTCGTTCAGCATCCCTTTCACCAGGTGAAGCGTGCTCCCGCTGTCCAGTATGTCATCCACAACCAACACGTGCCGACCTCGCAAGTCCCCCGTCCGCTCCGTCAGCAGCCTGGCCCCCTGTGTCCGCACGCTCGTTCCCGGGTAGCTGCTCACGCCAAGTAGCCCAATCTTCATCCGCATCGGCATCGCCCGCATCAGGTCCGAACAGAATATCATCGCCCCCGTCAACACCGCGATGATCGTGATCCCCTCACCGTTCGCCGGCAACTGCCGGTGATCCGCCACAATCTGCTCCGCCAGCTCGCGAACCCGCGACTCGATCTGCGCGCGTGTAATGACCACCCGCGCAATGTCCGAATCCATCTGTCCCGTGCGATGCATCACGCCGACATCATGCGCCTCCACGACCGTGGATTCAATCCCCGCGATCCCTCGACACGTCCGCCCGGATCACTTACAACCTTACCCCGTATTGGAGCTCGCAACCCGCATGCACGAAACCCGACCAGTCTCTACGCCTCCCAAATCCGGCTGGACCCTCCAGGACTACGCCTGGTTCGTCTGCAAAAACATCCTCGGCTGGATCTTCATCATTAGCTCAGGACCCGCCGGCATGTTCATTCCCGGCCCCGGCGGAATCCCCCTCTTCATCATCGGTTTCGCGATGATCACCTTTCCCGGCAAACGACACCTCACCGCGCGCGTGCTCCGCGGAATCCCGGTCAGCAGGCAAAACCGTGCGTACCTCTGGACGGTCGCCGCCGTCGCCATTCTCCTCCCGGCCGGGCTCATCATCAGCTGGCTCCGCGGACACTGGTGGCCTCTGGCCGATACCCGGACGGCCAATACGCTCCTGCTGACCGCTACTTATCTCTGCGCCGTGATCGCCATCTGGTCATTCGGCCTCCTGGGAGTCGATGTCATCAACCTCGTACTGTCCTTCTTCCCTCGCTTGCGGCGGCGAGTGCGGCCCTGGTTGCGCAGAAAGGGCCTCGACCTGCTGCCCCCACGACGACGCAAACGATTGCGCCATCCCGGCCAGAAACTCGCCGAACCCGACCCCGAAATCCTCGAATTCCACGAGTCCTACCACCGCCGCTTCCAGGCCATCTGGCTCGCCCTCAAACCCTGGTCCATCCGCTTCCTCAGGCTCGCCCTCGTCGCGGGAATCTTCTTCTGGATGCTCCGCCCGGTTTTCAAGCAGTGGAACGACCCCGTAAATGGCCCCCTCGTACGCGAACGCATCCTCACCACTAACTGGTGGCTCTTCGCACTGGCCTCCCTCATGTTCGCCGCCTTCCTCTTCGCCTTCCGCGCAACCTCCTGGCGGCGAATCCTCATCGCCTTCGGCCACACACTCCCCGTCGCCGCTGCCACCCGCATCTGGTCCTTCTCGGAATTGGCCCGCTACATCCCCGGCGTCATCTGGCAGGTCGTCGGCCGAGTCTACCTCTCCAAACCCTACGGCGTCCCCGCCTCCGTCTCCTCCGCCAGCCAGGTCCTCGAACTCTGCATCTTCATGCTCGCCAATATCCTCGTCGCCTTCGGCTGCCTCCTCGCCGCAGGTGTCCGACGAATTCCCCCCGACCACCGCCATTGGCTCTTCATCGCCGCGGTCTTCATCCCCGTCCTGCTCACACTGCTCCATCCAAGGGTCTTCTATGCCCTGCTCAATAAGCTCATGACCCGGTTCCACAAACCACCCATCGAACCCGCCCTACGAAAACGCAAACTCGCCGTCGTCATCCTCTGGAATATCCTCGGCCTGCTCTGGCAAAGCCTCGCCATTTGGGTCCTCACCTACAGCACCCTCCAACTGCCCTTCCAAAAATGGTACGTCCTCGCCGGCGCCTATTGCCTCGCCTGGACCATGGGATTCTCCGTCGGCTTCCTCATGCCCGGCGGCATCGGCGTCCGTGAGGCCGTCTTCATCACCACACTCCAGTTTGTCCTCCCGACAGGTTTCATCCGACTGCACTTCCCCCATCCAGCTGTCCTCACGGCCCTGGCCGGGTTCCTTGGCGTACTCCTCCGCCTCTGGGCCGTCGCCGGAGAACTGCTCATGGCATTGCTCGCCTACCTCTCCGATCGCCGCCCCCCACTGCCCAATAGCGACGCAAACCCCGCGCAGATGGAAAACACCGCTCCCCACCCTCACGCCCACGGTTCAGAATAACCGCACATTACTCACCAAACATCCATGCCGCTGTGACCGCTTCCGTCGTCGCATGACGACCGCTTCGATACACCCCACCCAAATACATCGCCAGCAGCCCCGCCACCCAAATCCCAAAGAGAACGATCAGCAGAACCAGCAACCCCCGCCTTGGTTTCAACGGCTCGGCCCCCCGCGCCACCCGCGGCGAAGTCACCCCACACGACCGCTTCCCCTCGCCCGCCCCCGGGCGCTTCTTGCTCATATCGCACACCCGATCTGGTACCCCTCCTCAAGCGTCGCAAAATCATACACGTTGTGGAAGTCCTCCGGCGAATCCTCTTCCGTCTTCGTCATGTAACCACTCTCTACCAACGCGAATACGATCCGACCAAAATCGTCCGTCCGCGTGATGTTCCACCGCCTCAACACCGTACGCGCAAGACGACCCCATTGCAGCAACGCATACTCGCGCAGCCCCTCGCTCAGGTCCCGGCCGTTCACGTGCCGGTTCGCGTTCTTGTCTTTCACCTCGCCGTGAATCGCCTGAACCGTGTACTGCAGGCCCTGCTGTACGAATTCGTACGCCTCAATCGGATACAGCCCAACTTGCTCAACAACCTGCTCAATCGCCTTCACAGGCCGGGGTTCCTTCGCTGGCATAGCTACAATCTACACGAGTTTCCCCCCCAAAGCCATTCCTATTCCACCCGCGGAAACAGCGGCTGACCCTCTCCAAACTTCTGCCCCGCCGCCAGATCCGTGCTCAACAATTCCGCCATCTTCCGCGCCCCCACTTCCACTCCCAACTGCCGCAGGCCCTCCACTGCTTTGTGCGGTAAAATGGGCAAAAAGCCCACCAACGCCCGGTACACCGCCTGCGCCGACACGTTTAACACCGTATCCAATCGTCCAGCCTTCGCAGGATCCTTCGCCAAGCTGAACGGGGCCGTCGCCTCAATGTACCCGTTCGTCGCCCGCGCTAACTCCAACGGCAACACCGCACAGTGCTGCAGCTCACACTCCTCATACGCTTTCGCCAGTTCCTCCCCCAATGAGGCCGTCCGAGCCACCAACGCTCGATCAAGCTCTTCCATCTGCCCCCCTGCCGCCGGCAACACCCCCCCACGATACCGACCTATCATCTTCACCACGCGATTCAGGCAGTTCCCCAACACATTCGCCAGCTCGCCAAAAGATTTCGCAAAATCACCATCGCTCCAGTCCAGATCACTCCCAAACGGGGCCGCCCTCAAAAGGTAATACCGCAGCGAATCCAGACCCTGCTTCGCCACCACCGCCCGAAGTCTCTCCAGGTCAATAAAGTTCCCCATCGACTTGCTCATCTTCCGCCCGCCGCTCGTCCACCATCCATGCGCAAATACGCTCTTCGGCAACGCGGCGCCGATCCCCAGCAGCACCGCCGGCCAATAAACCGTGTGGAACCACAGGATCTCCTTGCCGATCAAATGCACGTCCGCCGGCCAGTAACGCTCGTACCGCGACCCATCAGCCCCACCATACCCCAACGCCGTGATGTAGTTGCTCAATGCGTCAATCCACACATAAATCACGTGGTCCGGGTCGCTCGGCATCGGAATCCCCCATTTCAACGTCGCACGGCTGATCGACAAATCGTCCACCCCGGCCTTCAGCTTGCTGATCACCTCGTTCCGGCGACTCTCAGGCCTGATGAACCCCGGGTTCCGCTCAATGTGCTCCAATACCCGCGGCGCGTATTTCGTCAGCCTGAAAAAATACGTCGGCTCCTTGTAGCGGGTCAGAGCCTTGCCGCTCACCGCCGACTTGTAGCCGTTGTTCTTCGCCTCCGTCTCGGTAACGAACTCCTCCTGGCTTTCGTCATACCACCCCTCATAGCTCCCCAGATAGATATCCCCATTCGCCTGAAGCTTCCGCACAATCTCCTGCACGGCCACCTTGTGACGCTCCTGCGTCGTGCGAATGAAGTCGTCGTTGCTGATGTCAAATTCCTTCCATACCTGCTCGAACACTGCCACCATCTCGTCCGCCAACACGCGAGGTTGCACCCCTTTCTGCTCCGCCGTCTTCACCATCTTGATGCCGTGCTCGTCCGTCCCCGTCAGAAAAAACGTGTCCTCCCCCGCCACACGGTGGTATCTCGCCAAGGCGTCCGCCGCAATCGTCGTATACACGTGCCCCAGGTGCGGCTCGCCATTCGGATAATAAATCGGCGTTGTTATATAGAATCGCTTGCTCATGGTCTCCTGCTTCCGCCCCACTCATACCCGTGCCGCAAAGAACAACCGGGAACTGATGCGACCGGGTCCCTTCTCCTTCCAGATACAAGAAAACCACCGTCGATTCCGACCGGCGCAAATGCAATATCCCGAGGCCAAGGCGTCCCGATCAGGCCCCTCGCCTCTACCGCATCAGCATCCGTCTGACCGTCCGATGGCCCATGCGGCCATTATCAACACCCCCTATGTCAATATCAAGAGACAGTGCCTCCACCTCCCACCCATACCTCAGCTTGAGCTCCCACCATTTCATCGCAACAGAAATCCTCATCCTCCACGCCACCGCCGTCCGATAATCGCAATGGCAAAGCGCCATGCTCGCCGACCCGAAACGTGCGGGCCGACTTTGTGACGATTGCTCATCTGAGGTCTTATCATGTCCGCTCCCAGCCTGTTCCATGAACTGTGTCGCTCAGCCACCGTTGCTCTACTTGCTGGCATGTCCGTCCTCGCCGGCTGCAGTCAGCCAACCATGTTCGCCAACCCGGACCCCGCCTTGCGGAAGACGGTGCCCCAACTCCGGGAAGACGCCGCCACTCGCTTCCCCTACAGGTTCGACGCCCCAAGAGCCGTCGAACCCAAAGCCCGTGCGCTGGTCGGATACGACCTCCGCCGAGTGGAAGTCCTCAACTTCTCCGGTGAAGACTGGTCCGACGTCGAAGTCTGGGTCAACCGGGAATACGTCTGCCATGTCCCCAAAATGGAAGACCGCAAACTCAAAGAAATCCATTACCCCATGCTCTACAACGAACTGGGTCAGTCCCTCCCCTTCAACAAGACCGTCGTCACATCCGTCGAGATCTACCGCAATGGCACCATGTACCAGATCGCCTGCCGTCCCGTCGATTTCTAGCCGCCATAGGCTCTCACCGTCACCCAACAATCCCTTCCATAGGCCCACGGAACACGCTCCACGGGCCTTCTCTTGTCTCTGCCATGTCCCCGATTCAGCCCGGACGCCCGCTTGATCTGCCATCGCCGCAGCGCTTGCAGACTCGCGTCCAATCTGGCATTATGCCGATCTATAGATTGTGGGTGTCTTCGTTGGAGGTTGTTCATGATTCGGACAATCGCACGCGCTGAAGACATTCCCGATTCCACCCGGTCGCTCGGCCTCCTCTTTGCACTCGTGGCCACGGTCTTCATCGCTCTGGCCTGGGGCGGGTTCTTCTACGTGCTGCATTCGACTATGGAATCCGACAGGATCATCGCCGCTCAGCCCTACAACGCTGCCATGGCTACGCTCGACCTCACCCATATCCCCATCGCCCCCGAATTCCAGCCAACCCCGGACCAGATCCTTCCCCCCGACCTGGTTCTCCGCCCCCTCTCGCAACTGGCGTCCATCAGGCTGGATATGTCCGCGCCCGTCACTCAATAATCGCGATTCACGACGCCTACCCCCGCCAACAGCCTACAGTTCCCATCCCCTCCGATACTCGTAGTGCAACAGCGCGTTCGCATCCGCGACATTGGTCACCCGCAGATTCGCGCTGTCCCATTGCAGCTTCTTCCCACCCAGCCGAACCGAGATCGTCCCGAGCAGCACCGCTTCGGTCAAAGGGCCCGCAAAGTCCTCGAAATTCGACCGCGGCCGCACCTTGCCACCTTTGCTCGCCTCTATCCACTCCTCGTAATGCCCGATCGACCTCGGCAGCGTTTTCGCCGGCCTCCGGTATTCGCGCATCGCCTTCTCCGGTATCAACCGCGGAGAATGTCCCCCCCAACCCTCTACCAGCATCTTCCCCTTGTCCCCCACAAACAGCAGCCCATCTTCCTTGTTCAACTCTCGGCCTTCTTCCAGTTCCTCCGGACGCGCAGGCAACAGCCCTCCGTCGTACCAATGCAATGTCACCGCCGGCATCCCTTCCCTCGCCGGAAACTCGTAATGCACCACCGACGCCAGCGGCAACGTCTCCTCATACACCGGCGTCGAACTCCCATACACGCAACTCGGCGCGCCCAACCTCAACGCCGAAAACGCCGGCGCAATATTATGAATCCCCATGTCGCCCAAACCCCCCGATCCGAAATCCCACCACCCTCGCCAGGCAAACGGCACATACGCCGGGTGATATGGCCGATACGGCGCGGGACCCAACCACAAATCCCAGTCCAGTCCTTCCGGCACCGGCGGTCTCTCCTTCGGACGATCAATCCCCTGCGCCCAGTACAACTCCTTCTTCCCCAGATGCGTCGGACGATCCGACCACACGTGCACCTCGCGAACCGCCCCGATCGCCCCGTCCCAAATCCACTCATTGATCAGCCGATTCCCCTCGAATGCCATCCCCTGGTTCCCCATCTGCGTCGCCACTTTCGCCTCCCGGGCTGCCTTCCCCAACGCTCTGGCCTCATACACCGTCCGCGTCAGCGGCTTCTCACAATACACGTGCTTCCCCATCTTGATCGCCATCATCGACGCCGGCGCGTGGATGTGGTCCGGCGTCGCCACCAACACCGCATCGATGCTCTTGTTCATCTCCTCCAGCATCTTCCGAAAATCCTTGTACTGCCGCGCCTTCGGCCACCTCCCAAAACTCCCTCCCGCCTGCCGCCAGTCGACATCACACAACGCCACAATGTTCTGGCTCTTCAGCCCGTCCAGATCATCCACCGCCCTGCCCCCCGCCCCTACGCTCGCTATGTTCAGCTTCTCGCTCGGCGGCGCATCGCCCAGACCCAGTACGTGCCGCGGCACAATCGTAAACGCCGCTGCCGCCGCCCCACCCAGCACCGCCCGCCTCGAAATGTCCGTCTGTTTCATACGCCCCAATATAACCCTGCCTCATTCCACTGTGGAGAGCTGACGGTGAACTTCTCCCGCGCTCGTCTCAACCCCAACCGCTACCACATGCACCACCACGCCCAGCAACCGATAATGCTCAATCAACGGCAATGTGCGCCTCGCGTATACCTCCAGCTTCCTCGCAATCACTGCCAAATCGTCATCCACCCGCCCGGTTCGGTCCCCACCGCTGTTCCGCCTGATCCGCTCTCGCACAACCTCCGCCGAGCACTCCAGGCTGATCACCCCTTCCACCCCCAGAATCCCGTCCACATCCTTCGCCTGCCCCACATGCCGCGGCAGACCATTCAGCAACACGTGATCCCCCGGCCCAAGCCCCCCCAAAAAACGCCTCAGAATCTTCGCCGCAATGTGGAAATGCCCATCCTCCAGCACCGCCCCCGTCCGCAGACTCTCCCGGATTACCTCCAGATCCTCCGCCAACAATCCCGACTCGCTCCCGCCCCCCGCGGCCTTTCGCAACTGCGCCCCAAAATCAAAATGCCCCCACCGACATCCCCACAAACCATGCGCCTCAACATACTCCCCCAATGGCGTCTTCCCCGCACCGGTCGGCCCAACCAATAGCACCGCCCGTCGCCTCATCTAGTAGGTCCTCCCCAGATGCTCCACGATTGCACCCTTCAGCTCCAGCGGATCCACCTGTCCCGTCTTCCGCCAAATCACCTTCCCCCCAGGCGCCACCAGCATCGTGTGCGGCACAGGTCCCTGCCACTGCCCATCCAACGCCTCCGCCAGTCTGTCCTTGCTCTTCCCACTGAAAATGTAATTCACCGACGACACCTTCAGCTTCCGCAGCATCTCCAACGCCTGATCCTTCTTCTCCATCTCATCCACACTGATCGTGATCATCTCAAAATCACGACCGCGGTACATCCGATTCATCGTCACCAGCTCCGGCAACTCAATAACACATGGCCCGCACCACGTCGCCCACACGTTGATCAGCCGCAGCTTCTTCCCCTCATTCTTCACCAGTTCCTTCACTTCGCCGGCGTCAATCTCCTTCATGTCCACAGGCTCCGCATCCCACCTCGCCAGCGACCGCCTCGCGTCCTCCCGCTTGTCCGACCACTTCGTCGAACACCCGAACACCCGCGTTTTCGCCACCGGCACCTCCCTCCCCGCCAGCAACGCCTCAATCGCATTCCGCGCATCATGCGATGTCACCGTCTTCACCTCCGAGTCGTCTATCCGACCCACATACCGCAACTTCCTCGCCTGATCAAAAATGAACACGTGCGGCGTCGCCATCACCCCATACGCCCGGCTCGTCACCTGCGTGTCCCCATCATATAAATACGGAAACTCAAAACCCCTCATCTTCGCCCGGATCTTCGTCTCCTCAAACGAATCCCCAAGATCCGTATAACCCAGCTCATCCAATCGCACCGCCAATGGATCGTTCGGCGTTATCGCCACCAACGCCACCCCCTTCTCACGGTAATCCGCGTGCATCCGCTTGATCCGCTCCTCATACGCCTGCGCCGTCGGACAGTGATTGCACGTGAATACAATCACCAGGACCTTCGCATCCGCAAAATCCGCCAGTCGGTGCTGTTTCCCGTCAACGCCCGGCAACGTGAAATCCGGCGCGCTGGCACCGATATCCAGCGTCCTCGGGCTCTCCGCCCCGGACAGCGCCCCAACCCACGTCAACCCCGCCAGACATCCCATGATTTGAAAAAAGAAGAAGGTGCGCATGCCATAAGCCTACGCACCTCGTTCGCCCAATCAAGAAAAAGCTCACAAAACTGCCAAGCAGCCTCATTCGCCCTTCGCCCGCTTGGCTACCCGGTGATCCAACATATACCAGCGCCCCGGGCTGTCGCCGATCCGTTCGCCCAGCGTCACAAACTCGTCAGACCACTTCTCCTCTTCCACCTGCTCCTTCACAAACCACTCCATTAAACCACGCGTCGGAAGGTCGTTCTCCTTCGTCGCCAACTCGTACAACCCATTGATCAGGCCCGTCGTCTTCCGCTCCAGCCCATGCACAAACTTCAACGCCTCCAATGGACCCTTGAAATCACCCTTCGGAGCCTCGATCGCTCCCAGCGTCGGCTTGGCGCTCAAATCCAGAACATGCTGGAATATCTTCATCCCGTGCTCATGCTCCTCCTCCGCCTGTTTCCGAAAATACGCCGCAAAACCATCGTATACCTGGTCCTCAAAGTACGCCGCCACCGCAAGATACGCGTATGAATTCGAAAACTCGTGCTGAATCTGCTTGTTCAGTGCGTCCAAAACGGTTTGTTTCAACATGCCCGTGCTCCTTTGTGCTTTGTCTCACGATCGTAGGCGCGGCCATCGCGTCCGGCTACCTGCAAAAAAGCCCGCGGCCTCGCCGCGGGCTTCCTAACTCCAACGTATCCCAACCCGCTCATTTGACGTCCACAATCCCAACGTCAATGAACTGCCCCCCACCGGTCTGCCGACAATGCACCGCCATCGTGTTCTTCCCCGCCTTCAACGCCTGCTTGCCCGCCGGCCTCAGATCCAGCGTCTCGTACTCCGTCGTATACCCGCTCTTTCTCGCCGCCAATACACCATTAATGTAGATCTCCACGTCTTCATCATGATGCACAAACAGGCTCAGATTCTTGAATTCGCCCGCGGGCATCTCAAACTCCCGCCTCAACCAGATGTCCGACGTGTTCCACACCGTCCCCACCACCGCACCAGGCGTCCCTTCCGTCCCAAAACCTCCCTTCCCTTCCTTCCAACCCGATGCGTCATACTCCGGCCTGAACCAACCCTCCCCAGGCCTCTCCGTCGTGTATCTCCACGTCGCAGCCTCCTTCTGCGACGTCGCCACCAACACCGTCGGCTCCGGCTCCGGTTCAAACGTCCCCTTACCCAGGTTCGCCGCCCTCAGACGCTCCAGGTCCCCTTTCACCATCTCGCGATCATACGTCATCAGCCCGTTGCACTCCGTCTCCACGTCGCTCGTCTGCGTGTACACCACCGCGCACAGACCCGGATCATCCTTCAACTGATACGCCTTCACCAGCAGCTTCGAGTATTCGTTCGTCAGCCTCGCTTGGCTCCCCATCCCCTTATAGCCCCAACTCTGGCTCGACCACGTGTGCCCCTCAACCGCCAATCCCAGACCCCCGAATTCCCCAAGCACCGCCGCTCGCTTCTCCTCCGGCTTCGGCGAACCCGGACCCGGATAATTGTGCATGTCAATCACGTCCCCAACCTTCTTGTCCGTCCAACCGCTCGCGTTGTTCACCAGCCGCGATGGATCTCGCTGCTTCGTCCACTCCGTCAGGCGCTCCGTGTCGTATTGCCCCCAACCCTCGTTGAATACCACCCACATGATGATGCTCGGATGGTTGTACAGCGTGTCGATCATCCGCCCCAACTCCAACTCGTATTGCTTCCGAGATTCCGGCGTCTTGTTGTCACCCGCCGGCATGTCCTGCCAAACCAGCAACCCAAGCTTGTCGCACCAGTAGTACCAGCGGGAACACTCATACTTCACGTGCTTCCTCGCCATGTTCATCCCAAGCTTCTTCGTCATCTCAATGTCATATCGCATCGCCTCGTCCGTCGCCGGCGTATACAAACCGTCCGGCCAGAAACCCTGATCCAAAAACCCCACCTGAAACACAAACCGGTTGTTCAGCATGATCCGCAGAATCCCCTTCTCATCCTTCGCCAAACCAATCTTCCTCATCCCAAAGTAGCTGCCGATCGTGTCCAAAACCTTCCCCTGCCCGTCCAACACCGAGACCTTCACGTCATACAGAAATGGATCCTCCGGCGTCCACAACTTCGCGTTCGGCACACCCACCGTCGCCACCTGCTTCCCCTTGACCTTCGCCTCAATCCTCTGCCCCCCACCCGTTATGACCACCGCCACCTCGTGCCCTTCGGTGATCCCCTTGCCCACCACCGCCAACGACACCGACCCCTTGTCCACGTCCGGCGTCACCACCACCTTCTCGATCCCCGCCGCCGATACAGGCTCCATCCACACCGTCTGCCAGATCCCCGTCGTCGGCGTATAGAAAATCCCGCCCGGGCGATGCACCTGCTTCCCACGCGGCTGGCTCCCCGAATTCGTCGGATCCAGCACGCCCACCACCAATTCCTGCTCCCCGCTCTTCAACGCGTCCGTCATGTCAAAACTGAACGGGTCGTACCCTCCCTGATGATTCCCCAACTCCTTCCCGTTCACCCACACCGTCGTGTCCCAATCCACCGCCCCAAAGTGCAGCCACACCCGCTTCCCCTCCCACCCCGCCGGCACCGTAAACGTCCGCCGGTACCACAGCCGCTGATTCTGATCCACCCGCTTCATCACCCCGGACAACGCCGACTCCACCGGATAAGGCACCAGGATCTTCCCGTCATACTGCGCCGGTTTCGCATCCTCCTTGCCCTTGATCGCATACTCCCACAACCCGTTCAAATTCTGCCATTCCGTCCGCACCATCTGCGGCCGCGGATACTCCGGCCAGGCCTTCTCCGGCGATACGTCCTTCGCCCACCGCGTCAACAGCGGTCCCTTCGCCACCTGCCACTCCTGCGCCGCCGCCGCCGCGCAGACCCACAATCCGAACACCACCGACAAACTCACGACTCGTCTCATCATGTTCTCTCCAGTCATTTCTGCCCAATAACTGCCGATCACCCGTAGGAATACACAGTCTCCAGCATCCGTCGATAATTTTCAAATCTCACGTAATGCGGCACCGTGTTCGACACCCCCACCATATAACCCCCGCCTTCATTAAGCCGCTCAATACGCTCCCGAACCTGCGCCTCAACCTCCCCCTCCGACCCCCGGCTCATCAGGTCCAGATCCACGTTCCCCATCAGGCAAAACCGCCCCGGCCAATCCCGCTTGATCCGCAACGGATCCATCGACTTCGGCTCCAGCGGCTGCAAACCCCTCACACCCACCCCGTGCAGGTCGTCCAGCACATCATACAACCTCCCGTCGCTGTGATAGATCATCGGCGCGCCACCAATACTCCGCCCAATCTCGGCAAACCGCCTCATCACCGGAAATAACGCCTCCCGATAAAACGCCGGACTCAGAAACAGCCCCTCCGTATACGCAATGTCATCGCTGTAAAAAATCGCCCCCAACCGATCCCCCGCTATCTCCGCCGCCGCTCGCGCGGCGCTCACTTGCGCATCCGCCAGCGACTGCATCACCTCCCCCACATACTCCGGCTGCTCAAGACTCGCCAGACAAAACGCGTCGAACCCGATCATCTCCCACGCCAACGTATAAACATCCGCCGTGTGCAAGACGATCTTCATTGTGCTCGGAATCACCCGCGCCAGCTCCCTCAACCACTCCAGACGATCCCTTATGCTCGACAAATCCCCCCGCCCGGCCGACTGCCAGCTCCATTCCCTCGACCGAAAGTGCTCCAGGCTCCGAATCACCCCCAATTCGCTCCCGTGCGACGCCGCCAAACCTTGATTCGCCCTGATCGCCGCATCCAGCTCCTCCGCCCTCACAAAAACCGTGCACTGCACATAATCATAACCCGCCTGCCTCCAGAACTCCACATCGTCCGCAGGCGTCTTCACCTCCCGACCTAGCCATCTCGCCTTGTGCTCCTTCGCCACGTGAAAATCAAACACCGGCGGACGTCGATACGCCCTCCGCAGCAACAGCGTGTCCAAAAACCGCCCGAAATCAGGCTCGCCTTTGATCATCGCCCTCCCCGCTCACCAGGCAAACGCATCGACGGGTCACCAAACACCACAAACTTCATCGCCTGAAAAAAAACGCTCGGCGGATACCACCCAGCGTCCGGCGACAGCTTCGCCAATCGCTCTCGTTCATAATAATGCCTCACCGCCCCGCTCCAGCAGTCCCCCAGCCTCGGCTCCTTCTCCTTCTCCAACGCCCCCGCAAATCCCACCAGCAGCGTCAATCCGCATGGCTGGCTACCCGTATTGCATCCAATGTACGCCGCCGCTCCATTCACACCCCCACGCACCAACGCCTCGCCAAGCCCCGTCTCATTAAACCGCCCCGTCTGATATGCCGCCGGCGGCGGAGGAGGCCCCTCAAACACCTCCTTCTTCCGCGTCCCTTCATGCTCCTTGCCGTCCTCATCCATATACGGCGTATAAGGCGGCTCATTCGCCAGCACCGCCGTCGAACATCCCGCCGATATCATCACGGGCAATCGGTCTTCATTCCTCACCTGCGATAGACTCTTGATCGAAAAACACTGCTCCCACTCGCTTCCGGTCCCGTGCCCCGTGTGCATCACCAGCCCCGCCCCGCTGTTCAACAAACCCACCACCGCCTTCTCGGTCGGCGCCTCCGTCCGGTCATTGCGACCCTTGTCCGCGTAGTACCACTTCCCAACCTCGAACTTCCCCCCCAATCGCGCCGCCAACTCATCCATCACTCCCCGCGCATCAACCCACCCGCCAATCGCGAACATCCCCGCCCGCCTCATCCCCGGCTTCTCCCCGGACAACACCCCTCGCTCATATCGCATCGACTTCTCCCCCACCAGCCTCGCCTGCTCCGCCGTGCTCACAGGCCACCGCCCCACCGCGATCTCCGGCAAATAGTCCACCTCGTCATAATTGATCGGATCGCCCTTGTTCTTCTCCCCTCGAACCTCCCCAAAATACCTCCCGTGAAAACCCTCCTTCCGCGCATTCCAGTCCTCAAAACTCCCATCTGCCTTCGCCAGATCCGCGTAGTACAGATCCGACGCGTAAAAGGAATAGTCAAACGCCTCCTTCGTGATCCGATCCAACACCATGTACCGCACCGGCATCACGTCCGCGTCCCCCACCAGCAGCACATACCCAATCCCCTTCTCCTTCCACCTCAAATGCAAAAACCGCTTCAGCTTCTCCGGATCATCCACACCCCCCGTACTCTTCAGCACCTCCTGCAACGACACCAACTCCGTCGGCAGCTCTCCGCTCTTAAATCTTACAAACTCCCCCACCGCCTCCCGCAGCGATTCCGGCGCCACCACCACCAAACCCTTCTTCGACTGCCCGTACCCCAACCCCGACGCCCCCAACACCACCCAAATCAGCATCCACAACTCTCGCCGCATCACGCCCTCCTTCACTGGCCCGCCCGAACCCACTTCACTTCGCTCACCGTGTACGACACCCTCTCCGATGTCGCGTTCCAACCAATCTTGATCGCCTTCACCTGCTCCGGATTCAGCCGCCCGTTCGCGTCCGCCGGCGACCACCCCATCCCGATCACCGCCTCATCCAGCAACACCGACACCTCGGTCCCCTTCCCTAACTCCGGCTGCCTCGTCAACTCCCCCACGTAACACGCCCCTCCGTCTTCCACCAATATCACCCGCATTCGCCCCTTCCCCTCATGCACGGTCACCTTGAAACGAAGCTCCCTTGCATCCTTCCCCGCCCGCTCGTGCTGTAACAGGTCCAGTCTCGGATAAACCCACCGATCCCCAGGTCCAAGTGTCGCCTCCACCTTCACGCCCACCGACAACTCCAGCTTCGATCCGCCGCTGACCTCCTTCGCCCACCTCGCCACGTCCTCCGCCCCCCCGATGACGCTCACCTCCGCCGCCTCCGCCACCCGCGGCTCCGCCACCACCCGCACCGACATCACCGCCCGACCCGCCTCCCCGAAATCACCCTCCACGCGGATCGCTTCGATCAGCCTCCTCGCCGCTCCGTTGCAGTCAATGCTCAACGCCAGTTCCTTCCTCTCACCCGGCACAATCTCCACCTCCCCCGCAATTCCCACCTTCCATCTCTCAGGCCCCTTCACCACCAACTTCCCCTTGGCTGCCTTCTCCCCAAAGTTGTAAGCATACACCGGAATCCTCTCGACCTGCGCCGACGAAATCCGATATGCAGACCTCGCCAACTCCGTCCGCGCCTCCGGCAACAACGCCTGCAGCACAATCGGCGATGCCTTCCCACTCTTCCGCTCCGGCATCCTCGGCGATGCCGCAAATCCCAATCCCTCGATCTCCGCCACTGGCCCCACCACATACACCGGCTTCCTCACCTTCACCATCCCATCCACCACAGCCACAGGCCGACCCAGGTGGTCGTACGCCTCCCCGTCCCCTACCCGCACCGCCTTCTCCTCCTTGCTCCACATCACCCTCACGTTCCGTTCTCGCCCATCCGGCCTCGCCCGAAACGCGTACATCCAGACCTCCCCATCCTGCGATCTGCCCATCGCCTTCGCATCCGCCAGCAGCCGCCCCGCCGCCGCCGCCGCCAAATACGCCGGCCTCGGCGTCAAGTCCTTCCTCAAGATCCCAAACTGCGTCCTCCCCTCCACATAGTGCGGCAACAGAAAATAGAACGCCGCCTCCACCCCCTCATGCAATGCCGCCGCATACACCATCGGCACACGCTCCGCCTGAACCCGCAAGTCCGCCTCGCTCGGCTCATGCGTCTTCTCGTCCGCCCACTGCACCGGCATGCTGAACTCCGTCACCCACAGCGGCCGTCCTCCGCTGATCGCCCGGAACGATCCGTACCACCCCGGATACTGCGCCAACGGTATATAATGATGCAAATTACACGTGTCAAAGTACGGCCACGCCTCGTTCGCATCCAGATCCTCCAGCGTCGCCTTCCGGTTAATCGCAAATACATTCAATGACCCGATAACCTCCGGATTCCCAGCCTTCAGCCCAAGATACGACGCCTTCTGCATCGCCGCCATCTCAGCCCCCGTATGACCCCCGAAAACGTCTATGTCCGCCTCATTCCATGGCTCAAACGCCAATACCTGACCCTTCCATCGCCTCGCCATCTCCTTCCAAAACGCGTACGCGTCCCTCAAGTCCGGCGGAAACCGCTTCGCCTCCGACTTCGTCCACCCCGGCGAAATGTGCGCCACCTGCAATACCCGCAAACCCGCCGCCGCCTGTATTCTAGCGCTCGCATCGTACCGATTCGCCCCGGAAAACTCCCCCTTCCTCGGCTCCATCTCCGGCCAACTCAGCCGGTCTCTTACCCAGTTCATCCCCGCCAGAGCGCACAGGTTCGCAACCGCCGGCATCTGCTTCTCACCATAAAACCATGCCATCGCCACATCGATCCCAATCGGTGACGTTGCCGGCGTCTTGGCTGTCAACCGCTCAATCACCCCTACGCTCACCACCTTCCCTTCACCCGCCTTCAACTCATAATAACCCACCCCCAATTCCCCAAGATCCGCTTTCCCGTCCACTACTTGCCCTCGCCGCACCTCCCGACCCTCGTAGTCCATCACCCCATACGCCCCCCCCTGACCCTCCACACCCACCACCACCTTCTCTCCAGCCAGAAACACATTCCCCGGATGCCCCGCCAATGGCTTCACCACCGCCTCCGCTCCACTGACCCGCCCCACCGCCCCCAATGCAGTCGCCACCACCAACACCCCCACCATTCTCCGGATTCTGCTCGCTTCCATCGCCACACCTCCCGTACACTCGCCTTCTGTCCTGCTGCCCCGACACGCCGACCAACGCTCACCCAGACATACACGGCAAACTCCCCCGCGCTGCCTTCCCTCCATTTTTGCCCAAGCCCTTCCTCCTCTCGCACTTGCCCCCAGTGCGAATCCCGCTACACTAATCCCCGCGAACTCGTGTGGCGATAAGGGGGGGGCGCCAGGGAAGGATGACTTGTTCTCATTTTTTACGGACCTCGCGTGACACGGGCAAAACTCCGATTACAGACGGGAAAAAAACTACTGGCTTGTGTGCTCTCCGTGACCACCGCAGCCACACCCCTCTCCGCCGCCGTTGCCACAAGATCCACTACGCGCCCGGCTACTCTCCCCTCCAGCGCCGTGCCGCCTGAACTCGCTGGACAAACCATCGAGGAAATCCGACTCATCGGTAAAACCGCCCCTCTCTCCGCTTCCATCCAAAGCGAAATCTCCCACCGCATCCGCTCCAAAGAAGGCGATAAGTTCGACCCCGCCACCGTTCAGGACGACTACCAACGAATCTTCGCCCTCAAAAAGTTCTCCAACGTCGAGGCCCGCGTCGAACCTACCCCCACCGGCGTCATCGTCGTCTTCGAAGTCACCGCCCAGAACACCATCAAGGAACTCCGATTCCGCGGCAATGAGAAATTCGACACCAAAACCCTCCTCGATGCCGTCAGCCTCAAACCCGGCGAGGGCATTGACCCCTTCCGCCTTTCCCTCGCCAAGGAAACCATCGAAAGACTCTATCGCGATAAAAGCTACCCCTATGTCCACGTCACCATCGACGAGCAGGAACTCGCCTCCAGCGGCGTCGTCTCCTTCACCATCGTCGAAGGACCCCACGTCCGCATCCGCAAAGTCCGCATCATCGGCAATACCTCCTTCACCGAAGGCCGAATCAAAGACCAGATCAGAACCAAAAGCTGGTTCCCCCTCTTCGTCCCAGGAACCTACGACCCCGAACAGATCGAACAGGATGTCGCCTCCATCCGCCAGTACTACGAAAACAAAGGCTTCTTCGATGTCCGCGTCGGGCGAAAAATCGTCGTCTCTCCCACACAAGGCGAAGTCATGGTCGATTTCGTCATCGAGGAAGGACAGCGATACACCATCGAACGCGTCACCTTCAAGGGCAACCAGGCCGTCACCGAAGCCGATCTCCGCAAAAACCTCAAGCTCCTCGATGGCATGCCCTATGACCAGGACACCGTCAAACGGGATATCCGCGAAATCGTCCGCTGCTACAGCCCCCTCGGATTCATCTACCTCCCACAGGAATCCGCACCACCCGATGAATACCTCCGCATCGTCGACCAGCGACTCTTCCGTAAAGAAGCCGGCAAAGTCGAACTCGTCTACGACATCCACGAAGGACGACCCTTCCAGATGGGACGCGTCATCGTCAAGGGAAACGCAAAAACACAGGACAAAGTCGTCGTCCGCGAACTCCGCGCCGCCGCCCCGGGATCCCTCTGGAACTCCGCTGAACTCCAACGCGCACAGGATCGCATCAAGGCCACCAACCTCTTCTCCACCGTCACCATGACACCCATCGGCGACGAGCCCCAAACCCGCGACCTCCTCGTCGAAGTCACCGAAACCAATACCGCACGGTTCCTCATCGGCGCAGGCATCACCAGCAACAACGGCCTCCTCGCCAACCTCACCTACGAGCAACGAAACTTCGACATCGGCAACTGGCCCTCCACCACCGGCGAACTCTTCTCCAACCGCGCCTTCACCGGCGCCGGACAACTCTTCCGCGCCTCCATCGAACCCGGTACCCAACTCTCCCGCGCTCGCGTTGACTGGGTCGAACCCTGGCTCTTCGACCAACCCTATCGCCTCGGACTCAGCGGTTACCTCTCCCAACGAATCCGCCCCGACTGGATCGAAGGACGCACCGGCGGACGCGCCACCCTCGGCAGACGCTTCGGCGACGTCTGGAGCGCAAGCCTCTTCCTCCGCGGCGAAAGCATCGATATCTCCAGTATCGACGACGAGGAACTCCGCGCTCGCGAAGTCGTCGAAGCCGACGGCGGGCATTGGCTTACCTCCGCCGGACCCGAAATCCGCCGCGATACCACCGACAGCCCTATCCTCCCCTCCAGAGGCACCATCACAACCTTCACTTGGGAACACTACGGCGCCCTCGGCGGCGACTACAACTTCGATAAGTTCTCCGCCTCCTGGAACGGCTACATCACCCTCTACGAAGACCTCCTCGACCGCAAAACCATCCTCGGACTCAGCGCCGACACCGGCTACATCACCGACAATCCCCCATTCTTCGAATCCTTCTACGCCGGCGGAACAGGCTCCGTACGCGGCTTCCGATACCGCGGCATCAGCCCCCGCTCAGGTATCGACGAAGACCCCGTCGGCGGTAAATTCATCCTCACCGCCTCCGCAGAACTCAGCTTCCCCCTCGCCGGCGATGCCCTCCGCGGGGTCCTCTTCACCGACGTCGGAACCGTGCAATCCGACGTCCAAATCGGTACACTCCGCTCGGCGGTTGGGTTCGGCTTCCGCATCACGCTCCCGTTCTTCGGGCAGCTCCCGATGGCTCTGGATTTCGCCTTCCCAATCACCAAGGACGACCAGGACGATACGCGTTTCTTCAGCTTCGCTCTGGGCTTGACCCAGTAGCTCTTGGAAAGGACTCAACATGCTTCTTCGATATGCCCTCCCTCTCACTTGCGTCGCTTCCCTCCTCTTCGCCGTCTCCACCGCCGATGCCCAGGATGCACCCATTCGCATCGGCGTCTGCAACCCCGCCAAGGTCCTCAAGGCCATGGATGAGTGGAAAGCCTTCGACGACAAAATGCGCAACGACGGCGACAAACTCAAACTCGAACAGGTCCGCCGCAAAGCCGAGGTCGATGAACTCATCAAACAACGGCAGGAACTCCGACCCGATTCCGCCGCCTACAAGGAAAAGAGCAAGACCGTCCTCGAAAAATCACTCGAATACGATGTCTGGCTCCAACTCATGAACCTCGAACGCGCTCGCACCCAAAAAGACCAGCTGCGAGCCCTCTTCGATAAGATCGTCGAGGCCACCAAGGAAGTCGCTGAAACAAAGAAACTCGATCTCGTCCTTGCCGAACGCCGACCCGAACTCCCCGAACAACTCGACCAGATCACCCCGGACAACGTCCTCGGTGCCTTGCTCCAGCGCGACGTCCTCTACAGCAATAACAAAGTCGACATCACCCAGGACGTCATCGTCGCCATCAACAAAAAGTACGCCGGCGGCGCCGCCCCCGCACAACCCAAGTAGCCCCCCCGGTTCCCTCTCCCACACAAAGGCCCCGGTACATCCACCCCGGAGCCCTTTTTCTTCCACCAGGCCCCCTTCCACTACTCACCCCCTTCGTTTACATATACCCCCCGGGAATACCCTCACCCTCTCTCAAATCGCCCACGCCCTCCACTGCCCCCAACCCGCGCATCCCAACCACCCCATTACCGGCATGGCTTCCCTCACCGACGCCTCGCCTTCCGAAATCTCCTTCCTCGCCTCCGATGCCTATCTCCGCGATTTCGCCTCCACCCACGCCGCCGCCGTCATCGTCCACAAACGCGTCAAGCTCCCCCACGATAACGCCCGCGTCGTCTTCATCGTCGACGACGCCGACCTCGCCGTCGCCAAAGTCCTCGAAATGCTCGCCCCTCCCGTCCAACAACCCCCCGCCGGCATCGACCCCGCCGCTCGCATCCACCCCTCCGCCAGCATCGCCCACAACGTCGCCATCGCCCCCTACGTCATCGTCGGCGCTCGATGCAGCATCGGTCCCAATTCCATCCTCCACCCGGGCGTCATCATCGGCGACGATGTCACCATCGGCGCCGACTGCCTCCTCTTCCCCAACGTCGTCGTCCGCGAACGCATCACCATCGGAAACCGCGTCGTCATACACGCCTCCTCCGTCCTCGGCACCGATGGCTTCGGCTACCGCTGGGACGGCTCCAAACACGCCAAAATCCCCCAGATCGGCACCGTCATCATCGAAGACGACGTCGAAATCGGTTCCTGCGTCTGCATCGACCGCGCTAAGTTCGGCTCCACCCGCATCGGCCAAGGCACCAAAATCGATAACCTCGTCCAGATCGCCCACAACGTCCAAATCGGTCCCCACTGCATCATCGTCGGACAAACCGGACTCGCCGGATCCGTCCAACTCGGCCAAAACGTCGTCCTCGGCGGACAAACCGCCGTCCGCGACCACATCTCCATCGGCGATGGCGCTATGGCCGCCGCCTGCTCCGCTATCGCCGAAAACGTAGACCCCAAATCCATCGTCTCCGGAATGCCCGCACTACCCCACCGCCAGTCCCTACGCGAACAGGCCGCCCTACGCCGCCTCCCCGACCTCGTCGTCCAGGTCCGAAAACTCGAAGAGCAACTCCGCAAACTCCAGAACCCCCAGTAAACCCCCTACCTGCCACACGCCAACACCATTATAATGCCCCCCGGCTGTGGCTTCTCGTTTCGCCTCTGTCATTTGCGACGCCGCGTTGCACCTCGCAACCTCCCAGCAACTATGACAGCACCCAAACGACAATCCACCACAAACAAACGCGCCATCCTCCCATGAACCGACCCCGCATCGGCATCCTCGTCGTCGCCTACAACGCCGAATCCACCCTGCGCTCCGTCCTCCATCGCATCCCAGCCTCCCTCAAACCCAAAATCGACGAAATCTTCGTCTTCGACGACGCCTCCCAGGACAATACCCACGCCATCGCCCTCGAAGTGCAAAAAGAACTCCAAGGCACCAAACTCACCGTCTTCCGAAACCCCGTCAACCTCATGTACGGCGGAAACCAGTCCCGCGGCTATCAGTACGCCATGGACCGCAACCTCGACTTCGTCGTCCTCCTCCACGGCGACGGACAATACGCCCCCGAAGTCATGCAGGACCTCCTCACCCCCCTCGAAAACGGCTCCGCCGATATGGTCATGGGCTCTCGAATGCTCGTCCCGGGTGCCGCACGAAAAGGCAATATGCCCCTCTACAAATTCGTCGGCAACCGCATCCTCACCTTCATCGAAAACCGCCTCATCGGCGCCTCCCTCTCCGAATTCCACTCCGGTTACCGCGCCTACTCCGTCAATGCCCTCCGCCAAATCCCCCTCGGCCGCCTCACCTGGAACTGGCACTTCGATACCCAGATCATCATCGAGTTCCTCAAAGCCGGCCACCGTATCGCCGAAGTCCCCATCCCAACCTACTACGGCACCGAAATCTGCCGCGTCAACGGCATCCCCTACGCCATCCATTGCGTCTGGGAAGCCCTCAAATTCGCCCTCTTCCACCGCTGGAGATCCCATGCTTCACTACCGGCTCCACAAGGACCCCAGAAGCAGCCATCAACAGATTGCACGCCTTCTTAGCCAACTCCGACCCGAACCCATTCTCGACGTCGGCGCCGCCCAGGGTTTCCTCGGACGCCTCCTCCATGATTCCAAACTCTCCATCGACGCCATCGAACCCAATCCCCAATGGGCCGAACACGCCAGACCCTTCTATCGCAATGTCTATCACTCCACCATCGAATCCGCGCACCTCGCCCCAAAAACCTACAACGCCGTCGTCTGCGCCGACGTCCTCGAACACCTCCTCGACCCCCTCGATGTCCTCCGACGCCTCCGAACCGTCGCCACCGATAACGCTCTCTTCATCATCTCTCTCCCAAACATCGCCCACATCGCCATCCGACTCCTCCTCCTCACCGGCCAGTTTCCCCAAATGGACCGCGGGCCCCTCGACCGCACACACCTCCATCACTACACTCGCGACACCGCCCAAAACCTCCTGCGCCAGGCCGGTCTCCGCATCGAAAAGGTCCTTGCCACCCCCGTCCCCCTTGATGAACTCTGGCGACGCGGCGAATCCCACCCACTTTTCAAAGCCGCTACCCGCTTCCAGCACGCCCTCACCGACGTCGCCCCTCGCCTCTTTGCCTTCCAATGGATCTTCCTCGCCCGCATAATCTGATCCGAAGCCCCAAGGGCCATTTCCCCGGCTGCATAGGAATCGCACTCATGCTCGACGCCATTTCCCTCCTCACCATCTCCGTTGCCGCACTCTCCTTTGCCATCAACATCCGCGAGGGACTCTTCTGCAAAGGCGCCATCCTCTGCCTCTCCCTCTGCCTCATCACCACATCCCTCGCACTTTTCCGTCGCCCTGTCGCCAAACCCCATGACCAAAACCCTCTCCCCTCTCGCCCACTCCCCATCGTCCTTCTCCTCCTCGTGCTCTCCCTCCAGTTCTTCCAGCTCTACTCCCAATACCCGGGCTCCCTCTGGAATACGCCCCCAGGCTCCCTACACCGCCAACTCTCCGTCGAAAAAGACGCCCTCACCTGGATCCGCGAACCCAACAAACGCTCCGCCGCCAAAGCCCACATCGCCCAACTCGAATCCACCCTCCAACGCCGCCCCTTCCAACTCGGTATCCTCCTGGCCGCTGCCCTCACCCCACTCGCCCTCCTCAAACGTCCCGCTATCCGTCACCCCGCCATCGCTCTCCTACTCCTCACCCATTTCCTCCTCGGCGTCTCTCACCTCCGCCATACCCCCGATCCCTTCATCGACGTCCACATCTTCCAAAAGGAATCCGCCGCCGCTCTCCTGAAAGGCCAGAACCCCTATTCCACCACCTTCACCAACATCTATGGCCCCAACGCCTACGTCTACGCCCCAAACCTCATGAAAGACGATCGCGTCAATTTCGGCTACCCCTACCCCCCTCTTACCCTCTTCATGGCCCTCCCTGGACACCTCCTGGCCAACGACCACCGCTACGCCCAGCTCGCCGCCATCACCCTCGCCGCTGCCCTTCTCATCTACGCCCGACCCGGTGCCATCTCCACCCTCGCCGCCCTGCTTCTCCTCTTCTCCCCACGTGCCTTCATGATCGCCGAACTCGCCTGGACAGAACCCTTCGTCGTCTTCCTCCTCGCCCTCACACTCTTCTGTGCCGCCCGCTTCCCTCTCGCCACACCCTATGCCTTTGGACTCCTCCTGGCCTCCAAACAATACACCATCTTCCTCGTCCCCCTCGCCGCCCTTCTCCTTCCCAGCCCCTTCCAATGGAATACCTACCTCCGCTTCCTCCTCAAATCCTTCCTGCTCGCCGCCATCGTCTCCCTACCCCTCGCTCTCTGCGACCCCCACGCCTTCATCTGGTCCGCCGTCACTCTCCAACTCAAACAGCCCTTCCGCAAAGACTCCATCAGCTTCCTCGCCTGGCTCGCTTGGTACCGCGAACCATTGGCAATCAAGCTCGCCTTCTCGGCTTTCCTCGCCGCTGCTGCCACTACCATCATCTCACTTAAACGCTGCCCCCACACCCCCGCCGGATTTGCCCTCGCCGTCTCCGCCGTCTATCTCGCCTTCCTCGCCCTCAACAAACAGGCCTTCTGCAACTACTACTTCCTCGTCCTCGCAGCCCTCTGCGCCGCCATCGCCTTCTCCCCCCGGCAAAACTCACCCTCCACCCCCACATCCGCCCGGCCCGACCCAACCTTGCCCCCTCTGCCTATTTCCCCTCCTCCGATTCCCCTTTGATCTCCTCTATGTCCAGATCAATCACCTCGCCGCTGCCTTCTCCCTTGTTCTCCCCTTCGTTCTCGATCACAAACTCCGCCCCTCCAGCCCCCTCCGCCGGAGGCATCCCCGGCCCCCCCGTCCGCGTGTCCCCGTGGCTCCCCGCGCTCACCGGCTGAATCTCCTCATCCGCCGGAACACCGTCTATCTGCACCAAAAACACCACCGACCCAATCTGAAGCGCGTCCCCTGGCTGCACCACCGCCTCCTGAACTCGCGCACCGTTCAAAAACGTCCCGTTCGAACTCCCCATGTCCTCCACTCGCAGCGTGTCCACCTCCATCAACAATCGACAGTGCTTCCGCGAAACCTCGCCCAGCGGTATCCGGATGTCACAATCCTCTCGCCTCCCAATCACCGTCACTTCCTTGGGCAGCGAAAAACTGCGCCGTTCGCCATCCGCCTTGAACGTAACCAATACCACCTGCATGTTTCGCTCGCTCGGTTCGATATGCCTGCGAATCAGCCGGCCCTGAATGGACCTTCAATAACTGACCCGATTATGATTACCTTACTGCAAAGATCGCTTGGAGCAAGCCGAACAACACAAAAGATGAAATCGCCCCCACTTCCCAATCCCACCCCCCACCTGTCCATCCTCCCCCACCAGATACCCCCGTGCCACGTCACCGCTCTCTATGTCCACGTCCCCTTCTGCCTCCACAAGTGCCATTACTGCGACTTCTATAGCCTCCCCGGACAACAACCCCATCGCATGAACGCCTTCGTCGATCTCCTCCTCGCCGAGGCCGACCTCTGGCGACTCTCCCCCATCGGTCCCCTCATTCGACCCCAAACCATCTTCATCGGCGGCGGAACCCCTACCCTCCTCCCACTCCCTGCCATGCGCCGCCTCCTCCTCGGCATCCGAGAACGCTTCGACCTCTCCTCACTCATCGAATTCACCATCGAGGCCAACCCCGCCACAATCACCCCCGACTACGCCGCCACACTCGCACAACTCGCCGTCACGCGACTCAGCTTCGGCGCACAGTCCTTCCATACCCCCGAACTCAGTATCCTCCAGCGACAACATGCCCCCGCCGATGTCGCCGACAGCATCCGCATCGCTCGCAACGCCGGCTTCAACAACCTCAACCTCGACCTCATCTACGCCATCCCCACACAAAATCTCCAGTCCTGGTCCCGTTCCCTCGACTCCGCCATCGCTTTGGCCCCGGAACACCTCTCCGCCTACAACCTCACCTACGAACCCGGTACCCCACTCCACGCCCGCAAACTAAAGGGCACAATCGCACCCGTCGACGAAGACACCGAACTCCAGATGCTCCAACTCGCCCGCGATCGCCTTGCCCATGCCGGATACCTCGCCTACGAAATCTCCAACTACGCCAAACCCGGCCGACAGTGCCGCCATAACCTCCTCTACTGGAACGGCGGCTCCTACCTCGGACTCGGCCCCGCCGCCGCCTCCCACCTCGATGGCCTCCGCTTCCGAAACCTCCCCGATCTCCCACTCTGGGAACAATCCATCCTCAAACACGCCATCCCCGCTACCGACATCGAATCCCTCTCGCCCCTCCGCCGCGCCGGCGAACTCGCCATGCTCCAACTTCGCCTCGCCACCGGCGTCAACTACGCCCACTTCCTCGCCCAAACCTCCTTCGACCCCCGCTACCTCTGGCCCGATCTCCTCCCACGCCTCCAACAACTCGCCCTCATCGACCTCGACGCCGCCGGCTTCCGACTCACCCCAAAAGGCATCAACGTCGCCGACTCCGTCGCCGCCGAATTCCTCATTCCCGCTCCCCCCTGACCTCTTCCCCACTCCCCTCCTCGCCCCCTCCAACACCCCCTTCATCCCCCTCAACCTCCCTCAATATCCCGCTTCTCCTTCTCAACTCACCAATAACTACGCCCCTCTCCCCCTCATCCCATCCACCTTCCTCCCTCCCCTCTCAACCACCCCACGCTTTATCGGCCCACATCCCTCCGCCTCTTGCCTAAACCCCCTCCCCTCCGCCGTCGATATCCCTTTCAGGACCGGGTAATCACGCAGATCCCCTACAGCATCTGCATGTTGCCCCTTCCGCCCCATTTGACCGGACACGCGGACGTATCGTACGTCCCTCTACGGATCAACTTGAGGCGCACGCAGCGGAGAGAGGGAATGCTTGGAATCGTCAAAAAATGGTTCGGGCCAAAACCCAACCCCATAGGTGTCGATTTCGGCTCCGACAGCCTCAAACTCGCCCAGGTCGCTCTCATCGATAAAGAATGGCGACTCGTCGCCGCCGCCTCCACCGATATCCCCGACCACGTCCGCCACGAACCCATCGCCCGAATGAGCTTCCTCGCACAAGCCACCCGCGACCTCCTCGCACAAGGCGGCTTCACCGGCCGAAATGCCGTCGTCGCCCTCCCCGCCGCCTCCATGTTCTTCCAGCACCTCCGCCTCCCAAAAATGGACGACGACGCCCTCAAAAAGGCCATCCCCTGGGAAGCACGCGGCAAAATCCCCATCGACCCCAACCACGCCCTCCTCCGACATCACGTCGCCGGAACCGTCTACCAGGACTCCGAGGAAAAACTCGAAGTCATTGCCATGGCCGCCAGCCGCGACCTCGTCAACCAGTACCTCGATGTCGCTGCCAAGGCCCGCCTCGAAATCGTCAACCTCAACGTCGAACCCACTGCCATCCTCGATTGCTTCAGCCACGTCTACCGCAGAAAATCCGACGCCGATATCACCAACTGCTACGTCGACATCGGCTGCTCCAGCACCCGCGCCATCATCGCTCGCGGCACCAGCATCCTCTTCGCTCGCTCCATCCCCATCGGGGGAAACCACCTCACCCAAGCCGTCGCCAACGCCCTTAACCTCAAATTCCCCGACGCCAAAATGCTCCGCGCCCGCCTCTGCACACTCCAGCCTCAGCCAGACGAACTCCACCCAACACCCCAACTCGCCCCCAACCCGTCCACCACTCCTCCCCCCACTCCTGCCTCCGAAATAGACCAGGCCGCCCTCGCTGAACAGGCCTCCCGCGAACCCCTCTCCAAACTCGTCGCCGAACTCGACCTCTGCCGACGCTATTACGAGGCAACCTTCCCCACCAAACCCCTCGATCGCCTCACCTTCATCGGCGGCGAAGCCCGACACAAAAACCTCTGCCAGTTCCTCGCACAGGAACTCGGCCTCCCTGCACAGGTCGGCGACCCTCTGGTCCGCATGGGCCGCGTCAGCAACATCAGCCCCGACAGCGGCATCGACCGCCGCCTTCCCCAGCCCAACTGGGCTGTCGCAATCGGTTTGAGTCTTGGTCCCGTTGGCCCCGCCGCACAACTCGCGCAGGCGGCCTGATCTCACGCGGCCGCCGGCCCCGGCCCGCGGCTCGTGGAGGACTTGCTATGGCATCCCAAAATAATCTCAGCTTCCTCCCAGACGGTTACTTCGAGAATAAGGCCCAACGCCGCGCAAATGCCATCTGCGCCGTCCTCTTCGTCATCGTCATCGCGGGAATGTGGACCGCCTTCACTCTCAGCGAAAAAGCCTCACGACGCGTCGACCAGGAAGAGGCTACCGTCGACGCCGCCTACGTCAACGAGGCCAAACGCATCGTCCAAACCAACCAAATGCGCGAACGACAAAACCGCATGGCACACCAGGCCGAACTCACCGCCTCACTCCTCGAAAAAGTGCCCCGCTCCTATATCCTCGCCGAAATCACCAACAACATGCCCGCCGGCGTCTCCCTACTCGACCTCTCACTCGAGTCCAAAGAACGCGCCAAACCCCAGGCCGCCGCACCCAAGAAAACCGCCTACGAACTCCAAAAGGCCGCACGCGAAAACAAAAACGCCCCACCCGCCCCACCACCTCCACCCGAACCCAAAACCTACGACGTCAACCTCAAACTCACAGGCGTCGCCCTCAACGACGTCCAGGTCGCTCAGTTCCTCAAAAACCTCAACGCCTCCCGCCTCCTCCGCGATGTCAACCTCATCGTCAGCGAGGAATACACCCAGGGATCCGAAAAGATCCGCAAATTCCAGATTGAACTCGCCCTCGAACGCAACATCGAAGTCAAAACACACACCGGCCCCACCACCACCACCGTCGAACTCGAAAGATAACACCGGAGTCACTATGAAACTCGGTATCGGTCAACTCGTCTTCGTCCTCCTCATGCTCGGACTCCTCGGATCCAGCTACCAGTTCGTCTTCAAGCCCGCCGCCAAAAACCGCGACCAGAAACTCGTCGCCATCGCCGCCAAGAAAAAAGCCATGGCCGACGTCCGACAATTCACCGTCGGAATCCCCGATATCGAACGCAAAATCGCCGAACTCCAAAACGCCATCCGCTTCTTCGAATCCAAACTCCCCCAGGAAAAGGAAATCGACAAGATCGTCAAAGACGTCTGGCAGGAAGCCGAACGCAATAACCTCCAGATGCGCACCATCAAAACCCTCAAAACCGAACGCTCCGCCGGTTACTCCGAACAACCCATCCAAATGCACCTCGCCGGAGACTTCAAGGGCTTCTACGCCTTCCTCCTCAAACTCGAATCCATGGCACGCATCACACGCCTCTCCCAAATGAAACTCGAAAAAATCACCTCCAAGGACGGCGAAATGCAGGCACAAATGACCATCAGCATCTTCTTCGAATCCAACCCCCCAACACCCAACGTCGCCGCCGCCAGATGACCGCGCCCTTGCGTCGCTCACGAAAACCGCGGGCTACACGCCCGCTTGCTTCAGAGGTTGATTATGAACCAGTTCGATCCTTCCAGATTGACCGACTCCGACGCAACCAATCCCACCGACCCCGGCGCTGCCCCCACCGATGCCGCCGAGGAAACCATCGGCGAGTTCTCCGGCGAGTCCCCTAAGCCCGCCAACAATGCCCTCTATGTCCTCCTCGCACTCGTCGTCGTCGGCGCCGCCGCCGTACTCTTCATGCACATGCGGCAAGGACCTAAACCCGCCGCCGCTAGCCCCGACGCCGCCACCGCCAAAGCCACCATCACCCAGTTCCTCTCCGATGGCGGAAAAAACATCGACGCCATGCGCGAACTCCTCAAAAACACCGAAAAGGTCGTCCAGCAATTCCTCCAATACCCCGCCACCAACCAAGTCAAGCTCGAAGACCTCAAGACCAACCCCTTCCAATTCGCTCTCCCCAAACCCGCCGAAGACACCTCCCTCGCCAACGCCGCCAAACTCGCCGCCGAACAAAAGGAAGCCGCCAAAAAAGCCGCCCAATCCCTCAAAATCCAAACCATCCTCGTCAGCGGCAACATGAAAACCGCCATGATCAACAACGCCATGTACTCCGAAGGACAACAGATCGGCATCCTCACCATCGAGAAAATCTCCCCCAACAGCGTCATCGTCTCCAGCGGACCCCATCGCTTCGAACTCAAAATGCAGAAATAGACCCCTCACCACCAACAGCGAGCTCAGCATGTTCGGCAAACGCCAAAACCCCCCGCCCGCCGCCACCCTCGACACCCCTCCCGCTGATCCCCTCGACAGCGCAAACACCGATTCCCTCGACACCGAGCAGATCTGGACACCCACTACCGCCAAAACCCGCAAATCCGTCGAACAACTCCTCGTCGAACGCGGCCACGTCTCCGAAGAACAGGTCCTCCAGGCCAAAACCGTCCAGGCCCAAACCCCGGGCAAATCCATCGTCCAGATCCTCACGACGATGAACGCCGCCTCCGAAGCCCAGATCCTCTCCGCCCTCGCCGAAACCCTCAACCTCCCCTTCGAAGTCCCCGAAAAATCCGCCGTCAACCCCGACGCCTTCAACCTCCTCCCGCCCGACTACATCCGAAAACAACTCGCCATACCCCTCCGTTTCGAAGACAAAACCCTCGTCGTCGGAATGGCCGACCCCAATAACGTCTTCCTCTTCGACGACATCAAACGCCGCACCAAACACGACCTCAAAATGGTCGTCGTCACCTCCGCCGATATCGCCCGCATCGTCGACGCCCTCACCAACGGCGCCGCCTCCGACATGCAGGTCGACGACATCATCAAAGATATGGCCGACGACGAACTCCAGGTCGTCAAAGAAGCCGCCGATGAAGTCGCCGACCTCGAAAAACTCGGCTCCGAATCCCCCGTGATCCGCTTCGTCAACTACGTCATCGCCGACGCCGTCAAACAGGGCGCCTCCGATATCCACATCGAACCCAAAGAAAAAGCCCTCAAAGTCCGCTACCGCATCGACGGCGTCCTCTTCGAAGCCATGAACCCCCCCCACAAAATGCACCCCGCCATCGTCTCCCGACTCAAAATCATGGCCAACCTCGATATCGCCGAACGACGACTACCCCAGGATGGCCGCATCCGCGCCATCATGCACGGCCGAAAAATGGACCTCCGCATGTCCACCCTCCCAACCTCCGCCGGCGAAAAAGTCGTCCTCCGTATCCTCGATACACGCTCCATCAACGTCCCCCTCGAAGAACTCGGTTTCTCCGATGACGCCCTCACCATCTGGAAAAACCAGATCGATCAGCCCCATGGCATCATCCTCGTCACCGGCCCCACAGGCTCCGGAAAAACCACCACCCTCTACTCCTCCCTCCGTTGCATGGATGGCAACAAACTCAATATCTCCACCGTCGAAGACCCCGTCGAATACCACCTCCCAGCCGCCAACCAGGTCCAGGTCCACGAAAAAATCGGCATGACCTTCTCCGCCGCCCTCCGTTCCCTCCTCCGCCAGGACCCCGACGTCGTCATGCTCGGCGAAATCCGCGACGCCGAAACCGCCCGCATCGCCGTCCAGGCCGCCCTCACCGGACACCTCGTCCTCTCCACTCTCCATACCAACGACGCCCCCTCCTCCGTCACTCGCCTCATCAACATCGGCGTCGAAGCCTACCTCATCTCCGCCGCCGTCAACGCCATCCTCGCCCAACGACTCGTCCGAAAAATCTGCCCCCACTGCAAAGAACCCTTCCAGCCCTCCGACGAAATGCGCGAATTCCTCACCCTCCAGGGATTCGAGTCCGACAAAACCTTCAAAGGCAAAGGCTGCGACCGCTGCCGAAAAACCGGATACTCCGGCCGCCTAGGCATCTACGAATTATTGGTACTCGATGACTCCCTCCGCGACCTCGTCACACGAAACCCCGACGTCATCCAACTCCGAAAACTCTGCCGCGAACGCGGTCTCATCACCCTCCGACAAGATGGTTTCGACAAAGTCATTAAGGGCCTCACAACGGTCGATGAAATCCTCAGAGTCACCGAAAATGCCGTGTGAGTGCCGCAAATTACTGGCCATTTACCACTGACGACTATGAGCTTACTTAACGATATCCTCCGAACGGCCGTCCAAAACAAAGCCTCCGACGTCCACATGAACGTCGGCCTCCCTCCACTCTACCGCATCCATACCGTCCTCAAAGCCTCCGACTACCCCATCATGACCTCCGAAGGAATCCTCCGAATCCTCAAGGAAATGATCAACGACCGACGCATCGCCGCCTTCGAAGAACTCCGCGATGCCGACTTCTCCTACGAAATCCCGGGCGTCGGACGTTTCCGCGTCAACGCCCACTACCAGCGAAACACCGTCGCCCTCTCCTTCCGTACCATCAACGACAAGGTCCGACCTATCGACGAACTCTACCTCCCCGAAATCGTCCACAAACTCACCTACCTCCCCCGTGGACTCGTCCTCGTCACCGGCGCCACAGGCTCCGGCAAGTCCACCACCCTCGCCGCTATGATCGACGCCATCAACAAACGCGACTTCTGCCATATCATCACCATCGAAGACCCCATCGAATACGCCCTCGTCTCCAATAAGTGCACCATCGAACAACGCGAAATCGGCTCCGATTGCCCCTCCTTCGCCTCAGGCCTCCGACACGCCCTCCGACAAGACCCCGACGTCATCCTCGTCGGTGAAATGCGCGACCTCGAAACCACCTCCGCCGCCATCACCGCCGCCGAAACAGGTCACCTCGTCTTCTCCACACTCCACACCAACAACGCCCCACAAACCATCGAACGTATCATCGATATCTACCCCTCCGACCAGCAAAACCAGATCCGCTCCATGCTCGCCAATACCCTCCAGGCCGTCATCTCCCAAACCCTCTTCAAACGCAGCGACCAGCCCGGCATGATCCCAGCTCTCGAAATCATGCTCTGTACCCCCGCCGTCCGTAACTGCATCCGCGAAAACCGCATCTTCGAAATCGCCAATACCATCGAAACCAGCCGCGCCCTCGGCATGCAAACCCTCGACTCCTCCATCAAACAACTCTACGTCAACGGCCATATCTCCCGCGAAGACGCCGTCTCTATGGCCGCCCATCCCGAAAAACTCGAACGCGCACTCGTCGCCTGAGGAACCTATGACTATAACCGTCGCTGACTTCTGATTATCGCACCCCGGCAACCGGAAACACTATGCCAACCTATCGATACGAGGTCAAAGCTACTAACGGCGCCATCACCCATGGCGTCCTCTCCGCCGCCAACCTCTCCGCCGCCTCCCAGGACCTCCGCAGTCGCGGACTCTATATCCTCGCCCTCGGACCCGCTGACTCCGGCAAAAAAGGCGCTCGATCCCTCAACATCAACGTCAGCTTCGGACCCTCCGCTAAAGACATCCAGAACTTCACCAGCCAACTCGCTGTCATGATCCGCGCCGGTATCTCCATCCGCGCCGCCGTCGAAGGCATCGCCGACCAGGTCCAGAACGTCAAGTTCCGCGGCATGCTCAACCAAATGAAAAAAGACCTCGAGTCCGGTAAACAGTTCTCCGACGCCCTCCTCCGTTACCCCAAGTGCTTCTCCCCTCTCTACGTCAATATGGTCAAGGCCTCCGAACTCTCCGGCGGTTTCTCCAAAATGCTCGACCGCATCGCCGCCTACCTCGCCCAACAAATCGAAACACGCTCCCAGGTCGTCGGCGCTATGATCTACCCAGGTATCATCGGTACCATGGCCGTCGGTACCACCATCTTCCTCCTCACCTTCGTCCTACCTCGATTCATGGTCATCTTCAAAGGCAAAGAGGCCGCTCTGCCCGCCCCCACCAAACTCCTCCTCGCTCTCTCCAATTTCATGACCAACTACTGGTACGTCCTCCTCTTCGCCGCCGGCGCCGGTATCTGGGGTTTCCTCATGCTCATCCGCACCGACTGGGGACGACTCTGGTTCGACAAAGTCAAACTCACCGTCCCACTCTTCAAGAAAATGTTCCGCGCCCTCTACATCAACCGCTCCCTCCATACCATGGGACAACTCATCAACGCCGGCGTCCCCATGCTCGATACCATCTCGATCACCGCCGATATCTCCGGAAATACCCTCTACCGCCGAATGTGGCGCGCCGTCTACGTCGCCGTCAAACAAGGTAAAAAAATCTCCGCCCCTCTCAATAAATCACCCCTCCTCCCTCGCTCCGTCGTCCAGATGATCGGCGCCGGCGAAGAGTCCGGCAAACTCGGCGAGGTCCTCGACGAAGTCTCCGAATACTACGCCCGCGAACTCCGCGCCGTCATCAAATCCGTCACCGCCATGATCGAACCCCTCATGATCGTCGCTATGGGCTCCGTCGTCGGCTTCATCGCCATGTCCATCATCCTCCCGATCTTCAAACTCTCCCAACTCGTCAAGTAACCCCACCCAACCATCAAAAAAGCCCCAGGACCAAAATCCCGGGGCTCTTCTTCTCTCTTCTCCCTGCCGCCTGCCGCCCGCTGCTACAACAAACCCTCCAATTCCCCAACCAATTCCTCAAAACGCCTCAACGCCGCATCCACCGCATCCGGCTTCTCCATGTCTACCCCCGCCCCTCTCAATAGATCCAACGGGAATTTCGACGATCCCCCCTTCAGGAAATTCAGGTAATCCTCCCGTTCCTTCTCCCCACCCTTTAACACCCGCTCGCTCAACGCAATCGCCGCCGACATCCCCGTCGCATACTTGTATACATAAAAATTCCGATAGAAGTGCGGGATCCGCATGCACTCCAGACTCAACGGCTCGTCTATCACCATCGCCGGACCAAAGTACTGCTCCAGCAGCTTCCGATACTCCCGCCTCAACGTCTCCACCGTCAGCGGCTCACCCTTCTCCACCAACTCGTGCGTGATCTTCTCAAATTCCGCAAACATCGTCTGCCGAAAAATCGTCCCCCTCATCCCGTCCAGCGTCCGATTGATCAGATACGCCCGCTCCCGCTTGTCCTTCGCATTCTTCGTCAAATACTCCGACAACAGCATCTCGTTAAATGTGCTCGCCACCTCCGCCACAAACAACGTGTAATTATAGTACTGAAACGGCTGATTCCTCGCCGAGTAATACGTGTGCATCGAGTGCCCCCCCTCGTGCGCCAGCGTAAATACGTGATCCAGAACCATGTCCTGGAAATTCATCAAAATGTACGGCGGCCCGTCATAGCCCCCGCTGCTGAACGCCCCGCTCTGCTTCCCCGCGTTCGGATAACGGTCCGCCCAACGCTCCGTCAGCAAACCCTTCTCCAACTCCCGGCAATACTCCTCCCCCAGCGGCTTCAACGCCTCCACAATCACCTTCACCGCCTCCTCCCAACTGTGCTTCTTCTCGATCTCCGACAAGATCGGAATGTACGTGTCGTAGATGTGCATCTCCTCCAGCTTCATCGCCCGTTTGCGCAACCCGTAATACCGGTGCAACGCCGGTAACCGCTTGTGCACCGCCGATATCAAACTCTCATACACCGACACCGGAACATTGTCCGGAAACAACGCCGCCTCCAACGCGCTCCCGTACTTCCTCGCCTTCGCATAATACACGTCCTTCTGCACCGCCCCATTCAACGTCGCCGCCAACGTGTTCTTGTGCGACTCATACTGCCCGTAAAACTTCACAAACGCTTCACGCCTCACACTCCGCTTCGGACATTCCAAAAACATCGGCCATGTCGCCGTCCCCAACTCCACCAACTCGCCCTTCTCGTTCTCAATCAACCCCCATTTCAGGTCCGCGTCGTTCAACTGCCGAAACGCCAGCACCGCCGTCTGGCTCATGTCCCCCTGCATCGCCAGCAACTGCTCCTCCCCCTTCCCCAGCGTGTGCGGCCGAAACCGCAGCAACCGCTCCAACGCCACCTTCCACTCCGCCAGCTCCGCCGCCCCCATCATCCTCTCCATCTCCTCCGCCGGAATGCTCATCAACTCCGGCGCAAACCAACTGAATGCCTCCGCCGCCTTCGTCCCCGCCGCCTGCAACCTCCCCTTCATCCTCTGGTATTCGCTGTCACCCTGGTCCTGCGCCGCCTTCAAAAATGCGTAACTGTCCAACCGCTCCCCAGCCCGCGAAAACTCCGCATCAAACTTCAAACACGCCGCCAGCACCTTCGCCCCCTCCGCCAGCCGACCTCGATACTTCCCATACTCCGTTATCTGCCCCTCCCACCTCCTGAACGCTTCCTCCCACTCCTGGTCGCTCTTGAACAGCTTCGTCAAATCCCACGTGTCCTCCGTCCTCACCTCCGACCGCTTCGGTAAACTCTTCACCTCCGCCGCAACCGCCACCGACACCGCCGACGCCATCGCCAAAGTCGCCATCATCAACCGCCTCATATCACGCACCTCCCAATTGCCTCAACACGTCCCCAACAGCAACATACGCCCCCACCGCCCATAAGTCCATCCGCCCCAGACCCCCCCGGCCGACCCATAACCCCGCCCCCTCTCACGCCATTCACCCTTCATCCCACCGAATACGCCCCATAAACCAACCACCCCCACCCCCCCCCGCCCCTTGCTTCCTCGATTCCCGCGAAATCGTTTGACTCTCCCCATCTTGAATTGGATATCACTCCCAATGCGTTTCATATGTTCCACATCCTCCACTCGCCGCCGCCACGGCTTCACCCTCATCGAGGCCGCCCTCGTCACCTGCATCATCGGCGTCGGCGTCACCGGCATGCTCCAACTCCTCGCCGCCGGATCCGTCTCCAACGCCTCCGGCGCCGAACTCACCACCGGCATGAACCTCGCCAAAAACATCCGCGAACTCACCCTCGGCCTCGCCTTCGCCGACCCCCTCACACCCACCCATTGGGGACCAGAATCCGGCGAGTCCCTCCCCACCTTCGACGACCTCGATGACTTCGCCGGCACCGTCTTCTCACCCCCTATCGACGCCCGCCGACAAACCCTCACAGACCACTCCGGCTGGCAACAAACCATCACCGTCCACAGCATCGACCCCGATCGACTCACCCTCAACGTCACCGACGGCTCCTCGCCCGCCAGCCGCGTCACCGTCGTCATTACCCACAACGGAGCCTTCATCTGTGAACTCAGCTGGATCGTCCTCGACGCATCCGCTAGCTAGGACCACTCTCATGACCACCAACATCACCCGCCTCTCAACTCGCCCCGCTAACCCAACTCCCTCCCGCCGCGGTATCGCCGCCGTCCTCGCCATGCTCTACCTCATCCTCTTCTCCACTCTCGCCCTCGGCTTCTATGCCGCCACCACCACCTCCGTCTCCGTCACCGGAAACGAACGCCGCGCCGCGCTCGCACAAATGGCCGCCGAGTCCGGAATGGACTTCATCCGCTACCAACTCTCCCACGTCACCATCCCCCATGGCACCGCCCCCACCGACCTCTTCAACGTCGTCTATGCCGCCCTCCAGTCTCAGCTCGATAACACCGGAAACCTCAACTCCATCTCCTCCGACGGCTCCACCATCTCCATCCCCGCCGACCCCACCGCCTTCATCAACATCGACGCCAATGGCTCACGATTCCGCGCCACCATCGAAAACCTCGGCGCTAAACTCCGCGTCAAAGTCGTCGGCCGCGCCGCCGATCAGTCCGTCCGACGGGCCGTCCAAATGGAATACGGCCTCGCCGAAAAAGCCTCCGCTATCTTCGACTTCGGCGTCGCCTCCAAAGGCAAAATCGCCACCGGCGGCTCCTCCCATATCAAGGGCGCCACCGACCCAAAAAAAGGCTCCGTCCTCTCCGCCTGCATGTCCGACCCCACCCCAGTCGTCATCGGCGGTAAAGAAGTCTCCGGCGATATCTCCATCGTCAACCCCGTCGGAAACGTCACCTACGCCGGCGCCAGCGTCGGCGGTACCACCGACCCCGTACTCATCGCCGCCCAACACATCCACAAAGGCGTCCCAGAACCCGAATTCCCCACCGTCGATACCGACATCTTCCTCCCCTATGTCACCAACGTCTATACCGGCGGAAGAAACCTCACCAACTGCCGCATCCCCGCTAACACCAACCCCCTCTTCGCCGGCGGCGCTACCATCCGCGGCGTCGTCTATGTCGAAACACCAAACCGTATCACCTTCCGCGGAAACAGCGACATCCAAGGCGTCATCGTCGTCCAAAATAACCCCACAGGCGACCTCTCCTCCAATATCATCAACTTCGCCGGCAACGTCTCCGCCTCCCCCGTCTCCTCACTCCCCGCATCCTTCGGCGACCTCCGAAACCTCACAGGCTCCTTCCTCCTCGCACCCAATTTCACCGTCTCCTTCACCGGCGACTTCGGAACCGTCGGCGGTTCCATCATCGCCTCACGCATCTCCATGACCGGTAACGCCACAGGCACCGTCATGGGCTCCGTCATCAACCTCGAAGATACCCCCATGTACGTCAACGGCTCCGCCGAAATCATCATCGCCTCCACCGGTACCTCCGACTACCCCGCCGGTGTCTACTTCTCCAGCCATTATGTCCCCCTCCCAGACACCTACGCCGAGGTCCAACCATGATCCAACCACCTTTCACTTCAACCTCCTGCCAGAGAATCACCATGCCCAAAATCACACCCTCCCGTCACGCCCTCTCCCTCATCGAGGTCATGATCAGTCTCGCTATCTCCGCCATGCTCCTCACCGCCGTCGCTGCCGCCTTCTCCGCCTCCACCTCCGCCGTCGAACACAACGACCAGTTCTTCCGCGCCTGCCAGGCCGCTCGCGTCTCCCTCAACCTCATCCTCACCGAGGTCCGACGCTCCAACGCCGTCGATGTCCCCTCCTCCTCTCAGATCAGCCTCATCACCGCCGACGGCGAAGACATCTCCTACATCTACGACCAAAACTCCCATACCCTCAAACTCGTCAAAAACGCCACCGCTCAGGAATTCGTCCTCTCCCGAAACGTCAACGCCCTCTCCTTCACCAGCGATATCTCCACCGGCGCAGGCGGCGTCACCTTCGTCTCCCGCGTCTCCGCCTCACTGACCGTCGAAGTCCAAAACAACCACGTCTCACTCACTGGCTCCACCGCCCCTCGCCGCGCACAAACCTACAAAGACTAATACCCCCCCCTTCCCTCCCCCACCTTCCCTCCGCACTGCTCCCCTCCTACAATCGTTTCATGAAGTACCTCTACGGCCACTTCGACGGCCAACCATTCCCCACCCAGGACCAACTCCTCCAACTCAACCAGCTCCTCCAATTCATCATCCAGTACGGCCAACAGGCCCTCAAAGCCATCCAACACATGATGAATGACCCCCAAAACCCCGAACAATCCCAACTCCTCCAACAACTCCTGCAACAAGGCCTCCTCGACCACGCCCCCTCCGGACAACTCCAACTCACACCCCGCGCCATCTCACGTATGCAGCGAAAAGCCCTCCTCGAAGTCTTCTCCAACCTCCGCAATGGCTCACGCGAAGGCCACGAAAAAATCACCCCGGGACACTCCGGCAATCGCATCGAAGGCACCAAACCCTACCAGTACGGCGACCCCGTCTCCGAACTCGACCTCCACCAAACCCTCCGCAACGCCCTCACCCACCACGGCCTCCCCAAGCCGCCTCCCTCCACATCCCCACATAACCCCATCGCCCATCCCCAAAAACCCCTCATCCGCTTCTCCGAACACGATTTCGAACTACACCTCCACCAAGGCTCCGCCTCCTGTTCCACCGTCCTCCTCCTCGACCAGTCCGGCTCCATGATGCGCTACGGCCGATTCCTCGCCGCAAAAAAAGTCGCCCTCGCTATGCAGGCCCTCGTCCGCTCACGTTTCCCCCAAGACACCTTCGATATCGTCGGCTTCTACTCCGGTGCCTCCCCTATCCCCGAACACCTCCTCCCACTCGCTATGCCCAAACCCGTCACCGTCTTCGATTACCAGGTCCGCTTACGCGTCCCTCTCGACAACCTCGACCACGCCCCTCAACACTTCACCAACCTCCACATGGGCCTCCAACTCGCCCGAAATATCCTCCGAAAACGACCCGCCGAAAATAAACAGATCTTCATAATCACCGACGGCCAACCCACCGCGCACCTCGAAGGCAATACCGTCCATCTCCTCTACCCCCCGGACAATCGCAGCACCCTCGCCACCCTCAAAGAGGCCGTCCTCGCCGTCCGAGACGGCGCTCGCATCGCCACCTTCGCCCTCATCGAAGACTACTGGGGAATGGACTGGGTCGGCTTCGTCGATCAACTCGCCAAACTCACCAAAGGCCTCGCCTTCTACACCTCCTCCGCCCAACTCTCCAACTGCATCATGGAATCCTACCTCTCAGGCCGCAAAATCAAGACCCACTTCGCCTGACAACGCCTCCTGCCCCCACACCGTTTGTCCTCCCTTAATGCCCTCAATCACCACGCACGCCACAACGGCCTGCGATCGTCGCACCCCCGCCACAACGTACTCCAGAGAACCCCATGCAGCAATCCCGCCTCATTCCTCCCCCGCCCCCGCGTACTCGCCGGCCACGACCAGGGAGGGGGCTTTGCGCCCGACCCTCAATCACCAACCCCCCCTCACCCGACATCACCGCCCCAACAACCACCCGCTCCCCAAACCCACCTTGAATTCCGCCACCTGACCCCTGACACCCGACCCCCGCTCCCCACTCGCTCCACCACAATAGCAACATTTAACGAAAACCGGCGCTGCGCCATCGGTAAAAATAAAAAAATCTCCTCCTCATTTTCCCCACGAAATCCTCAGTTCCTCCCCTTCGCGCTGCGCCAAGCCCGCCATCCCCGCGCAAACCCACCCCTATATATAGGAGGACTACAATGCGCACGACCGTGGCCCACGCTTGCCACCGCCTTCTTCCCCCGCCCCTGCGTACTCGCGGGCAAGGGCAGGGATGGGGCTTCGCGCTCGGCCTTCAATCACTCACCCTCCGCCCATCCGCTATTCCCCTCTACCCATTCGTTCCCGCCTCCCTTCCGCCTCTACTACCCTCTCCTCAGCCCCTCCAATGCCTCGCCGCCTCGTCCCTCCCTCCCCTGCCGGCCGCCTTGCGCCCCTCCCCCGTCCCTTCACGTCGCTTTCGGTCGGTTTTTGTCGTTTTTCGTCGCTTTTTGCCCCTTTTTCCACCCCCTCAAAACACCCAACCCCCGGCCAATCCTCCCCTTACAGCCCCCACCCCCTCCGCCACCACCGTTTCCGCCCCCCCCACCAACGCGCCTTCGCCGCGACCTCTGCCCCCTCACCCCAAACAACGCCGCATGCACAGCACAACCACCGGCTGCAGAGCGACCAGCACGCCTTCACTTCAATGCTTTGCCGACAAATTGCCTCGCCATCTCCAGTGCCTCACCCAGCTTGGAGGGGTCCTTGCCACCCGCCTGCGCCATGTTCGGACGACCGCCACCACCACCCCCGGCAATCTTGGCGGTTTCGCGAACCCAATCCCCCGCCTTCAACCCTTTGGCAATCACATCATCGCTCACCGCCGCAACGAACGTCACCTTCTCATCCTCCGCCGATCCCAGCAGGATCGCATACGAACCGGCCTTCTTCTTCAGCCAGTCCATCGCCGTCCGAAGCTGCTCGTCAGTCGCGCCAGGTATCTCCCCGACAATCAGTCGCCCAGAACCCACACCCGGCGCACTCTCCAGCAACTTCCCCGCCACCGCAAGCGGATCCGACTTCGCCCCCGCGCCGGCCGCCAGCTTCTTCTTCAACGTCTTGATCTCCTCCTGCAGCGAGGCAATACGCTTCGGAGCATCGTCCACCGAGGCCGAGAGCAACTGCGAAATCATACGCAGGCTCTGATCCATCCGCTGTATGTGCTCCACTGCCATCCTCCCCGTTACCGCCGTCACCCGACGTACACCCTTCGACACCGCCTCTTCCCCAACGATCTTGAAGAAACCCGCCTGACTCGTCCGGCTCAAATGCGTCCCACCGCAGAACTCAATGCTCATCTCAGGCCCGGCATGCCTCACCGGATCCTCCGTCCCAATCGCAATCACTCGAACCGGATCAGGGTACTTCTCCCCAAAAACGGCCCGAACGCCGGGAATGCTCTTCGCCTCCGAAAGCGGCAGGACCGTCGCGCTCACCGGCAAATCGCTGTATATCTTCTCATTCACAAGACGCTCAACCTGCGCAGTCTCCTCCGCCGTCAGCGCGCGCGGATGCGAAAAGTCAAAACGCAGTCTCTCGGGATCAACCAGCGATCCCTTCTGCTCAATATGGTCGCCCAAAACCTTCTTCAGCGACCAGTTGAGCAGGTGCGTCGTGGTGTGGTTACGCATCGTGTCGGCTCGTTGACCATCCACGCGAATAACGGCCGACTGGCCGGCCGAAACGGTCCCGTTACGCACGGCCCCCCAGTGCAGCACATGGTCCCCTTTTCGCTCCGTCGCCGTCACGTCAAACACCCCCGTCGCCGTCTCTATCACCCCTATATCCCCCACCTGCCCGCCTTGTTCCGCATAAAACGCGGTGCGGTCCACCAACAACGCCGCTTCATCATCCTCCTTAAGCTCCCCACGGCGCAAAGCCTCGTGCCCCGTCACATAGCCAATGATCCGGCCATCGACCGCAAAACCCTCGTACTTCGCCGAATCATCGGTTGGCCCAAAACCCGACAGGTCCACCGCTACCTGCGCGTGCTGCTTCCGCCCAGCTCCCGAAATCGCAACATGCTCCGCCCAGAGCCGCTCGTATTCCGGAGTGTCCACCGACAAACCCCGCTCCTGCGCAAGCTGACGCGTCAGATCCGCCGGAAAACCCAACGTCGCATGAAGATTAAACGCGTCGGTGCCCGAAATCACCTTGCCGCTCGAAGCTCTCTGGGCGGCTTCATCAAACACGTGCAGGCCACGCTCCACGGTCGCCAGAAAATCGCCTTCCTCCGCCTTGATCGTCTGCGCAACCTGGTCCGGATTCCGGCGAAGCTCCGGGAACGCATCACCCATCTGCTCCACAATGACCGGCACCAGTCTGTGCAAAAACGGTTCCTGAAGCTTCAGAACCTGGTACCCAAACCGCACGGCACGCCGGATCACCGAACGCAACACCGCGCCACGCTTCTTATTGCTCGGTGCCGCTCCGTCCGTGATGGCAAATGTCGCCGTCCGGGCATGGTCGGCTATCACCCGAAACGCAATGTCCGTCGGATTGTCCAGAACCCCTCCATACCGGGCCTTCGACAAGTCGGCGATCGCCGTCATCAACGGCCCAAAAACGTCCGTGTCGTAGTTCGACTCCTTCCCCTGCAACACCGCGCAAATCCGCTCAAACCCCATCCCCGTGTCAACGTGCTTCGCGGGCAGCGGATTGAGCCGCCCATCCGTCCCTCGGTTGAACTGAATGAAAACCAGATTCCATACCTCAATGACTCGCGAATCGCCTGCGTTCACCAACCGGCCGCCCGACTTGTCCGGTGTCCGGTCGTAGTGGATCTCCGAACATGGACCGCATGGGCCCGTGTTGCCCATCTCCCAGAAGTTGTCCTTCTTGTTCCCCAAATGAACGTGCTCGGGATCAATGTCCGTCACACTCTTCCAAAGCTCCGCCGCCTCGCGGTCAGCGTCCAAACCCTCAGCGGGATCCCCCATGAACACCGTGGCGTGCAATCGCGACTTGTCCAGGCCCCATACTCCCGTCAGCAACTCCCATGCCCATTCAATCGCCTCCCTCTTGAAATAGTCTCCGAAAGACCAGTTCCCCAACATCTCAAAAAAAGTGTGGTGATAGGTGTCTTTCCCTACGTCATCAAGGTCATTGTGCTTGCCGCCCGCGCGAATACATTTCTGGGTGTTCACCGCCCGCGTGTACGCCCGCTTTTCCACGCCAAGGAAAATCGGCTTAAACTGGTTCATCCCGGCATTTGCAAACAACAACGTCGGGTCGTCCAGTGGCACCACTGGCGAACTGGGAACGAACGTATGCCCGTGCTTCTGGGTGAAGAAGTCCAGGAACTGTTGGCGAATCTGTGTTGATGTCATAAGGGCTTTTCTCTACTGTGAGCCCGGGATTATTAGCGAAGCCACAAGGGGCTTCAAGGGTACCCGGCTCACATGCCGATAAGACGCCTTGGAGGCCCAAAGTTAAGCACTTGACAGACCTACGGCATATATTAGAGTTACGCACCCGACCGCCCAGAAAGCTGGCGGAAACACACATTTCGGCAGTAGCTCAATGGTAGAGCAGCCGGCTGTTAACCGGCTGGTTGAAGGTTCGAGTCCTTCCTGCCGAGCTTGATTGAAAACGGCGAACTTCGCCGGCAATGCAGTTAACGGAAAGCCCCGGAGCGAAAGCCGCCGGGGTTTTTCTGTAACCCGTTGTAGTCAAATGGTTATGGTCAAGCGCCCCGGACAACCCGACTCTCTGTTCCTTCCCGCACCGGACACGTTGCGGCTGAGAACCTGTACGTTCCGGCCCGGACCCCAAAAGCAACGCCCCGAACTCTCTGACTCTCTCGTAAACAGCAGCAGAGAATTTAACAGGCCCGTCCGTCTCGGGGCCCAAGAGGAATTCGAACTCCTCGGCAAAGGGAGCGCGGCATGACTCCGTCGCAGCCGACGCCCGCGCCCCGCGCCTTGATCCTCGCTGGCCCCAATGGCTCCGGCAAGACCACCTTCGCCAGGGAGTTTCTACCGGCCGAAGGCCACTGCCCGACGTTCATCAATGCGGACCTGATCGCCGCCGGGTTGTCGCCGTTCGAACCGGAGAAGGCCAACATCACCGCCATGCGACTGATGGCCG
>CAYVKG010000005.1:0-93674 GCA_964451955.1 uncultured Tepidisphaeraceae bacterium
TCTACCAGTCGCATTGCCATGAAAATGACCGAAAACGGTCAGTTTGAGAATATTAGTGTGTTATACGATGTTGATGGGCTGCAGTCTGTTACTGATTTGACATTGGGTGCGGGATCGGCGCTGACGATTGCTCCGGGCAAGAGCCTGACCATTCTCGACGATGCCAAGATTGGCGGGTTTCTGGTGGTGGACACGAGTACGTTCATTGCCGGGGCGGCTGCGGCACAGTTTACCGGCAACAGAGCGAGGCTGCAGGTCTTGGGCGGGGGCACACTGGTGTTGGCTGCCACCGGCTATTCATCGTCTGGGGTGACGACGTGGGATAATCGTGGGGGCAACACGGTTTTGTTTTCGGCGTCGGGCGCGGGGACGGGTTTGAACTTGTCGTCGTTGCAGTCGATATCGGCGAATTTTGAGGACGGTTGGACGGGTGTGAGCGTGCAGACGATCTCGGCGGCGAACGGTGCGTTGGTGGATTTGTCGGGGTTGCAGTCGATCACGTCGCCTGTGCGTGGGGAGGATCGGCTGGATTTTGTGATGAGCGCGGGGGGCACGATCAATTTGTCGAATTTGCAGAGCATAAGCGGTGGCGGTCAGGTGCGGTTTGTGACGGACGCGTCGAGCCTGGTGCTATCGAAGCTGGGTCAGGCGGCGGGGGTGAGTTTTGGTATGGACCCTGGTTCGTCGTTGAGCGTTCCGGTGCTGACGACGGCGTCGCGTGCGGCGTTGGCGGTTCCAGAGAATGGGACGTTTGGCTTTGGCGCGTTGACGTCGTTGAGCCAATCGACGATCAGCCTGGGGACGGGCGGGGTGTTGAATGCGCCGGTGCTGGTGAGTTTCACGGGGGGCGTGCTGTCGTTGGGTGCGGGTCAGACGGTGAACGCGCCGGCGTTTGTGACGATAGACAATTCGCGGTTTGCGGTGTCCGGGGGTGTGACGTATGGGGTGGCGGCGAGCAGTTATTCATCGTCTGGGGTGACGACGTGGGATAATCGTGGGGGCAACACGGTTTTGTTTTCGGCGTCGGGCGCGGGGACGGGTTTGAACTTGTCGTCGTTGCAGTCGATATCGGCGAATTTTGAGGACGGTTGGACGGGTGTGAGCGTGCAGACGATCTCGGCGGCGAACGGTGCGTTGGTGGATTTGTCGGGGTTGCAGTCGATCACGTCGCCTGTGCGTGGGGAGGATCGGCTGGATTTTGTGATGAGCGCGGGGGGCACGATCAATTTGTCGAATTTGCAGAGCATAAGCGGGGCGGGCGAGGTGCGATTCACGGTAGGGTCGGGCGCGTCGATTCGAGTCGGGGACGTCAAGTCTGTGCAGAAAGCGTCGATTGAGCTGTCGGACATCACGTCATCGTTCAGGAGCGTGGGGTCGCTGTTTTTGGGGAACAATTCGCTATCGGCGGTGTCGGGTTCGAAGGTGACGATAGGTAGGCATTTCACGCATTCGGCGACGGACGAAGCGAAGGTGAACACCGCCTCGGCGATTGTGCAGATGGTGGGGCCGGGCATTCAGAATCTGGAAGTGGCGGGGATGGACTCGGGGCTGCCGACGGATGCGTTGCCTGGGCACAGTTTTGCGATTGGGCAGCTTGTGGTTGGGACGGACGATCAGCCGAGTGTGGTTGAGTTGTTGGACGTGACAGACAACGGGAACCGGGGCGGATCGTCGGGGCATGCCGAGGCGGTTTATCTTCCGGGTTTGGGAGGCCCGGACGGTCTGGTTCTGAAACCCGGCTCGACGCTGGTTTTGGGCTCGATCAATGTTTACTACCGGGAGGGGGCGACATGGAAGAGGCTGAACGATCTGCTTGTCGCCGGGGGTCCGACGCCGATCGGGAAAGCCTATATCTCGCCGTCGCGCGAGTTGGTTCCGAATGCGTGGAACGTTGATGGGGACGGGGCCTGGTCGCCTGATCCGAACTGGGTGGTTGCCTCGCCGAACAAGGTGGGTGAGATGGCGTATTTTGGGGCGAAAGCGACGGCGGATCGGACGATTACGGTTGATGCGGACAAGACGGTTGGCGCGATCAGTTTTGACAACGCGTCGGGGTACACGCTGTCGGGGCCGGGCAGCATCCGGCTGGAGGTGAAGGGGGACACGCGAGCGATGATTGAGGTTGGCGCGCGTAACGGCAACGGCAGCCATCGAATCGAGACGGGGCTGGAGGTAGGCAGTGCGTTGTGGATCAATCAGGAATCGGCAGGTGAGCTTGTTCTGGCGGGTGCGTTGAGGACGTCGTCGGCGCAGCGGATGAGCAAGACAGGCGCCGGTTTGGTGGTGATATCGGGTTTGCAGTCGCACGCGTTGGGTTCCGAGTTGTTTGTGGAAGAAGGGCCGCTGGCCATGAACAGCGATGCGGGGAGCGAGGGGGGCTTTAACCTTGCGGTTCGGGCGAGCCGCGGCGCGAGCGTGAGCTTTGGGGCATCGCAGCATCTGTCGAGCATGAACGTGGACGGTGGGAGTGCGGTTGCGGTGCGGGATGCAGGAGTGGCGTTGGGTGTTCGCGAGTTGGTGTTGGCGAAGAACAGCAAACTGGACCTGACGAACAACAGCTTGATCTTGCGATCGGATGGTGGCACGCGGGAGGAGTCGCTTGTTCGGCTGACCGAGCTGATACGATCCGCGCGGAATGCGCAGAGTGTGCTGTGGAAGGGATATGGCATTACGACGAGTGCTGCGGGAGATTACACGGGTCTGGGGATACTGCTGAATGACGTTGGGGTTGCGGGCCAGCCCATGGCTTTGTACAGCACGTTTTCGGGGCAGGCGGTTGACGAGAATTCGGTGTTGGTGAAGTTTACGTACAACGGAGACGCGAACCTGGACGGTCTGATCAACGCGGACGATTACTTCCAGGTTGATTCGGGGTACATAACGCAGGCCAGAGGGTGGTTTAACGGCGATTTCACGTACGATGGAAGGATTGATGCGGATGATTACTTTCTGATCGACTCGGCGTTCATTGCGCAGGGTGCGGTGCTGTCGAGCAGGGGCGTGGTGGTGCCGGAGCCGACATCGCTGATGGTGTTTGGTGGAGGCGTGGTATTGTTGTTGGCCGGTCGCAGGCGTAGGGTTGGATTGAGGTGAGATCGGGGGTGTGGGGTAGGGCGGGTGTCAGGTTTGGGGGGGCGTTATGGGAGGATGGCGAGGCAGCGGTCGATGCGTGTGAGGGTGCGGGATTTGCCGAGGAATTCGAGGCTTTCGAAGATAGGTGGGCTGACGGTGGAGCCGCAGACGGCGACGCGGATGGGCTGAGCGACCTTGCCGAGCGTGAGCTGATTTTGTTCGCAATAGTGCTTGAGGGCGGTGTCGAGGGAGGCGGCGGTCCAGTCGGCGATGGAAGCGAGGAGGGGGCGTAGATTTTGCAGCATTGCGAGGCCCTGCTGTTTTTTTAGGACTTTTTCGACGGCGTCGGGGGCATAGGCGAGGTGATGGTCGGGGAGGAAGAAGAAGCGGGAGACCTCGTCGATTTCGCGGAGGGTGCGGAAGCCGGGTTTGATGGCCATGACTTTGATGAGGTCGGGGTCGGATGCGTGGTTAAGGGGCGAATCGGGAGTGGCGGCGAGATACTGTCGGAAGGCGGGCAGGAGGCGGTGGGGGTCGGTGTTGCAGGCCTCGGTATTGAAAGCGAGGAGTTTATCGCGGGAGAATTTTGGATTGGCGACGCCGACGCGGTCGAGGGAGAAGAGGCGGACCATTTCGTCGAGGGTCATTCGTTCGCGGTCGTCGCCGGGGTTCCAGCCGAGGAGGGCGATGAAGTTGAGGAGGACTTCGGGGAGGTAGCCGTTTTTGCGGAAGTCATGGACGAGTATTTCGGGGAGGTCGGATTCTCGCAGGCCGACAGCGGGGACAAGGGCGGCCTGTTCGGAGAGGTCGAGTTGTTTCTTTTCGTCTTTGAGCCACTCCTGGAGACGATCGAGGGGGATGGAGGAGAGTTGGGCGAGGGATTCGAGGGAGGTTTTGGTGGAGTTCATGAAGACCTGGGCACGCTGGCGGATTTTTTTGTCGCGGTCGCGTTTGCCCATTTTGGATCCGTCGAGGTTTTGTATGGTGGTGAGGTGGGCGTAGGTAGGGCGGGGGTAGTTGAGGGCTTCCTGCAGGGCGAGGTGGTTGAAGGTATTTTTGAGGTGTTCCTGTCCGCGAAGGACATGGGTGACGTTCATGGCGGCGTCATCGACGACGACGGCGAAGTGGTATGTGGGCATACCGTCGGTTTTGCGGATGACAAAGTCCTGGGCTTCGTCGGGTGGGAGGACGATGTCTTTGCCGAGGACCTCGTCGCGGAAGCGGTACTCCTTGACGGGCATAGCGAGGCGGATGACGGGGGTTCGGTTTTCGGCTTTGAATTGCTGGATCTGATCGGTGGTGTACTGGGGGCGGCGGTAGAGGAAGGATCGTTTATGTTTCTCGGCCTCGGCGCGTCGTGCGGCGAGTTCGTTGGTGGTTTCCCAGGCCTGGTAGGCGAGGTCCCGTTTGATGAGGTCGTCGATGATGGCATTGTAGAGATGGAGGCGTTGGGACTGGCGGACGAGGTCGGGGTTATCCCAATGGAGACCGAGCCAGCGGAGGTCGTCGAGGAGTTGGCTACAGGCCTGTTCGGTGGAGCGAGCGAGGTCGGTGTCTTCGATGCGGAGGAGGAACTGGCCGCCGGTGTGGCGTGCGAGGAGCCAGTTGAACAAAGCGGTGCGGGCCCCGCCGACGTGGAGGTAGCCAGTGGGTGAGGGGGCAAATCGCGTGACGATGGTGGGGGTGCTCATAGGGGAAGGGAGATTACGGCGGGCGGGGGGATGTGGCAAGGGTGGGAAGGGAGCCGGAGGAGGAGGAATGAAGGAATCAAGGGGCGATGGTGTTGGTCGGGTCTTGCGGAACGGGTGCAGGTTCTGGCTGGGGAGGCTTGGGCCGGAAGTGCAGCCAGGTCCAACTGACGGGTCCCCAGAGGGAGTAGAGGAGGGTTCCGATGGCGACGGTGTACTGATGCCAGAAGGTGATGAGGAGGCCGATTGCCAAGACGGCGAGGAGTCGGCCGAAGGACCGCTTGCCGCGGAGGTAACGATTGACCAGGTGCGGGTAGCGGAGGTTGCTGATCATGAGGAGGCCGGTGAAGAGCACGACGGCGGGAAGGATCCAGGCGCAGGTGCGTGCGAGGGCGTCGGTGAAGGGGAGTTTGTGCTGGAGGAGCTGCTGTTGCATGAGGACGAGGGCGGCGACGGTACCGGCCGCGCCTGGACTGGGGAGTCCGAGGAAGCTGAAATGGTGCTGTTCGCCGTGTTCATTGCTGACGTTGAATCTGGCGAGTCGGAGCGCGGCGCAGCTCATGTACATAGCGGCAGCGGCCCAGATGAGGCGGGTGAGGAGTACGGGGAGTCCGGTGATGGAGTCGCGGAAGAGATGCAGGGCGAGGAAGGCGGGGGCGGCGCCGAAGCTGACCATATCGGCGAGGCTGTCGAGCTGGCCGCCGAAATCGGTGGTGTGGCGGGTGAACCTAGCGAGGCGGCCATCGAGGCCGTCAAAGATCATTGCCAGGAAGATGAGGTAGGCGGCGACAACGAAGGGCTTTGATGCAAGAGACTGAGTCCAGGGGTCGGGGATCTGGCTGGAATTGGAGAGGCTAGCGACGTACATAGCGCCGAAGCCGCAGACGGCGTTGCCGAGGGTAGCCATGCTGGGGAGGAAGTAGACGGATCGGATGTAGGCGCGGCGGCCGCGTCGGCGGAATCGGCGTCGGCGGTGCTCTTGGAGCAGTTTTCGGGAGTCCAGATTGCCTGTCGGGTTGGTGGTCATGTCACGGGTTGCTCCGCAGTGGGGAAGGCGGGGTCTGCGAGGTTGGAAGGGGTGGTGAGGACGGCGATGACGTCGATGGCGCCACGGACTTTCTGGCCGATGGTGACCTGCACGTTGGGAGTGAGCGATTTGGCGATGTAGAGTTCGGTGCGGCTGCCGAATTTGATCATGCCGAACCGCTGACCTCGGCGGAGGGTATCGCCGACGGAGGCGGTGCAGACGATGCGTCGCGCGATCAGGCCGACGATCTGTTTAACGACGGCGATGGGGCGACCGCTGGGGTGATGGGAGATGACGAGGGTATTGGACTCGTTCTGCTCGGAGGCGTGGTTGGAGTGCATGGCGTTGATGAACTTGCCACGTTGATATTTGACGGAGGTTACGGTGCCATCGCAGGGGCTGCGATTGATGTGGACGTTGAAGACGGAGAGGAAGATACCGACACGGATGGCGGGACCGGCGAGTGCCTCGACATACGGCAGTTCGACGATATCGGTGACTTTGCCGTCGGCGGGGCTGACCATGAGGTTGGGATCGGAGGGAATGGGTCGTTCGGGATCTCGGAAGAAGGCGAAGAGCCAGATCAAGACGGGGAGAACGAGTGCGGCGAGGGGTGGCCAGAGGTATCCGAGGAGGAGGCCAATTGCCGCGAGTACGATAGTTCCGACGAGCATCTCGCGGATGCCGTGACGAGTGAAGGGGAGCATGTACAGAACCCTAGAACATGGCGGGGGTAAAGTCAATGCGGAGGGGCTTGCGGAGGAGGAGAAGGATGGATTTGGCGGCTAGCGGGTGAAGAATCGGCTGATAGAGAAGAGCGTGGCCTCGCGTTGCACGGCGGCGATGGATTCGAGGAGGGGTATTTGCTTGGGGCAGACCTGTACGCAGTTACCGGCCTTGCCGCAGTCGGCCAGACCGCCAGCGCCCATGAGGATTTCGAGGCGTTCGTCGCGAGCGTCGGCGCTAGCGGGGTGGGTATTGAAGAGTCGCACCTGGCTGATGATGGCGGCGCCGACGAAGTTGTTTGTTGGGGTGTATTGAGGGCAGGCTTCGAGGCAGCATCCGCAACTGATGCAGCGTGAGAGGGGGTAGCGTTCCTCTTGAAGTCTCTGTCGGATGACCGGTCCTGGGCCCAGATCGTAGGTGCCATCGATGGGGATCCAGCACTTAGCGCGTTTGAGGTCATCGAAGATGCGTTGGCGGTCGACGAAAAGGTCTCTGACGAGGGGGAACTTGGTGATGGGTTCGAGGGTGATGGGTTTATCGGGAGCACCGAGGCTTTCGACGAGGGTGGAGCAGGCCTGTCGGACACGGCTGTTGATGATCATGGTGCAGGCGCCGCAGACTTCTTCGAGGCAACCTGCGTCCCAGACGGGCGGGGTGGTTTCGATGCCTGAGGAGGTGATTGGGTGGGCGGCGATGTACTGGAGGCAGGAGATGACGTTCATGTTGGGGCGGTAGGGAACGGAGAAACGTTCCCATCGCGGGGTTTTATCGGGAGCATCCTGTCGCCGGATGTCGATTATGACGGTTTTTTCAGGGGCATTGCTGGCGATCATTTTTGGGGGCTCCAGATCTGATGAGATGATATGAGCGGTGATAGCGGCGGGCAAGAGGGCTTAGATGGACGGGAGAGGGGTGAGGAGAGGGAGGAAGAGCGAGAGGTGACGAGGAGGAGACGAGCGGAGGCGGCCGTGGACCGGTCGCCTCCGCGAAGGCATCGTGATTGAGGGATGGTGGGGAGTCTATCGCAGGGGTCGGATGGTCCTGGAGCCGGGGGGTACGGGAGTGAGTCCCGGGCCTGGGGTGTTAGGTCTGAGGGTACCGGCGGCCTCGGAGGCGGCCTCTTCCTCGGCCTTCTGTTTTGCTTTTTGTTGTTCGAGTTCTTTGCGATCGGGGCTGCTGTTGTCAGATTTGAAGTAATGGATTTTCTGGATGCCGTTTTCATCGACGAGGGTCACGCGGCAGTCGTTGCCGACGGTGCGGATGTCGACGACGGTGAGTCCGGTGGTGTAGTCAATGCCGGACTTATCGGTGCCACCGACCATATCGCCTGGTGTGACGGCGAGGGACTGATCCGGGGTGTTGACCTTGCCGTTCTGCCAGCGGTAGACGTCAAAACGGACGAGGCTGTTGTTACTGGCGGCGGTCCCTGCGAGGAAGATTTGGACGCGAGGTTTGACTTGGACGGGCTTGGTCCATTCGCTCCAGCTCTTGTCGTTTGGGACGGGCAATTCGAGGATCTTGGCCATGGCGGGGTCCTTGGCCATGTTAGTGCCGTGGATGGGGTTTTTGACGCGCATGCGCATTTTATAGCGATAGGTTTTACCGGGTTCGACGGTCTCGTCGTGTGCCCAGACGTCGAAGACGACGGGGGGATCGCCGAGGGCGGGGTTGCTGGGTTGCACGACGACGACTTCGGGGATTTCGGTGGGCTGGGGGTTGTAGGTGGGGGGCATGGTGGGTCGGACACCGCCGGGGGTAGTGCCGGGGCCGTAGGGTCTTCCGCCGATGGGTCGTCGTCCGGCGGCAGCCCGTGGGTCGACGGTAGCCTGGGCGTACATATCGCGGAGGACGGAGGGGTCCTGGGCATCGCGGTTGGCACCTGATCCTGGTCGGACAGGCGGGAGGAGTGGGGCGGCGCGTCCGGGGGCGCGTTCGCCGCCGGTGGTTCCCTTGTTGATGTTCTGCTGTCGTTTTTCGATGGCCTCCTGTTCCTTGATTTGCTGGAGGGCGCGGTAGATCTTGCCCTTTTGTTCTGGGGTGAGGCCGGGGTTGTCTTTGTAGTACTTTGCCTGTTCGGCGGGCGTCATCTGATGGAGTTGTTCGGCGATGGCGTAGGGGTCGAAATCGAGAGCGGTGATTGCCTCGGCGGCGGCCTTTACTGGAGGGCCACCCATCCATTTGTTATTGAGAGTCTGATAGAAAGGCGGCTGGAGGATGAGGGTTTGGCCTTCGTTTGACAAGGCCCAGGCGAGGAAGTTGTCGGTGTCTTTGACTTTGTCGTAGGGCGGGGCGTTCATGGGCAGTGGGGGGACGTCTTTTTCGTTTCCCCAGGAACCGTCGGGCATGAGTTCCTGTCGCACGAGTTGGACGGCGAGGTATTCGCGGCGGTTGAGGAAGCTGGGGATTTTGGCATTTTTGAAGGCCTGATCGAGTTCGGCCTCGCTGAATTTTCCGAAGACGGTGACCCAATACTTGTCAACGGGAGGCGCGTTGGGATCGACGGACCAGCCGGGGACGGCGGGCATGGCGGGGTTCATGGGCATTCCAGGGGTTGGCAGTGGGCGTGTGAGACGGTTACGGAGTGGGGAGTAGGTTGGGGGCATTCCGGGTCGGGTGTAGGCGGGGGGCTGCATTGGTCGGACGGCGGGCATAACGGGAGCACCGGCGGGCCTGTTGGGGTCGAGTTTCTCTTGTTTGGGTTCATGGACCTGGTCGCGCTCGGACTGGACTTCCGCGATTTTGATGGCTGGGATTTCGGGTAGGGCGTCGACCTTCTCGTCGCTGGTGTAGGCGGCCAGTGCGGGGTTGAGCAGGTTGCTGGGCAACTGGGCGTTGCCGGCGGGGGGGCTCCACCAGATTCCGAGTGCGGTGTTGCCGGCGATGGGGGTGGTGAGATTGAGGACGACGGCTTCATCAACGCTGCCAAGGGGGGGTACCTTGTTGGACTTGATCATTTCGTTGAGGGGGTTTGCGGCGTTGTTGACGAAGTCATCGACGTTGGAGACGGTGTACCTCTGGCCGTTGATCTCGACGGAGACGCGGTGGCTGAGGACGTACATCCAGAGGAGGGAGAGCACCCAAAGCGCGGCGAAGCCCAGGGCGATCCATTCGACGTATTTTTCGAGGGCCTTTTTCACTTTTTCCATAGTTCACCTTGCTTTCGTCGAGAAGCAGTCAGACTGGCGTCTGTTGCGGGTCGTTTTGCCTAGAATCCTGCCGATGCCGTCGATTCTCCGGGTTGGGGGATGAGAAGGAGTTTTTGGACGCTTGGGGGCATGAGCTTGAGGGTCCAGCTTCGGAGGAAAATGGCCTCGCAATTGAGTCGTACGCGGACCACCGGGCTGGGGCCGTAGACGAACCCTCGCCACTGTTCGCGATCGCGGTCGACGCCGACGATATCGGTGGAGAGGATGGTGATGAAGCGGTTGTCGGTGAGTTTGGCCATGAATTCTCTGACTTTTTGGGCATCGGTGTCGACGACAAGGGTGAAGTGGACGACGTCATAGAGCGTATTGCAGACGCGTCCTGTGGGCGAGGCGGTGAAATCCCGGGTAGCCGGGTTGGCCTCTTCTTCTGTGACGGCTTCGGTGGGCGACGGCTGGAGTGCGGTTGGTCGGCGCCAGGTTTGCATGGGCATCATACTGCGTCCACCGCCTGGCTGCCCGGCCTGACCTTCGACGAGGGCGACTTCGCCTTTTTTGGTGATGTAGGACTTGGGGAATTCCCAGGTAACCAGGCGTTTGACGATGGCGGTTTCGACGTTGGCGTTGGGGACCATCTGATTGGTGTCGGCGATTGCCTGGACGATGTCTTCCTGAAGCCACAGGGTGAGTTGGGCTGCCCAGACGGCGTTGGCGTCGGCGGGATATTCGGCGGACTCGGGAGGCGGGATGATGCCTTGGCAGCAGTTCATGGTTTTGCTGTCGTTGAGGAAGACGGTGGCCTGCTTTGCCCTGGCCTTTCGCATCTCTTCGGGGAGTCTGGCGACGTGAGCGGCGTAGACGGCGTCGACCTCCTGCTGGTTGGTAATGGCGCCGGCGACCTTGACGTAACGTTTTTCGTAGTCTTCGACTTTGAGTCGTTCGGCTTCAGCGGCGACTTCCTCCTGGGTGGGGGCGGTCACCGCGTTCATGAATTTTTTGAGGTACTCGAGTCTCTCATAGTACCTGAGCTTGAACTCGCCATAGGCATTGCCTCTCTTGAGGGGGAGGGCCCCGGGGACGAGGGGGCGGTGCTGATTGATCTCGATGGCCATTTTCTCCATGGCGGCGGTCTGCTCTTTGAGCTTGGCGACAATGGCGATGCCGGCCTTGATCGTGGCCTCGTTGGGGAACTGGCCGAGTTTCTCGGCCTCGGTCTTGCTGGGGTCGAGGTTGGGCTTCATGAAGGGCTGAGACATCAGGCTCTTGATGGCTGCGTGGTCACTTTTGCTGGCATCGAGTTTGGCCTGGAGCGAGTCAAACCAGCCCGGCAACGGCCAGACGAGGACGGCGAGCATGGCGAAGATCGCGACGACCCCGCACGCGATGCTGACCGCATTTTTCTTGACGATGTCCATCATAGGCATTCCTCAGTGCGTCGTAAGGTGCGTAATTCGCGTTTGCGACTCTGTCAAGGTCATGGGTCTACTCGGTCTTTGCGGGAGGCGGCGTGGGGTCGAGAATGATGGCGACCAGGACAGTGAAGACGGTGTCGTTCTCGATGGTCTCGCCTGGGAACAGGCGGTCTTCATAGGGATTGAAGGCTTCGTCGTCGTCCTTGGTTGTGGTGGGAACTCGTTGTGTCAGGTCGAAGCGGCCGATGTTGCCGAAGTTACCGATAGTGCCGGAGGTGCCAAGGGCTGCGGTTGCGGCGGGACCTGCGAGGATGTCGGCATCGACCATGTCGGCGCCGGCGTCCATGGAAGTGCCGCCGCGGGCGCCCATTCGGCGAGAGCCGAAGGTACCCGGCACGCCGGGGGAATCGGGTTTGACGGTGATGCGTGGCCCGCTGCCGATGAGTTCGGCTTTGGCGACATAGTAGGGTTTTCGGAGTTTGTGTTGTTGCTCGGCTTTCATTGCTTGGAGTTTGGTGACCAGATACTTAGAGACGCAGTCGGCGGCGTCCTTTCCCTGTCGCGGGGTACTGCCACGGATGGTGACGAGGAAGCCACGGTGGGTTGGGGCGGGTTCAGTGCCGGCGTCCGCTGCGGGGTCCGGGCCGAGTCGCATTCGCGGGTCAAGTGGTCCGCGGCCGAAGGTCGGACGGAGGGGTGTTCCGGTGGGGGTGGTGGTTCCCAAGCCCGAGCGATTCGCGAAGGAGGCGAAATCCGCGCTGGGCGCGAGCGGTTCGGCCATGTCGGACATGTATTGGGTTTGGAGGCTTTGGATCGAGACGATGTCTCGCTGATCGCGTTTGATAGTTTTGAGTTGTGCGATGTTCTGGCTAGGCAGTCCGCTGGTTATCTGGCCGAGCAAGTCGACCCACATGCCGTGGTAGTCGGTGAGGGTTCGCAGATTGGTGATGGTCTGGCGGTCGGCATCGGTGACGTTTTGGACTTCTGAAGACCATCTGCCGGCGAGGCTCTTGGCGTCTCGGACGATTTTCTGATAGCGGACTCGCGCGTTTTCGTTCTGTTCGTAGGAGTAGCTGTTGTAGGTATACATGGCGCCGACGCCGATGGCGCCCAGGAGCATGGCGGCGGCGGCGGTGGCGAACCATTTGGTTTTCTCCTGCCACATTTTGGCTCGGCGGATGCGTTCGGGGAGGAGGGAGCTTTTGATCTTGGCTTCCTCCAGAGCCTGCATTGCCAGGCCATAGGCACCCGCGAGGGTGACGACATTTTCGGATAGATTGGCGGCGGTTTTTGCGTCGGTGGGCGGCAGGGACTTGAATGTGTCGAGTTTTTCGACGGGCAGTTGGAGATTTTGCTGGAGGTATTTTTGAAGGCCGGGCAGTTGGAAGGTGCTTCCGAGGGCCATTGATCGCTGGATGCGGGCGTCGCGGTGTACGGAGGCATAGAAGCCGATGGATCGCTGGATTTCGGCGACGAGGTCGGCGAAGACGGGGCGCATGGCCTGGAAGATTTGTTTGGCGTATTTGCTGGTGGCGGCGTTTCGTTTAAGTTCTTCGGCCTTGGCGAAACTGAGCTTGAAGCTCTTGGCGAGGGTTTCGGTGAAGTTGTTGCCCCCGATGGGGAGTGTTCGGAGCCAGACGGTTTGGCCGTCGGCGATGATCAGATCGGTGTTTTCGGCGCCGGCGTCCATGAACATGGTTGTCTGGTTGATGTGGTCGTCGTAGAACATCCCGTTGTAGATAGCCAGGGGGTGCATCTGGACGACCTGGACGTTGAGGCCGAGGTCGGTGAACATCGCGATATGGCGATTGACGAGTTCCTTGCGCATGGCAAAGATGCCGACCTCGACATCCGGGGAGTCTTTTTCCTGGAACAACTGATAGCTCCACTCGACATCGTCGAGTGGGAAGGGGATTTGTTGAATGGCTTCGAATTTGACGATTTCGGGGATCTTTTTTGGCTCAACGGGCGGGAGCTTGATGAACCTAGCGAAGCTGGACTGTCCGCTGACGCTGACGCCGACGACGGATCCGCGTGTTTGGTGTTTTTCGACGAAATGGGCCAGCGCGGTTTTCTGGAGGGATTCTCTGTTGTCGCCGGCGACGGAGAGGATTTGTTCGTGCTCGATGATTTCGAAGTCATCGATGCGGAACTGATCGCCCTCGCGGATGAGTTTGACGGCTTTCAGTGCACGATTTCCGAGATCGATACCCCAGGCGGAAGCGCTGGCCATGTCAACTCCTCGTAATCGCTTGTTCGCCACTGCGTTGGGCGGATGGCGAAGGCAAGCCAAACTGGGGAAGCGTGCTTTGGCAGGGGGCACGCTGTCCCGGTGCTGCGTCTAAAGGTGTACCCGCTACAGCTTGATAGTTCAACACACAAACGGCCTCAATCGAACCTATCATACGGAGCCACAATACTCTTACGGGTCGGGGTGGCTGTCCGTTCTTGTTCATTATCGCCCATCTCCCAGCCAGACGCCAGCGAGGCTGATCCGGAAGGCATTGATTGGTGGGGTCCTGATAGCGAGCAGGCGACGGCCGTTGGCTGTGGTGGGGCAGTCTGGAGGGGGAGCATTGGGAGGTTGTGTGGGGGTTTGGGCAAGCCGATCCGCGACCCGAAGCCGGCGTGGTTGTGGGTAGTCCGTCCATGGTGAGAATCCATGTGAAAGGCACTTGCGGGTCTGGCCGGTCAGCGTTTAGCTTCTAGTTCATTGGATATTCGCGGGCCGATTTGGAGAGCGGGCCGCGGATCGGCGAACCACCAGTACCCATTGTGTCGTCGCATGCGGACCTTTTACGTTCATACTCTTGGCTGCAAGGTCAATCACTATGAGACTGAGCAGATTGCGTCGTTGTTTCGCAGCCGGGGTTTGGTCCAGGTTCGGCAGCCCGATGCGGCCGATGTATGCCTGGTGAACACCTGCTCGGTGACAATTCAGGCGGCCAGCAAGAGTCGGCAGAGCGTGCGGCAACTGCTGAGGCGGCTGTTGTGGTCGGGCGGAGGATCGGAGGAAGGGCGCGGGGGTTTTTCGTCGCGCCAGCGTGTGATTGTCACGGGTTGTTGGGCCACCAGCGATTCGGCAGAGGTCTCACGAATTCCTGGCGTGACTGCCGTGCTTGGACATCGTGATCACCTGGCTGCGCGACTCGACGAACTTTTGGCCTCTTGGCGGAACGAGGATCAAACAGCGCCCGTCGATACAAGGAACACCCGTCAAACCGCTCATATGCTTTCGCCGCCGGAGTCGTTGGGGAATGATGGATCAATGATGCAGGCAGGGACTCCGGTGCAGCAGCATACTGAAGACAATAAAGCACAATGGGAGGGGAAGGTCAAGGGAAATCCTGCTGAGGAGGATGATGTTACAGGCGTTTTACATTCTCGGGAGGGTACTGGGGCGGAGACGCTGCCACTGCTGGACTCGCGGCAGTCGGGTCAGCAGCGGGCATTTCTGAAGATACAGGATGGATGCGACGCACACTGCACGTACTGCATCATTCCCTCGCTGAGGCCGGCGCTGTGGAGCAAGCCGTTGGAGGAGGCTGTTGGGGAGACTCGGCGGCTGGTTGAGGCGGGGCATCGAGAGGTGGTCTTGACGGGGATTTTCCTTGGCGCGTACGGGCAGTGCAGTGCCGTGCGCAGGCGGCAGAGGACTTTGCCCGGGCGGCCTCTGGCCGAGTTGATCGATGCGATATGCGGGAAGGTGGGGGGGCTGCGTCGTCTTCGGCTGTCGAGCCTTGAACCTGGGGACCTGTCGGATGAGCTGCTTGGTTGCCTGCGTGCGCATGGGCAGGTGGTTCCGCATTTTCATTTGCCGTTGCAGAGTGGCAGCGACGCATTGCTTCGTCGAATGAATCGGCAGTACAGGCGAGACGATTATCTGGGGATGGTTCATCGGCTGAGGGCCGCGTTTGATCGACCGGCGCTGACGACGGACGTGATTGTTGGATTTCCGGGGGAGAACGAAAGGCGTTTTGAAGAGACTCTTGAGGTTGTCAAGGAGGCGGGCTTTATCCAGATTCACACGTTTCCATTCTCGCCTCGTCCGGGCACGGCGGCGGCCCGATGGAGGGGAGAATTGGTTAGTGGTGCGGTGGTGAATGAGCGGATCAGGGCGCTTCGCCAATGCGCCTTGGAGGCGAGTATTGCCTTTCGGGAGCAATTTGTTGGCCAGACGGTTGAGGTGATTGTGGAGCTTCCAAATGCGGGGGACCGGTTGGAGGGGGAAGAGCGTTTCTATCAACATGGCCGGTGCGAACGGTACTTTCCGGTGCATTTCAGAGCGTCGGAGTCGTTGGCCGGAGAATGCGTGCGAGTGAGGGTTGAGAGAGTGACGGCGCAGCGGACATACGGAGTGTTGGTGTCGGAGGTGTCGGGCGGCGAGTGTGGGGGTGGGCGGGGAGGGTTGACATGATTGCGGTGATTCAGCGCGTTACGGAGGCTCGGGTGGTGGTGGATGGCTCGACCGTCGGGGAGATAGGGAACGGGATGGTGGTGCTGGCGGCGGTCCATGCGGACGATACGGCGGAGGACATTGGCTGGACGGCGAACAAGTTGGTTGGGATTCGGATGTTTCGGAACGGTGAGAAGCATTTTGACTATGACGTTCGGCAGGCTGGAGGGGGGATGCTGCTGGTCAGCAACTTCACGGTAGCTGGTCAGACGCGGAAAGGCCGGCGTCCGTCGCTGGAGGGGGCCGCGTGTTCGGAGGTTGGCGCGCGGCTGTTTGACGATCTGGTTAGCGTGGTGCGATCGCTGGGGGTTTCGGTGGCAACGGGGCGATTCGGCGCGGACATGCAGGTGTGTCTGGCGAACGACGGGCCGGTGACGTTCATTATTGACAGTCGGGAGGGCCGGGCTTCGCGGGCGGCAGCTACATTGCGCGCCCCGTGATGGAAGCGTCTGCGGTGTCCCAGTATTTTCGGACGAAGTGGACGAACTGGGGGAGGCTTTGCTCGGGCTCTGGGGCGGCTTGGGGGTGCCATCGTTTTTCGGTTTCCAGGCAGATCCAGCGGTCGTAGCCTGTTTGCCGGAGGGATTCGATGACTTGTCGGACGGGCAGATCGCCATCGCCGAGCAGACAGGGGAGGCTTTTCCCGGCTTTGAGGGCGCTGTCCTTGAGGTGGACGTGCATGATGTACTGGCGCAGGGCGTTGGCGGTGGTTTTGGGGCTTTCGCCACGTCGGGAGGGATGTTCGATGTCCCAGAGCACGCCGGCCTCGTTGGGCGAGATGCCGTTGAGGAGATCGAGGACCTCGTTGCTGGTTGCCCAGGCGTCGTGTGTTTCGAGGAGGACCTTGCAGTGATGTCGGGTGCAGATTTTTTCGAGTTGTCGGAGGTGCCGCTGGGCCATACTGGTTGCTTCGGTCCGGGACATTCCCTTGAGGACGCTGCCGCCGAAGATGCGTAGCATTTGGGAGCCTGTGCGTGCGGCGAGTCGGGCATATCGATGGCACTCGTCGAGCATCATTTCCCATCGTTCGGGCGCCGGGGTGACGAGGGTGATGGAGGTGTTCATGCAGGGGATCTGCAAGCCGTGCCGCTGGAGCAATTCGATGGTGGCGTCGAGTTCGGCGTCAAACAGAGGCGACCTGGTGATATCGATTTCGGGACCGATGCCGCGAGGGTCGATGCCTTGCAATCCGTAGGCCGCCGCCGCGCCCACCATTTGCGGCAGGCTCCAATTTGGGCAGGTCAGGGTGGAGAAGCAGAGCCTCATGGGCGTCCACGCTAACGAGGGGGCTGCTTTGAGGCAACCCCGGGGACCGCCTAGAATGGGGAGTATGTCGTTGCCGCTGATTGACTCGCGCCGGACCATTTCGCACGGGGACTTTCTGAGGCAGTTTGCCCAGGCCGAGGAGCGATGGACGGAACACCTTGGCGAAGGATGCGTGTTGGAGGTCGGGACAGCGTACAGCAACCCGCGTTTAGGTGGGGTTTTTGAAGCGAACAACATTCGGCAGGTGTGCTTGCCGGAGGGAGTGGACCCCGGCGCGGCGTTCGAGATGGTTATGGCGCATTATCAGGAGCGAAAGGCGAGATGCGCGTATTGGGTGATGAGCGCGAGTGGTCCGGAGTCGGCGGTGAGGCCGATGGCGGAGTTTTTGGTTGGGAGAGGATACCGTGGGCATCCTGCCGACGTGATGCTATGGACGGGAGTGCGGGGGTCGGCGGTTTCTGAAGCGGGCGCTTTGACGATCATTCCTGCGCGGGCGAGTTTTCGGCATGTTCGGGTGTTGGCGGAGGATTTGGCGCGTGAGTGGAAGGAGCCGCAACTTGCGGAAGCGTTCATGTTGCATCTGGACGATCCGCACTGGGATGCGCTATTGGCGTTGCGCGATGGCGAGGCGGCGGGGTACATTGGCGTGCTTGGTTTAGGGGAGGTTGGCCGGATAGACCAGTTGTATGTTGCGGAGCGATTTCGCGGTCGGGGGGTGGGGCGGACAATGCTTTCGCGGGTGCTGGAGATTTGCGCGCGTTCACTGTTCCGGCACGTGATGGTGTCATTTTCTCCGGATAGCGTGGGTGCCGTCGATTTGTATAGGAATGCCGGTTTCGAGCGGATTGGCCAGACGATGGCCTATGTTTTGCCGAATCTGCGGATGCGGGCAGGCGTTGTGTGAACGGGGCCTGCTAAAGGGAGGCAATTGGGGCGGGTCCGGTGTGAGGGATGCGGACCACAATTTTGGATGATGTTTGGGTATGGGTTTTCGGTTGACGGGTAACGTCATGAAGGCGTGCACCATATAATAGTGTGGCCAGGAGAGATGTTTTTTTCGGGGGGAAAAAAAGACCCCGTAGGCGTGGGTGAGACCTACGGGGCAAGGAGGGGAGAAACACTTCGCACCGATTATACGATGCTTCTATAATTAGGTTCGGCAAAGGCGCATCATTTTCTCCATTTTTTCATTGGACAAAGTGAAAGTGCGTAATTTGCACCACTAATTCGGAGCTCATCCATATGGTGTCGGGGGGTGGCTCAATTGGGGCGGAAGTCTGCCGTGTGAGCATTACTTATTTTTTATGAGATGGTTATGATCGAGCAGAGGCCCGAGTATGCTGGTCCTAGGTGACGTGTTTTTGGAGAAGGAAGCATAGCGAGCGGGCTCGGCGAATACAGCGATGGGGAATGAGGAACTGAGTCAGGAACAGCATGGCATGAACGGATGGGTTTGTTGAGCCAGACGGGGGGGTAGTCATCTGGCGAGCATTGTTCGCTCGATGAACCCGGTGTCGGAATGTCCGGAGAGGAAGGACTCGTTGTCCATGATTTGGAGATGGAGGGGGATGGTTGTCTTGATAGGCGAGATGTGGAATTCGCTCAGCGCGCGGCGCATGGTGGCGATGGCTTCGCGTCGCGTTCTGCGATGGACGACGAGTTTGGCGATGAGGCTGTCGTAGTTGGGGGGGATGCGATAGCCGGCGTACACGTGGGTGTCCAATCGGACTCCAGGGCCGCCGGGGAGGCGCAGTTCTTCGATGGTTCCGGGGCAGGGTGCGAAGTTGCGTATGGGGTCTTCGGCGTTGATGCGGCACTCGATGGCGTGTCCGACCTGGCGGAGGTCCTTCTGCTTGTAGGAGAGGGTTTCACCGGCGGCGATGCGGATTTGTTCGCGGATGAGGTCGGTACCGGTGATCATCTCGGTGACGGGGTGCTCGACCTGGATTCGGGCGTTGACCTCGAGGAGATAGAATCGCTGGTCGTGATCGACGAGGAACTCGACGGTTCCCGCGCTGGTGTAGCCCGCGGTTTTTGCGAGGCGGATGGCTGCGGCGCAGAGTTCCTGGCGTGTTTCTTCGGAGAGGAGTGGAGAGGGGGACTCTTCGACGAGTTTCTGGTGTCGGCGTTGGAGGGAGCAGTCGCGTTCGAAGAGGTGGACGGCGTTGCCGTGGTGGTCAGCCAGGATTTGGACTTCGACATGTCGGGCATGTTCGATGTATTTTTCGAGATAGACGGTTGAGTTTTTGAAGGCGTTTTCGGCTTCGGCCTGAGCGGCGGCGATACCTGCTCGCAAGGAGACCTCATTATGAGCGAGTCGCATGCCGCGGCCTCCGCCACCGGCGGCAGCTTTGATAATGACGGGGTACCCGATATCGTTGGCGATTGCGAGTGCAGTTCGCTCGTCATCGACGGCCCCATCGGAGCCTGGGACGGTGGGGACTTTGGCCTTCTTGGCGAGCCGCTTGCACTCGACCTTGTCGCCGACGGCGGCCATAGCCGCGACGGAAGGGCCGATGAACTCGATTTTGCATGACCGACAGATTTCGGCGAAATGGGCGTTTTCGGCGAGGAAGCCATACCCTGGATGGATGGCCTGGACGTCGGTGATTTCGGCGGCGGAGATGATTCGGGGGATGTTCAGGTAGCTGTCTGCGGGTGCTGGGGAGCCGATGCAGATAGCCTGGTCTGCGAGTTTAACGTAGGCCGCATCGCGATCGGCGTTTGAGTAGACGACGGCGGTCTGGACGCCCATTTCTCGGCATGCGCGGATGATACGAAGTGCGATCTCTCCGCGGTTGGCAATGAGTATCTTGGAGAACATAGTTGGTACTTATCAGGGATGAGTTATCGTCTATCGTCAGGGCAGGGAATTGTGGCGGCTATGCGGGTTTAACGAGGAACAGCGTCTGGCCGAATTCGACTGCCTGCCCATTCTGGACGAGTATTTTGGCGATGGTGCCGCGGCATTCGGCCTTAATATTGTTGAAGACCTTCATAGCTTCGATGACGCAGACGTCGGTGTCTTCGTCAACGACGGTGCCGACGGAGACAAAGGGTTTGGCGTCCGGACTCGGGGCGGCATAGAAGGTGCCGACCATGGGGCTGGCGATGGACTTGAGGTTGGCGTCCTCATCGCGCGCGTGCGGGACGGTGGTTGGGGCGGGTACTGGGGCAACGGTTGCGGGGGTCGTTGCGGTGAGAGGAGGGGTGGCGATGGGGACGGCGACGGTCGGGGCCCCGCGTTTCAGGATGACGCGTTGATTGCCATCTCGGAGGTCAACGGTGTTGAGGTCGTTAGCGGCCATGAGGCCGACGATCTGCTGCAGCAGTGCGACATCCATGGGGCTGCGCGGCAGGGGTTTGGAACGATGGGGCGACGTCTTTTTGACTGTTTTTTTCTCGCTCAAAGTGAAAGCCCTTATTCAATATGACAATCTTCCAGGGACTTGGGCAGTGAGGACAGCACTTCGCATCCGGAGTGGGTGATGAGGACGTCGTCCTCGATGCGGGCACCGATTTCGCCCGGGATGTAAATCCCAGGTTCGACGGTGACGACCATGCCGGGTCGGAGTTCATCCTCGCCGCCGCTCTTTCGCATGGAGGGCAGTTCGTGGATTTCGCGGCCGATCCCATGTCCAAGTCCATGGCCGAAAAAATCTCCGTACCCCGCCTTTTCGACAACATCGCGTGCGATTCGGTCGGCCTGAGTGCTCGTTATTCCGGGGCGCAGGAAACTGATTGCGGTCAACTGGGCGTCGAGGACGACGCGGTAGATCTCCTGTAGTTTGTCGCTAGCCTGGCCGATGATCAGGGTTCTGGCCAGATCGGAACAGTACCCCTTGTAGGTTGCACCCCAGTCAAACAGCAAGGGCTGGTCGGGTCGGACCAGGGCTTCGCCAGGCTGATAATGAGGCAAGGACGTTGCGCTGCCCGAAGCGACGATGGTCGAGAAGCTGGACTCGGATGCTCCGCGTGAGCGCAGTTCGAGGATGAGGAGGCCCGCCAGATGGTTTTCGGTCAATCCCGGTTTTATCGCCGGGCGAACGGCGTTGTAGGCTTCTTCGGCGATGGCGATTGCTTTGCGAATCAGGTCGATCTCATGGTCGTCTTTGACTTTGCGGAGATTGACGATGACGTTTTCGAGTGGGACCAGTTCGACGGGCGGGTCGAATCGGCAGTCCGCGATGGCCCGTTCGAGGACCTTTAGCTGCCCATGGGTAATGCAGTTCACATCAAAGCCGATTCGCCTCGGTTTGATTTCGTGGACTGCCTGGATGACTGCGTCGGCCATGGAGCCATTGCGAAGCAGGAGGCTGAGCCAGCCTGCCTCGCCGAGCGCCAGTTGGTGGTAGCGGAAGTCGGTGATGAGATGGAAGCTCTTGGCGGAGATGAGGCCGACGGACTCTTCCCCATTGAAGTTTGTGAGATAAGCAAGGTCTGCCGGGTGAGTTACAAGAAATCCGTCGAGTTGCAGTTCTTTCAGGGCATTGCGCAGGGCCCTATGCCGGACCTTGAGATATGCCTTGGCTTTGCTGACAACGGGGATCATATTCTTCCGGGTATTGCCGACAACGCTGTCCGGGTTCTACACAGCACACCTGATCTTGGATGCCGACGGGGCGGTCGAATCCAACCCTCAGCCCATGTTGGAGGATCCGAGAGTGATCGCAGGATATCGGGGGGCAGCCGATGCTGTCAACCGAGCCGGCGGCGGCACTGGAGCGGGTCATGGCATTTATTTGATAATGTGAGGGTCGATGGCGAATAGCCGGCGCCAGGCGGGCATGTTCGGTCAGTGACGGGGGATTCCAGAAATGGCGGAGCTTTGGAATTGACGGATCGGGAGGCCTCGTGCACAAAGGACGCTGCGGGAGCAGAATGGGCAGGTCATATGGGTTTACCGGTGTCAGCGAATGCGGGAGTAAACAGAGGGGGCCCAGGCGGCAGGATTGCGGCAAGCGTTTTTCTGTTGTTTTTCTTGGGAATGGGGCTGATGTTCACGGGTTTGCTTGGGCGGGAGGTTTGGAGGAAGGCCGGGGTCTATCGTTGGCCGAGTGTCCGGTGTCAGCTAGTGGAAAGCGAGGTTGCCCGTGAGGAGAAGGGTGACGGCAACTACTTCTGGAAGGTCAGATACGAGTATGAAGTGGGGGGGATAAGGCATCAGGGGACACAATATCGGCGGAATTACCGCGGATCGTCGGACTATAGCGAAGCGTTGCGTTTGGCGCTTCGGCATCCTGTTGAGGCGACAGCCACCTGCTTTGTTGATCCTGGGAATGCCAGCGAAGCGGTCTTGGAGCGTGAGGGGTTTTGGGAGGGTCTTTTCATCCTGATTCCGCTGATCTTTGTGGGGGTTGGTGCGGGAGGGATCTATTTCACATGGTGGCCTCCTCGGTCGGGGCGGGAGTCTGAAGATGCGCGGATGCCGGTGTCGGATGGGGTGAGGCGGATGAGGAACAGGGGGGTGGGATGTTTGTTTGCGGTGTTCTTTCTGGTGGGATGCGGGGCGACGATCGGGCTGTTTGTGGTGCCGGTGATCCGGGTTTTGTCGGCCCGGTTGTGGCCGGCGGTGCCGTGCCGGGTGGTTTCGAGTTCGTTGCGAAGTCACAGCGGAGAGGGGACGACCTACAGTGTTGACATTCTGTACCGGTACGAGGTTGGGGGGCGAGAGTACCAGTCGAACCGGTACAATTTCATGGGCGGATCGACGAGTGGTCGGAGCGGCAAACAGGAGATCGTGAAACGGCACAAGCCGGGGATGAGGACGGTGTGCTATGTGGACCCATCGGACCCTACGCTGGCGGTTCTCAATCGCGGATTGACGGCAGACATGCTGTTTGGGCTGATTCCGTTGGCATTTGTTGCGGTTGGTGGAGGCGGGCTGTGGTACTTGCGCAAAGGAAGGCGGGAAAGGACAGTGGCAGAAGGTCATTTGCAGAAGTGGTTGCCCAAGGTGAAGGGCAAGCCGGTGGACGTGCGAGCGGCTGCGACCGGGTCGGTTCCGCTGGAGTTGAAGGCTTCGATGGGGCCTGGGGTGAAGCTGCTGTTGGCGGTGGCGGTGGCGGTGTTCTGGAACGGGATCGTTTCGGTGTTTGCCGCCCAGATGGTTCAGAGTTGGGTTCGCGGCCGGCCTGACTGGTGTCTGACTTTGTTCCTGATTCCTTTCGAGATCGTCGGGGTTGGAATGATTGGGTATGTGGTTTATGCGTTTCTGGCGTTTTTCAATCCGCGGGTGACGCTGGTGGTCAGCCGGGGGAGCGTCTGTCTGGGGCAGTCGGTGACAGTGGCGTGGCGGATTTCGGGTGGGCATCAACGGATTGCACGACTTCGGCTGTGGCTGATGGGGCGTGAGGAGGCGACGTACCAGCGTGGCACGAGCACAACAACGGACAAGTCCACGTTCGCCAAGATACCGATTGTGGATGCGGTTGCGGATCAGATCGCGCAGGGCAAGGCTGTGGTTCAGGTTCCGTTGCAGACGATGCATTCGCTGGATGTTCCGAACAACAGGCTGGTTTGGGTGATTTGTGTTGAGGGTGAGATTCCGAAGTGGCCAGACATCAAGCAGGAATATCCGATCGTCGTTTTGCCAGCGGAAATGAGGGAGGAGGGAGGATCATGCTAGCGATTCACATCACGGGTGGTTCGACGGCGTTTCGACCCGGGGAGGCTTTGAGGGGGGAAGTATCCTGGAGGCTTGATGATGCCGCGGAGAGGGTGGAGCTTCGCCTGTTCTGGCGTACCAAAGGCAAGGGCACGCCGGAGAGTGAGGTAGCCGAGGTGGTCAGCTTTGACAAGCCGCTGATGGAGGAGAGGCGGTCGTTTGAGATGGTTGTTCCTGCCGGGCCGTACAGTTTCTCGGGGAAGCTGATTTCGCTGGTATGGGGGCTTGAGCTGGTCGTCGGTTCTGGCCGAGTGAGCTGTTTGGAGGAGATTGTGATTTCGGCGACAGGTCAGGAGGTTGAATTGGGCGTGGTGTCCTGATCTGAGGGGGGGGCGACTGCGATTGATGGCGGGGAAGAAGCTGGTCGGCTAAGAAAAGAGACCGGTGCTCGCCGTAACACCGGCCTCTCAATTCAGGCTGCCCGGCCAAAAGGCCGGAGACCCACAGCCTCGCCAGTTTTATCGGCCGTGTTTGAAACAATCTTTAACCATATTCGTGAGGCGTTGCGGACACGATGGGGTAGGCGGAGGATCTGGCGAGTTCACGGTGCTGCTGTTTGGCGTTGACCGCGCCTTGGGTCGCTCTTAGAATCTCGCCCCTTGATGTTCCACGAGGGTCAGGCATGAGTGAGACTTACATTCAGAATCTGTTTGCCGAGCGGATAGGCGGCAGGAACTACGGCAAGGGCACGGAGATATACAAGTTCGAGAAGATCAAGCGTGCGAAGCGTGCGGCTCTTGCGGCGAACCCTGGGGCGGAGCTGATTGATCTAGGAGTTGGGGAGCCTGACGAGATGGCGTTTCCGGAGTCGGTTGAAGCGTTATGCGAGGCTGCGCGGAAGCCGGAGAATCGGGGGTATGCGGACAACGGGGGTATGCCGTATCGGGAAGCGGCGGCGCGCTGGCTGAAGAACGTATGCGGAGTTGAGGGGATCGACCCGGTGGCGCAGGTCTGTCACTCGATTGGCTCGAAGGCGGCGTTGTCGATCCTGCCCACCTGTTTCATCAACCCGGGCGACGTGGTTTTGATGACGACGCCTGGATACCCGATTTTTGGAACCCATGCCAAGTATCTAGGCGGGCAGGTTCACAATCTTCCGTTGTTGGAGAAGAACGATTTTCTGCCTGATCTGGGCGATATTCCCGGGGAGATTCTCAAGCGGGCCAAGGTGCTGGTCATTAACTATCCGAACAATCCGACGGGCGCGTCGGCGACGCCGGCGTTTTTTGCGGAAGTGGTTCGTTTTGCGAGAGCGAACAATCTGATTGTGGTTCATGATGCGGCCTACGCGGCGCTTGTTTTTGAGGGTCGTCCGATGTCGATTCTGGCGGCGCCCGGCGCGATGGAGGTGGCCGTCGAACTGCATTCGATGAGCAAGGCGTACAACATGACTGGCTGGCGGCTGGGATTTGTGGCGGGCAATTCGCAGATCGTTCGAGCGTACGCGGATGTGAAAGACAACTGCGACTCGGGTCAGTTTCTGGCGATTCAGGAGGCATGTGCGATCAGCCTGGACCGTCCGGAGATTACTCGGAGGATTGCGGCGAAGTACGCTCGTCGCATGGAGGGTCTTGTCGCGGTGCTCAAATCGCTTGGTTTCAATGCTCGCAAACCCAAGGGTTCGTTTTTTCTCTATGTTCGGATTCCGAAGTCGGCGATTGGGGCGGGCGGTCAGCGGATTGCATTTGACACGGCCGAGGCATTTTCGCAGTGGATGATTGCCGATCGGCTGATCAGCACGGTTCCGTGGGACGACGCGGGTGCTTATGTGAGGTTCAGTGTGACGTTTACGGCGAATGGTGAGCAAGCCGAGCGTCGGGTGCTCGATGAGATATGCCGGAGGCTCGCGGCGGCGCGATTCGAGTTCTAGTGGGCGTTTTGCGATGTCCCGACGGTCGGGTACGATGGCGTGTCCAGGAGAGTTATGCGGAACAGCAACACGATCGTCGCCTACATAGGGATTGGTTCGAACCTTGGGGAGCGTGAGACGAATCTGCGCAAGGCGATTGCGATGCTCGTGGAGACGCCCCATGTTGAGGTGCGTCGGATCTCGTCGTTTCTGGAGAATCCTGCGGTAGGGGGTGGCGAGGATACCCCGAGCTTTCTGAATGCGGCGGTGGAAGCGCAGGTTTCATCGATGACCGCGCAGACGCTTATGCGACGGTTGCTGGAAATTGAACAGGTGATGGGTCGGGTGCGGAGGGTGAAATGGGAGCCACGGCAGATTGATCTGGATCTGTTGTTGTTTGGTACGAGCATTATCAGTTCGGATTCGCTGATCGTTCCGCATCCGCTGATGCACGAGCGTCGTTTTGTTCTGGAACCGCTCGCGGAGATTGCTCCGAACGCGGTTCACCCGGTGCTGCAGGTGCGTATAGCGGACCTGCTGGCGACTCTGGTGAAGAGCCACGCGAACATGCGATGAAGATCGGAGCGTCGATGCGAGTGGTCCGGACGATTGCCGAAGTACGCTCTGAGCGGGCCAAACTGGAGAGGCTCGCGCTGGTGCCCACGATGGGGGCATTGCATGCGGGGCACATTTCGCTGATGCAGACGGCCAGGAAGCACGCGCCGCACGTTGCCGTCAGCATTTTTGTCAACCCGACGCAGTTTGGCCCGCGTGAGGATTTTGGGAAGTATCCCAGGCCAATCGAAGCTGATTTGAAGAAATGCGAGGAAGCGGGGGTTGAGCTTGTGTTCAATCCTGCCGTCGAGGAGATGTATAGACCCGGGCTTGCCGATGTGGCGATTGACCTGCCGTCGCTGACCGGTGTTCTGGAGGGTGCGAAGCGACCGGGTCATTTCAAAGGCGTTTGCCAGGTAGTCGCGAAGCTGTTCAACATTTTTGATCCCAACGTTGCCTGTTTTGGTCAGAAGGACTATCAACAACTGCGTATCATCACGGCGATGGTGGAGTCGTTGGACTGGCCGATCCAGATTGTTCCGTGTCCGACGATTCGCGAGCCGGACGGTCTGGCGATGTCGAGCCGGAACGCGTATCTCTCGCCGGAGGAACGTCAGCGTGCGTTGGCGATATCAAGGGCATTGCGTCTTGCGCGGGACCAGGTGAAGGCGGGTTACCGCCCGACGAACCGGCTGATCACGACGATGCAGAATACGTTGCTGGAACAGCACCTCCTGATTGACTATGTTGCCGCCGTAGATCCGTTCACGTTCAAGAATGTGGCGGAGGTGGCCGGTCCGACGCTTCTGGCGATTGCCGCGCGTGTTGGGGCGACTCGCCTGATTGACAACACGATTGTGCGGCCGGCCTGAGTCCGGTGGGTGGAGGCTGGTGGAGGGCTGGGTGGTCGCCTTCAATCGGCTGTGAGGAACTGCGCCGTTGGCGTCCACCATGCCGCATGCTGTGACCATGGTTCCTTGACGCCTTTGGGTTCTGTCAGGTAGCTGACGCCGCCCCAGATGACGAGTCCATCGGCGTCTTGGCGGCAGGTGGCGAGTTGGAGTTGCCAGAAGTTGGCCGGTATTTTTTGTCCCTTCAGGGGCGTGCTGTTGTGATACTCCATCCAGATGAAGGGGATGACGGGTTTGTTGTATCGCCGGCTTTCGAGGATGTTGGCCTTGGCGTAATAAGGCCAGTCCTTTGGGGTGTCGTAGTAAGTGTAGATTGAGGGGAAGATGTAATCGCATTTTTCGGCCAGCGGCCTGAAGATATCGTTGGCGGCCTGCCACTGCTTGAAGTGTTTCTCGTATTCAGGGAATCGTTGGTCCCACCAGGGCTCGCCGCGATGTTCGAGGGCGCGGAGGTAGTTAACGGCTGCCCAGTACTCGCGGCGTGGGAAGCTGCCATAGAAACCGAGTTTGACTTCGGGGCGTTCGTCGCGTACCCAGGCGACGATTTGGGCATACATGTCGATAGTCTTCTGCACATCGTCGGGTTTGTCTCGGCGGATATCCTCGGGGAAATGTTCGATGTCGATGCAGAGTATTTGGCGTCGATCGGCGGCGCGCCTGGCGACCATGCGGGTGGCCGGCTCATTGGGTTTGGTCATGTCGTATCCGCCGCCGGGCTTATCGAGGAGATAGAAGAACTCGGCGGCAGCGACGTAGATGTTCTCGACGCCCATGGTCTTGAGGTTGGGCTTGTCGGTGAAATAAGTGGAATCGAAGACGCGGAAGGGGCTTGTCCTGGCGGAGGCGATGGGTGTTGCCGACGGGAGGCCTGTGGCCATGCGGACGCGATAGGAATAGAGCGTATCGGGGGAGAGCGGCGCATCCGTGTAGGAGGATGCTTGGGGGGGCAGTTGAGCGATTAGGGCAAATGCGCCGTTGCCGGTTGCACGTTCGACCATACAGCCGGCGCTACCGGTTTGCGGGGCGGTCCAAGCGAGTTTGATGGCGGGGACGTTTGCGAGGGCGATTGCCTGGAGTTGAGCAACGGGGGCGTGATCGATGGTGGGGGGGGTGGGACTGGGGGTGATTTCCGCGCATCCGGTTGCGATCAATGCAGCGACGACCGCGATCAGACATCGGCCGAGTTTCATGTGGTCATCTCCCGTGCGTGGCTCGAATAGCCGGATGATAGCACGGTGGCAAGGGCGTGTCGCGACGAACGGGAATGCGCGAGCGGTTGTTGGCTGTGTGGGGCGCTGTGATGCGGGGTTGAGAAAGCAGCCCCGGACGGCGATCCGGGGCTGGGTTGGATTCTGATGGGTGATGCGGCGGGTGGAGGGTTGTGCTATTCTTTGCTTACCGCCTCATTGAGCCGTTGGAGGAAGCGTTGTTCGGGCACGTCGATCACATCGGCGATGAGCGAGCCTCCCGAGACCTGCACATTGACAGCCCATCGGGAGTCGGAATGGCTCGGCTCGGGGTCGTAGATGATGATGCGACCGGGTTTGCCACGAAGCTCGAGTCCCCTGCGGTCGTAAACGTAGGGTTTGCCGGAGGCTGGGCAGAGGAGCGGAATGGGCTTGTCGATGGCGTCCATTGCGGAGAGATCCGCGAGCTTTTCGGGGAGTCGTTTGTACAGGTGGTAGTAGAGGAGGAGGGATCCGCAGACTTCGTGGAGCCGTTCTGCGCACGGGTCCGCAACGGGCAGTTGGGATGACGAGAGGTGGGTGTCGGTGGGTGATGCCGCGGGATCGCCAGTCGCGCGGCAGCCAGGGGCACCAGCCGCCAGGGCGATGAGGATCAGGAGCTGAATGGCGCTTCTGGTTTGTCGCATGGCTATTTGGCAGGCCGGGTGGTCGACGGGTTCATGGCGTTCATGTGGTCGTCGAAGTTGCCCTTTTCGACGGCGTTTGGCACGAGTTTGACGGAACCAGCCTCTTGTTTAGAGATGGGGGTGAGATCTTTGGGGGCCGGGGCGACGTGCGGCGTGAGGAAGATCAGGAGTTCCGTTTTTGTTTTCTTGGATTGTTTGCGCTGAAATGCCAAGCCGACGATGGGGATATCGCCGAGCACCGGGACCTTGTCGAGGGTTTCGGTGTTTCGGTCTTCCATGAGACCGCCGATGACGATGGTTTGGCGATCCTGTATGCTGACGCGGCTTTGTGCTGAGCGGACGGCATAGACGGGGGCTCGGAGGTTCTCGGAGACGGTGATGTACTCACCGGTCAAAGCGGAGATTGACGGGGCGACGTCCATGATGACCAATCCGTCGGCGTTGATGTGAGGGACGACGTCGAGAATGATGCCGATGTCGCGATAGTCGAGGGTGTTGATAGTCTGGGCTGTTTCGGTGGTACGTGATTCGCCGACGAAGGGGACGGACTTTCCGACGGTGATGGTGGCTTGCTGGTTGTCGCTGGTGAGGATGTAGGGTCGGGAGAGGACGTCGAGCTTGCCGGCGGTTTGGAGGGCATGGAGGGTTGCGGTGAAGTCTTGTTCGATGACTTTGGCGACGAGTCCGCTGCTTGCATTGGCTTGGCCGAAGTCGGTTCCGGTCCTGGTTCCAAAGCCGCTGGGGCGGATATTGAGGACGGAGAACTCGGTGCCAAGGTCGGTGGCATTGTCGTGAGTGACTTCGGCGATGAGGACTTTGATGAGGACTTGTGGGGTTGGGCGGTCCAGTTCCTCGATGACCTCTTTGACCCGCTCCCAGTACTTGGGATTGGACATGACGAGGAGGGAGTTGGTGTCTTCGTCAGCGACGCAATAGACCTGGCCGCTGAGGCTGGCGGCGGTTCCCCTAGCGCCTGCCGAGAGTCCGCCGCCGAAGGAGACGCCGCCGCCGCCGAACCCGGTTCCGGTTCGCTGCATGCCGGTTCCGCCGAGGCCGCCGAAGGTACCGGTTCCGCCGGAGGTTCGTCCGCCGGAGGTTCGTCCGCCGCCGAAGGCAGATCCGGTGGTTCCGCCGAAGCCGCCGGTTGTGGTACGGCGTTGTGTTTGGGTGGTTCCCGTGGTTCGTCTGGCGCCGCCGTAGGCTCCGCCGCCGAAGATGCTGTTGACGACGGATTCAAGGTTGATGGCGCGGCCGTTCTTGACGTTATAGATATTGACGGCTTCGTTTTCGGATGGGTCGGCGTCGATTTCTTGAACGACTTTGACGACGACGGCGAGTGTATCGGCGGGCCCTGAGACGACGACGGTGTTGGTGCGTTCGTCAGCGGAGGCGGTGAGGCGGATCTGCCGGCGAGCGCCGCCGGAACTGCCGGCACCACCGCGTTGCCCGAACACGGCGCCGAACATTTGTCCCGCGGCACCGCCGCCGAAGGGCGAGGCACCGCCGCCGAAGGGCGAGGCACCGCCGCCACGGCCACCCGTTTGCTGTCCGCCACGACCCCCGCCGCCGCCCCCGCCCTGGGTTGTGTCTTCGCGGAAGACGTCGGTGATGAGTCTGGCGACGGCGGTGGCATTGGCGAACTTGAGTTGGATCACCTTGACGTCGCCGGCGGTTGACATTTGAGTGTCGAGGGTGCTGATGATTTCGGCGAGCCGTTTAATGTTGGCTGCGGAATCGGTGATGATGATGGTATTGCTGGAGGCATTGGATGTCAGGTCGGCCTCGGCGGTATTGATCAGAGGCGACAGGTCTTGGCGGAGTTGGACGGCATCGGCGTACTTGATGGGAATGACCTGTGTGATCAACTCGTCGGTTGCGTCGATCTTGTTCGGATCGCTGCCGGAGCGGACGGGGATATTCGCCTTTTTTGCCTTGTCACGGGAGACGATTTTGAGGATGCGTCCCATCTGGATGGCGGCGTAGCCGTTATTTTTGAGCGCGGTGTTGAGGAGGGCGACCGCCTCGTCTGGACTGACGGGGGTCATGCTGAGGAGTGTAGAGCGGCCTTCCACGCGTGTTTCCTTGACGATGATGAACTTAGCCACCTCGGAGAGTTGTTCGAGGACGGCGTCGATGGAGGCGTCCTTGAAATTGAGGATGAGGCCGCCGTCGAGCTTGGTCACATAGACCGGACGTGTTGCCGGCGGAACCGAGGGGCGGGTTGTCGGGACCGCCTGAGTTCCCGGCGAAGGCTGGGTGGTGGGCGGCACGACGGCAATCACGTCTGCCGGCGCGGTTGCCGGTTGGGTTGAAGGCTCGGCGGTCTGAGCCGCGACAGCCGTTGCCAGAGAGAGAATGGAAATCAGCGATGTGAGTTTGACTGTCCAGTGCCTGCTCATAGTGAAGCCCTTCGTATGCCCGGCCAAAACAGTTCGTACGTTTGTGCCGCTCGAATAACTGTGTTGCGTGTCGTGTTTGCCTACCTGCCGGTCTCCTGTGCACGGCGTTGGCGCATTCGTTCTTCGATGCTCAAGGCATCAGCCGGCGGCCCATCCGAGGTTGGGGCGGCGCCGGGGGTTGTATCCTGGGGTTGTGTTGGTTGGTCAGGGGGGATTGGGGGCGGCATGGGTGCTCCGCTCAATTCTGCTGCGCGTCTAGCTCGGAGCCTGGCTTCGGCGTCGCCGCCGGCGAAGGAACCTGAATCTCCAGAGACGGGCAGGGTTGTTGCGGAGGCATAGTCTGCCATGGCGAATTGCGAGCCGCCCTCGAAGTTCATACCGATGGCGACGTGTGTGACTCGGCCGTCCACCTCATATTCGAGGCCATCCATGGTGACACTGATGACTTTTCCGCGAGCGATGCTGTCGCCTGCGCGGACTCGGCGGGTGGTTCCGGCGCGGCCGTCTTCGACGAAGGCGAGGTAGACGGCGCCTTCTGTTTCGGACGGTTCGACCAGCACGATGCCGCGCAGGGCATAGGATTGCTCAGGCCGATAGGATCGTGGTTCTCGCGGTCCGGTGTTGGTTGTCTGGGCTATTCGTGACCGGTCACGAACGAAGATGTTGTATAACCAGATGGTGCTGTACTTTTCGGAGAACGCCCGATCCTCGGCGCGGTAGCCTCCGCGGTCTGAGCCGCGTTCGCCCGCGCGGTCGTTTCGGCGGTCATTGCGGTCGAACCGGTCCTGCGCGAACAGGGCCGTGGCGGTCAGTCCCACCGCCGCAACCACGGTGGCCAGTATCCTATGCCGTCGAGTCATGGTCTGTCCTCCCGGATCGACGCAATTGCTCCGGCCTTGGCCGGCTTTTCGACCTCAGGCGCCAGGAAGAGGGTCGAGACGCCGATGTGAATCGCCAATTCATCAGTTCCTTCTCGCTGGGATGTGATCTGGATGTCGGAGATCCGCAGAGGTTTGGTGGAGGTCTGGATTCGGTCGAGGAAGCGGGCGATCGATCGCATCGAGGCGCTACCAGTGGCGCGGATCGTGATTTTCTGGAAGTGCTTGTCAGATTCCGGGCGGTCCGGCTTGAGGGAGGAGAGTGCAATGCCGGACTCCTGGGCCCATCGCTGCACATCGCTGAGGACCTGGCTTTCGGCCGCGGGGGCATCGCCCTTGATTCCGGCGGCCAGCATTTCCTTCCATCGCGGCGTCATTCGCCGGTTGTTTTCCAGGAGCGTGAGAGCCGGCGTCAATTCGTTTTCCGTCAAGAGCTTCAACTGGCTGCGCAGCTCCGACTGGCGATCGAGGAGGGGCGTCAGCAGGAATCGATCCAGCACCAACACGCCGACCACCGTCGCAGCGATGATTCCGGCTATGCGTTCTCGTTTTGACAAAATCACAGCACTACTCCAAGCCGATGTAGGTGAAGGTGAAGGTAAAAGCGGTTTCCCGGGATCTTCCACCGGCGTCACGGGAGTCGAGCCGCTTGACATCCTTGAACTTCGGGTTTGCCAACAGCTTATCCTGTACGCGTTGAATGCTTTCCAAGTCCGGGGCCTTGCCGGTGACCTGGCCCTTGCCGTCGGCGCGGAAGGAGAACATGGTGGCGTAGACCCTGCCTTCTGGTGGGAAGGCCGCGGTCACATCGCGCAGGCAGGCCAGGTGTGGAGGCCGGGTTTGGAACCACCCTCGAGCGGCTCGGACCTTGTCAACGACGGCCTGTGCGGACTTAACGGAAGGCTTCAGGTCGGCCAATTGGCGTTTCAGGTCGGTCAGGGCGACCTGCTGATAGTGGATGTCGTAGGCGAGCCAAGCGAGCCCGAGGACGATAACGATGCCGGCGAGAATGGCCAGAACGGTCTGGCGTCCGACGCGATGCTGTTTTGGGGCGGCCAGTCGCGTGTGGAGAAAATCGACTGCGAGCCGCCCCGGTCGGGAACCGGCCACGGCCAGGGCGACGGCGATCCCGAGTTTTCGGGAGTCTGGGCTCTGCGGTTCTTGGGAGGTCACGCCGAGCGTCGCCATTTGGTGCTGGACCCGCACCTCGAGTCCGACTCGCTCGGCGAGCGAGTCGGCCGCGGATGAATCAAGGCCCACGCCATCCCAGAGGAAGACTCGTCGGGGCTTTGAGTCGGTCGGGTCATCGCCCATCAACGCAACGGCTCGCTGCAACTCGCTGCCGAGCGCCGCAATCGTAGCGGGGCTGAGATGCCCATTGTCGGTCACCTTGGCGCCGCCCGGCAACAGCATATGTTTCAGCATTCGCGGCGCGGTGCTGCCGCGGAGCATCAATTCTGCGGAGTCGTCTGAGAGGATGACGGAAAGCAGGGCGTTGTTGTCGTCGGCGCTGGCCGAGAGCGTCAATGAGGAACTTGTCACGGCGGTCACGGAGAGTCCCGCCTCTTCCGACATTCGCAGGATTCGGTCCATATGCTGGCGGGTGATAGCGGTGAGGAGCACCTTTGTGGACCGATCCGAGTTTGGCGTTCCGACATAGTCGAAGACGAGATCCAGATCGCCGGGGAAATCGCGTTCCGCCTGAAGGCGTAACATGGTTGCAGCCACCTGGGGGGCTGCCGGCGGAACCTCCTTTTCCCTGGCGAGCAGCCATCTCGCGGGCGTGCCGATGACGGCGTGTGACGCCGAGAAGTGGTGCTGTCGCAGGAACTGCCGGAGCGCCGTGCCGAGGGCCTCGGGTTTTTCCCAGGACAGATCACCGGTGATCGCGAACTGCGCAGTTGGTCCAAGTTCGCGGCGGTCTCGTGTCACACGAACCTGTGCAGCCGCGATGCACCGATCCGAGACCGCAAGGCCGAGAAGATTCGACGAGCCCAAGAGCTTCACCTGGTACCTCCACTGCTCACATTGCTGACATTGATGCCAGTGCCGATCGACAAGCGATTCGAGGGAACAAGCGCGCCGCTCCTGAGATCTTCAAGAATTGCGCGGTCCAGTGGCCAGCCTTGATGTGTCAGGTCTTTCCGAAACACGATGCGTGCCGGGCTGGACTGAGCATCGACCACGATGCGGCAGCGTTTGAAGGCCCGGCCGTCAGGACTAACGGCCACAATATCCGCGGAGAACTGGTACGCGGACGTAGTAATCAGGTTTCCAATTTCCACGGATTTTCGGGGGATGGCCTCGACGACCCACGCGGGGTTGGCGAATTCCTCTTCGGTGAGGGTCGCACGTCTGGCGATGATGGCTTCGACGTCGTTCTCGTCCAAGGCCGACAAGCAGAGGAGCACCTCGCGTGGTGCGGTGGAGATGTTGATCAGGCCGGTGCGTGCCTGGTTGGCGGAAGCCGTCAGTCGCGGCGCCACCCGCGTGAACTCGTCCAAGGTCATGCCGCTGCGTTGATAGAAATCGTAGATATTGCGGAACTGGGGCTGGGGGCGGATGCGGCTGCGCAGCGAGTTAGCCCGGGCCGATCCGAGCGTTTCGCTCAGGTAGCTGGCCACCTGTTGTTCCTGGGTGTTGACATTGATCTTGGTTTCGCCGGTGGAGCTTGTTGCGTTTGCCGGTTCTTTGCTGTAGACCGTGACGTAATCATAGAGGCCGTGGGTGAGGCTCCAATCGTTATTGGAGGTGATGCCGGTAATTGGGCTGCTGTTCTGTTGTCTGCGGGCCGCTGCGGAGGACCGTGAGGAACCGCCGCTGATGCCGGTGAGCGGGCTCTGGGCTCCGGGCTGCATCGCGTCGAAGCTGGCCGCGGGGTCGAAGGTCTGGTCGATACCCTCGGACGATCCGTAGAGCAGGTTCTTGGTGAATCCCCGTATGAGGAGGAGTTCCTCGACTGTTTCGAGGGGCGCGTTCTTGCAGTAATAGGGTTTGAACTGGGTGAGGTACTGTTCATTCTCTGCGCCAAAAGCCGTCATGTTTTCGTCCGTGTCGCGCCAATCGATGACGGCAGCGGCGAGTTCCTCGTTCATCCAGGGGAGGAGGGCGAGCATGTCGATTCCCGCGGAGTTCAGGTTGACCTTGGAGGCCTCATCGACCAGTCCCCACAGAGGCAGTGAGGGGTCGCCGAAGTCCGGCCTGACGATCCAGAAGCACCCTTCGCCGACGCTAACGGCCTGGAAATAGTCTTGCGCCATCATGAGCGCGTAGTCTTTCTGGGTTTCGAGGAGGGCCAGCACATACTGTTCGGCGCCTCGCTCGACGGCGGCAGCCTGGATTGCCGCCACTTCATTGGCCGACGCGATGGCTTCGACGCGCATGGTTCGCGCCAGCACGATGGCCATGCCGGCCAACACGAAGACGATCCAGAGGGTTGCGATGAGCACGGTTCCGCTTCGCCGGGGGTATGCCAGAGGGGATTTCATCGGCCACCTCCTCCCTGGGGCGAGCGGTTGCCCGCGGATGCGGATGGGGCTCGTTGTGTTCCGCCGGACGCGCCTGTGCCGGTTGCTTCCTCTCCGGATGTTGGCACGACGGCGTCGGAGTAGCAGGCGAGGCGGATGGTTCGGACGATCTGATGCGCGGGCGGATCATTGGTGGACCGAGTGGTCTGGCCGTGGGGCGGCCAGTCGATCGCCAGGGTCATCTGGACCGCGATGGGAAGCATGTTCTCGTATTCTGTGGAATCCCATGTGTCCACCCACGACATGCCATCCCAGTACTGCAGGGCGAAGGTTCGCACGCTGCGGCAGAGGACCTCCTGATCGTACTCGATATCGGATGGAGAGAGGAGATTGGAAGCGATCTGCCGCACGAGGGCATTGGGGGTGCCATCGGGCAGTGTGGTGACTCCGATGGTGATTCGGCGGATGCCCCCTTGGCCGGTGGGATCCGGATGCTCCGGTCCCTGGCCGACGCAGTAGAATTCGACCATGCTGGTGGTTGCGCTGCCGTCGGCCGACAGCGCTCCGTAGAAGGGGCCTGCGAGGATGCCGGTTGGTGGCAGGGCGGACTCGAGATCTCGTTCAATGAGGCTTGCGGCGATCTGGGTCGCGCGGACGGGACCGATTGCGGCCAGTGCGGTGTCTTTGGCCTTGAATCCGATTCTCAGACTCGCATAGAGCGACAACGCCAGCATGCTCACCATCGCCATGGCGAGGACAAGCTCGAGGAAGGTGAAGGCGGGTTGTCTTGCGCGGATTTTCATTGCGCCATTTCCGTTTCGGGTGTTGCCGTTGACATGAACAGCAGTGTTGAGACAGTGACGGATCGCTGGTCGTTGCGCCAGGGCCAGGTCACCGTCAGTTCGATTTCCAGGAGGTTCTGCTCTCGCTGCATGGACTGGACGCTCCACTGGTATTGGGGATAGTCGGTTCCGAAATCGCCGGCGGAAGCGCCCGTGAGTGTCTGATCCATGGCGATGATCTCGTTGAGCTTGGCGTCGGCGAGCTGGACGGCCTCGATGGTGTCACGTGCCAAAGCCGCGGCGCCCATGGACATGGACATGCCCTGCATGACGGCCGGCAACACGATCGCCACAAGGACGAGGGTCGCCAGCACCTCGATCAGGGTGAAGGCGTTTCGTCTGGTGGAGAATGGTCGGATTGATGGCATCGGTATGGTTTTTATCCGGGGCCGACAAGCCGGAACGGTTCGGTTGGCGACTCGCTGACGACTCGCAATTCCTCGCCGCGGAAGCCCGTGATTCGGATTACCGCCGGGTCGGCTCGCCCGCTGGGGAAGAAGTCGATGAAGGCTGCTGCGGATCCATCGAGCCGTTCCACGACGATACGAGACTCTTCCGGGAGCGTGAACAAGCGGCCGAACTCCCGGCCCAACTCGACGAACTCGTCATAGTCCTGCATGGTCAGGCGGTAGGTATTTTCGCGGGAGTCGATGGTAAGCCGGTAGATTCGGCCATCGATGATGGCGGCCGATCGTGCCCATCGGGTGAGGGCGAGCAGTTGAGCCGCGGCATCATCGTCTTTGCGTGCGGACCAGAAACTGCGCATTGAGGGTGCCGCCATGGCCAGTGCAACGCACACGACGACCATGACCAGGACGAGTTCGAGCAGGGTGAAGGCGTGAGGTTGTCTGCGTTTTGCGGTCATTCTAATGCTGGGACCAGTTATCGATGTCGTCGTTCCCGCCTTCATGGCCATCGGGCCCCATTGAGAACAGGTCATATCCGCTGACGTTGTGCTGGCCTGGGGAGCGGTAGACGTAGTCGTTGCCCCACGGGTCTTTGGGGACGCCGCGTTTGAGGTAGGGCCCTTTCCAGGCTTTGACGTTGGGTGGCGGTTCGACGAGAGCTGCCAGTCCTTCTTCGGTGGTGGGGCAACGGCCGGCGTCGATCTCAAAGGCGTCGATCTGGAGTTCGAGGGTGGCAATGTCGGCTTTTGCCGCGGTGCTTCGGGCCTGTTCAGAGCGGTTGGTGAACTTTGGCACGACGACGGCCGCCAAGACGCTGAGGATCACGAGCACTAACAGGAGTTCGATCAGCGTGAAGGCGTGGCGTGCAGGAAGCCGAGGTTCTGTCAGATTCTGGTGTGTTGTCATACGTATCCTCTGCAAAATGCGGGTGTGGCCCGCCGACTACTTGATCAGGTCCTGAAGCGTAAACACGGGCAAGAGCATTCCGACGACGACGGTGCCGATCAGTCCAGCCATGATGAACAGCAGTGCCGGTTCGGCCAGGGAGACGAGCATTCTCAGTTGCCGATCGAGGTCGCCTTCGAAAGAGACGGAGAGGCGGACGAGTTCCTTGTCGAGTCTTGCCGTTTCCTCGGCGACCGTAACCATTTCAACGACGGAAGCCGGGAAGAGTTCGGGGCATGCCGCCAGGCTTTTGGCGAGTGAGGCGCCGCGTTGGACTTCCTCGATGGCGTGAGAGACGGCGTCGGCGAGCGTCTGATTGCCCAGGGCTTCTCTGGCAACGCGTAGCGAGCTAATGAGTGGGACGCCCGCAGCCACGAGGGTACCCAGCATGCGGCAGAATCGCACGAGGGCGAATCTGGCGGCGACCCGGCCGAAACCGGGGAGCCGCAACACGAGTCGCTCGATGACGCGGCGGCCGGCCTCACTTCCGGCGGCCCGAACCATGCCGAAGATGGCCAGTGCCAGCGCGATTGCCAGGAAGAAGCCATAATTGATAAGCAGATCGCTGGCGCCGACGATGACCTGGGTAAGGGCGGGCAGCTTGCTTCCGAACTCGGAGAAGATGCCGGACATTTTGGGGATGAAATAGGTGAGGAGGAAGACGAGCACGCTGCAAGCGAGAACGGCCAGCAGCACGGGGTAGATCATGGCCGCCTTCACCTTGCCGCGGAGATCCTGTTCGCGGGCGCGGAAGTCGGCGATTTGCTGGAGCACGAGTGAGAGGAAACCGCCTGCCTCTCCTGCCCGCACCATGGCGACGTAGACCGTCGAGAAGGTTTTCGGCCATTTCAGCAGCGAATCGGCCAGCGACAGGCCCCCGACGACATCATCGTGAATGGTTGTCCAGGCCTGTTTTGCCACGGGATGGGATGCCTCGCGGGCCAGGAGGTTCAGGGATCGGGACAAGGGCAATCCTGCCGCCAGCAGGTTGGCCAACTCGCGTGTGAAGCTCTCGACGGCCGATTGGGGGATGCGCCCCCCGGTGGGTTGAAACGCCTGTTTGCGTTTTGACTCGCGGATTTCCTCGACGGCGAGGGGTGACAGGCCGCGGGCCATGACGATATCCATCGCGGCCGCCCGGCTTTCTGCTGGCAACGATCCGGTGGTCTGCTGTCCCTTCCTGTCCAGTGCCGTGTAAGCGAATACCGCCATCAGCTATGACTCCCGGCAGGTTGTGCGTTGCCGACGGTTTGCGGCGGCACATAATGGTGATCGCCGAATGTCCGTCCCGCTGCTTCCGCGCCGCTGGTGATTTCGTCCTTTGTTGCGCGCAACACTTCCTGCGGCGATGTTTTTCCGGCCGCGATGACCCGCCAGCCGTCGCCTCGCAAGCTGACCATGCCCTGTTCCATAGCCACCTTTCGCAGTTGTTGAGCGGGGGCGCGGTGCAGGATCAACTCGCGGATTTCGTCTGTTACGACCATCATCTCGAAGATGCCCATTCGCCCGCGATATCCTGTTCCCTGGCACGCGCGACATCCTCGCCCCCGGTACATCTTGGGCGGGACGACGGGTCCGAACTCATCCCGTATCTGCTGTGCTTCTGTCTCGGGCAGTTCTTCCCTGCAGTGTGGGCAGATGAGCCTTACGAGTCGTTGTGCCACGACGACCTCCAGGGAGGATGCGACCAGATAGGGTTCAAGCCCCATGTCGATCAGGCGTGTTGCTGCGCTCGGGGCGTCGTTTGTATGGAGTGTGCTGAAGACCAGGTGTCCGGTGAGAGAGGCCTGGACGGCAATTTCCGCTGTTTCCTTGTCGCGAATCTCACCGATGAGCACGACATCGGGGTCATGTCGCAGGATGGCCCTTAGCCCCATTCCGAAGGTCAGCCCCGTCTTGGTGGACACCTGTATTTGATTGATGCCGTTGAGATGGTATTCGACGGGGTCTTCGATGGTGATGATTTTGCGTTCGATGTCGTTGATTTGGGACAGGGCGGCGTAGAGCGTGGTGGTTTTTCCCGAACCGGTTGGCCCGGTGACCAGCACGATGCCATGTGGCATGTCGAGTATTCTGTTGAAGGCCTTGCGGTCCCGGTCCGACATTCCGAGGTGTTCGGTTCCGAGCAGGGCACCCTGGCGATCGAGAATACGCAAGACGACGGCTTCACCATGCAGCATGGGGATGACGGAAACGCGGACATCGATTTCGCGATCGGAGATTCGCAATTTGATTCGGCCGTCCTGTGGCAGGCGCTTTTCCGCAATATCCAGATGACTGAGGATTTTGAGTCGGGAGACGATGGCCGCCTGATAACGTCTCACTTGGGGCGGGATACTTGCCTGCTGCAACTCGCCGTCGATACGGTACCGGACGCGCAACTGGTCTTCGAACGGTTCGACGTGCACGTCGGTTGCCCGCAGATCGATTGCCTCGGTGAGCACCTGGTTGACGAATTTGATGATGGAAGCGTCCTGGGCCGCGTTGGTCAGGTCGAGTTCCTCGTCGTCGCCCTTGGCGTCGATGACCTGAACATCGTCGGACGCGGATGCCAGAGTCTGCAAGGTGTCAGCGCCGACGCCGAGGAGGCTCTTGAGGCATCGTTGTATTTCGGCGGAAGTTGCCGCGACCGGCCGGCAATCGCGCCCGCTGGCGAGCCGGAGGGCATCCAGGCCGGTCATGTCACACAGGTTGCTGGTGGCGACTGTCACGATGCCGTCAACTTCCTCGATTGGCAAGAGGCCGTGCTGCACGAGGAGCCGGGTTGGGAACTTGGCGAGGAACTCTTTGGGTGGGGAGTGTTTGTCGATGTCGAGAAAGGGGATGTCGAAGATGCCGGCGAGGCTGCGAAGGAGCGTCTCTTCGGCGATTCCGTCAGCAGTGAGGACCGCCTCATCGAGCGGCTTTCCTTCCGCCATCGCCTGGCGTGCTCGGACAGCGGCCGATTCGTCCAGAACACCTTGGCTCACCAGTTGTGCAATCAGGTCCGGCACAGGAAGCACCTCATCGGCAACGATAGAGACGGTATGCACGACACGTCATCAGGACGGAAGGCGGGACGCGGCAGGAGCCGCGTCCCAGCCATCGCTAGACACTACTCAAGAGTTCCGGAAAGTGTCAGTTGTGCCTCCTGTCGTAGCGTCAGAACCTCCTTGAGGTCCTTTTGCGCCTTGGCAAGTTCCGCCTGGGCTTCGTCCCGGGCCGTGCGGTAGGCTTTGAGTTTCGCTGCGATATCGTCGGCCTTTGAGTCCTTGTTTTCGAGGGTGGCTCGGAGTTCCTGAGCCGCCTTGCCCAGAGTGGTTGTGGGGGCCTGATCGCCGCCGCGTCCACCGCGTCCGCCCATCATTCCGCCGAAGGCGCCGCCGCGGGCATTTCGTTGGGCTTCCATGACTTTTTCGAGCTTGGGCAGCAGGACCTTCCATTCGTCGTCGGTTGCGCCGAGTTGCTCTTTCATGCGATCCATCATGCGTTGTCGCATCTGGGCGGGGTCGAAGTTACCGCCGCCCGGTCCGCCGCCCTGTCCGCCGCCCTGTCCGCCGCCGCGGTTTCCGCGACCGCCGCCGCCCTGTTGGGCCATGGCCAGGCTGCCGAATGCGAACATCAATGCCGCGAAGGTGAAAACAGCCAACTTCCTACCGAACATGGGTTGCTCCTTACCCGTCGCCGGGTCTAGTGCGACTACTGTGTTGAGGCGGGCCGAGTCGTCGCTCTCTCGTCTCCCCGCCAACCGGGTCCACCACGAAAACGTCGATCTCGCTCGCGCGATTTCAACATTTCGTCGTACTTTGCGCGCTGCTGATCATTCAGCAGCAGCTTGGTCTGATCAATGGCCTTCTGCACCGACTTGGGTGGCTCGCGATCGACTTGAGCCATTTTTGTCGAATAGTCCCGCTTGATGTTTTCATAGGTCTCGTGCTTGTCATGGGGCAGCATGGACAGAATGGCGTCCTCGCGTTCCTGGCGGATCGTGTTTCGCCGTTCCTCTCGCTCGCGAATCGTCTGCTTGCGGACATCTTCCCAAATTTTCCGGACCTGTTCCTCCTGCTGGGGAGACAGGTCCAATTGCGACGCGATCCACCATCGGCGAGGCTTGTTCTCGGGGTGGGGCTGGGCCTGGGGCGCCGCGAGATTCGCCACCTGCCTGGGTCCTGCCAGACCGAGCACGAGGCCTGCCCCGAAAGCCAAGACGAAGCCGGCGATTACCCAAACGATGGCTTTGCTCATGGCTTGTCTCCCCCATGCATAGGCCCGGCTTCCAACCATAGGGCGATTTCCAACCGATCGCTCGCGGTTTCCGGGTCGGGCGAAGCCGGTTCGGCCGTCTGCCAGTCAACCATCATTGTTTCCCATGGTGACGGCTGCGCGGCCACAGGGTTCTGGTGCCACAGGGCAAACAGCCCGATTGCGAGGAGGATTGATGCCGCCGCCGTCAACTTTGCCGCGATGCGGGCGATGACCCGGTTGCGTAATGAGGTTGCCGAGTCTCGCAAGTTTTGCATGGTTTGGACCGACAACAGAGGCCGCTTCATTTTGGCGAGCAGCCGGGTAAGCCCCTGAAGCTCTTGCAATTCCCGTTGGCACTCCGCGCACCCGGCCAGATGCCGCTGGAACGCGTTTTTGGCCGAGGCAGCCAGTTGCCCGTCGTACCAGGCGTGAAGATTTGGGCTCTGATCGCAACTCATGGCAGCGACTCCTTCATCCGCTGCGGTTTTGCAGCCATCACTGCAAATACTCTCGGTATCGTTCTCGCAACTCGCGTCTTGCGCGGTGCAGCCGCGATTCCACGGTTCCCTGTGGCACTCCCAACGTTTGGGCCATCTCGTCGTAACTCATGCCTTCCAGTTCTCGGAGTACGATCACCTGCCGATGTTCCTCGGAGAGCGTCTGCAGCATGTGCATCACATCCACGCTGGCGTCGACCGCCGTTGCGGCCGGATTGACCGCCAAGCCCTCCGCTTCGGGTGTTGCCGGGATGGCGTTCTGATTCAACGGGATGACTTTTTCCCGGGCGCGGCGTCGTTTAGCCAAGGCACACTGCTTCACTACGATCCGCACCAGCCAAGTTTTCACAGACGCCTCATGCCGAAATCCTGTGGAACCTTTCAGCATGGCGGTAAAAGTCTCCTGAACCACATCTTCCGCATCTGCCGCATTTGCCGTCAGCGAAAACGCCAGACCGAAAAGATGATCCGCATATCGGTCGACCAGCGTGAGAAACGCGGACTCGCTGCCGCGACCGACGCTCCGCAACAACTCCGCGTCGCTTGGGCGCGTCGGATCGATCACAGGCCAAGTCACTTGGCCTATGTTACTGTTGCGATCCGGGATGTTTTTCTTCCATCGCATCGCCCATTTCCTGTCTTTTGTGCTTGCGGCACGGTAATGTGCGCCCATGTCTACGTTTGCGGCGACCGGCGCGTCCATCTTACCGCAACTCGCCCCGGTCAAGTGCCCGACCTCACCAGAATCGCGAACACGAACTGAAGCGAGCCCCCTGTTAACAGTTGCGGACGAGCTCGCCTTAAGCCGCGGATTGCTGAAAGCCGGGCCTGGTTGATCGGGGTTTTGAAGCGGCCCAGGGACCATGCCCGGACTGGATTTCCATGACTTGGCGGATGGGTGTGGTGTTTCGAGTTTGAGGACTGACCGGCGTGATCCCATGCGGTCAGGCTCTCGCCGGGTGAACGGTTGCTTTGTCCTTGAGGCGAAGGGGATGCTCGTTCCCAACGAATGGGAGAACTTGGCTGTGCGACTGAGTACTCTTTTGGCGAGATGCGCAGTATTTGCTGGCCGCGAAATGTAGCCGAAACGGCGGGAATTGAGTGCGGTGAGCGTCAGAGACGGTGGGGAGGAGAAACGACTTGGCGTTGTCTGGTGGGCCGAGGATTTTCGGTTGTTTCATGCAACGGCAACGCGTGGGTGGCGTCCTATTTAGAGACATGTGCTCAGGTTGACACCCTGCCTCAGCAGTGATAGAAACTGAAGGCCCCGGACGTGCGGCCGAACGTGACAGAGGCTGGAACCTGTTGTGCGGCTTGGGGTTATTGGGAATGCGGCAGGATGTTGGATGCGCGGGTGATCCGACGCGTCGCAGAGTGGACGAGTTGTTGCTTCAACGATCTTTCCAGTCCCCGGTCCGTTTTCGGGACAGGTCGACTGAGGAGGAGCACCAGATGAGTTTGCATCGCAGGGCCTCGAACCGATCGCGGCGGATCGTCAGACACAAGAATCTGCTTGCCCATATCGAGAACCTGGAATCGCGAACGCTCCTGACGACATTGATTGGGCCGGGATCTTATTCCTACACAGATCCGCTGACGCGCATTACCACAACGGACGTTCTGACGCAAAGCGTTGTTTGTCGCGATGCGCAAGACAATTTGATGCAGGTCACGGTTGGGGGGAACATTACCGCCGAGTTCATTGCAGCCTATGTTGACGAAGACACCGGCCTAGTTACGTTGCGCGACTTGGTCGGGGAGAACGAAATGGACCCCGCCGATCCGGCGCAACGACTTCCCGGGGCGGACATATTCGCGATCTACGTGCAGAAAGCGGACATCGACTCGTTTATCGCGATCACGAGCATTGAACGAGCACAGGGGACAGGCAAGATCACTTTGCAGCCGTTTGAGGAGAATGCCGGGGCGTTGCGCGTCAACAGCGCAAGAGACGGGAACATCATCACGATCGACACGGCGGCGAATACCGGCAAGCTGTATCTGGGGGCCCGTACCAAAGCCATGCAGGGTCAGCAGAATGCTGAGGACGTTCCGATATTGGCGGTGCCGATGACGGGGCCGATGGGTGTGATGCCGGGCACGAGAGGCGAATTGCTGCGTGCGGGACTGGTCGTGGCGGACAACCAGGATCTCGGCAGGTTTCTGTTTGGTGGGACCGTGACGGGGCGCGTGGTTCTGGGCGGTTCGATTAACCTGTTCGCGTGTGGAGAACTGCTCACGGGCGAGACAGGCGGGACGTTTGCCTCGACGACGGCTTCGCTTTCACCCAGTAATTTCCAAGTCAAAGGCGACCTCAGGAACCTCATCGTTGCCGGCCCGATTGGCACCGATTCCGGGGACGATTTGGACAATCCGGCGTACCTTACGCGGTTTGATTTGAAGGTTGGCGGACGATTGGGGCAGGTTCGGACGTACGATTCGTTTACCGGCGCAGTGAATGTTCTTGGCATCGAAGGCGTCTCGGCGACGGCGGCTGCCCAATTCGAAATCGAAACGCGCGGTTACAGCTTTGAGGGCTCCCTGTCCGGTTATTCCCCGAGTTTCGAACGCGGAGATCTTACAGACGCGGTTTTCTACAACGATACTCTGGAGACCGCACAGTATGTGGCTTCTTTCAGCAGCGCGGAGCTTGGCCAGAACAACATCGTGCAGGTTCGCGGGGTGCTTGCGGGAACGGATAAACTGGCGGACTTCACGGACTTTTATGCTGTTTCGATGATGGCGGGGCAGACCATTGAGACACAACTGGTGGATCTGGAACTGGCCGGGATTACGGTTCCGACTTTCCCCAGCGTCTGCGTCGGCGTTTTTGATCCCGACGGGCGGCTCATTGCCACCAACTACGCGAATACCGACGAGACGAGCGTTGCCAATCTGCCGTTCCGATTTACGACGGATCGTCCCGGCTTGTATCGGTTTGCCGTTGCTATTTTTGGCGACACCATCTTTGCCGGCGACTCGACCAACGCCGATGACAGGGGCACCACGCGATACGAGCTGCGCATTTCGAATGTGGGCAAGATCACCCTCGGCGGGGTTATCGCGACGAACAACGTGTTTGACTGCGAATATGGTTCGCCAGGTTTTACGGTGCAGAACGGGGACCTTGGAGCGTTGGTTGCCGGCAATGCTTACTTTGCCTACAACAAGATGCTGCCAAGTTCGACGATGGTTCGGACGTCCACGAGCGTGGAGGTGCTCAACGGTAATCTGCGGACGATCCAGGGCGGGCAGGTTGGTCTGCTCCGGAACGGCCTCTGGCACGAAGGGGCGAATCTACATGTTCCCGGCGGGAATGTCGGGCTGCTTCGGTCGACAGCGGGAATTCTGGTCGTCAACGACGACTATATTGCCGACAGTTATGTGCCACTGCTCGAGCCCACGGACACTCCCTTGCCGCCTTTGCCGATTGTGAACGGGGACTATCAGCTCGTGGATGCCGCCACCACGTTTTTCGGGAACCTCATCACCAACAAGAGAATCGGCGTGGTGCGTGCGGGCGATATGGCCACCCGACCGGCCAGCACGTTCATGGTGAACGCGGACCAGACTGGCGATGACGGCGTGATCGATCTGATTGATGTCGCGGGGAACTTCGGCACCATTCAGTCGGGCGGACCGCACATCCTCACGGGACCGAAGGGCAACGTGCGTTATTTGAACGTGCTTGGGACGGTGTATCGGGACATCATTTTCGGAAGTGGCGTCGCGCCTGCCACGCCATACCAGGACGGCGAAGCGGTCATCCTCAACGATGACTCCGGTTCCACGCTCACGATCTCGCCGACGTCAGCGACGGGTGCCCTGACCATTACGACTTACGGCATTCGCGGGTCTGGCGGCGTTGCTGTCGTCCGGATTGATGCGACGTCGGGCGTGGCCGTCAGCGGAAATCTCGAGTCCTCGTTGGCCGGCGCGGAGATTGCTCAGTTGCGAATTGCACCCGGTGTGGCGGGACCGGGGATTGTGCAACTTCCCAACGGGCAGCTTGCGCTCGACCCTGCCGCGCCGCAGTTGTCGGTGGATATCAACGGCAAGGGACGCGTTGATGTTTTTGCGGTGATCGGCCCGCGTTTTACGCGGATTGCCAATAACTCCACCGGTGAGATTGTCAACGTGCTGGCCGACTCGATAGGGGAACTGCGCGGCCAGACGCTGGGAGTGCCGATGCACAGCACGGATTCGGCGGTGCTGCCGCAGGCGATTCTTGTCGGTTCTGTTGCGGCCAATCCCGGTGTCTACCCATTTGACCAGCAGCGCGTCGGCATCATCGCCAGCGACATCCTGACCGCAACCAGTCGCGGCGCGGTGGGCAACATCATTGTCAGTCCCGCTGTTGCCGGCGACGTTGGCACGCGTATCTATCCCGGTTACGGCGCAGGCGGCGGAGGCGGCACGCTGCAACTGCTGACCGCGGACTCCGACAGCACTCGATCCACGAGCGTGTTTGAGGGCATTGTCGGTCCGGTCTATGCCGCCGGGACCATGAATACCGTCAACATCGGCGCAGGAATTCCTTACGGGGGGAACGGCGCGATGGCGTTGGCGGGTCTGTTCGCTGCCGGCCCGATCATGCTCGTGCAAGGGAGCAAGGGCGCCGACATCCGCGGCGTCGTGGCGAGCAGCACTCGCATCGCCAGCATCTCGCTGACCGATGGCTCGCTGATCAACGCCGACATCTTCGTCATCAGTCCCCTTTCCGATGCCCGGCGGATTGCCTTCGACAAGGTCTACCCGGCAACGAACATCGGCAGCACCGTTGCCAGGCCGGTTTATCAGATCGGTTCCATCACGGTGACGAGCAAGACGAAGCCGACCTCTTCCTCGACTCCCACCCCGCCGCCGTCCGGCACTCCTACCGCTGACGATCGGCGCGTTCGCGTGAATCTTCGTGGGGGTTCCTCTTCTTCTTCATCCTCCTCATCCTCGACCACCACCAACACGGCCACCTATCTGCCTGGCGGCATCATCGGCACATTCTTTGGCGGTTACTCCATCGGCACTGTCAAGGTTACCAATGGCTTCGGTGTGCTCGACAGTTACTTGGCGACCAATCCCAGCGGCATCGTGGATCGCATTCAGGCAGATGGCTATGGTTTGAGGGATGTGACCGTCGAGGCGGGCCTGCGCATTAATAATCTCGTTGCCGTCGGCGATGGATCGCTCATTCCGATCACGAAGTACTCCGCCTCCGTCCGTCCGAGTGAACTACTCGGGAACGACCCGAACTCTCCCGTCCCCGCCAATCGCACGACCGATCTCTACAGATTCCTGAATACCCCCACTAGCAAACCGTCGGTCTCGGGCAAGACGAACAGCGGTGTCATCGCCGGCCTGGTGGCCAGTGCGCTTCGCGACCTTGGGCTGCTTCAGGCGTGGCGATTCGAAGGCACGCCGGCAGTCAAGGGTTCCTCCGGCACCACGACCGCTGCCTCTTACAGCACCCTCAACTTTGCCAACGCCATCAAGAACATCAAGATTGCCCAGGACATCAGCTACGTGCAGATCGTCACTGGCGCGATGACGACGTTTTCTGTTGGGCGGGATGTCCTCAATCTTAATGCCACGATTGCAGGACCTCTCAAGACGCTTTCGGTGGGCCGTGACTTTAACTCGAAGAGCAAGATTCACGCGATTGGGCCCGACGGCGCTGTGAAGTCTATCTACATCGGTCGCAATTTCGCCGGGATCATCACCGCTGAGAACAAGATCGGGACGATTACCGTGAAGGGGCGTTTCAGCGGCAAGATCATCGAGAACGGTCAGGAGCGGACGAAATAGCGGCGGTTTGTCGGGCGAGGCCTTGCATCGCGAGGCATCGTGCGTGTGTTCAGAGGGGCGGACGAAATACCGCCGGGCCAGAACCGCTTCCGTTTGATTAGCTCGCGCGTGCTGAGTTGCTGTCTCCGACACCGGGGCCGTGATTGCCAGACAGGGTTGTGTGCTTGTTACCGACGGGCGTCGAGTCCTTGCCAGCGGTGGGTCCAGCCATTAGGGGCGGTGCTTTGGACGATGAAGTAGCCGTTTTCGACGGTGGCTTTCAGGGGGATGTTGTTTTCGTCGTTGAGGTAGCGTTCGGGCATGATGCCGGACTTGACGAGGGTTTGAAGGGAATCGGGGAGCTGGTCGTAGGCGAGACGGTAGGCATACACGGCGCGGCCGATGCCGAGGCGGACAAAGTGTGCTTCGTTGTGGTTGCGGACGGCGCGTTTGGCTTCGGGCGGAAGGCGGAGGACCCGGAGCATTTCGACGACGAGTGTGCCGAGGCGGTCGGGGGAGGCTTTGAGGGTGATGGTGTGATCGCCTTTGGCGAGGCTGAAGGTACCGAGAAGCAGGTCGGCTTCGGCGGGTTCGGCGGCGCGGAAATCGGACGTTAGGGCTTTTTTGCCGTCGATGGAGATGTCGAAGAGACCGCCTTGAGGGAGGGTGCCGGCGGTGAGGCGGAGGGCATAGCGTCCGTCGTCGGCGATGGTGAACGGCATGGAAAGTTCGGCGCCCGGGGTGGAGTTGGCCCAGGAGATGGTGGGCCGGGCCCCGAAGAAGCCGATGGTTTGGACCTGCGGCTTGGCGGGGCCGGTGGACTTGAGTTGGCGGAAGGACTTTACGAAGTGGGAGACTTCCCAGGGGATGCGGCGGTCGCGCCAGGTGGGGAGCGGTTCGGTGGGTTTGGGTTGGCCGGTCTGATACCAGAATGCGACGCTGGATAGGAAGTCGGCGCGTTCGACGTAGAAGCCGTCGAGGTCGTCTTCGCAGTTGCCCCTGTGTTCGATTTCGGCTTTGAGGGATTTGGCGAAGTGAATGGAGTCGGGGAGATGCCATCGGTAGCAGACGCCGTTGTCGCCGGCGCGGTCGCCCTGCCAGCGGGGCTGACCGAACCAGGGACCGGTGCGTGAGCGGAACCCCCAGGCGTCGTTGAAGTAGTCTTCGCTGCCGGTGCCTTGGAGGCTGGGGACGTGTTCGCCGTCGATGTAGAAGTAATCATCGCCCTCACCGAACCATCCGTCCTGGGCGTTGACGACGGACAGGACTGTGCCGACGTAGTAGCCCGCGCCCTGGAGGTCAGCGAAGGCATAGTTGCGGCCGGAGACGGCCGGGTATTCCTGGCGATAGCGGGCGTGGAAGTAGGGGGTGTCGGGCGGGAGCGGGTGATCGAGCTGAGTGTAATCGACTTGCCAGTAGAGGCCTGTGGATCGGTCGGGGTTGTCGTTGGTGACGACGATATGGGCTGACTTGGCGAAAGGCATGCGCCAGAAGCAGGAGAGGGAGCCTGTTGGGGAGACTTGGACGGGGATGGACTCAACAGGCGCGGGTTTGCCGTGGCCTACGGCAAAGAAGTCACCGAGTGGGGCTTCGACGGCGGGCTCTTTGCTGTCGTCGAAGTAGATGCGCAGGACAAGGGCGTTGAGTTCGCCGACCCATCCGGCGTGGCTGGTGAACCACATGTGGGTGATGACGCCGGGGCCTTTGAAGACGGGCATCTCGACGGACTGGCCGGGCATGAGCCAGTTCATGTCCATGTTGCCGTCTTTCCAGTTGGGTTGCTCGTTGCTGGAGACTCGGCGGTTTCGCCCGACTGGCGCGGGACCGAGGGGGTTAAGTAGCCCGCCGAGCGCATTGGGTCGGGTTGCTGGAACGGCGTGGGGCTGAGGGTCGATCCAGACGGCGTCGTTCATGTAGGCTTTGGCGTATTCGTAGCTCATGAGGCCGTCGTTGATGCCGCTGCCGGAGTTGCGGACGAGGAACGCGCCACCGCCGGGGATTTTGGGGTCATCGCGGAAGCCGACCAGGACGATGCTGTGGCCGTCAAAGACACCTTCGGGCGGGGCCATGTCGAGGATGCCGTCGGTCCAGCGTTCCTTTTTTGGCCAGCGGAGGCCGGCGCAGACGGGCCAGCGACTGGCGAGGGTTTTTTTGATTTCGGTGAACTCGGAGTCTTTGAGGCCGGTGTTGACATTCCATGGCTTGATCCAATGGATGCGGAGGCCGGCGTTGCCGAGGTCCTTGGCGTGTTGTCGAGCGGTTTCAGTCGGTGCGAGGTTGGGATCGAACTTGGGGAGATAGGGCATGTCGGCTTCGGTGCACGCACCGAACTGAGCGAAGCCTTTCCAGATGTCGGAGAAGAACGCGCCGTCGGAGGCCGTCTGGGTCACCTGGTTAGCGGCCCAGTTGAGGTATTCGACGCTGAGGCGGTTGGTGAGGCGTTGCTGGCTGGCGAAGGCGTATTCGATGGCGGCAGTCATGGTGAAGACTGAGCAGGTGCTGCGAGCGCCCTGGAGACGGAGGGGGAGATTTCGGGTGACGAATTCGGGGCGGAGATCGACGGAAGCGGGGAGGTTGTTGTCAGTCATTGCTGCACCGATTGCCGGGGTGACTAGAGAAGAGACAAAGAGAAGGAACGTCAAGGGGATACCTATTGGCCGCATATGTTTCCTCTTGGCAGGGCCGTGTTTTGTCAGACGCAGATCGTAGCGGATCAGCGGTAGAGTTGTGGATTGGTTTTCCAGTCGTTGTTTTTCTCGTGGGCCATTTCCATGACACGAGGGCGGCGTTCGCGGAGTCGGACGGACTCGATGCCGCAGTAGTAGCCATCGGATTGTCCGCTCTTGCCGACGCATTCGAGGCGAAGGGTGTACTTGCCGGGTTCGGGCCAGAAGTCGAGCAGGTGGACTTCTTCGTTAACGACCTTGGCGTTATAGAGGTCGATGACGCCGCCCAGTTTCACGCCGTTCAGTGATGCCTGGTAACGACCGAAGTCGCTGGACTTGGTCATGTTCAGCAGAAGGCGGAGGGGTTCTTTTCTGGCGATTTCGAAGGGGATTTCGATGAAGGCGCCGTTGGCTTCCTTGGGCATGTAGAGCAGTTGCTTGCCGTCGTAGAGGTCGAGTTGCTGGGTGGTGACGGAGCCGGAGCCGTGATACTTGGCGTCGGTGAAGTTGGCGGCGGGGACGACAAGGCGTTCGATGTTAGGGAGTTTGCGCTCGCGGGCGTGTGGCGCGCGGGCGGAGAAGGTGGGTTGGCCGGTCTGGTACCAGAAGGCGACGCTGGAGTAATCGTCTTCGCGTTCATTCCAGCTCATGGCTTTCTTGTTGGGGTTCTCATCCGGGGAGATCCATCCGAAGTGTTCGAAGGTGACTTTGATGCCGGTATTGAAGACCCAGGGGTCGGAGATATGCCATCGATAGGCGGAGGTATGACCGCCGACGATGCCCCACTGGTCGAAGTAGGGGACGCCGAAGAAGGGGGTGCTGGTGGTCTTGAGTCCCCAAGCGGAGAGGAAGTAGTCTTCGGTGCCGGTGCCCCAGATGGAGGGCTTGGTTTCGCCGTCGATGTAGACTTTTTCATCGCCTTCCCCGAACCAGGAGGGGCTGCGTGTGCGGACGGCGAGGACGGTGCCGACGTAGTGGCCCTTGCCGGTGGTTTCGAGGATGACGTAGTCTTTGCCTTTCTGGACGGGGTATTCCTGGCGGTACTGGGCGTAGAAGTAGGGGGTGTCGGCGGGAATATGGTCTTTCTTGATCCAGTCGATGTTGTAGTAGAGCAACGAGATTTGTTTTTCGCTCTGGTTTTCGATTTCGATGCGGATGGACTTGCGGAATGGCATCCGCCAGTAGCAGTTGTACGAATCGGCGTCTTCGACGATGACGGGGAGGCTGGTCACCTCGCTGCGCTTGCCAAAGCAGTTGGCGAAGAAATCACCGACAGGGGCTTCGACGGCGGGGCGTTCGTTGCCGTCGTAGAAGATGCGGAGGAGCATTTCCTGGTGGTTGGCGGCGCCGTTCTTTGCCCAGTCCTGGGGTTCCGGGCCGAGGAAAGTGATCCAGATGTGCGTGATGACACCCGGGCCCTTCTCGTCCATGAGGACATGGGTCTGGCCGGGTGGGACGGTGTGATTATCCCAGTTGCTGGCTTCTTCGAGGTCGCCTTTAGGATCGGCCTTGGGGTCGAGTTTGCGGTCAGCGCCGCCGCGTCGTACCTCGCCCACTCGCATGGTCGAGGTGGCGCGCATTGATCGGCCTTCCTGGGGTCTGGCGAGGTCCTCGAGCAGTCCGCCGGGAGATGTGGGCTTGACACACGAGGCGGCAAGGAACAGGAGAGCGATGATGCAGAGGCACTGCGACCGTGTGCAAACGTTTGTGCACTTTGCGGCTATACGACACTCAGGATGGTTTTTTCTCATAGCTCACCAGAAGCCGTGAAATGTGATTAGTAGACCATTACTGCCCACGTTGGGTCGTGATCCAGCCCAGATACGAGCCGGCAACGCCCTCTATCCTAATGCGGTCTTGGAGAAGAGTCCATGGCTCCAGTCGTTCTGCGAAGTCATTCGTTTTCCGCCGGGACCGGCATGGAATACGGTGCCGTGGATCATGGTTCGGGCCGTGGCGGCTGCGCCGTCGAAACCTGGCTGGCTTTGCGATTCTCTTCAGCCCATTTCTTAAGAGCCGCGACGATCCGTTGCTGGCGTGCCAGGGCAGTACTATTGTTCGTCTTCTCGTAGATGCTGAGCAGCAGCTCGTGGGCATCCAGGTCGTAGGGATCCGTGTAGACGGCATCAATGGCGTACTGCTGGGCTTTGGCCAGGTCCTTCAGGTCGTCCAGATACAGGCGGGCCAGGCGCTTGGAGAAACGGTTGTCTTTCAAGGAGACGGCCTGCAGGCGCAGCAGATGAAGGGCGGCCTGCTGAGGATCGTAGGTTTCCTTGATCAGGAAGAGCCCTGCCAGGCGCTGAGGCGGAAGCGGGTCCATGGGATGGAGGGCGGCGACTTCTTTCCAGGTTTTGATGGCGTCGGCGTATTGGCGGCCTTCGGTTTGCGCCTCGGCCTTCTTGGTAAGCTCAGCGACCTTCTTGTTGGTCTGCTCGTCGTAGCCCCACCCGGAGACCTGTGTCTCCGCCCATGCGAAGAAGTCGGCGGAGAAGGCATCTGGCGTGATGTTGAGCACGTTTTCGAAGACCTTCTCCTGGGTCTTGCCGGCTTTGTATTCGGCCATCATCTTGAGCAGGGCATCGTGGCCCCATTTCTCCTCGATGTACTTGCAGGTCCAGAACGATTGGGCGTAGGCAAGTTGACGGTCCTGGGGCTTCTTCGGGCGGACGAAAGCCCACGTCAAGTCGTCCATGTTGAACAACTGCTTCTTTGTTGCCGCCTGGTAGAGCATCTGGGCCCATTCGAATCGCATCGGGGAATGCTCCTGATCGACTGCGAGGCCTTCGGTTAACCAGTGACCAATGCGGTTCTCAGTAGCGGCCAGTGTGACCGTATGCGTGAATTCATGTCGGAGAACCTGTGCGAAGTTGAATGGGCCGAGGGTCTTGCGGCCGCGACGCGGAGCGACCATGGCAATGACCCGGCCTGTGGAAGCGCCGACCGTCCCGATCCACGGAGATCCGGTGGTCCGGACCGAGAACGCTTCGTGGGTGGGGAAGACTTCAATCATGGTCTTGACGGCCGGCTCGTATCGGAAGGCGTCGCAGACTTCCTTGTAGACGGATTCCAGATAATCGGCGAAGTAATCGGCCAGAATCGGATCCTGTTGGGCGTCGTAATAGATGATGAAATGGTCCGTCTCCTTGCGGGCCATTTTGGCGAGTTGGTCGAGGAGGATCAGGTAGTTTGCGGTGCGGAAATTAAAGGGATCAAGTCTCTGGGCCGCATCCAGAACGATCTTGGCCTTATCCTCATCCCCCGACTGCGTGAGCAGAAGGCCCAGTCCGTTGCGCGGCGCAGTCCACCAAGGCGCGCGATCGATAGCGATCTCGTACATCTTCTCGGCGCGGGGGTACTGCCGCATACCGCCCAGTGCATCGCCCAGTTCATAGTAGGCGGACGCGTTGTCGGGATCGAGCTTCTCAATCTCGGCCAGGAGAGACTGCACTTTGTCCTCATTTAGCTGAAGTGCGGAGGCGGCCGCGAGAAGGCTGAGCGCTTCAATGTTGTTGGGTTGCTGAGCGAGCACTCGTTTTACGGGGCGTTCGGCGTCTTTGGGACGGCGCTGCTGGATAAGCGTTCGGGTCTCGATCAGATCGGCGATGATGGAGTTCCGATCCACGGCGCGAAGGGCGGCGATTTGTTGATCCGCGGCATCAAAACTGAAGGTTTGGATGGCGATGATTCCAAGAAGCTCATGGGCGGTAGGTTCGTTCGGGTTGGCGGCGAGGACCGCTTTGAGTTCCTCCGTGGCCTGCTTAACATCACCGCGGGCCAGGAAGAACTCGGCGGCGGCGAGGTGGGCCGGCCAATATGCGCGGTCGATGATGTCGTAAGCCTGGACGAAGACCCTGAGAATCAGGTTGTTGAGCTTGGCGTTGTCCGCATAGGCGCCCGTGATCGTGGCGTAACGGTCAAAAGCACGGCCCATGAGGGTGACCTGTTCAGGGTCGTCGAACTCCTTGTGGCCTTGGCCTTGCCATTGGTCGTAGTACGTCTTGTGGATCCACTCATAAGCCGACTTGGCGGTGTCGAGGTCGCCTGTTCGCTCGGCAATTTCGCCAAGGCAGAAATGGGCTATGAGTGAATCCGGGTCGGATTGAATCAGTGATTTCAGGAGGGCGATTGATTCGTCGAGGCGGCCGAGGTCGGCGAGAATCCGGGCGCGTTTGACTTGGACGCTGGGGCGCTGAGAAACGTGTGGCGCGGAGAGAACGGACAAAGCGTCTTCGCGGCGGCCCGTGGCGGCCAGCGCGGATGCTTTCACGGAGGCGATTTCCGTGGGGTCGCCTTTGGCGGCCGATTCAAGAGTCAGCAGCGCCGTCTTGTAGCGGCCGGCGAAGACCTGGGCTTTGGCCTTGTCCAGATCGTTGTAATAGGCCGGATACGTTAACGCGGGGAGCTTCTCGGGAATGTACTCGTCAAGCCAGATGTGGGGAATGGTGTCGCGGAGGATGGATTGGGCGTGCAGAGGCAGAGGGAGCAGGAGGCAGAGGAGCAGAGAACACCGAAGTGGTGAAGCGTTCAGCCGAAGAATCGCGGACGATTGGGTGGCACGTTGCATGGCAGGATTATACGGGGGTTTGGACGGGGTTGGGGAGTGGGAGTTTCGCGGTGTGCCGAATTTGTGGTAGAGAAAAGGGGATGGAATACGTAGGAAATGCTGACGAGTTCCCGATCCTGGGAAAATGGGACTTCTACAACCACGCGGGCGTGTCGCCATTGCCTGCGCGCGCGGCGGAGGCACTAAGGAGGTACTCGCTTGAAGCCGAGCGGGGGGCGTATCTGGGAACCGAATGGTACAAGGACATCGAAAGACTGAGGCGTGCAGTTGCGACGATGATCGGGGCGAAGAGAGAAGAAATTGCTTTCGTGAAGAATACCAGCGAGGGGATTGCGACTGTGGCTGGAGGGATTGACTGGCGGGCGGGCGACCGGATTGTGACAACGGCCGTCGAGTATCCGGCCAATGTTTATCCCTGGATGGACGTTGCCAAGCGATTTGGGGTGGAATTGGTGATGCTGCCCGAGGAAACCGGAGACGATGGGGCCAGGCGAGTGCCGCTCGACCGGATACTGGAGGAGGCGCAGCATCCGAGGACGAGGCTTGTGGCGCTGTCCCATGTGGAGTTTGCCAGCGGACAGCGGCACGATATCGCAGCGGTGGGGCGGCTATGTCGGGAGACAGGGAGGCTTTTCTCCGTGGACGCGATACAGTCCGTTGGGGCGTTGCCGGTGGATGTCGCGGCGATGGGGGTCGATTTTCTGTCGGCTGACGGGCATAAGTGGATGCTGGGACCGGAGGGCGCGGGGATCTTCTATTGCCGAGCAGAGCTCCTGCGGCGGATGCGGCCCTTGATTGTGGGATGGATGAACGTGGTCAATGCCGACGACTATGGACATTACGATTTTACCCTGAAGCCTGATGCGGGGCGGTTCGAGTGCGGGACGCACAATGTGGGTGGGCTGTTGGCCATGAAAGCGTCAATCGAACTGCTCATGGAAGTGGGGCTGGAGAGGGTCGGCGGGCGCATTAGGACGTTGACGCAGCACGTAATCGAAGGCCTTCAGCGCAAGGGCTATCAGGTGGTCAGCCCTCGCGGCGAAGGGGAGTGGAGCGGGATTGTGAGCTTTGCCTCGACGAAACACGACCACATGGATATCTGGAAGCGCCTACGAAAAGAACACTGCATTGAAATCGCCGTCCGCGAAGGGCGCCTTCGAGTGTCGCCACATTTCTACAATACTCAGGAGCAAATGGACAAACTTGTGGGAACACTGCCGGGCCACTAGACACGTCGGCCCGAGATGGGATGATGGAACGAGCTGTCTTGGCGGCGCTCGAATGCAGAGCGCAGGGCGATGTTTCGTCGCCCGGGTCCTTTCGGACTTGCTTGAGACGTGGTGCCGTTGGTCGCACCAACGGGCAAGACAGTGCGGGCATGGACCAGAGTCTATGCCCGCTGTTTCATCCGGATATTCGGGGAGGTGAGCGGTGTTCGGCTTTCTGAGGCGACTGTTAGGCGGGGGGGAAGAAGGGGCGCATCGCTCGGTATCGCGGCGAGGGCCGGCACTGGGCGTTGACGACCTTGCGAAACGACTGGGCGTGTCGTCGGCGGAGTTGGGGAAGGTACCGGTGGCCTATCGGGAATTTTATGTTCACAAGCGAAGCGGGGGACAACGGAGGATTACGGCTCCGGATGAGCGGCTGAAGAAGCTGCAACGGCGGATTATGCGGAGGGTCCTGGGGGGGCTGAAGAGTCATCCGGCGGCCACCGGTTTTGAGCGAGGGCACTCAATTGTGACGAACGCGCTGCCACATGTGGGCAAAGACGTCGTGATTCGCATGGACCTGAAGGACTTCTTTGGTTCGGTGACGGCCGATCGGGTGCGGCATTACCTGGAAGCGATCGGGTGGAGCGATCAGGCCGTCGAGATGCTCGTCAAACTCGTGACCCATGACGGGGTCTTGCCGCAAGGCGCGCCGACGAGTCCGCGATTGAGCAACCTGGTGAACTGGCGGATGGATGCGAGGCTGGATGCGCTGGCAACCAAACGCGGCGTAAGCTACAGCCGTTATGCGGACGATATCGTCTTTTCCGGCCCGGCGGGCGCGGATTCGAAGCGGATTAACGATCTGATTCATTCGGCGAAGACGATTGTGGCGGGTGAGGGATATGCGGTGCACATGCACAAGAAACTCCGCATATCTCGCCGACACGATCGGCAGCTGGTCACGGGTTTGGTGGTGAACGAGAAAGTCAGCCTGCCGCGGGAGGTGAGGCGGAGGCTGAGGGCTGTTGAGCATCGCTTAAAGGAAGGGAGAAAGGCGACATTGACACCATCGCAACTGGCGGGATGGCGGGCGCTGATGGCGATGGTGGAGTCGCAGAGGCGGATGGGCGATTGAGCGGAAGGGATGTGCCTGTCTTCAGGCGATCAGTTGCACATCCGCTGAGGGGGTGGCGGAGAAATACACCGTGCTTTGCGCGTTCAGATACTCTGTGAGGCTGTCGGGAGCCACAGGAATCGTGGCAGTGCGAACAAATTGGGGCGGGACTGGGATTGCCTCAGGAGCATCGACTGCTTCAGTCATGGTCGGCGATCGGAAGAGCCACAGTCGGTCGGCGAGGTTCTGCGAGATGAAGGTCCGGGCAAGCGCGGGTCCGGGCTCGACCAGCAGATGCGTGACATTGCGAAGGTAGAGGTCGTTCAGGATGGGTGGCAGTAGCAGGTGACCGAGGGTGTCTGTCGGAGCGGGCATCACCGTGACATGGTGAGATTCCAGAGCAGCAATGCGGTCCGGCGGGCATTGCGCGGAGCAGTAGACGAGCAGGCGATGATTGTTGGCCGAGCGGACGAGTCGGCTGGCTGGCGGCAGACGGAGACGGCTGTCGAGCACCACGCGGATCAGCGGGCGAGCCACATCGACATCGCGGGCTGTCAGAAGCGGATCATCCGCCAAAGCCGTATTGATACCGATGAGGATGGCCTCGGAGCGTCCGCGGAGCTGGTGGACAAGGCGATTTGCTGGCGGGCTGGTGATCCGCAGACGAGCGCCGGCGGGGCCGGCCACTTTGTTGTCGGCCGTCTGGGCCCATTTGAGGGTGATGTAGGGGCGGTGGTGGATGGTGGCAGCAAAGAAGGGGGCGTTCAGTTGCCTGGCGTCGTTTTCGAGAAGGCCGACGCGAGTCTGGATGCGTGCGGCCCGCAGCGTCGCCATCCCTTTGCCCGAAACGGCGGGGTTGGGATCGAGGCAGGCGGCGACCACTTTTCCGACCCGCGCCTGGATCAGCGCGTCGGTGCAGGGCGGTGTCTTCTTATTGGTATGGCAGCAGGGCTCCAGTGTCACGTACACGGTGGAGCCGGCGGGACATTCGGAAGCGGCGGCCAGCGCGGTCGGCTCGGCATGCGGCGATCCGAAACGGCGGTGGAAGCCTTCTCCGATCACCCGCTGGTCCTTCACCACCACGCACCCCACCATGGGATTTGGCTCCGCATACCCTCGTCCTTGAGCGGCAAGGTGCAGGGCGCGGCGCATGTATTCTTCAGGGGACACGGGCATGAAGAGTATTGTGGAGCGGCAGTCGCGGATTGCCAAATGCCCGGGGCCGATTACCTGACCGATGCGGTCTCACCGTCAACCGCTGCGGGCGCGGGCCGACGGGGGTTCAAGAACGAATAGATCAGGAGCAAACCAACACCCGTGCAGAGCAGAACGTCCGCCACGTTGAAGATCCATGGGAAGAGCGCCGGCCAACGCGGCAGTGCATGGATCATATCCCGGACATGTCCGAAAACGATGCGGTCATACATGTTGCCCAGGACGCCTGCCAGGAGCATGCCGAGAATGAACTGATAGAGTCTTTGCTTGTCACTCGTGGCGAACAGATAGGTCAGAAAAAGGATAGCTGCGATGGAGACGGTCACGAACAATCCCCGTTGACCTTGGCCGAGTCCGAAAACGGCACCGGGGTTGACCGTTACCGTGAAGTGGAGGTAGCCGGGGATCAGTTGATGGACTCGCGAAACCAGATGCCCATCTGGGTAGCTGGCCAGCACCGAAAAGGCGAGCCATTTGGTCCAGAGATCGGCGGCAAGGCCAACCAGGGTGGTCAAGGCGAAGCAGGCGAGCGCGGCGGGCGAGCGGAAATTGTCGGTTACGAGCGAAGGCATGTCTCGGCGGCGATGGATCACCAAAGAAAAAGGGGACAGCGCGAAAGCACCCAAACGGCCACAAAGCGAGCCTTGGGGCTATCTCGGGCCGATTTTCTTCTCAAGACGCCGGGCGTATTCGATGGAGAACCGGGCCCACGGCTGAGCTTCGAGGCGGGCACGAGAAATGGGTTTTCCGGTGCCTTCGCATACTCCGTAGGAACCATCGCGGATCTTGGCCAAGGCCTGGTTGATCTCTCGGAGAAGTTGCCGATCCTTCTCGACCAGTCCGAGGGTGAATTCCTGTTCGTAGTTGTCGGTGCCCATGTCGGCCATGTGGATCGGCAAGTTCGACAGATTCGATCCGCCCGACGTCTGGAGGGCCTCTTGCTCCATATGGTGCACATCGCCAACGAGTTCGCGGCGTTTGGCGATGAGCAGGTCACGGAAGAACGCCAGATCGCGGGCTTTCAAACCGATGGCGTTCTTGACAGGCTTGTCCGATGCGACGGATAACGCCGGCGGAGGCTGAAAACTCCTATTCTTTTGTGTGGCTGACACTTGTGGAATTCGATTTGCTCCGAGGCGGGCGGATTTCCGGACCGACTTCTTGGCGGTTTTAGTTGTGGCGGCGGTCCGCTTGCGGACCGATCGAGCAGCCGGTCGGGACTTGGCAGTCTTCTTGGATTTCAACTTCGCCACAGAGTGTCCTCATAAGGGGCCGAGTGGCCTGACGGTCCCGCCGCCGCTGGCGGGTGCAGTCAGGAAACCGAAGACCATCAACTCTATCTAGAAAATGCGGTTGTGTCAATCGAACGGCTCCGATAATCATCAGGGAAAGGGCGTTTTCGATTGCTGTTTGGAGCGAGAGTTCCGGGTGGTTCGGATCAGGCGGGTGACACCAGGTTCATCTGGCTGGGAGTTCCCTCGTTTGACTGCCAGCCTTGGCTGACTAGATTGGCGGAAAGGAAAGGATCACAGCCAACAGCCGGCGGTCGGCATCCCGCGGCGAGAGGCTGCAGATAGGGATTTGTTATGAAGACGAGCATCGAATGGTTGGGCGACTTCCTTCCGGGGCCGCTGGATCCCAAACTGGCGGGTGACGCCCTGACGCATGGCGGGTTGCCCGTCGAGGTCTACGAGCGGGTGGGCGATGATACCGTTCTCGACGTGGAAGTGACCAGCAACCGGGGCGACTGCCTGTCGCATCTTGGCATTGCCCGCGAACTGGGCGCACTGCTGAAGAGGGAGGTGCGCGGCGTGCACGCCGAGGTTGCTGAGTCCGCTGAACGGGCTGACGCCGCCACCCGTGTGGACATTCAGGCGCTCGATCTGTGTCCCCATTACACGGCCAGAGTCCTCCGCAACGTCAGGATCGGACCCAGTCCCGCGTGGATGGTGCGGCGGCTTGAGGCCATCGGCTGCCGGGCCATCAACAATGTGGTGGATGTCACGAACTATGTGATGTTCGAGATGGGCCAGCCTCTGCACGCGTTCGATTTTGACCGCCTGAAGGAACGGCGGATCGTGGTCCGGCGAGCACGGGATGGAGAGACGATCGTGAGTATCGACGGGCACGAGCGGCGACTCACGGCGGAGATGCTCGTCATTGCCGACGCCTTTCGGCCCGTCGCACTGGCCGGAGTCATGGGCGGTAAAGAGAGCGAAGTGGGGGAGGCCACCGTGAATGTGCTTCTTGAGTCGGCACGGTTTGATCCGCTGTGTGTCAGGAAGACCGCAAGACGGCTGGCGATGATGAGCGACAGCTCGTATCGGTTTGAGCGGTCGATCGATCCGACGCTGCCCGAGCGGGCGAGCCTGCGAGCGGCGCAGTTGATGCTGGAAACCGCTGGCGGGGAATTGCTGGCAGGAATGGCGGTGGGGGGGCGGAGTGGTTACGAACGCAAGACGCTGGCGCTCAGGCTCTCCAAGCTGAAAGCCGTGCTCGGCATTGAACTGCCGCCCGACCAGGTGGTCGATGCGCTTGGCCGCCTTCAGTTGAATCCGGTGCTTCAGGCAGACGTTGTTCAGGTGACTGTTCCCAGTTGGCGACTCGATCTGAACATTGAAGTCGATCTGGTTGAGGAAGTGGCCAGGGTCATTGGATACGGGCAGATACCCGTGCGCGAAGAGATATCCATCCGGGCCGCCGGCGCGGACCCGGATGCGGCCACGACGGAGGCTATTCGGTCAACACTGGTCGGCGCGGGGTATTTCGAGTCGATTACGGTCACGTTTGTCAGCGACCAGGTGCTTTCGGATTTCTTAGCACCGGAGGCCAAGAGGCTTCTCCGGGCCGATGCCACGGTCCGGCGCGATAATGCGCACCTTAGGCCGAGCATTCTGCCTGGACTGCTTGAGGCCGTGCGACGGAATGAGACCGTCGGAACGATGGGGGCCAGGCTGTTCGAGATCGGATCGACCTTCTGGAGCGATGAAACCGGCAAGGCAGTCGAGAAGCGAAGATTGGCGATAGTGGGGAGCGCCGATTACCGGGAGGTTCGCGGAACCGTCGAGGAATTGCTGAGCCGCTTGAACGCCGATCGTCATTTGAGAGTCGTACCGGATGCGCGTGCCGGGTTTTCTCCGGGCGCATGCGGTCGAATCGAGTGGGGTGGCAGAGTCATGGGGTACGTCGGGCGTGTCGATCGGGCAGTGGCCGACAAGTTGGGCCTCCGCGAACCTCCCGCCGCGGCCGAACTCGATCTGAGCGAGCTGTTTGCCGGAATGCAGCATGTGCCGCAGTTGCATGCCCTGCCCAAGTACCCGGCGGTCAGGCGTGATCTGTCGCTCGTGCTCAAAGACGCGACCCGGTTCGAAGAGGTTGATGCCGTGATCCGAGGCGCGGAACCCGAGAACCTGGAAGATGTCGAGTACGTGACCACGTACCGCGGCAAGCCCCTCGATGCCGGTACCAAGAGTGTGACGGTCACCCTCGTGTTCCGCTCGAGCCAGACCACCTTAACTGGCGAACAGGTCGAGGGATCGGTGGGGAAGGTGGTGGCGGCGGCGAAACAGAGACTCGGGGCGACGATCAGAGTGTGATCTGTCGATACGGCGAGCCGACTCGCAGATCATTGGCGACTCACGCCCGTTTCTTTTCGATCGCGGCAAGAAAACGCCCAATTGCCTCGCTCAGCAGAGCAGGTTGCTCCATTGGCGTCATGTGACCGGATTCGGGGATGATTGCCACGTGTGAGCAGGGAATGCGGCTGGCTGTTTCCTTTGCCAGCGAAGGGGGGGTCAGGCCATCCTCCTCGCCAGCCACAAGCAGCGTGGGAACTCGGATTGACTGCAGTCGCGGGCGGTAATCGTCACGGTCGCGCATCGCGGTCAGAGCGTCTTGGATTGTCTGCGCCGGGCAGGCTTCCATGATCTGTCGGAGATTGGCGACAATTCCGGGGCGGCGCTGATCGGCTGTGTCGGCAAGCAGTTTCGGCAGCATCTGATCGGCAATAGCTCTGGAACCAGACGCACGGACCAGTTCGATCATCTTGTTGCGGTTCTGTCTGCCCTCGGGGCTGTCGGCTTCCGCTCGCGTGTCAATCAGCATCAGGCCCAGCAGGTCCCCCGGATACTGAGACTCAAAGGCAAGCGCGACATAGCCGCCCATCGACAGACCGCCGAGCACGCACGGCAACGCGTCAATCTGGATGAGCAACTGCCTGATCTCGTCGGCCAGCGACACAATGCTGAATGGTCTGGCAACAGGGCTTCTGCCGAAGCCGGGGAAGTCAGGGGCGATGACCCGAAACCGATTGCTTAGCGAGTCCAACTGTGCGTTCCAGATGCGAAGGTCGAACGGGAACCCATGAAGCAGAACCACCGGCAAACCGCGACCTCGTTCGATGTAATGCAGGCGCACTCCAGAGGGTATTCGTGTTGGCATGTCCCCTTTATTCCATTCTGCGCAACGAATTGTCAATTCCGTGGGGCCGATGCAACGCCGCCGATCCTGGCTGTGAATTCCGCTTCGCTGAGCACGGGGATGCCAAGCATCTTGGCCTTGCTTAGCTTGCTGCCCGCGGACTCTCCGGCGACGACGAAGCTGGTCTTCTTGCTCACGCTGCCAGCGGCCTTTCCGCCTAGCCTGACGATCAGTTCCTCGATCTGTTTGCGGTCGAAATGCTGAAGCGTTCCGGTGACGACGATGGTCTGGCCTGCAAGCGGCTGGTTGGCGCTGGCCGGCTTCTCCATCGTCGGGTTGATTCCGACGGCCTGGAGCTGACGGATGATTTCCTGCCCGGATTCGCTGTGGAAGAAGCCGTGAACAGACTCGGCGATGGTCGGGCCGATTTCGTTCACACTCGAGAGTTCGTCCCGGGTGGCGTTGCCAATGGCGTCGAGCGAACCGAAATGGACGGCCAGCACATGCGCGACTCGCCCACCGACGTGGCGTATGCCCAGCCCTGCCAGCAGACGATCCAGGTCTCTGCTGCGGCTTGCCGCGATACCCTCGACCACGTTCTGCGCGCTCTTCTGACCCATTCGCTCAAGACCGGCGAGCTGGTCCTTAGTCAACCGGTACAGATCCGCATAGGTCTTGACAAGTCCCCCATCGACAAGCTGGTCAACCAGCGCTTCGCCGAGGTTCTCGATGTCCATCTGGTTTCTTCCGCAAAACCAGCGCACGCGCTCCTTGAGTTGCGCTGGGCACGCGGGATTCGTGCAGCGGATATACGGGGCGCCCACCTCTTTTTCGACGCCGCCGCCGCATGCCGGACACTTGGTCGGTGGCATGATGCCCTTGGCGTCCTTCGGCCGCTTTTCGGGGACCGCCTGCACAACGTAGGGGATGACCTCGCCGGCTTTTTCGATCACGACGGTATCGCCGATCATCAGCCCGAGTCGCTCAATCTGCTCGATGTTGTGGAGGGTTGCCCGGCGAACGGTAGAGCCTGCGACAAAGACCGGGTCCAGGTCGGCGACGGGGGTCAGGTTGCCACCTTTTCCCACCTGCCATCGGACATCGCGCAGGATGGTCTGCATCTGCTCGGCCGGGTACTTGAACGCGATGACCCATCGGGGCGCTTTGCTGGTTGCGCCGAGGTTTTGTCGCTGGGTCAGCGAATCGACCTTTACGACCATGCCGTCCGTCTGATAGGCCAGATTCCCGCGGACTTTCGCGAACTCTTCGATTCCGGCGATTGCCTCGTCGACATTCCTCGCGTACCGAGTGTGCTCGGCGACGGGCACGTTCCACTTCTTCAGGAGCTTGATCCACTCCCAGTACGTTTCCGCGGGCATCGGATCAACCTGGCCTAAACCATGCGCCACGAACGCCAGCCGACGACCTGCGACCACGCGCGAGTCGAGTTGCTTCAGGGTTCCCGCCGTCGCATTTCGTGGATTGGCGAACAGCGACTCGCCTGCCGCCTCTCGCTGCTTGTTAATCCGCTGGAATTCGGCGTTGGGCATGTAGATTTCTCCCCGAATCTCGACGATTCGGGGAATCTCGCCACCCGCCAGGCGCAGCGGGATCGAGCGAATAGTCCTGACGTTGGCAGTCACGTCGTCGCCCCGGCGGCCGTCCCCTCGCGTGGCGGCCAGAGTCAGCACGCCATCCTCGTATCGCAGCGACGCCGACACTCCGTCTACCTTAGGCTCCAGCACATACGCCGCCTGCTCGCCGCCCAGGGCCTTTCTGACCCGTTCGTCAAACTCCCGGACGCTCGACTCATCGTACGTGTTGTCGATGCTCATCATCGGCACGGCGTGTTCGACTGTGGTGAAGCCCTCGATCGGCTGGCCGCCCACTCGTTGCGATGGCGAGTCGGGCGTGATCATCTCCGGATGAGCCGCCTCAAGCTCGATCAGCTCTTGCATCAGGCGGTCGTACTCCCGGTCGCTGATCTCAGGCGTAGCTTGGACGTAATAGAGGTAGTTGTGGCGGTTCAGCTCGTCGCGAAGTTGCTTCAGCCGCTGCTCGATTCCCTGAGGCATGGCTTTGATTCTACCGGCCCGGTCTCTGTGCTTCTATTGCCCGTTCATTGACTGCTGTAGGAGCCAGTCCATCCCGGCCTGGAGTTGTTCGATGGCCCGCGACTTGAGCGGTCCGTTGTGGCCATCGGCGGAGTTCTCGATGATCTTCTTCCGACCTCCGAAGGCATGGACGACCTTCCGCTGGTATGAGACAGGCACAACCTCATCGGCGTCCGTCAGAAGAAACACCGCCGGTGCGGTTGCCTTGGGCGCCGAGTTCATTGCGTCCAGCGCATTGGGAACCCCCAATGCCACCGGTGTTGCCGCCAGCCAGAGATTCCACCAGCCAAATCGACCCATGATCAGGCTTCGCAGCGGTACGGGCGCTCGCAGGATCAGGCCCGCAACTTCACGATTTGCCGCCACGTGCAACGCCATCGTCGTGCCGAGACTCTCGGCTTTCACGAATATCGGGCGTTTCCCCGCCTTGGTTTTGAGTTGGTCATAGGCCGCCACTGCCGCCGCGGGAAATGTCGACAACTTTGCCGGTCCCGTGCTGGCCCCATATCCGGGATAGTTCAACGTCCACGCCTCAATCGGCCGATTCTCCCACAGCTGGGCGTCCCAGGATGCCGTCCACTCGGCCCGGCCGGCGTTGCCACAGAAGCACAGCAGAAACGCCTCAGGCTCTCGTGCCGAGGCTCCGGGGGATCTGGCGGTCAACACTTCCAGATGCCCCTTACCGAACGCAATCATCTCTCGCTTTGCGCCGTTAGCATCCTCCGGCCGAGTGCTTGGGAACAATATGAATTTGTCTGCGCAGCCATGCAATACCAGGACCATGAGCAATACCCCCATCATTCCCACCCTCCATCGCTTGCGCTTGAGGTCGTGCCGTCGCCGCGGCAGCGTCAATCGAGTGGGCATCGCGCAGCATTTTACCGCGGCGTTAGTGTTCGAGTAAGGCACCGAGCGATTGGACAGAGGGAGCCATGTGCGGGAAGCCTATTCCGGCTGACCCTTGCTGAGGTCATAGACCCAGCCTCGAACGGCAGGGGTCCACTCAATCAGCTCACCGGGGCCGAAGAACAGGGTCAATTCCCTGGCAGCACTTTCAGGCGAATCCGATCCATGAATCAGGTTGAAGACGTTGCTCACGCCAAAATCGCCGCGGATCGTGCCTGGCTCGGCCTTGCTGCCGAAGGTTGCGCCCATCAACTTTCGGGCGATCGCGATCGCGTCTTTTCCCGCCAGTGCGATCACGACCACCGGCGAAGAGGTCATAAACCTCAAGAGGCCGTCGTAAAACGCCTTGCCCTTGTGCATCTCATAGTGTTTCTCTGCCAAGGCTTGCGAAATCCGCATCATCTTCATCCCGACGAGTTGAAGGCCCTTCTGTTCGAGTCGGGCAATGATCTGGCCGCACAGGCCTCGTTGCACGGCGTCGGGTTTCAGAATGATAAGCGTCTTTTCCATTGGGGTTCTCCGTGGCTGCCCCGGATCAGACCGGGCCGGAGGTTATATCCCAACTTGGCCTGCAAGTCACCTTTGCAGGCTCCTCATTCGTCTTTCGCGAGTCTCTTGAGCGTGTCATCTCGCAACTCAGAGCCCATGATGGACATGGTGACCGCGTTGGCGACCTCTCGCTGCCCAGCCTTGGCCAGGTTCAGCGCGGCCTTGCTTGCCGTCGCGTCCCGCAGGGAGGTGGCTGCGATGTTTCTGACCGCTCGAATCACCATCTCGCCATCTCCCGCGAGTCCGGCGTCGGTGGCTACTGCACTGATCGCTTCGTCGCGAGCGGACTGGCTTGCGATTTGCATGGCCGCATCGAACCGTGGGCCGAACGGGCCTGCTGCCCGTTGCGATTCGGGCTTGGTCGATCCCTCCTCCCGCATACACCCGCTCAGCAGAACCGCTATCGCGCACATGAACGTCCATCGGATGTGTTTTTGTGCAACCATCGCCTTGCTCCTTCTATCAAACCCAATGCTATGCCGGCCGCTTGAGCCAGGCACGGCGGATGGGCTCCCAGATGGCTGTCGCTGATGCCTCGTGAATATTCAGGATTCACTGATTGGCTGCTCGTCTGGCTGTAAGCCTTCGGTCAAGGTGGTCGCGTCCACCGCGGTTTCTCTACGAGGTATCCTGACAGACTTGTCAGTTCCCCTGTTACTGTGCCGCCTCGCACTGTTGCCCATAGGCCAGGATCGCGTCCAGCATCTGGCGGGGGATACGTCGGCCGTTGGCTCTGCCCAGGAGAACGTTCTGCTGCCTGGCGCCGTGGAAGTCGCTGCCGCCGGTTTTCAACAGCCCGAGCTGATCCGCCAGCCGCGTGTACTTGTCCACCTGATCGGCTGAGTGATCGCTGTGGATCACCTCGATCCCACTCAGCCCGAGATCCATCAGGTCCTTGATAACGCGTTCCAGTTGCGCGTCGTTCCCGGTGGCAAGTTGAACCGGGTGCGCCAGCACGCAGATGCCGCCTGCACGGCGGATGAGTTCAATTGCTCGCGCGGGGTCCAGCCGCTCGCGGCTGACGTAGGCGATGCCGCCGGGCACCAGATATTTCTCGAAAGCCTGTCTGGCCGACTTCACGTACCCTTTCCGGACCAGGACCTCCGCAATATGCGGTCGGCCGATCACGGCTTCCCCCGCGGCTTCCCGTACCTCATCCATGCTGATTGCCACGCCCAACGCCTGGAGTCTGTTCACGATTTGGGGGTTCCGCCGGCTTCGGCTTTCAATCTGCCACGCCGCTAGGTCGCGGATCGCATCGCTCCGGGGATTCACCCGGTAGCCGAGAATGTGCAGGGTTCCAGGTCGCGGATACTCGGCACTGACCTCGATACCCGCCAGGAATTCAAGGCCCAGATGCTCCGCCTCTGATGCTGCCTCGGCAATGCCGGCAACTGTGTCGTGGTCCGTTAATGCGAATCCTGCCAGACCGCTGGCATGGACGAGCCGCGCAACCTCCGCCGGCCGACAGGTCCCGTCCGAGGCGGTCGAGTGAACATGAAGATCCACGTATTCGGCTGACATGCTGATCCGATGCTCCTGCCGTCCGCTTGGCCGCGCAATTAAGGAACCCCGCTCGCCATTCCACTAATCCGGCTTGTTTCTAATCGCTTCGCATCCAGTATCATCCTATACACACTGTGTCGGATGGTTGCAAAGCTCTCCGACCTGCCGATTGTTGATGGAGAATTCATGCTCTGGATCTGGTCCGCGTTTGTCCTTGGCGTCTTGATCATGCTCGCTCTGGACCTTGGCGTTTTCCACCGCAAGGCCCATGTGGTTAGCATCCGCGAGGCGATCGCCTGGTCGGCGGTATGGTTTGCCCTGGCCCTGCTCTTCTCCATATTCATCCATTTCGGCTACGAGAATCATTGGCTGGGCCTTGGATCCCATGTCGATGCGGTTGATGGAAAGATCAATGACGGCGCCTCGGCGACCGTCAAATACATCACGGGCTACATCGTCGAGAAATCCCTCTCCGTCGACAACGTGTTCGTCATCGCCATGCTTTTTGGTTTCTTTGCCGTCCCGGCTGCCTATCAGCACCGCGTCCTCTTCTGGGGGATCCTCGGCGCCCTCATCATGCGCGGTGTCATGATTGGCATTGGGGCCGAACTGATCTCGCGTTATCACTGGATACTCTATATTTTCGGCGCATTCCTCATTCTCACAGCCGTTAAGATGCTGGTCATTAAGACGGACCATGCCTCCCCCGACAAGAACATCGTTGTCCGGCTCGTCCGCAGGCTCTTTCCCGTCACCGAGCACTATCACGGCCAGCATTTTGTCGTCCGGGCCCACTCGCACGCGTCGCACGAAGGCGCACTGCCTGGCCAGTGCGAAACCGTCCCCGACCGCGTCGTGCAAGCCGCCAAACCCGGACAGTGGCTCCTGACACCCTTGGCGCTGGCGCTGGTGATGATCGAAACCACCGACCTCATCTTCGCCGTCGATTCCATCCCGGCCATCTTCGCCATCACCGCCGACCCGTTCCTCGTTTTCACCAGCAACGTCTTCGCCATCCTTGGTCTGCGGGCCCTCTACTTCGCGCTGGCCGGCATGATCAGCAAGTTCCGCTACCTCAAGCCGGCGCTGGCAATCGTGCTGGCGGTCGTCGGGACCAAGATGCTCCTGGCGAGCCACCTCAAAGCGATCGTCGGGCCCAACTTCAATCTCTATCTTCTTGCCCTTGTGTTGCTGATCCTTGTGGCAGGCGTAATCTTCTCGCTCATTCCGCGCAGGACCACGGAACAGGCCGACTACGCTGTGAGATAGCCGCCGCGTTCAAGGTAATCAAGTATCTGTTTCGCAGCGGCATCCGGCGTGACGACCTCGGTGTCGATCACAATCTCGGCCTTCGGCGGCGCCTCGTAAGGGTCATCAATCCCGGTGAAGCCCTTGAGCTGACCCGCCCGCGCCTTCTTGTACAGGCCCTTGGGGTCCCGTTTCTCCGCCGCATCAAGCGAAACCTTCACGTAAACCTCGATAAACTCGCCCGGCTTCAAACTGGCACGCACCGCGTCACGGTCCTTGATGTACGGGCTGATGAAACTTGTGATGGCAATCACCCCGGCGTCGGTAAAGAGCTTCGCCACTTCGCCAATTCGCCGGATGTTCTCGGCACGGTCCTCAGCACTGAAACCGAGATTCTTGTTCAGACCATGCCGGACATTGTCCCCGTCCAAACGATAGGCGTGCTTCTTTCTGTGCAACAGCATCTGCTCAAGAATGCAGGCGATCGTGGATTTGCCGCTGGCCGACAGCCCGGTCATCCAGACCGTCACGCCCTTCTGGTTCAGCAGTTGCTCTCGTTCCGCGCGAGTGACGGAGCCTTCGTGCCATGTGATGTTAGTCGCTTTCACTTCAGTCGCCATAGTCGTCATCCATTCCCAAAAAGACCTTCTCAACCGCCTGATCAGGCGGCAAACCGGCAGCCATCCTCAGACACAGGACGCCCCGATATTGCTCATCGATTCTCGTAAGTCAAATACCCATAAGCGCAGAGGCGAAATGACGAATCGCAAGCAAAGCATAACGCATTTATCTGGCAGACGTTATAAGATCATGGGTTTTGGTTCGCGTTCCGTGAATCGCCATTCTGCCCGCGTCATGTTGGCGTTCTACGCGCCGAGGAATCTCGCGACGATCGATCTGGCTCTGGCCGAATCGTCCGTCCCGTGGACCATGACTCGCCCATCAGGGAAGACCGACAGTTCGATCCCCGCCGGGTCGTAAAGTGCGCATCGCACGAGATAGGGGCTGCGACGTACCACGCCACAGTTTGCCAAACGATCACCTGCGTGGGTGAGGTTGATATGGTCGATCTCGCTTGACCGAATCTGCACGGTGCCACGCCCGCAGAGATTGGTGACTCCCGAGCCACGCGTGGAATCAAGAAACTCGAATCGCTTCATCGCGCAGGTGGCGCAGTCATCTCGCTTTGCGTCTTTCATCGCCACTGCCGCCAGACGGTTTGACCACAGATCAAACACGATCATCTCGCTGGCGATGGCGTCGGCGTGCCCGGAAAGGACCTTGATGGCGGCCGCCGCCTGCAACGACCCAACCACACCCGCCGCCGGTCCCAGCACCCCAACGGTGTCACACGTGGCAAGTTCAGTGGGCCTTGGGGGCTCCGGAAAAACGCACCGGAGGCACGGGGTGCTGGTGGGGAGAATAGCCATCATCCTGCCCTCCCCGCCGACGACCGCGCCATAGACCCATGGCACGCCCCATTTCACCGCCAGGTCATTGATCAAATACCTCGTTTCCACGTTGTCCGTGCCGTCCAGAATCAGATCGATGCGAGGGCGAGAATCGCGGACCTCGATCATCTGCTCCACGTTCCCCGCGTGTACATCCCCCACGATGCCCTCGATGCGCACGGAAGAGTTGATGTTCCGCAGTTTACGCTCAGCTGCCACCGCTTTCGGCAGTTCCTCCCGCACATCGTTCTCGTCAAATAGCGTCTGCCGCTGAAGATTGGTCAGTTCAACGATATCCCGATCCACGATCCGCAGGAAGCCGACCCCCGCACGCACCAGGTGCTGTGCAATCACGCTTCCCAACGCTCCGCATCCCACGAGCAATGCGCGCGAATTCCCCAGCCTGCGCTGGCCGGTGACGCCTATCTCGGGCAAGAGCATCTGCCGATGGTAACGATTCTGGCCTAAAGAGCTTCCTTCCATTACATTCTCATTGCTTGGCCGCTATTATATGCGCCTTGCACAGTCGGGCGAGGCGGGTTCCGCCTGCCAAGCCCTCCGTGGTACCGCAACAGAAGGAACACCATGCCCGTTGACACCCAACAGATACTCGATGCCGCCGACAAGCTCGGCGTCCTCGTCGCGCAGCATCCGGCCGTCGGCCGCTACCAGCAGGCTCAGGAAGCACTGTCCAAAGATCCCGATGCCGCACGCCTTCTCAATGAGTTCAACCGGCAGATCATGACACTCGCACGGCAAGAGGAACAGGGAATGCCCGTTACCGATGCCCAGCGACATCAACTCGAGAGCCTGCAAGCCCAGTTGGCGGCTCACCTCAAGATCAAATCGCTGAATATCGCGCAGATGGAATTCGTCGATCTGATGCGGAAGGTCAGCGACGGGATCCGCCGGCATATCTCCGAGCCCACTTCCGGCAGCAATGGTGGCACTCCCCAGGCGGCTGGCCCCCAAGTGGTGCTTTAGCGCCCGCATAAAGTCGCCACGCCATCATGCCGATATTGCGACCATACCCCTGTGGGGCGATCCCTGCCGCTGCGCAGGATTCCCGTTGACGGCATTGCAAAATCCCGTGGCAGGGTATAAGATCACTATCGAAGTGCCAGAAATGGGGCAGGATGAAGACCTTTGCGAGCGTGTCGCTCGCGTGACGGCTTACCAGACGGTTATCCCCGGGCAAGTGTGTTGGCTTCACGGTTTCACATGGTTTCTTTTCCCTTTCTCGCATAGAACTTAGCCGTGAACGGATATTGCGCTGTGAGCCAAATTCGCCGGCGACGGGGACGGCACTTCACGCCGGTAAAAGGAGATTATGTCTGAACAGATTGAGTCCAGGATTCTGACATATTTGAAGTCAGAACACGCGCGGGCGCTGCGTCCGCGCAAACTCGCAAGAGTCCTTGAGGTCGAAGGTGACGAGTACCATGCCTTTCGGCATTCCCTCAAGCAGCTGATGCGCGAAGGACGCGTAGTCCTCGGCGGCAGCGGGGCCATCGTGCTGCCCACCCAGAAGAACCGCGCTGACCTCATCGTCGGCACCTATCGCCAGCATCGCCGCGGATTCGGCTTCGTCGTTCCGCGCGACCCGGCCACGCACGAGGATCTCTACATCCCGGAAGGCGCCAACGCCGGCGCCATCAGTGGCGATGTCGTGTCCGCTAGGATCACCAGCCGCGGCCAACGCGATGGCAAGACCATCTATGAAGGCTGCATTGTCGATATTGTCGAGCGCACACACACCCGCTTTGTGGGCACACTTGCCCGACAGCACGGACAGTGGATTGTTCTGCCTGACGGCAACGTCCTTACCAGTCCCATCCTTACCCCCGATGCCGCGTCTCGCCACATCAAGGTCGGCACAAAGGTCGTCGTCGAACTTACCTCCCATCCCGAAAAAGGACACTGGGCACAAGGTGTGATCGAAGACGTCCTGGGCCAGGCAGGTGAGAAGGACGTCGACCTCCAATCGGTCATCGTTCAGTTCAACCTTCCCGGCGAGTTCCCCGAGCAGGTGCTCGCCCAGGCTCGGCACGCCATTGACCGCTTCAATGCCGCCCACGACTGGTCCGACCGATATGATCTTTCCGATGAGGTCATCTGCACCATCGATCCCGATGACGCCAAGGACTACGACGATGCGATCAGCCTTCGCCATCGCGACAACGGTCTCTGGGAACTCGGGGTTCACATTGCCGACGTTGCCTATTTCGTTCCCGTCGGTTCGCCCCTCGACCAGGAAGCCATGGACCGCGGCAATAGCTGCTACTTCCCCGGCCATGTCATCCCGATGCTTCCGCCCATACTCAGTAACGGCGTCTGTTCACTCCAGCAAGGCGTCCCCCGCCTCTGTAAGAGCGCCTTCATCACCTTTGACGAGGATGCCAAACCCGCCGGCGTCCGATTTGCCAACACGATCATCAAATCCGCCGCTCGTCTGCGATACCGCGAAGCCCAGGCGATCATCGACCGTGCCGACCGGATTCCCCATCCCGAGGGCGATCGCACCCTTGCCGACTACGACCCTGCGGTTGTGAGCCTTCTGGACAACATGAACATTCTGGCTAAACGGATCGAGAAACGCCGCCAAGCCCAGGGTCAGGTCGTTCTCGATCTGCCGGAAGTCGAATTGGTCCTCGATGACGAAGGCAAGGTCGTCGGCACCGAACAGGAAGACTCGAGTTTCACTCACACGCTTATCGAGATGTTCATGGTCGAGGCCAACGAAGCCGTCGCTCGCCTTCTCGACTCCCAGAGTGTTCCCTTCATGCGGCGAATCCACCCGGGCCCGGAAATTGACAGTTCCGAGCGACTGCGCCATTTCGTTGAGGTGGCTGGATATCGACTCCCAAAGTCCCTCGACCATAGGGCCATCCAATCCCTGCTTAATTCTGTGCGAGGCCGCCCCGAAAGCTATGCCATCAATCTCGCCGTTCTCAAAAGCCTCAGCCGCGCCGAGTATTCGCCCGAACCCATCGGCCACTACGCGCTCGCCAGCGAGCACTACTGCCACTTCACCTCCCCCATTCGCCGATATGCCGACCTCATGATCCACCGGCTCCTCGACGCCTACATCAAGGCTCGCGACGCCGCCGACCGCTCCCACCGCCGCTCGAAGAAAGTCCAGTTCGATGGCGTCATCCCCTACGAGAAGCTCGTTGAGATCGGGCGCCGCATCAGTTTTACTGAACGCCGCGCCGACGATGCCGAACGCGAACTCCGCCAGGTCAAAATCCTTGAACTGCTCCAAAACCACATCGGCGACGAGTTCTCAGGGGTCGTCACCGGCATCACCAATTTCGGCATCTTCGTGCAGATTCGCGATTATCTGATCGATGGCCTGATTCGCTACGAAGACCTCATGGATGACTGGTGGCAAGTTGACGAACGTGCGGGAATCGCTCGCGGCGAACGCACCGGCAAGCGGATCGGCATCGGCGACGTCGCCACCGTCCTGGTTGTCGGCGTCGATCTGCCCCGCCGAGAGCTGAAACTTGCCATCCGACAACTATTTGGCCGCGACGGCCAGGCGGCCGCGCAGCCACAGCCCCCCAAGGACGGCAATCGCAAAAAGAGCCGCCATGAACCGGGCTCCAAGCGCCACAAGGCCAGCGCTCGCCGGATTCCCAAACACCGTCCCCGCCGCCGTCGATAACCCGCTTCAAACAGCGTCGTTATCGCCGCATAGGCCAACTCCAGTGCTTGCCCCAAGGGCGACTGGTATTAAAGGGGGGCAGTTTAACATCGTGAAGAATCCGTCTGGCATTGGATTGCCAACGAGGAGAATCACCGCGATGCGCGCGGTGGGACAGCCTGAGTTCTTGGGTCGCAAACAGCGTTTTCGTATCGAATTCAGCGCATGGAGAGGACGCAGACGGTGGATTGCTTGAGTTTGGCGACGACCTGTTCGGCATTAAGGACTGGGGCATTGGCGGAGGAAGCGGCAACGGTGGGTTTGACGTTGTTCCTTTCGAGGAACTTGCGGATTTTGCCGGCGCTGATGGCCATGCCGTAGCTGTCTTCGGTTTGGGTGTTGCCGCTCTTCATGGTGATGATGCCGATGACTTGAGCGTGGCTGTTGACGAGTGGGCCACCGGAATTGCCGGGATTGACCTTGGCATCGACGAGGAGGTCGACGCCGGACGGGGCGTTGCTCTGGCCGCTGACGATGCCCTGGGTGATTTTGAGGGTAGCGCCGATTTTGAACAGTAAGGGGAAGCCGAGGACGAAGCACTGAGCGCCTTCGGGCGGATAGTCGGTGGAGGCGAGTGAGACGGGCTGAAGTTTGGTGTCGGTCTTGACCTTGATGAGAGCCAGGTCGAGTTCCTCATCGATCTTGACGATCTCGGCGGGTTTCTGGACGTTGCCAGGCAGCAGAACCATGAAGTTCTTGCCTTTCTCGACGACATGGCGGTTCGTGAGGATGAGGCCGTCTTCGTTGAGAACGAAGCCGGTGCCTGCCGAGGCAGCGCCAGGGGTGCCGTTGTCGGGGCTGCCGGGGATGCCGGGCTGCTGGCTTTTCGGGGGCAGGAGGTGGAACTGAGTGGTGGCGCTGGCGATCTGATGTTTTGCGGCGAGGAGTCTGGCGGCATCAATGGCGGGTTTAAATCGCGGGAGATCTCTGAGTGAAGGCGGGGAGGCTTCGAGGGTATTGATGAGGTTCTGTGCCAGGGCCTTGTTGTCTTCGATCTTGACGGCTCGATAGAGGAGATCGATGGCGCGGCTGAACTCGCGTTTGCGAGCCATGACGACGCCGAGATTATTGAGGGCATCGCAGGCATTAGGGGAAAGTCGAAGGCAGTGTTCGAAATGGCGGGCGGCGTCGTTTTCTTTTCCGGAAACGAGGGCGATGCTCCCGAGGGAGGAGATGGCGGCGTAGTTGTTGGGGTAGATCTTGATGGCCTCTTCAAGCTTCTTGACTGCGGCGAGGGTTTGGTTGTTCTTGATCATCTCGCTGGCCTCATTGCAGAGGGCGGCAGAGCGATCGAGCAACTGCTTCAGTTCTGGGCCCCCGACCCATTTGCCATTGATCTTCTGGGCGTTTTCAGATGCGAGTTTCTTCCATTTTTCCAACTCGGCGTTGGCGTTTGCGCGGTCGGCCTCAGTGGGCTTGCCTTCGAGGTATTTCTGCCAGATGGCAAGGGCGGCGCTGGGGGAATCGACGGCCTCGGCCTGGGACTTGGCGGCGGCGAAGGAGGCGGAGGCGCCCGGCGCAACGGCGCTCCCGGACGTAACTGACTGAACGTCCGCAAAGGGGATGATGCGGCTCTTGCCGTCAGGGGTCTTGACCCAGTAGCTATTGTCCTGGGTGATTACAGTGCCCTCGAGGACAGTTCCGTCTTTGAGCGTTATCCGGTCGCCCGAGACGAGCGAGCAGAGCGCCAGCAATAAAACGGCCGGCTTGAGCCAACGGAACAAAGAAGATTGCTGCATACCACCTCCACATTGCAGGCAGACGCGGCGCGGGGCGTTGTCATCCGCAAGAACACTGATACCAGATACTCTGGTTGCAGACAAGGCAAATCCGGCAACGGGGGCGACTTATGTTGCTTTGGCCCGGGCGGCCTTGATCGACGCGACGAACGCCTGGGCGTTTGCAGTGATGGCGGGCCAGTCTTTTCTGGCAATGGAGTCTTGGGTGACGAGGGAAGAGCCGGCTCCGACAAAATACGCGCCGGCCTGGATCCAATCGGCGACGTTCTTGAGGTTGACGCCACCGGTGGGGGTAAGCTTGAGTTGGGGAAGGGGCGCCAGCAGATCACGGAAGTAACCGGGGCCAAGCGTGCTGGAGGGGAAGACCTTGACGGTATCGGCGCCAGCGGACCAAGCAGCGAGGATCTCGGTGGGGGTGTACGCGCCCGGGATGGAAATCTTGCCGTAGCGTTTGGTGATCTCAATGATGGCCGGGTTGAGCGTGGGGGCGACGACGAACTGGGCGCCTGCAGCGATGGCGTCACGCGCGGTGGCGGGGTCGAGCACGGTGCCGACCCCGACGACGGCTTGGTCACCGAAGTGATCGGCGAGCATTTCGATGGCGGCAATGGCCTTTGGAGTGGTCATGGTGACTTCAATCGCGGGCGTGCCACCAGCGAGGAGTGCTCGGCTGATGTCGAGGAGGATTTCCTTAGAGGGTGCTCGCATGACAGCGACGACGCCGGAATCCGCGATGACGTTCAGAAGTTGTTCTTTGGTGCGGGGCACGGGCTCTCCTTCAAGAGGACGTCGGGACTGTATGGTGAGAGTGGGCAGGGAGCAACCTGCTACGGGGTTTCGTACCAGACGCGGATAAACTGGTGCCAGTAGCTGGCCACTTCGCCGGACGAGCGGAGAGCGGGGTCGGAGCTGCCTTCTTCGCCTTGCCGGTGGATATTGGGGAGCACGACGGTTTCGATGTTGATGACCTTGACGCCAGCTTGTTGGATCCATTGGTTGGCCATGTCCAGGGCCTGTTCGAGCGTGCCATATTGTGCCGACCTCAGAAAGCCGGCCGGGCTAAATTGAGGGGGCACGAAATCGAAGTAGCGTATCATGCGGATTCTCCTTTGCTGCGGATGCACCAGATAGGATGGCCGGAAGCATGATGCGGTTTTTGTGGGTGTTCGCAAGCGGATAACACTCACAAACTTCAAGCGACTCTATTCGCGGTCGAGCCAGAGAATGGACGTGACTCCACGAGGGTAGTACTTGCTTTCCTTGGCAGTGCCGTTAACGATCTGATCGGAGAAGGCCCAGTAGGCGCCAGGGCCCTCAGTAAGCCACTTGACATGGGTGGCATCGGCACCTGGGAAGACAGCGGAAAGCTTGGGATGCTGATGGACGCGGAAGACCTTGCAGGCAACATGTTGGAAGAGGGCGATCTTGCTGAGCCAGGTGTTGTCGCTGCTGCTGGACAGGCGCAAGCCACCGTCGGGGAAGAGGTTAGCCGATTGCGGGTCGGCCAGGAGCGCAAAGGTGTGATGCTGGAGGGCATGGAGGAACTCCGCGAAGGGGCCATCGGGATTGAGGACGCTGTTCCCGTAATCCCAGTAGAGAACGTACGCGAGTGGCTCGATAGCGGGGAGGATGCGGGAACGGAAGGCGGGGTTGTGGGGCTCGAACACTGCGGGGAGGAATCCGTCGGGGAGCATTTGGCTGGTGATGGTCTCGGCGGTTTGCGCGGCGACCGCGATCCAGCGGTCCCGTTCATCGAGATCGGAAAGGTGGGCATAGAGTTTGGCGAGGCCGACGTAGGCGGCGAAGCATTTCACGGCGAGGTAGAGGTTGTTTCTCGCCTGCCCGAGGGACTGATCGAGGGAGTCATAGGTGGTGATTTCGGACCCGGTCCGGCAGCGGGAGCTGTCGATGCGCATGATGCCGGTGCGGTGCTGGGGGTCGGGGTGGTCGCGGTTGAGCATGCTTTGGGCGCTGGCGGCAATGGTGGGGCGGTTGCTTTCCAGCCAGGACAGGTCGGCAGTCTTTGTAACATAGCAGGCCGCCATGATAATCCAATTGCAGAGTTGCTCCTGGGTCATATACGAGAAGCAGCCGGTGAGATGGGGCAGTTCATAGGAACTATGGCCGGGCGGGGAAAAGTTGTTGTGGACGCCCATGTCGTGGCAGAAGGAAAGGCCGCACTGATCGGTGTAGCTGTAGTATTGGCGGAAATTGTCGAGGAGGTTGCGTACGACCCAGGGGTTGTATCTGAGTTCCCAGAAGACGTGGTCCATGGCAAGGTCGAGGGTGTTCATCATGCAGTACTCGCCCTCGTTGACGATCCAGAATGGTCGGCCGGCGACATCGAGGAGTTGTGTGGAACCGTAATAGGAGCGGGTGGCGTGCGAGAGGAGGAACTGCTGATCTGAAGAAAGCCCGGAGTCGATCAGTTCGCGATCGCGGGCTTTGGCTGCAGCGACCCGTTGGTCCCATGAAGAGAGGGCCTGGTCGAGAACGTCGTTGAGACTGGTGAAGCAGCGGGCGTAAGCGTAGACGCCTTCCAGGCGTGTGGTGGCGGGGCCGTCAACAAAAGAGCCGATGGCGATGGTCATGACGTATCGTTTCCCGGGCGGGACGACGAATCCGAGACCGGGGCAGTTGCCCAAGCGGTGCACGGGGTTGTTCGGGTCGGTCAGACCATCGACGAGGTTGGACCGCATGAACGCGAAGGGAGTGTCGGGCAGATGGATGGCGTTGTCGCAGCCGGCGGTGCAGTCGTAGACTTCGGCGGCGACACCCACGCTCCGGCCCAGCGCGAACCCTACGCGGCCGGTGCCGAGTCCATAGTCGATGATGCGAGATCCTGGTTCGTTGAAAGCGATAGCGAAGAAGGCGGTCTTGGGCTGATGGCCGTTGGTGTTATCCATAGCGAGTTCCGCGACTACCGCGGGCAGGATCGCTTGACGGAGGTCGTGGAGGGAGGCGGAATCGGGATGAGGGATGGGGCCGAAGGGGGTGAAGACGGCAAAGAGCAGATCGGCCGATTCCCATGAATCGGAGGCCCATCCGTAGCGTCGCACGATGCGATCCTTGGCAATGGAGCAGACCGAAGGTTGGTTTGCGTTCTTGGTGGTCGGCTGTTGAGCGGGGGTGGTCTCATGAGGGAGGTGATCGGTTTGGAAAAAAGGCAGGCATTGCAGGGGGGACTTGGCGTGTCGAGGGCCGTCTTTGACCCCGACGTAGATATCCTGGTTGGCGGGTCTGCCGAGTTGAAGGCCAAGGCCGCCGCGGGTTCCGAAGTGGCCGCAGGTGAAGGAGAAGAAGGCACCCATGGGCGCATGTTGGGCGTTGAAGCTGATGTTGCCGGTGAAGGGTGGAACTGTCGCGGTACTCATGGAGGATAATCTTATGCACTTGCAGCGCAGGCTGAAACATGGCGCGGCAGTGTGCCGCGATTGGCCGGATGGGCCGTCATTCGCTATGCTGTTGGGCTTGTGGCCAGGACGGGCGCTAGGTTGCGTGCTGGCGAGGTCAAAGGGTCTTCGTCTACGGTGAATACTCATGCGGCGTGAAAAGGCCAACGATTCCATGAAACTGACGAAACACACTCCGGCGCGGATGATTGAATTCCTTGAGAGTCGGCGAATGCTGGCCAGCACGATCGGCTACGTGGTGAACTATGGTCAGGAGGACCAGGCTGATACGGGTTATTCGGTGGCGGTGGATTCGGCAGGGAATTCGTATGTGACGGGCACCTTTCAAGCCGCGATAAACGTGAATCCGCTGGGGCCGGAGATGCTACTAAAGCGAGGCAATGGCAATGGCGTGTTCATCGTGAAATACGACCCCAACGGGTTGGTGGTCTGGGCGAAGCGACTGGTCGGGAAGGGGGATAGCTATGGGAGGCAGATCAAGCTGGGGCCGACGGGCGATGTGTATGTTGCTGGTACGTACAGCAAGGCCCTCCGTTTGGATGGTTTGAGCGAGCCGCTGATGACCAGCGCAGGCGGGCAGGACGTCTTCATCATGCGGTTCAGCAACAGCGGCAGACTGCTGTGGAAGGGGAGTCTGGGCGGGAAGAAAGACGACGGCGTGAATGCGATGGCGGTAGGGCCGGATGGGGACATCTACCTTGGCGGGTGGATTCGTCTTGAGGGTGATATCGATCCCACCACTGCAGGCAAGATTAACGTCAAGACGCGTGGCACGGACGACACGTTCATCCAGCGACTGAGCAAGAAAGATGGCCGTGTCAGATGGCACCAGGTCTTCGGCGAGCGAGATACCGGTGAGGCGATGATTGACCTCGCGGTGGATGCGAAAGGGGGGCTGTTGGTTGCCGGCACGTTCCAGCGGGAAGTCGAATTTGATCGCGGGAATTCGGCGTTCACTCGGGACAGCGAGGGGAAGCGCACGGACATCTACTATGGTCGGCTGATCGCGAAGACCGGAAAATGGGATTATCTCAGGACGTTCGGCAGTTCGGATACGGAGGCGTGTGGCGGGCTGGCGCTGGACCCGGCTGGCGGTGCGTTCTACCTGACAGGTCTATTCCGGTCGGCCATGGAGATGATCCCCGGCGATGACAGCTCGATGCTGGATCCTGTCGGCGAACAGGATGTGTTTGTCGCCAAGTTCAACTCGGTCGGCAAGATGGTCTGGGCCAGGCAGATTGGCGGCGAGGACGCCACCACCGTTGCCACGGGCTTGGCTGTCGATCCCGCGGGCAACGTTCATGCGACGGGGTACTTCAACGAGACCGTCATCGTGGACGCGGGCAAGGCGAACACAGAACTCGTTGTCGACAAGTCGGGTGACGGCAGGACGCCGTTCAGCACAGTGCGATCGTCCGAAGTGTACACCGTCAAGTTCAGGTCGAATGGTGCGCTGCGTTACGCGAAACAGATCGGCGGGGACGACTCCGGCATCGTCTCAGAGGACATCACCGTCGACGCTGGCGGCAACGTATACTTGACGGGCAGCTTCAATGGCTTGACCAATTTCGCGCCTGCTCCCGGAACGCCTGTCTTCCGCGACACCGACGACAACCGCAGATCGGCTGCTGCGTTCCTGGTAAAGATCCTGGCCTGACGGTCCGATCGGTTGGAGCGAGGCATCGCGCGAGGCGGCGGTGAATGGCATGGAGCGGTGGCTGCCGAGGCCGATCCATGTGTATGCGAGAGGCTGTACGGTGGGGGAGTTGGCAGGAGGCTGATAGGATGGCAAGTGTGCGCATTCTCTGTCTGGGAGACATCGTCGGCCGGCCCGGGCGGCAGGTTGTGCATCAGAAGCTTCCGGGACTGGTGCGAGAGAAGAGGGTGGATCTGGTGGTGGCCAACGCGGAGAACATCGCTGGGGGTTCGGGGATAACGACAAACCTGTTCAACAAGTTGAGGGCGTATGGGGTGGATGTCGTGACGTTGGGGGATCATCTGTATCGTCGGGCGGACATCATATCGACGATGCAGAATTCGGAGCGAATCGTCCGTCCAGCGAATCTTGCGAAGGGGGCGGCGGGCAGGGGGTACACGGTCGTTACGACAAATGGGGGGGTGATGATTGCGGTATTTTGCGTGCTTGGCCGGATTTTCATGAACACGCCCAGCGATGATCCATTTGCGGCGGCGGACTCGGTGCTGGGACAACTGCCCGGCGGCGCAAAGTGCAGTGTCTGCGATGTTCACGCGGAGGCATCGAGCGAGAAGGTGGCACTGGGGCATTGGCTGGATGGGCGTTGCTCGGTCGTGTTTGGGACGCATACTCACGTGCCAACTGCCGACGCGAAGATCTTGGCGGGTGGGACGGCATTCATCAGCGATGTGGGCATGTGCGGCCCGTACGATTCAGTACTGGGGCGGCGCAAGGATCGTGTGCTGAAGCACATGACGACCGGGATGCCATATCCATTCGAAGTGGCGACGGGTGACGTGCGGCTGTGCGGGTTGTTGGCCGAGGTGGATGCGGGGACGGGTCGGGCGGTTTCGGTTGAGCGGATCGAGGTTCTGGGTGGCAACGCGGATCAGGCGTACGACGCGGACGACGCGCGGAACGGCGGGGCGGATTAGTTCAGGAACCGGCCGAATTCGCACGGGACTATGTGGTAGAGAGACACTTGGAAAGGTAGACTGGGAACCATGAAGACAGAGAAAATCACGGTAAACAAAACAGCGGAGCAACCGGATGGCGTGGAGATTGATCTGGTGATGCCGGACGGCGCGATGGAGGAGAAACTGCTGGCGTTTATGCTGACGCTTTACCTGCGAGATCTGAAGCGGGACAAGCGGGTGAATTATGAATTGCCGGAGCGGTTTGTGGTGGATTACCGCGGCCAGGGGCGGTTTGTTGCGAGCGACGTGACGGGAGGGGCGACCTATTATGAGCCGCCAAAGCCCGTGTGCGTTGTGGGGCTCAGGTGGGCACAGGGGCGCTTTGACCTGATTCATGCCCCGCTGACGCCACCCGCACCGACTCAGAACCAGACGACGCCGGGATCGCCGGCCGCGGCTTCTGATGCCCCGTCGGGCGAGCCTTCGTCCAGCCCCGCACCGGCCCCGGAAGGGCAAGGGGAAAGCACTGCCACAAGCGGAGATGCCGCCGCCCAGGGGTGAGAATGCCCGCGCCGGTGTGACATGGCCCTTTGTTGCTGATTTGTTCCAGAAATTGACCCCGGGGAATACGGTTCCCTGGGGTTCTTTGTTGTTTGATTGCCGCGGAAGCAGGGGCTAGCATTGAGCGAGAGAGCGGATATGGCGATATCGTTGCAGCAGTATGACGGGGCAGAAGGGGAGCACGGCCAGGTTACCCGGGCCTTGGAGCGCAAGCCTTCTTGGCTCAAAATGAAGATGCCACATGGGCAGGAGTATTCGAAGTTGCTCGAGTTGGTGAATGGTCATCGGCTGCATACGGTGTGTCAGAGCGCGAAATGCCCCAATTTGGGCGAATGCTGGGGCGCGGGGACGGCGACGCTCATGATACTGGGGAATGTCTGCACGCGGTCGTGCGGGTTCTGCAATGTGGCAACGGGCAGACCGCCACAGTTGGATCTCGATGAGCCAAGGCGGGTGGGGGATGCGGTTCGGATCATGGGGCTGAAGTATGTGGTGATCACAAGCGTGAATCGGGACGAGTTGCCGGATGGCGGGGCGGGGGTCTGGGCAGAGACCATACGGGAGATTCGGGAACAGTCCCCGGGGACAGGCGTGGAGGTGTTGATTCCGGACTTCTGTGGCGATGAGAAGGCATTGGGGATGGTATTGGACGCGCGGCCGGATGTGCTGGCGCATAATCTGGAGACGGTGCCGCGGTTGTACAAGACAGTTCGGCCACAGGCGAAGTATGGCAGGTCCTTGGAGGTGCTCCGGCGGGCCAAGGAGAGGGGATTTGTCACGAAAACGGGGATCATGTTGGGGCTGGGCGAAGAGGCGGGGGAGGTGGAGTCGGTGATGGATGATCTGGTCGGGATTTCATGTGACATCATGACCTTGGGTCAGTATCTGAGACCGACGACGGAGCATTTGAAGGTGGAGAAGTGGGTGCAGCCGGAGGAGTTTGAGGGGTGGAAGAGGAAGGGTGAGCAGAAAGGGATCCGGCATGTGGAGGCGGGGCCGATGGTGAGGAGCAGCTACCATGCGGAACGAGCAGCGAAGAAGACAACGATCAACGATCAACGATGAACCAGACCGGGGAGCGGTTACTTTCCCGCTTGGCGCGGTAGGATGGGGGGATGAAAACGATCCTTGGAATCTTCGTGGTGGGTGTGATGGTGGGTCTGGCCGGCGCGGAAGAGAGGCGGATCTCGATGGCGGGGGAGTGGGGCGTTCGCCTGGATGAGAAGAAGGTGGGGGTGGAAAAGAAGTGGTTCGCGCAAAAAATCGAGGGAAAGATCCGGCTGCCGGGGTCGACGGATGAGGCGGGGCTGGGTGAGAAGAATACCAAGCCGGCGAACTTCGACGGACTGAGCCGGGTTTGGGTGTGGGTGGGACCGGCCTGGTATCAGCGGGAAGTGGAGATATCGCCGGAGTGGTCGGGAAAGCGGGTGACGCTGTTTCTGGAACGGTGCCACTGGGAGAGCCGGGTGTGGGTGGATGAGAAGGAAGTGGGGATGCGGGATAGCTTGTGCGTTGCGCACGAATATGACTTGAGCGGGGTGATGACGCCGGGAAAGCATCGGTTGACGGTGAGGGTGGATAATTCGCACAAATACAACATGGGGCCCGACGCCCATTCGACGTCGGAGCAAACGCAGACGAACTGGAACGGAATCGTGGGGAAGATCGAGCTACGCGCGACGGATCCAGTGTGGATCGAGAGTATGCGGGTGTATCCGAATCTGGAGAAGAAGACGGCCAAGGTGAAGGTCGTGATTGGGAATGCGACCGGGAAGAAGGTGGATGGCACATGGGCGTTCAATGTACATCGGCGGGGAAGCACCAATCTGGTGCAGATGATGCCGCTGAAGTTCGAAGGGGCGGAGGGGGAACGCGTGTTGCAGGAGTGGGAATTGGCAGTAGGGGCGGACATGAGGCTGTGGGATGAGTTCTCGCCTGAAATCTATGATGTGGAGGCGGAGCTGAAAGCCAAGGCGGGGGAGGCGGCGTATTCAGATGCAACGGAGACGTCGTTTGGCATGAGAACGCTGGCGGTTCAGGGGCGACAGTTTGCGGTGAATGGGAAGCCGGTCTTCCTGCGCGGAACGTTGGACTGCTGCATCTACCCGCTGACCGGATATGCGCCGATGGATGTGGAGGCCTGGCGGAAGGTATTTCAGGTGGTCAAGGCATACGGCCTGAACCACGTCAGATATCACTCGTGGTGTCCGCCAGAGGCGGCGTTCGAGGCGGCCGACGAGGCGGGGATTCTGCTGCATGTGGAGGCGCCACAATGGGCGTTCGATGTCGGGAAGGACGCGAAAAGGGACGCGTTTATTGAGGAGGAAGTGCGGCGAATATTGGATGTGTACGGGAATCACCCGTCGTTCGGGATGCTCTGCATGGGGAATGAGTTGAGTGGGGATCTGGCATTTCTGTCGAAACTGGTGAAATTCGGGCAGCAGCATGATCCGAGGCATCTGTATACGTCCTCGACGGGGTGGTCGTTTGTCCCGGAGAATGACTACACGGTGGCGATGGTGAGAGGGGTGAAGGGGCCGGGGACGGAGCATGATTTCCGGACGGAGGATGCGAAACTGAGGTCGCCGGTGGTGTCGCACGAGATTGCACAATGGACGGTCTATCCGAACCTCGAGGAAATTCGGAAATACACCGGAGTGACGCGGGCGAGGAATTTCGAATTGGTGCGGGAAGATCTGCGGAAGAAGGGGATGTTGGATCAAGCGGGGGACTTCTTGATGGCATCAGGGAAACTCTCTGTCCTGTTGTACAAGGAGGAGATGGAGGTCTTGCTGCGGACGCCAAAGCATGGGGGGTTTCAGTTGTTGGACTTGCACGATTTTCCGGGTCAGGGCACCGCGCTGGTGGGGGCGCTTGATGCGTTCTGGGAGAGCAAGGGGCTGGTCAGGCCGGAGGAATGGCGGCGGTTCTGCTCGGCAAATGTGCCAGTCGTGCGGATGAAAAAGCGGGTGTGGACGACGGACGAGATATTCTCGGCAACGGCGGAGATCGCGTATTACGGCGGGAAGACGATGGAGGATGCGGTGGGGGTCTGGACCGTTACGGATCAGGGCGGAAAGCAAGTGGCGGGAGGCGAATTGCCAGGGACGATGCTGACTCCGGGGGATCTGTATCTTCTTGGGGTGATGCAGACGCCGCTGTCGAAGGTCGCGGCACCGGGGAAGTTGATGGTGAGACTGGGGATCAAGGGAACGGAGATTGAGAATTCGTGGGAGATCTGGGTGTACCCGGCAAGCAACGACGTTCCAACGCCGCCGGGGGTGGTGCTGACGAGCAAATGGGAGGATGCGAAGGCGGCGCTGGCGGCGGAGAAGCGCGTGCTGTTGCTGGCATCCCCGAAGGAACTGTCGGGGGCGATTCCGGGCAGTTTCCTGCCGGTGTTCTGGAGCCCGATCTGGTTCAAGGGCGGCGCGGGGACCATGAGCATTCTGTGTGATCCGAAGCATCCGGCCTTGAAGGCGTTTCCGACGGAGATGCACACGAACTGGCAATGGTGGGACCTCCTGAAACGGTCTAAGACAATGGTCCTGGACGAGATGCCGGCGGGAATGAGGCCCGTCGTGCAGATGGTCGACAATTTCAGCCGAAACCACCGACTTGGGAACATCTTTGAGGCCAAGGTCGGAACCGGAAAGTTGTTGGTGTGCTCCATCGACTTGCGGAGCGACCTGCAGAATCGGCCGGAAGCGAGGCAGTTGTTGCGGAGTCTGCTGGGGTATGTGGGGACGGAGGAGTTCTCCCCGAAGCAAGATATCACGATTGGCGCGCTGGAGAGGATGTTCGCGGGGTCGGCGATCGCGAAGTTGATTGCCAAGCCGGGGAATGTGGAGGGAGCGATGTTGCGAGTGAAGGCGGCGGCCAAACTGGTGGAGTTGCGGAAGTCGGAGCCGTGGAAAAAGGAGGCGGATTTGCTGATGTCGCGGGCTGCGGGGTTTGATTATGCGGTGCGCGGTGGGACCTGGAAGGACGAGGTGGGGTCCACGTGGCACTCAGGGGACAATCTGGAGGTCACGATCACGTTGCCGAAGAGTTTCGCGGGGAAGGTCTACGTGCACTTGCATGATTGGAACAACCAGGGGCGCGTGGCGGAGATTCGATTTGCGGGGAAGGAACTCGGTACGCTGGATGAATATGCGGGCGAAGGGGTTTGGTTGGGGTTGCCGCTGACGGCAAAGGACACCGCGGATGGGAAGGTGGTGTTGTCGGTGCGGCCAACACGGGCGAATGCGCATGTGGATGAGATCATCGTGGTGAAGTAGCAGAAAGCAGAGCGTGGGAGCGAAGCAGAAGCCCCTCTTGCGGATTCCGCAAGAGGGGCGAGATTCTGATTTGATGGGGAGGTGTCTTGGGCTATTTGCGGATCGCCCGGCGAGCGAAGGCGAAGCCGGCCAGCGCGAGCCCGCCCCAGATCGAAGCGGGGAGGGGAACGGCGGTGGCGCCGAAGAGCTGTATTTCGGAAACGGAATAGCAGTTGTCGCCTTGCTCTTGCGTGAAGCGGACCTTATCGGTGGTGACCGGTGTGAGGGCTTGGATGGTGCCGACGCCTGGGCGTGTGAGCATGCCCCAGCCGTAGGCATTGTAATTGGGGACGTTCCAGAGGGTTTTCCAGGTCGAGTCGGAGTTGTCGAAGTAATCGAGGCGGTAGCTGTCGTTGTCATCGCATTGGACGGTGGCGCCGTGGATGGTGAAGGCTTGGCCAAAGGCGATTTCGAGCGTTGCCGATCCATGCCACCAGGCGGTGCCGGTCTGCCACTGGGTCTGTTCTGGTAAGAAGATGCCGTCGGTGACGGTGGCGGGGTTGCCGTTTACGGTCCCAAAGACCACAGAGACGGGCTTGTCTTTGGCGATGTTGACTGAATCGGCGACGGCACTGGAAGTGACCAGAGCGATGCCAGCCAGGGCGAAGAACGAGATTAGCTTGTGCATGTCTATTTCTCCAGGTTGAACGTACAGAACCTTGCCCCACGAAGGTGGCGGCGGCAAGGGGATTGAGTGGGCAAGAGGAGGCTCATAACATTGCTTGGCGAGGTTATCGGGCAGGCCAATATGAAAAAGGGGTAGATGTATGACTTGTGATGAAAGGGATGCGTCTGGTCGTCGGCATGGGTGGCACCTGCCTGCCTTCTCAGTGGGTGGTCGGAGTGACCGAGTCACTTAGTTTCGGAGGCAAGGCGGCCGTCCTTCAGGAGGAGGACGCGGTCGGCTTCAGTGGCCAGGGTGCGGTCGTGGGTGACCATTAGGATGGTCTGACCGTGGTCCTGGTGGAGTTTCTCAAGAACGTCCATGATCTGGCGACCCGTCTCGGCGTCGAGGTTGCCGGTAGGCTCGTCGGCGAAAAGGACTTTCGGGTTGTTCATGAGCGCGCGAGCTATGGCGACGCGTTGTCGTTCGCCGCCTGAGAGCTGATTGGGGCGGTGCTTGAGGCGGTGTGAGAGACCGAGCTGTTGGAGGACGGCTGCGGCGCGTTCGCGAAGGGCGGCGCGTTGGGTGTGAAAAGCCAGCCAGGAAAGCTCGATCATGGGTGGCAGGAGCGTGTTCTCAAGGACACTGAGTTCGGGGAGCAGATGATAGAACTGGAATACGAAACCAAAATGGCGGTTGCGAAGCCGGGATCGCTGGGACGCAGACATGGAGGAGAAGTCTTGGCCTTGATATTCGATGGAGCCGGCGTCGGCGATATCGAGTGCGCCGAGAAGGTGCATGAGGGTGGATTTCCCCGAGCCGGAGCGGCCTTCGATGGCGAGGAATTCCCCGGGTCGGACTGCGAGGTCGATGTGTTTGAGGATCTCGATGCGGCTATCGCCCATGTGGAACGACTTGCGGATGCCCGAGGCGCGGAGGATTGCCCGGGTGGTGGGGGCGGCAGTTGTTGCGGGGGTGTGGGGCGTCATGGGTAATGTCTACGGCACCGATTGCCACTTGAGCATGACTCATTCCCAGCGGAGGGCCTCTATGGGGTGCATTCGGGCGGCGCGGACTGCGGGCAGCAGGGCACCCAGGATGGAGGAGACGATGGCGATGACGACGATGATCGCGACTTCTTTGGGATTCATCGTGTTGGGGATGGAGTCGAAGAGGTAGACCTCGGGGTTCCAGATTTCAATACCCATGGCATTTCCAAGCCAGGCGTGGAGCTGGTTGATGTATCGGATGATAAGCCAGCCGACAAGCAGACCGAGGGAGCCGCCGACGATGCCGATGGCCATGCCATAGCCGAGGAAGATGCCTGCGACGCCGGAGGCAGTAGCGCCGACGGACTTGATGATGCCAATGTCGCGGGTTTTCTCGACGACGATCATGTAGAAGATGCAGAAGATAAGAAAGATCGCGACGACGGAGATGATGCCGAAGAGGAAGGTGACGAGGACTTTCTCTTTTTCAACCGCACCGAGGAAAGTGGCGTGGGTTTCCTCCCAAGTTTTGACGGTGTAGGGGTAGCGGGGATCGTAGCCGTGGGCGGCGGTGACGGCGTCCACGATCTCGCGGATCTTCCCCTTGGCGGCGGCGAGGTTGGCACCGGGCTTGAGGGCGATCTGAATGTCGCTGGCGCGGGCCGGGTCGTTCTCGCGCGCATCCATTTGGAGGTCCTGTTGGAGAGCCTCGAAGGAGACATAGACCGTGTTGGAGTCGTAGATATGGACCTTGGTTCGGCTGTCATCAACGATCCAGAAGAACCGCATGGTCTTGTCGGTCAGGTCGGGTGTGGCCTTGTCGGGGGAGAGGGGCATGACGGTGAGAACGACGTAGGCGTTGAAGATCACGTCGGTGTCGCGGATGACCTGCCCGTCCCGGTTCTTGCGGAGGCCAATGACGCCGTCGCCGACAATCATGCCGTCCCAGGTCTTGGGGTCCTTGCCGCGAGAGGAGAAGCCCGTAGGTGTGAGGTACTCGCGGTTGGGTATCAGGCCGAAGGAGAGATGCTTGGCATCCTTCATGCGGAAGAGGGAGCTGGTGAACCCATTGACTTGGGAGATGTTGGGCGGATAGCCGACGACGGAGACGCCGGAGCGGATCTGGTTGTTGATGTTGACCAGGCCGAAAGCGCGGATGACCGGGGCGGCGGCTTTGACTTCCGGAAGGGTCTCGATGCGGCGGATCATCTCCTGGTAGTGGGGGAATCCGAGCATGGATCGGCCCTGAACGATGACGTCACCGGAGATGTTGTGGAAAGACTCGCGAAACATTCGCAGCCAACCGCCCATGACGGAGATGACAACGATGACCATCGTCGTGCAGAGCATCACGGCAATGAGGGAAACCCAGGCGATGCGGCGTTTGCGGAGGTACTTGAGGATGAGCAGAAGCTTATACATTTCGCTCGTAGTCGGTGGTCAGTCGTCCGTGGTCCCTTGTGAGCGGTTCTTGGTCCGCTGCAAACGGCGAGCAACGGATGGAGGACAACTAACGGTCCCTCAATCCAAAGGCTTCATCAGGGGAAAGAGGATAACATCGCGGATGGATTCGGCACCGGTGAGCGTCATCACCAAGCGATCGATGCCCATTCCCATGCCGCCGGCGGGGGGCATGCCGTGCTTGAGGGCGTTGATGAAGTCGTCGTCCATCTTTTGTTGTTCGTCGCCAACCTGGTGTTGAAAGTGCTTCTCCTGGATGTCGGGGTCGTTGAGTTCGCTGTAGCCGGGAGAGATCTCCTGGCCATTGATTGCCAGTTCGTAGACGTCGGCGAAGAAGGGGTCGTCCTTGCACTCACGAGCGAGGGGGATGATCACCGAGGGGATATTGGTGACGAAACAAGGATCGATCAGCGTGGGCTCGATGAGCTTCTCGTAAACTTCCTGGAGCTGCTCGGCGGGGGTCATGCGATCGAGGTGATGCACGAACGTACGATAGTGAGCGGATTGGTCGCGGGGTCCGGTGAGCTGGAGCTTCTCGGCGTACAGATCGAGGACACGGGCCAGGACAGCAGACGGGGCCTCCTGGATCTTCTTCTTCTCGAACTGCCAGCCGGTATGTTCGGCGACAAGATCGGCCATGCGGGCTCGCCGCCAGGGGCGGGTCAGGTTGATGGTTCTGGTCACTTGGCCTTCGGCGTTCTTATGCTCGATCTTGAGCGTCCCGAAAAGCTTCTCCGCGATGTGGCAGATCATGGATTCAACAAGATCGGCCATGGTTTGCCACGAGCCGAAGGCTTCGTAGGCTTCAAGCATGGTGAATTCGGGGTTGTGGCGCGGGGAGATACCTTCGTTGCGGAAGTTGCGATTGAGTTCGAAGACTTTGGAGAAGCCGCCAACGAGGAGGCGTTTGAGATACAGTTCGGGGGCGATGCGCAGGTAGAGGGGGATATTGAGCGCGTTGTGGTGGGTGACGAACGGTCGGGCGGCAGCGCCGCCGGCCAGGGGCTGCATCATCGGGGTTTCGACTTCGAGGAAGCCGCGATCGCGCATGAATTGGCGAACCTCCTCGACGATGCGGATGCGGAGCTTGAGGGTGTTCATAACCTTTGGGTTGGCCCAGAGGTCGACGTAACGTTGGCGGTAGCGGAGTTCGACGTCGGAGAGACCTTCCCACTTGGCGGGCGGGGGGAGGAGCGCTTTGGAGGCCATCGAGACGGAGCTTGCCCAGATGGTGGTTTCGCCTTTGTTGGTGACGCCTAGGGGGCCTTCGACGGATATGATGTCGCCGAGGTCGATGAGATTGCGAACCTGCCAGCCGAGCTCGCTGAGGCGTTTCTTGTCAAGGCCGATCTGGAGGTCCCCAGTTTCATCGCGGAGGGTCAGGAACGAGAGCTTACCCATGTCACGCTTGAGGATGACACGGCCGGCGGCTTTTACCACCGGGCCGCTGTCGTGGCCCATCTCGGGCTTGTAGAGGGCCTTGACGGAGGCGAGGGGCTGGATGCCGGGAGTTTGGCCGCCGAAGGGGTCCAAGCCGAGCTCACGGAGTCTCTGGGCCTTTGATCGGCGTTCCTGCTCATAAGTGCTCGTGTTGGGGATATCCATATTGAAATGGAGGATGATAGTGCAATGGAGGGGGATGTCAAAACAGAGGGGCGAGGGCAACGGGGCAAATGGATCGGGCGGCGCGGCTTGACCCTGAAAGGGGTAATCAGTAGAGTTTTTCCGCATTCCAGAGTTTTTGGGAGGTACTATGCAGGAGTTTGAGGTATTGAAGCGGCTGATTGCAGAAGCCGAAGATGATGTGATGAAGGCTGCGGGTGGGAATAAGGCTGCGGGGACGCGCGTACGGAAGAAGATGCAGGACATCAAGTCGGCAGCACAGGAAGTGCGCAAGAAGATACTGGAAAGCCGGGAGAGCGAGCCCGGAGTGGCTCAGCCGTAAGCCATTGTCAGTTCGTAAATTGGCCGGTTACCCACTTTACGGGGCTGGCCCGTGGAACTTGGGCGAACCATGCGTTCGCCCATGCTGCTTAGTGAGCACAGGTAATCATGCCCCCGAAACTTCTGTTCGATATCTCAGGGATCGATCTGAACAAGGTCCTTTATGGGCAGGATGTAATTCGCGAATGCAATCCACAGCGCGGGGACATGGAGCAACTGAACGGGGTGGTCTACGCGGATCCAGAGAAGCAGCGGCTGATTGCGTTTAAGGATGTTCGAGCGGATGAATTCTGGGTATCGGGGCACATTCCCGGTCGCCCTTTGCTGCCGGGCGTGCTGATGATTGAGGCGGGGGCCCAGGCCGCGTCGTTTTACATGCGCAAGTGCATGGGATGGGAGGGATTTGTAGGTTTCGGGGCCGTTGTGGACTGCAAATTCCGGGCGGCGGTGACACCGGGTTGTCGGCTGTACATTCTGGCCCAGAAGACATGGGATCGGCATCAGCGTTTCTCCTGTGAGATTCAAGGGCTCGTGAACGGCAACCTGGTCTTTGAGACCAGTCTGGTCGGGACGAAAATGTAGTTCGGACTTTCGGTCATCGGTGGTTGGGATATCTCTTGGGGGAGGATCGAGCGATGCCGTTTTCGCTGCTTGATACTCTGGGGAAGATGCCAATTGCAGTGATTGATACGGAAACGACTGGGGTGTCGGCAACGCACGGGGATCGAGTCATCGAAATTGGGATCGTGCGCGTCAAGGGTGGGGCGGTTGTGGACGAGTATCAGCAGCTCGTTGACCCGGGACGCCGAATCAATCCGGCGGTTACGACATTGACGGGAATCAGCCAAGGGATGGTGCAAGGTCAGCCGGGGTTTGGGGATCAGTTGCCGAGAATGTTGTCGATGCTGGAGGGATCGGTGATCCTGGGGCATAACATCCGGTTTGACCTGTCTTTTCTGCAAAGCGAGTTTCGGCGGTTGGGGATGGATTGGGGGCGCAGTCTGGGGCACGGGGTGCTCCTGGATACCGTTCGTATCGCGAGGCGGCGTTTTGGGCGGGGCGGCAATTCGCTGCCGGTGCTTTCTCGTCGCCTCGGGGTGGTGCCGACGGCCTCGCACCGGGCGTTGGCCGATGCCAAGACGACAGCGGCGGTGTTTGAGCAACTCATGCAGCCAATCGGTGGTTGGGATGTTCGGCTGTGTGATGCGATCGCGGAACAGGAGCTATAACCCAAAGCTGTGGATTGGCGGACTGAACAAAAGCGGCGTACCCTT
>CAYVKG010000006.1:0-87777 GCA_964451955.1 uncultured Tepidisphaeraceae bacterium
AAAAAGGGGCAAAAAGCGACGAAAAGCGACAAAAACCGACCGAAAGCGACGGGAAAGGCCGGGGAAGGGAGATAAGGCGCGGCTGGGAGGGTTTGAAAGGACGATGAGGCGAGGCGGCGGAAGGAGGAAGGCAGAGTTGGAGGGGCAGAAGGGAGGGCAGTTGATTGAGGGCCTTGCGCGAAGCCTCCTCCCTGGCCCGCGAGTACGTGGGGGCGGGAGAACCGCGCGGGATCGTTGCATGGGGTTCTGCGGAGCACGCGGGGGCGGGGGAAGCAAGGGGTGGGAGGAGATGGATGGGCGGGGAGGGGGCACGGGGGTGGCGGCAGCCTGTGTGCTGCAGTCGGGCGGTGGCGAGCGTTGGCCACGGTCGTGCGCATAACAGTCCTCCTATCTATAGGGTGGAGTTGCGCGGAAATGGCGGGTTTGGCGCAGCGCGAAATGGAAGAAGTGAGGATTTCCCAGGGAAGTGGAGGGGAGATTTTTTTATTTTTCCCGATGGCGCAGCGCCGCTTTTTAATGGAAGTTGCTATTGAGGTGGTGCGAGGGGTGTAAGGGAGTGTGGGCAGCGGTTTTGTGATGGGAGTGGTGTAGAGCGGGGGTGGCGGATGCTTTGACACTCGGGGGCCGGACTCATAAACTACGCCGCTTTGCCATGGAGCGTGTTGGAGCATGATGGACACGGCAATCAGCAAGGCAGCCGCCCTGGTCGAGGCTTTGTCGTATATTCAGCGGTTTCACAACAAGATAGTTGTGGTGAAAGTGGGGGGTTCGATCATGGACGACGAGGAGGTTCTGTCGAACATTCTGAACGACATCGTGTTCATGAACTACGTGGGGATGCAGCCGATTCTTGTTCATGGAGGGGGGAAGGCGATCAACCATCGGATGGAGCAGGCGGGGCTTGTACCGCAGATGGTGCAAGGTCGGCGGTACACGGACGAGCGGGTGCTGGCGATAGCGGAAGACGTTTTGTGCAACAGCATTAACCGTTTCATAGTGAATTTCATACAGGCGCAGGGATGCGAGGCGATGGGGCTGCATTCGTTGTCGAGCGTGGTGTTATTTGCGGAGAAGATGCTATTGCAGGGGGAGGACGGTCGGCGGATCGATCTTGGGCTAGTGGGGGAGGTGAAATCGGTGAATGCGAGGCTGCTGCAATTGCTGGTGCAGGCGGACTCGATTCCGTGCATCGCGTCGATAGCGCGGGACGCGGCGGGTGGGCGGCTGAACGTGAACGCGGACACGGCGGCGGGGGCTGTAGCGGCGGCGGTGAAAGCGGAGAAGCTTGTGGTTGTTTCGGACACGCACGGGATCCGGTCGGATCCGAAGGATCCAGAGAGTCTGGTGCGGTCGTTGCAGGTGGCGGAGATTGAGCGGATGGTTCGGACGGGGGTGATCAGCAGCGGGATGTTGCCGAAGGTGGAGGCGTGCATGCACGCGTTGCGAGGGGGCGTGACGAAGGCCCACATAATTGACGGGCGGATTCCGCACGCACTGCTGTTGGAGATTTACACCGAGGCCGGGATAGGCACCGAGATCATCATGTGATTTATCATGACTCACTTCACGACCATAGCGGACAGCACGTCGGAGGAATTGCGTCACTATCTGGACGTGGCGGTGCGGTTGAAGAAGCAGTATGCGGCCGCGGGGCACAATGAACCGATTCTCGCGGGGCACATTCTGGCGATGATATTTGAGAAGCCGAGCCTGCGTACGCGGGTGAGTTTCACGGTAGCGGTGACGCACCTTGGTGGTGCGGCGATGATGCTGCGTCAGGAGGAGGTGGGGCTGGGAGTTCGAGAGCCTGTGAAGGACGTTGCGCGGGTTTTATCGGGGATGTGCGACGGGATCATGGTGCGGACGTTCGAGCAGGAGAAGGTGAGCGAGCTGGCGAAGTGGTCATCGGTGCCGGTGATCAATGGGCTGACGGACTTTTCACATCCGTGTCAGGCGATGGCGGACCTGATGACGATCGAGGAGCACTTTGGGTCGCTTGGGGGGCGCACGGTGGCGTTCATTGGGGACGGGAACAACGTGGCGCGTTCGCTGGCGACGGCGTGCGGTCGATTTGGGATGCGGTTCGTGCTTGCGGCGCCGTCGGCGTATCAGTTGGCGGCGGAAGACACGGATCGGATCATGTCGCAAGTTCCGGAGATGGATTTCGAGATCACGAGCGACCCGATCGAGGCGGTTCGGGAAGCGGACGTGATTTACACGGACACCTGGGTTTCGATGGGTCAGGAGGGGGAGAAAGCGCGTCGGCTCGCGGATTTTGCGGGCTATCAGGTGAACGAGAAGCTGCTGGCGAATGCGCCGTCGCACGCGATCGTGCTGCACTGTTTGCCGGCGTACCGCGGCTTGGAGATTACGGACGGGGTGATCGAAGGGAAGCAATCGCTTGTTTTTCCGCAGGCGGAGAACCGGCTGCATTTTCAGAAGGGTCTGCTGGCGGTATTGCTTGCGGGGGTGAAATGAGGGGGTTTGGGCCTGTGGGCGTTGGGCGGGGGTTGGGTGAGGGGAGAGGTGGCGGACGGTGAGTGGGCTCGCAATGAATGGGGGGGTGCCAGAGAGATGTTGGGGTCGAGGGTGGGGGGTCAGAGGAGGGGTTTGGTGGAGAACAACTGGGAGAGGAGGGTTGCGGGCGGGTTTAGTTTTCTGGGCTGGTGGAGGGTCAAGAGGTCCTGTTCGGCGGCGAGTGGGCCGGTCTGGGTGATGAAGGCGGAGTCGATGAGGAAGTAATCGTCGGCGTTGACGAGGTTGTCGTAGTTGAGGTCGCCGTTCTGATAGCCGCCTTGCTGTGTGACGAAGCCGGAATCGATGAGGAAGTAATCGTCGGCGTTGACGAGGCCGTCGAGGTTAGCGTCACCGGTCCAGGTGTACCTGATGAGGACGTTGTTGTCGTCGAGTGCGACGCCGATGCCTGTGGAGTCGGTGGGGAGGCTAGTGGAGATGCCGTTACCGGTCCAGGATCCGCCGGTCCGGGCGGTCTGGATCCAATGGAAGACCTGGGTGAGGGTTTCGGAGGGCGTTTGCGAATAAATCACGACGCTGGCATCGGCGACGTCGAGGAGTGCGTCGGGGGCGATGATGAGAGATTGGGTGTGCAGGGGGTGTTTTGATCCTGGGGCGAGGCGGACCTGGGCGTGGTCGCCGATGGTGAGGGATTGGAGGTGTTGTGGGGCGTTGAGGAGCAATAGAGTGGGGCTGGCGGGGGCATGGGCGGTGAGGGTGAGGTTGAGATCGTCGAGGCTGTTGTCGAAGCGGTAGTTGCCGAGGGTGAGATTGAGATTGGAGATCTGATTGAGGGGGACGACAAAGGTCGCTGGTGAAGGGGGGGCGGTGTTCTTGTAGATTTGGAGGTTGCCGCTGTTGGCGAGGAGGATGAAGCTGTCGGTGGGGCTTTGGGCGGGGAGGGTGGTGGAGGAGACGGTGATGTTTTCGGGGGGCGGGGCGGGGAGAGCGTTTCCGGCCGAGTCGGTGATGCCGGCGGGATTAAGGGTGAGGGCGTAGTCGCCTTCGATCCAGGTGATGGGGTCGAGGTTTGCGAGGGTGTAGGTGAGGCCATCGGAGCTCGTGAGGGTTTGGTCGGTGAAAGTGATGACGGAGCCGTTGCGGGTGAGGATGAGGTGCGAGAGGTCGAAGCCTGTGACCGGCTCGCTGAGGGTGATGATGATGGAAGTGACGGAGTTGTTTCGGGGATCTGGGGTGACGGGGGCGATGATGGCGGTGGGTGGAGTGGAATCGAAGTTGTCGCGACCGGGGTTTCCGCCGTTGGGGATGGTGGTCCAGTTGGCGGGGTCATTGGCGTATTGGGTGGCGGATTTGCGGCCGAGGGAGGCGCCCGGGGGCAGGGTGGGCCACGGGGGCAGGGTGTCGTAGTGGACGCGATCGACGGTGTGGTAAGCGACGATTCCGTCGGAAGCGGGTTGGTTTGGCGCGATGAGTTTGATATTTTCGTCAGTGAGACTGAGGGCACCGGCGAAAGGTCCGAAGATGCGGATTTCCGGCGAGATCGAGTGTTTGGTGCGGAACGCATCGGGGTCGATGGGCACGACGAGAATGAATTCGTTTGGCTGGAGGGTGATTTGTTCGGTGGGGAAGGCGTAGGAGATTCCGCCGGCCAATCGCCAGGTATTATCGGGGTGGAGGGGATCGAAGAGTTGGACGGGTTGGTCGGTGATGTTATGCAATTCGATGAAGGGATCGTGATCGGCGGTGGGGTGATAGAGGATTTCGTTGATGACGACGGGACCGACGAGGGGTGGCGAGTTTGGATGGCCCATGGTGGGGGTGCTCAGGAGGGTGAAATCGACGTCTCCGGTGGAGGTGACATATCGGCCGAGGGTAAGGTTCCTTTTAGCGGCGTCGAGTCGCTGGGTTGCGCGGTAGCCTGTGAACACGCCGGTTGCGGTAGCGGAGGAGAGGACGATCTCATCGCCGCCGAGCGAGCTGAGGGCGAAGAGTTGGAGTGCGCCGGGGGCGGTGGGATTTCCGAAGTGGTTGGATTGGGTGAAGACGGCCAAGTCGTTGGGCAGGATGACGGATCCGGGCTGGATCTGGTATTTGGCTGGGTTGCCGGGGTCGTCGCTGAGCCACCATCCGGTGAGATCGATGGGGTCGTGGTAGTTGTTGAGCAACTCGATCCAATCGCCGGAATCGGAGTCGGAATGGGTTAAGGCCTCGTTGATGAGGACGGAGTTGTCTGGGAGGTTGGTTTCGTCGGCGCCGGGTGTTCCATCGGCGATGCGGCTGGGGTGCCAGCCGCTTTGGGAGCTGAGGGTGTCGTTGGATGCGAGGGGGTTGATTGGGACGAGGGAATATCCGAGGCCATTGGCGGAGGGATACCAGGTGCCGGAGTATGTGAAGCTCTGAATGAGTTGTCCGGCGGCGTCGAGGAGTTCGAGGGTTTCGCCGCTGTCGTTGAGGTTACCGGAGGTGAATTGACCGGCGATGATCATACCGGTTGTGCGGTAGCGAGAGGCGAAGGCATTGAGGTTTTTGACGACGAGGACGGACTGGTTGGGGGGCAGTTGGATGTCGCCGAAGAGGAACTGGATGCCGCGGGAGAAGGAGACGTTGAGGAGGTTGAGGGTTTGGTTACCGGTGTTTTTGAGTTCGATGAACTCGAAGTCGCCGCGATCGTAGGGGCTGCCGGTGGGTGGCAGTGGGGGGTTGTACATGAGTTCGGCGACGCGGAGGGATTGGGCAACTGGGCCGGGGCTGGCGGGGCCTGCGACGAATTGGACGGGATTGGACCAGTTGCTCCACCGGCCGGTGGAGTCCTTCATGCGGACGCGGACGCGATAGGTGTGGCCGACGGTGAGGGATTCCGGGGGGATGGTGATGGTGCTGTTGTAGGAGGTGATTTCGTTGCTGAGCCAGTTGGGGTTGATTTCGTATTTTTGATAGGCGTTAACCTCGGCGATTCGCCACTGCATGGCGGCGAAAGAGCCGGTGGGGTCGCTGAAGGCGGAGGATTGGAAGCGGAGGTCGTTGATGGGGTAGTCGGGTGATCCGAGGTAGGAGGCGGAGGGTTTGTTGGGGATAGCGGTGTCTTTGGCGATGTTGTCGAGATAGGTTGAGCGAGAAGCGACGTAATTTTTCAGTCGCTGGAGCATGCCGCGGAAGGTTTTGGTGGAGGCGGCCTCGTAGAAACGGCCCGCGCCGGCTTTTTCGGAATTGACGTAGCTGGAGGTCATGATGGGGTTGTAATCCCACATGGCGCGATCGGCGTCGACGAGGGAGGCGCCGGGATTGGGGGAATCGACGAGGTTGGCGTACTCGTCGAGCATTTGTCCGACCTGTTCGGTATTGAAGAGGAGGTCTCTGATTTCTCGCAGGCGGTTTTGATACTCGATGTTGAGTGCGGGGATGGCGAGCATTTTTTTGAAAGGTTCGGCGTCGCCGCCGCCGGGTTCGTAGGTGGTGGTCCAGGTGAGGTCGAGGTCCCAGGGGTGCTGGGACCACTTGCCGGTGATGGGGTCGTGGTAGAAGAAGTAATTTTTGCCGAAGCCGATATCCCAGTGGTGGATGGCTTCGACGATGGCGCGGTAGCCGAAGTACTGGTCGAGGTTGACGTTGTCTCGCCACCACTGTTCGGAGGGGGTACCTGAGAGGGCATTGCTGAAGGCGATGAGGTCGGAGTTGTCGCTGGGCTGAGTGGGTCCCTGGTTATTGGATTCGCCGCCACCGGGCCCGGATTCCATTTTGTAGAGGTTCCCGTCGGGCAGGTTGTGTTCGTCGAGGAATCGGCCGTCCATTTGCTCGATGGCGAGGTAGAGGCCCTGGAAGTCGTCGTCGTACTGGTTGGAGGTGCCGTTGGTTTCGGAGGCGTTTTCGACGATTCGGAAGTGGATGGGGACTGTGCGGGAGGCGGGTGAGCCGGCGAGGTTGAAGAGTTGGAATCCGACGGCTTCGAAGAGGCCTTGTTCGCCGCGTTGGCCGAAGTTACCCTGCTGGATATTGGCGCCGAGGTTGAGTTTTTTCCAGCCGGTGGAGTAGAGGTTTCCATTCTGGTCGCGGGCCTGGAACTCGTGGCCGCGGTTGAAGTCGAACTTCCACATGTTTTTGCCCATGGCGTATCGCCACATGCCGCCGCGGGCGCGATAATGGATGTGGTCGTAGACGACGCCGTCATAGACGAGTGTGCCGCTCCAGAGATAGCTATCGCCCCAGTACTGGCCATAGGTGGAGTTGGGTATGGACTGGGAGTCGATGTGGGCCTGTTTTTTGGTGATGAGTTGGTAGACGGGTACTGGGGGCATGGAGTTGAAGTCGTAGGTGACGACCTGGTTTTTGGTTGGGTCGGAGCTTCCGGGCTGGATGGCGGCGTTCCAGGCGGGGATAGCGGTGTAGCAGTAGTAGGCGAAGTTGGGTTGTGGGTCGTCGGCATAGGGAGCGGTGATGGAAGCGCCTTTGGTATCGGTGGCGGTGATGCGATATCGGATGAGTCGTCGATGGAGTTGGAGTGAAGGAGGGAGGACGACGGTGTAGAGGGCGTCGCCGGCGATGGCATCGCCATTTTGGCCGGCGTCGTTCATGGTGAGGGTAATCCAGTTGGCGGGGAGGTTATAGGCGGGGTCTTCGAGGGCGATGTAGTTACCGGGGTCGACGATCTGGTATTGGAGGGCTACGGCGGCGACGCCGTCGGGGTCTGTGATTTTGGCGGTGATGGTGACGGGCTGGCCTGCGACGGGTTGTTGTGGGGAGTTGGAGACTTGTCGGATCTGGGGTGCGGCGTTGTTGGAGAAGACGGAGTTTTTCTTAGCCGGGGTGGGGCTGTTTCCGCCGGAGTCACCGGAGGTGGCGATGAGTCGGGCGTCGAAGAAGGCATCGCTGCTGCCGCCGACGTTGGTGTTGAAGACTTGAACGGCGATGACGTTGGTGCCGGGGACGAGGTAGCTGAGGACGGCGGAATTGAGGAGGAAGGTATCAAAGGCGTTGCTTTCGCGGGCAGGTCCACTGGCGAGGTCGGTGCAGTTTGGATTGCGGTTGGCGGTGTCACCCGGGGTGGTGGAGGCGACGTTTTGGGTGTGGGCCCACTGGCCGTTGATCCAGACGGCGAAGCCATCGTCATACATGGCTTCGAGTCGGAGGGAGCTGATCTGGGAGGGGTCGGCGATGGTGAAGGTTTTGCGCATGAAGAAGGAGGAATAGAGGGATCGCATGTCGGCGAGTTGTGGGCTGCCGGAGAAGGCGTTGTTGCCGTCGTAGCCGATGGGACCGGCGCCGGAGTACCAGGTTGCATCCTGAGGGAAATTGAGTTCGCGCCAGGCTTCTTTAGGAGTTGAGGCTTCGGAGGTTCCCTTGCGGAAGTTCCAGGCGCCGCCGTTGGAGAAGAGGGTAGTACCTGTTCCGGGGTTGTAGGGTGCGTGGGTTCGCCAGTTGCCGCCGAGGTTGTTGTCGAGATCGGGGTTGATGAGTTCGATGGAGTATCCTGGCGCGTCACCGACGGTTGGCCAGGGGAAACCGAGCTTGTAGTCGACTTTGTCGAGGGTTCCGCCGGAGCGGTTTTGGAGGGTGATGGTTTCGCCGTCGTTTGCGAGGAGGCCGGTCCAGGGTCCGAGGGCGGAGGCGCCGAATTTTTTCTGGAAGGCGGCGGGATTCTGGGTGACGACGAGATAGGCGCCCGGGGCGAGGGATGTGCCTGGGGCGAAGGTGTAGGAGATGCCATTGGTGAAGGAGGCGTTGGAGAGATCGACGGCGGCGGTCCCGGGGTTGTGGAGTTCGATGAATTCGACGAGTTCGGTATCGATGTCGGGGTTGTAGTGGATCTCGTTGATGACGACCTCGGAGCGTGCGTTGGGGTGAAAGGGGGAGGGTGTGGCGAAATAGCGGAGTGTGGTTTCGGAGGCGGAGGGGTCAACGCCGTAGGAGATGTCGGACTCCTGGTCAGGATATTCATCGCCGAACTGGGAGAGGATGGTGAGTGCGTCGGGCTCGACGAGGGCGAGGTAATCTCCGCTTGTGTTGAGGTTGAAATTGGTGTGGAGTTCCTGTCCGGGGTCGCGGAGGTTTTTGTTTGAGGCGAAGACGACCAGGTACCCATCGGGCGGGATGGTCACATCGGGGAAAGTCCATTTGCTGAGGTTTGTGGGGTTGTCGGTGAGGTGGTATCCGTTGAGGCTGGCGGCCGATGGTCCGGGGTTGTGGATTTCGATCCAGTCGGAGTAGTCGCCGTCCTTGTCGGCGAGTGTGGAGGTGTTTGACGCCATGAACTCGGTGATGGTGAGGTTAGCGGCGAGGAGCATGCGGGGTTCGAGGGGATCGACTGGGGAGGGTTGGCAGGCGGTGGTTTGCCTGAGATGCGGGCATGCTGAGCGGAGAGCATTTGCGAGGACTGCCTTGGCACGGGACAGAACGGAACGGGACCTGGCCGGTGTTGGCAGCCTTCGTTGCATGGAGTCCTCCAATAGGCATTCGCTTGCCCGGGCGCGAGAAAGCGAGCACCATGGCTGGGTGAGTGAAGACCACCGGCGTGCGTACCCTCGTCTGTCCTCGCACGGGGTGCTAGTGTCTCCACGGTGCTGCAAATCAGGCGAGCGACAGCCGATGCAATTCTGCCTCAAATGCGGGGCAATTCAAGCATAATCTCGGGGAATGCAGCGATTATGTGAGGGCTGGTTTTGCCGGGGGCGTGGACCGTTATAGGACGTTGGCGGGGGGGGCGGTTGTCAGGCGAGCACGGGCTGGGTCGAGAACAAGGTAGCCAGGAGGGGTTGCACCGGGTCTTGTTTAGGTGAGGGAAGGGCGTGGGGCATGAGGGGCAGGGGTTTTGGCAGGTCGGTTTGGGACATTCGTGAAGTCTGGCCGATGAAGGCGCTGTCGATCATGAAATAGTCGTCGGCGTTGACGGCTCCGTCGTAATTGAAGTCGCCGTTGTAATGGCCCTTTCTTTGGGTGATGAAACCGGAGTCGACCTGGAAGTAGTCGCTGGCATTGATGATGCCATCGAGGTTGGCGTCGCCGTTCCAGGTGTACTTAACGAGGATGCAGTTGATGTCGACGACCTGGGAGTCGAAGTAGGTGACGAAGGGTACGGCGGTCTGATCGCGGTCGTTGAGGAGGGCGGCGAGGCCTGTGAGGCCGTTGGCGATTGCCGCACTGCTGGTGATGCCGGTACCGAGCCATGGGCCTGAGGGGTTGTTTCTTGCGGAACCGATGTAGGACTCGACGGAGTGGAGGAGTTGGAGTTTGTGATCGGGGTCACTTTGGATGATGAGGTCGCTGCTGGCGAGGTCGAGGACGGCGTTGGCGGTGATGTTCAAATTGCGCAGGCGTAGGGCTTGTCGGGTTGGGGAGACGAGGGTGGCGCGAGCGGAGTGGTTGATGTTGAGGGAAGCGAGTTCCTGGCCTGCGTTGAGTGTGATGGATGTTGCGTTGTTGAGGGTGACGCCGAGATTGTGCGAACCGGAGGAGGTTTGGATGGCAGTAATGCCTCCATTGACGATCAGGTGGTTGTTTCCGACGCCGACGGCGGTGATGAGGGTCTGGGACTTGGAGGGGTCGAGGCCGGACGCGGAGATGGTGATGGTGTCATCGCCGGCGTCGGCCTCGATGGCGCCGGTGTCGAGGATGAGGGTATTGACGTTGGTTACGACGACTGGGGTGAGGGCCGCGCCGCTGTTACCGGAGATGCGGGTTTGTGCGATTCCGGGACTTTCGACGAGGAGATGATCGGAGAGGCTCTGGGTGGTGAGCTTGAAGGTGTCGGGGGAGTGGGTGATCAAGGACTCGACGTTGGTGAAGGAGATGAGTTGGCCGTCGACGGTGATGGTTCCATCGCCGGTCTGTTCGGGACTGGGGGCATACTCGATGAGGTTGGAGCCATCGCAGAGGATTCGGAGGAGTTCGCCTGATTGGTCATGGGGTCCACCGTCGAAGAGGATGCCGTTGATGGGGAGGGCGTTGCCGTTGGACAGATCGATGGTGAGGACATCGTCGCCGTCGCCGGCGAGGAAGGTGACGGTGCTGACCAGGTCCTTAATGAGGGAGAAGGTGGGTTGTCCGGTGGTGGGGACGTTTGCGAAGAACTGGAGGTAGGTATTGGAGGTGTCGAGGCGGATGGTGTAGTTGTCGGGTCCGGATGTTCCTTGCCATTTGGTTGGAATGACGGAGACGGCAATGCTGGAGACGGAGGATCCGCCGGCGCTATCGGTGATGGTGACGACGACGGTGCGTACGCCTGGGACGGAGAAGACATGGGAGAGCTTGAAGGTCTGGTCGGGATTGAGGGGGAGGGGTTCGGGCCCCGCGCCCTCGTCCCAATCGACGGTTGCGGTCCAAGTCTGTCCCTCGTTGGGATCTGTGAAGGAGGCATTTCGGTTGAAGGCGAATCCGACGTTGACGACGCCGGAGGAGGCACCCAGGGTCATCTGTGGGAGGACTTGTCCGCGGTTTTCGCGGCCTGGTGTTCCGCCGACGAAGTCGGAGACCCAGTTGACGGAGTCGTTGCCGTAGGAGGCTGGTTCGAGTCGAGCGAGGGAGGGCCCTGTTCCATCGGGTTTTGTTGGCCAGGGGAATTTGTTGTCGTATTTGATGCGTTCGACAAGGATGTAGGGGACGGTGCCGTCGGATTGGGGTTCGGCGGGCTTGGACAACTCGATGGGCTCGCCGGCGCCATTGAGGACACCGAGGTAAGGGCCGAAGATGGGGACCTCTGCGGGGATGTCGTATTGTAAGCGGAAGGTTTGGGGGTCGATGGGGACGACCAATACGTAGGCATTGGCGGGGATTTCATCGCCGGGGGCGAAGGCGAATTGGAGTCCGCTGGTGAATTTCCATGTATTTTGGGGGTGGGCAGGATCGTAGAGAGGGAGGGTTTGGCTGGTGAGATTGAGCAGCTCGATGTATTCGAGGTTGCCGGCGGTGGGGTGATACATGATTTCGTTGATGACGACGGGTCCGATGAGGGGGTAGGCGTTGGGCTGGTTTCGGGAGACGGCGCTCATGGCGACGAAATCGCTTTTGCCGGTGGTTTTGGTGTAGCGGCCGAAGGTGACGCCGGGCTCGGCCGGTCCAAAGAGGGCGGATTCGCGGTAACCACCCGGCAGGCCGTTGTAGTTGGAGGATATATGGAATTGACCGCCGAGGGGGTTGAAAGCGAAACCCAGCTCGGCGTTGGTGAGGATGCGGAAGCCGTTGCCGGGGACGATGGTGCCTTGGGGCAGTTGGAGGAGGGTGAGATTGTCGGAGGCGTTGCTGACGAACCAGCCGGAGATGTTGATGTCGTTTGGGGTGGTGTTGAGGAGTTCGATCCAGGTGCCGCCGCCGTCGATGGGGTGGGACATGATCTCGTTGATGACGAGGGAATCGGGGTTAAGTCCGGGGTCGTCGGCGCCCGGGGATCCGAGGGGCATGGAACTGGGTCGCCAGCCCGGCTTGGTGCTCAAGACGGCGTTGGTGGCGAGGGGATCGACGGCGACCATTGAGAAGCCTTGGCCGTTGGTGAGTGGGAGCCAAGAGTTGTTGTAGGTGAACTGTTGGATCAACTGACCGAGGGGTCCTTCGAGTTGGAGGGTTTCGCCGGCATTGTCGAGTTTTCCGTCATAGGGTCCTGCGATGCGGATTGGGTTGCCATCGGGGGTTGTGTTTCCATAGCGAGTGAGGAAGGCGGCAGAATTCTTGACAACGACAATGCGTTGCCCTGGGGGGAGGTAGCGATCGGCCGGGTTGAGGGTTTGGGAGTTGAAGGTGAAATCGATGGCATTGGTGAGTCTGGCACCGAGGATATCGATGGTTGCGGCACCGGTGTTTTGGATTTCGACGAACTCGAAATCGGAGGCGGGGAAGGGGCCGGCGTCGGGAGGCTGGGGGTCGTACATGACTTCGGTGACCCGCAGGGCGGACATGTCGAGAGAGAAGGAGGCATCGACCAAGGCGCTCCAGACGCCGCCGCTGAGGAGTCTTGCCTTGACGTTGGTGGTTTGGTTGAGGGGTATGGGGTTGGAATAGGTGAGAGCGGTTGGGGCGACGGCGCCGCCGAGCGAACGGGGGTCGGATCCATCGAGGGTATAGTAGATGGTTCCTGATCCGGCGGTGATGGAGAGGGCGAAGCCGGAGGTGATGGTTCCGCCGAACTGGCTGAATGTAGGCGCATTGACGGTTGGGTAGAGTTGTTTGGCCTTGAGTTGTGAGAGGACGACGGCGGAGCGTTGAGGGAAGAAGCTGTTGAGAATGGTGTTGACGGCGCTGACCCAGGTGGAGTTGCGGTTGAGGGGAGATGCGACCTTGGAATCGCCCCATCGTGCGGATTCACCGACGACGGCGCGGTCGATCTCGTTTTTGCGTGCCATGAAACGAGCGGCGGGGACATTTTGTTCGGGGTGTTCGGGGTCCCAGCGGGAATTGACGGGGTCGACGTAGAAGACACCGCCATTGAAGAAGGCTTTGTGGACGTGGTCGGCGACCTTGAGTCTGAACTCGGCGTTGGCCATGCACTGCTGCCAGAGCCACTGGGGGTTGCTTTTGTCGAGGGTGTTGCCGGCGGAATAGGGTCCCATGCGGTTTTCGTTGACGTTGAGGAGGGTGTGTTCGGAGTCGTGGGCGACGAAGCGGAAGCCGCCTGCGGTGCCGTCGCGTTTGCGATAGGCGTAGAAGTTATTGGGGTTCGTGTTTCCGAGGAAGTTGGAGATGGGGGCGTCGAGGTTGCCGCCGTAGAGGATGACGAGCATGTAGTCGATGAGGTTGTCGACGTCGAGGAGGTTTTCGTAGGCGGGATTGATGGAACCGTCGGGGTTTCGGCCCTGGATTTTGAAATAGGCGGCGTCGGAGCTGAGTCCGGCCTTGGCGGCATTCCAGAGGCGAGTCCAGGCCGCCATATCACCGTCGGTGGCGTTGATGGTATAGGGACCCGCTTCGACCTTGATGACGTCGTAGTCGTCGGGGGAACCGCCGAGGTAACTGGCGGCCCAGGAGGCTTCGGGTCGCTCGCAGGTGTTGTAGAGTCCCCAGTATTGTCCGTTGATGTAGAGGTGGCAGTAGTCGCCGCGTTCGCTGAGGCTTCCCATGGCGAGTTGGGTATCGCGGGAGAAGACGTCGCGGATGAAGACGCCCCTGGAATCGCCGTCGAAGCTCCAGGAGTAGTTTTGGAAGGTGCGGAGGTCGAAGCAGTCAAACTCACGGGGTCCATCGGGACCGAAGACGGGGAATTTGAGTTTTCCTGCGCCATATTCGTCGCGGAAGAAGAGTCGGAAGGCATGTTTTGGGTTGGCGGTGCTTCGGCTGTAACCGCCGCGGATGCGTATTCCGCCGTTTTCCTGGAATCCTTTACTGCCATCGGGGTAGATGAGTTCGAGGGACATGGGTCGCTCCCATGCTTTTCCCTCTCCGCTCGGATTGGCATAGATGCCGGTGGTGGGACTGAAGAGGTCATTCAAGTCCATGACGATGGAGTAAGTGGGGATGGTGAGGAGGTCGTTTTTGATGGTGTCTTTGTATGCGGCGTTGTTGACGATGTCGGGGTCCATGCCGTAATTGACGACATTGCTGCCCCAGCTGGAGGGCCAGCCGGAGGGTGGGGAGCCAGTGGGGGACTGTCGGATGACGTCGTCGAGGAAGAGGTAGGTTTGGGTATCGACGTTAGTGGGGACGTAGCCCGCCTTGAAGGCGGCAGCGCGGATGGTGGTTGTGGCGGCGATGCGAATGGGCTGGGTATAGACGAGGCCGGTGGTGGCGGTTGGGGCCTTTCCGTCGAGGGTATATCGGATCTGGGCGCCTTCGGTGGAGGTGGAGAGGGTGAGGTCGAAGGGGGCGTTGTAGAAGCCGCGGTCGTGGTCGAATTTGGTATCGGCGACGAGACCGAGTGTTCCTTCACGGTTGGGTTGGCCGGGGGTGGGTGTGGCGTAATACTGGGGGAGCATGGTGGTGATGAGGGTGCTGACCAATTCGGGGAGAATGAGGAAGGTGGAGTTGTCGTTGGAGGCATTGAGGCCATGGATAGCGAGGACGTTATCTCCGACGACGAGGGCAGTTTTGAAGGCGGAGATGTCAACATCTTCGAAGACGATTGCCTGGCTGGGGGTGCGGGAGGAAGTGGCCGCGGAGTTGTAGGTGAGGGTATCGGGCGCATTGCGGGTGGCGACCAACTGACCATTGATGTAGGCGGCGTAGCCGTCGTCGTATTTCATGCGGAGAGTGAGGGAGGTGATGACGCTGACGTCGTCGACGTGGAAGGGAAAGCGGACGTAGGCGGTGGAGTTTTTGCCGGCCATTTGGGGTTCGATGTTGGTCTTGATGAGGTCGGAGTAGGCGGCTGTAGTGGGGGGAGGGGTGGAGGAGGTAAGGTAGACGTCGAGATTGTATACCGGGCTGCCCGAACCGCTGTTTGTTTGCATGCGGACGTAGTAGATGCCGGTGGCGGGGATGCGGTAGGCGTAGATGGCGGCGTCATCGTTGTAGGGAGAGGAGGCGGAGGAGGAACCGTCGTCGGAGGCGATGGTTTGACCGGAGGAGTCGAGGAGATAGACGCTGGCATCCATGGCTCCGGCGGCGCCGGTGGAATCGAGATAGACGGTGATGAGGTCTCCGGCGGTGAACCTGAACTTGAAGTGGTCGTCGCTGGAGCCGGCGGTGCCGCGGGTGCGAGAGCGATACTCTGTGGCCCGCCAGCTGGCGGAGACGTTGTCGGCGGCGTAGGCCGAGTCGTTGGGCTCGGACTCCTGGAACATAGTTCCGGTGGTTGTGGGGGCGGTGTCGGTGTTTTCGAGCCACAGGGAGAGGTCGTAGGTTCCGCCGGGGTCGGCTGCCGGCCTGACTTTCACGTAGTAGGTATCGGCATTGGCAATGGTAAGGCGGTGGATGAGGGAATCCGTGTTACCGCCGGGCCCGCCGTCGTCGTTGCTCGCCACGAGCACGGGGTTGAAGACGTTGTTGTTTCGGCGGTAGAGTTCGACGTAGCTGTTGCCCATGCTGCCGCGAGAAGAACCGGCGCCTGAGAGGGCGATGGTCAAGATGTCACCGACGTCGAGGGATCCGATTCGGAAGAAGTCGGGCTGATTGGAGGCCAGCGACTCGCCGCGGATGGCCATATGGTAGAGATTGCCGGTGAGCGGCGCGAAATTGGCGGATGCGTCGTTGGCGGTTGTGTAGTCGTTGTTGCTTTCGGTTTCATTGGGGAGTGAGGCGCCGATGTTGGTTTCGAAGCCGAGGCCGTTGGCACCGCTGGTCCAGGTCGCGTCATTGAAGAGGCGATTGGTCCAGTCGAGGGCGAGGGTGTCATTGGTTGGGACGGTTGTTTTGAGGGATGATCCGAGGGTGAGGTGCGTGGTGGTGGGGGGGGTGGCTGACTGCAGGCCATAGGAGATATCGGAGCGTTGTTCGGGATAGCCGGGGGAGAATTCGGAGACGATGTTCCCGGCGGGGTCTGCGAGGGCGAGGTACTCGCCATCGCCATCAAGTTCAAAGGATGCGTGCAGAGGTTGACCGGCGGGCGCGGGGACCTTTCCGGAGGCATAGACGATGGCGTAGGAGTTGCCGTTGAGTGGCGTGGAAGGAAAGACCCATTCGGTACGGTCCATGGGATCATCCGTGGGCCCATTGATCAGTTTGTATCCTTGGAGGTTGATTGCGGTGGTGTTGGGATTGTAGATCTCGATCCAATCGGAGGTGTCGCCTTGGATGTCCTGAAGGCCATTGTGATTGCTGGCGAGGAACTCCGTGATGATGGGGGGTACGGCGAGGAGTCGGCGTTGCTCGAGAGGTTCAATGGGAGGCAGGGATTGCGGGCATAAGGCGGTTTTGGTGCGGTATATATGTCGTAGGGATTGGTTGATGCAGGCTTGAAGCAGGTGGTGAAAAACCGTCTTGCTGGGGACTGCTGATGCAAGAGGCATGTGCTACTCCATGTTGTCAGACTTTGCCCTCGGGGGATACAAGGCTTGCCGGACCGGGATCACCGACGGTGGCTTGCAGTAAAGCCCAGTGGTGCCGACGATTAGGCAAGACGCACCTATGATATCTTGCTTCCGGTGTGGACGCAAACGGAATCGTCTTTGGCAAGCTGGGTAATTTGGGTTTGGAGGAGTGCGGGAAGTTGTGGAGTTATTGGTGGGGAAGGCAGATAGGGTGCAGCGGACGATGCAGTGAGGGGCATTTGGGGTCTAGTTTTTGCCGAAACAGAACAGGAAGCGGTCGGAGCGGATGTAGAGGCGGTTTGAGGCGACGGCTGGGGAGGCGTTGAAGGCACCGTTGTTGCGCATGTCGATGGAGGCGAGCAGTTGGTAGGCGGGTTTGGCGGCGAGGATGAAGATGCGGCCGGTGCGGGTGATGTAATAGAGTCGATCGTCGGCAATGATGGGGGAGGCGTAGATCATGTCGGCGTTGGGGATGCGTTGTTCGTAGAGGATTTTGCCGGTATTGGCGTCGGCGCAATAGGCGATGCCCTGGTTTTCGTTGATCCAGTAGAGGTGACGATCGTGGAGGACGGGGGAGGGGACGTTGGCGCCTTTTTTGATGGTCCAGAGGAGGTGTGAGCGAGTGACGTCACCGCGTCCGCCTGAGCGGACGGCGAGGGCGTCATTGGATCGGCCGCCGATGGCATAGACGTTAGTGCCGTCGGTGCAGAGTCCTGGGACCATATACCAGCGGATGTTGGTGTCGCAGGACCAGAGTTGTTTGCCGGAGTCGGGGTCGAGGCCGAGGATTTTGCCGACGACGGCGACCACGAGTTCGGTGGGGCCGTTTGGGGGCGTGACGAAGATGGGAGCATTCCATGATTCGCGGATGTTTGGGGCGCGCCATATTTCGCGGCCGGAGTGGGAGTCGAGTGCGATGATGGCGTCGGATTCGACGCTGGCGTTAACGATGACGAGGTTTTTGTAGAGGACGGGGGAGGCGGCGGAGCCCCAGCCGCTGATTTTGGAACCGACGTCGGCTTGCCAGATTTTGTTACCGTTGTGGTCGAAGGCGAAGACGCCGGATTTTCCGAAGAAGGCGTAGACGCGTTGGGAGTCGGCGGCGGGTGTGGCGGAGGCGTAGCCATGGTTTTCGCGGATGGTGGGTGATTCGGGGAGTTTGGCGGGGACATCGCGGGTCCAGAGGATCTTGCCGTCGTCGCGGTTGAGGCAGAGGAGGTGTCGTTTGAGGGATTCGATTTCGCCTTGGGGCTGGCCGGGGACGGCGTAGCCGGTGTGGCAGGTGAGGAAGATGCGTTGGCCGACGATGATGGGGCTGGAGGCGCCGGGTCCTGGGAGAGGGGTTTTGAAGAGGATGTTTTCTGTGGGGCCGAAGGTGAGGGGGAGGTTAGCGGAGGTGGAGACGCCGAGGCGGTGGGCACCGCGGAAGGCGGGCCAGTCATCGGGGGGGGGTGGCGGCGAAGGCAAAGGAGGCGAGGAGAGCGATGAGCACGGCAGAGGAGGTGGTGTATCGCATTGAGGGATGATAGCCCTCGTTGAGGGGGTAGTGAAGTGGCAGAGCAAGAGGTTGGGAAATGGGGTGGGGTGGCGTTCTTGTTGGTTTAGCTGGGGGAGGGTATGGGGCGTAGAGAGGGGGTGTATTAGGAGGGGCCAGGGAGGAGCGATGGCGAAGGTGTGGCGAGCGGGCGAGCGGGGTAGTGGATTTCAGGGGGCCAGGACGGGCGAAGTGGAGAAGAGTTGGGAGAGGATGGAATCGGGGTCTGGGTTGGGGAGAGCGGAGGCGGCGAGAGTTGAGAGGGAGTCATCGGGGAGGGGGGTGAACTGAGCGATATAGGAAGAGTCGATGAGGAAGTAGTCATCGGCATTGATGAGGCCGTCGTAGTTGAAGTCGCCGTTATGCCAGCCGGGTTGTTGTGTGAGGAAGCCGGAGTCGATGAGGAAGTAGTCGTCGGCGTTGACGGTGGCATCGCCATTGGCGTCGCCGTAGTAGGCGAGTTGGACGCGGATTTGCTGGGAGTCGAGGTTGGGGAGTATGGCGAGGCCGATGTTGGGGTTGTTGGCGGCGGCGCTGGAGGTGATTCCGGAGCCGGTCCAGGGACCGCCGTTTCGACCGATTCGGGCGAGATTGGCGATGTGGGTGAGGATGGTGGGGAATTCCTGTTCATCGGGGAGTTGGACGATGAGGGTATTTTGTGCGAGGTCGAGTTTGCCGGATTCATCGGGGAGGGATACGGAGATGTGTTGATCTGGGCCGCCTTTGGGGTCGCGGACGCGGATGAATGGGGAGGGGGTGTCGAGGATGCGGACGGATGCGCTGGAGGAGGAGGTGACGTGATAGAGATCGGCGGGGGAGATGGTGAGGATGACGGTTTCGATGCCTTCGACGAGGTCATCGGCTTTGGCGAGGACGGGGATGGGCACGGAGGCATGGCCTGCGGGGATGACGGCGGTGATTGGGTTGGTGAAGGGGCCGATATCGAAGGGGCCGAAGAGGTAGTCGTCGCTCCGGGTGGCGGAGCCGGTGGCGGTGAGTTGGACGATGAGGTCGGAGTCGAGTGGGCCTGTTCGGTTGAGGTTGAAGAGACCGAGGCGTGGTTGGGGTCCGCCGCGGACGGGTTCGGTGGCGACGGGTTTAGCGGCGACGATGGAGAGTGCTGGGGTGGGGGCGTCGACGGTGAAGCGGAGGGTTTGAATGGTTTTGCCCCATGTCTGGAAGGTGAAGGCATAATCGCCTGCGGGGAGTGAGCCGAGGGGGTAGGGATGGGAGACGGGTGGGGGGACGACCATGGGGACGGGGCCTGTGTACTGTTCGATTTTGGCGTCGACGAGGAACTGGTTTGCTGATTGGCGGAGCTGTCCCCAGTCGCGGACGGCAAATCCTGGGGAGCTGAACTGGAGGGTGACGGTTGCGGTGGTCAATCCCTGGGCGGTGTTGACGGCGAGATCGGTTTGTTCGGGTGTTGGGAGGTAGGGGATCCACTGATCGGAGGTGGCGTCCTGGATGAGGACGCGGGCGGCGTCGGGGGTTCCGACGGAGTATCTGGAGTTTTTGAGGATGTTCATGACGAGGGACTCGTCGGCTTCGACGAGATTGTCGCCATGGGGGATGACGTTGAGGGTGGAGGTGGAGATGCCTTCGGGGAAGTAGGCGAGGAACTGTCCCGGTGGCAAGGGGGCGAAGGTGTAGACGGGATACTGCGGCTCGATGTGATAATCGGAATGGTCGGCGGATCCGGAGGCGAAGAGCGTGACCATAAGTGGATGGTCCAGTGCACCAGATCGGACGACCGTGAAGGCGCCCGGGTCTGCCGGGGAGGGAAGGGGTCCCATGGTGCGGGGATCAGGCTCTTTGGCGAGGGGATCGGAGGCCTTGATAGCGACGACGGGCAACTGCGGGGAGGGTGCATCGATAATGGTTATCATCGCGGATGCGGGGGATCCAATGCGGTAAGAGGTGCTTTCAGCCAACTTCAGAACGATTGTTTCGTTGCCTTCCATGAGGTCATCTTGGAGGGGGACGAGGAGGAAAGTGGCGGAGGCTTGTCCGGCGGGGATCTGAACCTGGAGGGGGTCGGGGAGTGTTTGGGTGAAGGCGTCGGCGATGTCATAGTCGGCGGCGGGTGTGGCGGTGCCGGCGAGTTGGAGGTTGACGTCGAGGGGTTGGGCGGTGGGACCTGTTCGCAAGACGGTGACTTTTGAGGGAACGAGGGGGGAATCGGATGAGGCGATGGGCTCGCGGATTTCGAGGGGCTGTGCGGTGATGGAGACGATGGGGGTTTGTGGTGGGACGGAGAAGAAGAGCGTTTGGACGTCTTTCCCCCAGGCTTGGAAGGTGAAGTGGTATTTGGCGTTGGGGTCGAGTTTGCCGAGGTCGTATTGATGGACGAGGGTTGTGGGGAGGATTGCCTGAATGATGGGCCCGGTCCAGGCTTCGACCTTGGCGTCGACGAAGAATGAATTGCCGTCCTGTTTGACGAGTCCCCAGTCCTGGACGCGGTATGCGGGGGAGTCGAAACAGAGGGCGAGTTTGACGGCGGTCTGGTCGCCGACAGAGTGGGCGAGCAACCTTGTTTGTTCGGGTGTGGGGACATAAGGGACCCAGTCCTGGACGAGGTCGCCGGTCAAGGGTTCGGCGAAGGAGGTGTCGGAGAGGTCGTTGGCGAGCACTCCGGTGAGGAGCATGCGGGGTTCGAGCCGCTCGGTGTTGGGGTGGGGTTTTGGCGGTGGTGGGGGAAGGAGTGGGGGGCGAGTGGATGTTCGTGGGATGTTGTGGGTATTCATGAGGCTCTCCTTGAGACGAGACACGATCGCCACACAGCCAGGGAACGGAGAGGCCGTTCTGAAGTGGAGCAACGCGGCTGACAAAGAACGGGCGAATCCGCGCTGGGGCGAGATGGACAATTGTTCGCGGTGTCCAGTATACCGCGCGCGCTTACCTGCCACCACGAAAAAGGGGGTTTGGGTGTGAGGGGGGAGGCTGGCAATTTAGCGTGGCGACGCTACGATCCGCCGTTCGATTTTCGAGGCCGGGATGATTGCCGGCGTTGGGGGCAGGTGTTGAAGAATGAGAGGAAGTGGCTATGGGATTTGGGTCTGGAACGGTTGCGTTTGGTCGCTTTGCGGTGACGGGGCAGCAAGCGAAGTCGGTAGAGCAGTCGCACCTGGATGGTCTGGCGGAGTTTACGTTGAAGGAGTCGGAGCATACGCCGGAGGAGATTGAGTATGGATGGTGTGGGGGTCGGCACATTTTGGACGGGAAGTTTTCGTTTGAGCACAACGTGTTCAACGAGGCGTTGCATTTTGCGTTGAGGGTGGACACGAACCGAGTGCCGGGGGCGTTGAAGCGGGCGTACCAGATGATTGAAGAGGAGAACACGGCGGCGGGGAATCCATCGGGGCACATTTCGAAGTTGCAGAGGCGGGAAGTGAAGGATGTAGTCAGGCGGAGGGTTGACGAGGACTTGAGGTCGGGGCGATTTCGGAGGTCGAAGCTGTGGCCGGTGTTGTGGGATTTTCCTGGGCGGACGGTGTATTGTGGGGTGGGTTCGGGGGACAGCGAGAAGCTGTTGGAGATATTCGAGAGGACGTTTTCGGTGACGCTAGAGCCGATGACGGCTGGGGCGTTGGCGGAGCGGTACTTTGAGAAGCATCACAAGAAGCGGGATTATGAGGATTTGAGACCGACGCGGTTTGTGGAGGGGCCTGAGGGGGAGGGGCAGATGCCGGAGTATCCGTGGTGTTTGAAGGGGCCGCAGCCGAAGGATTTTCTGGGGAATGAGTATTTGTTGTGGTTGTGGCATCAGGTGGAGTTGCACGGGGGGACGATCAAGACGGAGGAGGCGAAGGAGGTGGCGGTTGTGTTGGACAAGGCGTTGGAGTTGGAATGCGCGTATGGGCAGACGGGGAAGGACTCGTTGCGGGGGGAGGGGCCGACCCGGATGCCGGAGGCGAGGGACGGATTGCGATCGGGGAAGTTGCCGAGGCGGGTGGGGATGATATTGGAGAACGGGGGGCAGCAGTTCCAGTTGACGTTATCGGCGGAGAGCATGGCGGTGTCGGGACTGGTGATGCCGGAGGTGGAGGAAGCGGAGGATGCGAGGGTGCTATTTGAGGAGCGGATCGGGATGTTGCGAGATTTGTCGAAGGCGATGGACGGTTTGTTTCACGCATTTTTGAAGGTGAGGACGAGCAGTTGGGAGTCGGCGACGACGGCGATTCGGAATTGGATCATGAAGGGGGCGAAACACGCGGCGGCGTGAGGGGGGAAAAAGTGGGGAGGGAGTGTAGAATTGGGGGATGGGCAATCTACTGACGCTGGCGGGCATTGAGGCGGCACGGGAGCGGGTGAAGGATTCGATTTACCATTCGCCGTGTCCGTATTCGTTATCGTTATCGCGGCTGTGCAAGGCGGAGGTTTACTGCAAGCTGGAGCATTTGCAGATGACGGGTTCGTTCAAGGAGCGGGGAGCGAGGAACAAGCTGAAGCTGCTGCTGGAGGGGGGCAAGATCGCGGGGGTGATAACGGCGTCGGCGGGGAATCACGCGTTGGCGTTGGCGTATCATGGGCAGTCGCTGGGGGTTGGGGTGACGGTGGTGATGCCGAAATGGGCGCCGATTGTGAAGGTGTCGAATTGTCGGTCGTTTGGGGCGAATGTGATTTTGCACGGGGAGACGTATGATGAAGCGAAGGCGAGGGCGCTGGGGTTGGCGGAGGAGAGGGGGCTGATGTTTATTCATGGGTTTAATGATTTGGACATCATTGCGGGGCAGGGGACGCTGGGTCTGGAGATATTGGAGGATGTGCCGGAGGTGGATGCGGTGATTGTGCCGGTGGGGGGTGGGGGTTTGATTGCGGGGATCGGGAAGGCGATGAAGGCGAAGAAGCCGAGGGTGAGGGTGATCGGGGCTGAGCCGAGGTATGCGCCGACGTTGTGCGAGTCGTTGCATCGGGGTGCGGTGACGACGATTCAGACGCAGCCGACGCTGGCGGACGGATTGGCGATTGCGCAGGCTGGGCCGATATGTTACGAGATAGCGAAGGAGGTGGTGGACGAGATCGTTTTGGTGGATGAGGCGCAGATTGCGTCGGCGGTGTTGAGGTTGCTGGAGATGGAGAAGATGGTTTTGGAGGGAGCGGGGGCGACGCCGCTGGCGGCGGCGGTGGATCCGAGTCTGGGGTTGGAAGGGAAGCGTGTGGTGCTGGTGTTATCGGGGGGGAATATTGATGTGACGCTGATTGCGAGGATCATTGAAAGGGGGCTGGCGGCAGAGGGGCGGTTGTGGCGGGTTTTTGCGCAGATATCGGATCGTCCTGGGTCGTTGGCGAAGTTGCTGGCGCAGATTGCGGAGACGGGGGCGAGCATCAAGGAGGTATCGCACGATCGGAGTTTTGGTCCTGCGGATGTGGCGCGGGTGGCGGTGAACGTGATCATGGAGACACGGGACCATGAGCACATTAAGGAGATCAACGAGGCGTTGTTGAGGGCGGGTGTGGATTATGTGGAGACCTCGGGGCGGGTGTCGGGGCGTTAGGGTGGAGGCAGGAGGTTATCGGGGATGAAGTTACCGCCGGAGAGGATCATTTTGAATGCGTTTTCGGTGGAGACGGGGAGGTGTCGGAGATGGTCGGCGGGCAGGAGGTAGAGTCGGCCGGAGGTGGGGTTTGGGGCGGCGGGTACGAAGACGCAGGCGGTGTGGTTGGGGAGGATGTCGCCGCTGGTGAAGGCGATAGCCCAGCGGTTATTGCCTTCGGGGACGAGGACGACTTTAGCGAAGATACCTGCGGAGCCGCCGGGGGTGATGAGGACCTGTTTCCAGGCGGAGTAAGCTTCACGGAGGAGGGGTATTTTGGCGAGGGAGCGATCGAGGAGTTGGAGGGTCCATTTACCGAGGAAGCTGGAGACGGCGAGGCCGAGGGCGTAGATGGAGGCGATGGCGATGGCGACGCCGAGGAAGGGGATGGTGACCTGGAAGAGTGCGCGGGTCTTGGTTTCGGCGTACCAGATGACGAAGGCGGTGACGGCGATGGGGATGACGGCGAAGATGCCGGCGAGGAACGTATTGCGGAAGTGGTTTTTGAGTTGAGTCATAGTTGGCATCCGAGAAAGAGACTGGCGCGAATCCTATTTTTCTGTTGTGGGTTGTTTCATTTGCAGGGCTTTGGCGAGGTTGGCTTTAGCGGGGGTGTAATCGGGGTCGATGGCGAGTGCGGCGTGGAACTGGGCGATCGCGGCGTCGAGGTGGCCGAGGGTGCCGAGCATGCTGCCGAGGCTGGTGTGGAGTTGGGGAGAGTTGGGGTGGAGTTGGAGGGCGTGGCGGAAGTGGATAGCGGCCTGTTGGAACTGGCGGCGGAGTTTATAGGCGAGTGCGAGGTTGTTGTGGACTTGCCAGTCGTTGGGGTTGGTCTGGAGTGCGCGGAGATAGAGGTAGATGGCGTGGGAGGCGAATCGTTCGGCGTCTTGGTTGTTTCCCTGTTGTTGGGCGTTGGCGGCGGCGTTGGAGCGCAGGTTGCCGAGGTTGACATTTGCGGCGAGGCTGTTGGGGTTGACGCGGAGGGTGTGGGTGAAGAGGGACTCGGAGTTTTGCCAGATGAGGCACTGCTTGAAGCTGAGGGTGGCGGCGAGGAGGAGAGCGGCGGAGACGGCGGCGGTGATGCGGGGGCCTGCCCGGTGGTGGACGAAGGCGGCGAGGAGGAGAGCGGGTGCGAGCATAGCGAAGTAGAGGTAGTGATCGGCGGTGGTGGAGTAGCTTTGGAAGTCGAAGGAGACGAAGCCGAGGGCGGGAAGGAGGGAGGTGACGAAGAGGCAGAGGGAGGCGGCGAAGAAGCCGGGGCCGAGTTTGAGGAGGAGTGCGGCGAGGGCGGCGGGGATGATCCAGGCGACGTAGAGATGCCAGGAGGAGCAGAGCCACTGTGGGGATCGGCCGTAGTCGATGGCGAGGGAGAAGGGTGCGACGAGTTGGCGGAGGTAGAAGGTGAGGGCGTCGGCGGCGATGAGGGGGCGTTGCCAGAGGGCGGGTTTGAAGGTGAGAGAATGGGCGGGCTGGACGAGGGTGGTGGTGATGACGATGGGGAGGGTGAGGAGGAGGCCGATGGCGATGACGGGGAGGATTTGGCGGGCATGGCGGCGGAGGATGAGCCAGTCGAGGGTAGCGGCGACGAGAGGGATGACGATGGCGGAGGGTTTGGCGAGCATTGCGAGCAGGAAGGCGGCGGTGGCAGTGGCGAGGGCGAGTCGGGGGTGGGAAGGAGCGGGCGAGCGGGCGAAGAGGAGGTAATTCCAGAGGGCGTAGAGGCCGAGGAGTCCTGCGAGGAGGTCTTTTGTTCCGGAGGCCCAGGCGACGGATTCGACTTGGACGGGGTGGAGGGCGAAAGCGAGGGCGCCGGCGCAGCTGGCGAAGGTTGAGGGCACGAGAGACCGCAGGATGGCATAGACAAGGAGGGAGCTGAGGATGTGGAGGAAGACGTTGAGGGCGTGGAAGGCATAGGAGTTGAGCTCGTAGGCGTGGGGAGCAGGAGGCAGGGGGGTGCGAGCGGCGATAGCGACGGCGGACCAGAGGGAGTAGGTTGCGGGGATGTACAGGTCCTTGTAGGGGTTTGCCCAGAACCAGGCGACGTTGTGGAGGGTGGGGGGATTGAGTCTGGGATTGGAGGTGAAATTGTGGGTATCGTCCCAAGCGACGAATTCGGCTTGAAAGGCGGGGGAGAAGACGAGCAAGATGGCGGCGGCGATGAGGAAGCGAGGCCATTGGTGCATGGCTGACCGACGTGGCATGGGAGCAGTTGATCGTAAGGATCTGGTTGGGTCAATTGGCGGGGTACGGATTTTGGGGACAAAGGAGTGATTGGACTGGTGATTGGGAGGCGTTGGGGGTGTTTTGGGGGTGGAGGGCCGATAACCTTTTTAGCGATGGAATGGGTCGCTTTTTTTTGAATGGGGCAATTCGATAGCGTCCGAGTAGCAAATGCCGATATACTGCGTGGTCATCACGGGCCGTAGGACCGTGGCGGTGTTATAGTAGGCATTCGTAAGAAGGATCCTTGGGCTGTTTTTGGCGATCCGGAGGGCTGTTGGGTTCTGCGGATCGAGATAGGAGACTGGCATGCGTCGGCGCACGAAGAATAGGTCCGGACGACGGGCATTGGCGGAGTTGTTGGAGGGGCGGATGCTGTTGACCGCTTCGGCCTTCTTCGCGGACAAGGTGGACTACGGGACGGGGAGCGACCCGACGGCGGCGATTTCGGCGGACTTCAATGGTGACGGTTTGGCGGACGTAGCCGTGGCGAATTTCGGCGCGAACAGCGTGAGCGTGCTGCTGAACAGCGGGAAAGGGGCATTTGCGGCGAAGGTGGACTACGGGGTGGGGAGCGGCCCGACGTCGGTGGGTTCAGGGGACTTCAACGCGGATGGTTACGCTGATCTTGTTGTTGGGAACAGCAGCAGCAGTACGGTGAGCGTGCTGATGAACAACGGGAACGGGACGTTTGCGGCGAAGGTGGATTACGCCACCGGGTTTTTCCCGACGTCGGTTGTGGCGGCGGATGTGAACGCGGACGGCAAGGCAGATCTGGCAGTGACGAGCTACGGCACGCACGTGGTGAGCGTGCTGATAAACAATGGGGGCGGGACGTTTGCCGCGGCGGTGGAGTATGGTACGGGGACCAATCCGGTCTCCGTGACATCGGGCGATTACAATGGGGACGGCAAGAATGATCTTGCGGTTGTCAACAGCAGCGCCAACACGGTGAGCGTGCTGATGAACAATGGGAACGGGACGTTTGCGACGAAGGTGGACTACGCGACGGGGACGAATCCGCATTCCATAACATCGGCGGACTACAACGGGGACGGGAAGAGCGATCTGGCGGTGGTGAACAGCGGCAGCAGCAAATTCAGCGTGTTGTTGAACAATGGTAATGGCACGTTTGCGACGAAGGTGGACTATGCTTCGGGGCCGGCTCCGGATTCGATTGCGACGGGCGATTTCAACGGAGACGGGCGGGCAGACCTGGCGGTGACGAGCCAGCCGGACGAGGCGGTGAGGGTGTTTTTGAACAATGGGAGCGGCGTGTTTGGGGAGGGGGATGCGCACGGTACGGGACGCGATCCGAATTTAGTCGCAGTGGCGGACTACAATGGGGACGGCAAGAGTGATCTGGCGGTGGCGAACTGGTCGAGCGACTCGGTGAGCGTGTTGTTGTCATTGAGCACGTTTGGCCTGGCGGCGAAGGCGGACTACGGGACGGGAGATGGTCCGCAGGCGGTGGGTTTGGCGGACCTGGATGGGGACGGGAGTGCGGATTTAGCGATTGCGAACTACAACGCGAGCACGCTGAGCGTGTTGTTGAACAACGGGGACGGGACGTATGGGACGAAGGTGGATTATGCGACGGGAACGAATCCGCTGTCGGTGGCAACGGCGGACTTCAACGGGGACGGGAAGTCGGACGTTGCGGTGGCGAACTGGGGAACGGGGAACATCAGCGTGTTCATGAACAATGGGGATGGGACGCTGAGCGCGAAGGTGAATTACGCAAGCGGCGGCCGGCCGTCCTGGGTTGTTACCGGGGATTTCAACCGTGACGGCAAGCCGGATTTGGCGGTGACCAATTTTGACGCGCAGTCGGTGAGCGTGCTGGTGAACAACGGGGACGGGACATTTGCCAGCGCGGTGGACTACGCGGTGGGAGAGGGGCCGATTTCAGTGGCGACGGCCGATTTGAATGGAGACGGCAAGGCGGACCTTGTGGCTGCCAACTGGGGCACGAACAACGTGAGCGTGCTGCTGAGCAACGGGAACGGGACGTTTGTCGCGAAGACGGATTACGCAGCGGGTCTGAATCCGCGGTCGATTGTCGTTGCGGACTTCGACGGGGACGGGAAGGCGGACTTGGGGGTGGGGAACTACGGCAGTTACACGGTGAGTGTTCTGAAGAACAACGGGGACGGGACGTTCGGCGGCAAGGTCGATTATGCGACGACGGGTTCGCCGTACTCGGTAGCGGCGGCGGACTTTAACTCGGATGGACGGGTGGACCTGGCGGTGGCGAATTCGAGCAGCACGGCGAGCATTCTGTTGAACAATGGGGACGGCACGTTTGGGGCGAGGATCGACCATGCGACGGGGATTCCGCTGTCGACGGCGGCTGCGGATGTGGACGGGGACGGGTTGATGGACCTGATCGTGACGGACGCGGGTGGGGACGCGGTGAGCGTTTTGATGAACCAGAGCACGACAGTGACGATCGAGCAAGCGACGGGGCAGAGCGATCCGAGCTACAACTCGTCGGTCCATTTCACGGTTGTGTTCAGCGATGAGGTGACGGGATTCACGGGGGAGGACGTGACGATCAGCGGTACGGCGGGCGCGACGACGGCGACGGTGACGGGGAGCGGGACGACGTATGATGTTGAGGTGACGGGGATGGTGGGAAGCGGGACGGTGGTTGTGAGCATTGGGGATTACAAAGCGGAGAACGGGGCTGGTTTGTGGAACCTGCCATCGACGAGCACGGACAACAGCGTCACGTACTTGAAGCGAGCCGTCTTGACGACCCCGCCGCTTTCCGGCGCGTCGGTTAATCGGAATCAGCCGTATCGGATTGAGTGGACGGGTGGGGAGCCTGCGGCGGCGATGCAGATCTGGTTGGTGACGTCGAAGACGGCGACGAAGCTGGTGGATGCGGCTCCTGCTTCGCAGGGGTATTACGACTGGGATACCAGCGGCGTAGCGGATGGGTGGTACTGCTTCGGCATTTGGGTGAATTCGGGGATTGGGGGGTCGTGGTATTACATAGCGAGTCCGGGGTGGGTGCACGTGGTGAACCATGCACCGACGATCGCTCTGACGAGTCCGGCGGTGGCGACGGAGATCACGCGAGGGCAGTCGTACTCGATCAACTGGGACGCGTTTGATGCGGACGGGGATCCGTTGCACCTGGCTTTGTGGGCGTACAGCAAGGCCACCGGGTGGTTTATTCCGCCGGGGGCGGAGTGGTTGGACGCGTCGCTGGGGACGTTCTCCTGGTCGACGGCGGGAGTGACGACGGGATGGTATTGCTTCAATGCGAACGTGTGGGACGGGAGTGTTGGGGCGAGCGGGAAGAGCCCGGACTGGTTGAATGTGAAGATGGAACCGCCGACGTTCAGTTTCCTGACGCCGACGAACGGGCAGGAGTCGCCGTTCGGGTCCAATTTCGTGTTGCAATGGCAGGCGACGGTGCCGCCGGAGCATGCGAGCACGGCAACGGTGAATCTGTGGTCGTGCTATCTGGACTGGAAAGACGGGAACAAGCCGGTGTGGCAGCAGATCGCGACGGGGTTGAGCCCGGCAGCGGGTCAATACTCGTGGAGCACATCGGGTTTGGACTCGAGCTATCGGTGGTACACGTTTGCGGCGTGGATTGGATACGGAAGCACGTGGCTGAACGTTGGCAGCCCGAATTGGCTGCATCTGACGTAATAAGGGAGAGGTGATTGCAAGGGCGCGGCTGCGCGAAAGCGTGGCCGCGTTTTTTTATTTGAGGCGTTGACCTGGAGGGGGGTAGTTCTTGGCGGGGTCGTCGAGGACGAGGACCCAGTCGAGGAATTCGCCGGGGTCTGGTGGGGTGAACAGTCGGTTGGCGGTGGTGGGGAATTCGCCGATGAGCGTGGACTGGCCGTTGCGGGGGTTGAACCACCAGGCTTTGGCAGAGGGGGCTTTGATGGAGGCCATGCGGACGGAGAAGGGTCGTCCGACGGGCGCGTAGATGAAGGCGTAGGATCCGGCTTCATCGCGGGAGGCGACGAAGCGGTAGCGGCCTGCGCCGGGGACGGAAGTTGGGACGGGGTCGGAGACGATGATGGAGTCATCGGGGACGCGGGAGAGGAAGGGGCGGGATTCGATGAGGTATCGGCCGAATTGCATTTGGGCGGCGCCGGGCTGGTTGATGGCGTCGTACCAGGGCAGGAGGGGGTTGTTGATGGGAGGTCGTCCTGGGGCCCACATTTGCCAGACGGAGTGGTGGCCGTAGGTGTGGCCGCAGGCGCCGGAGAAGAGGTCCCAGTAGAGGGGACGTCGGACGTCGGCGGCGATGGAGTGTCCGAGGTTGTTGGCGTTGAAGGAGACGGGGTGGTCTTCGTAGACGGGTTCGCCGTCGAGGACGGGTTTGACGGGTGAGAGTTTGTAGTCGGCGAGGGTGTTGGAATAGCGGCCTGTGAATTCGGTGACGTGGCCGTTTTGCCGCATGTTGAAATCGAGCCAGTCGTCGTTGTGGAACCACTTGGATGACCCGGAGCCACCTGGGGGGTGGAAGGTGATGAGTTGGGAGGTGCCGGCGTTCTTGATGGCGCGGGCCATAGCGCGGATGATCTGTTTTTGGTTGTCGTTGTCGACGGAGCGATCGCCGCCGAGGATCCAGATGATGGCTTTGTTTTTGTAGCGATTTGCGAGGAATTGGGCGTAGGTTTCGGCATTTTGGGGGTTGAAGAGGGGTTTGCCATCCTTGATGTTGTCGTGCCAGAAGCGTCCCCAGGTTGGGAGGAAACCGACGTAGATGCCGAGGGAGTTGGCCTTATTGATGATGAAGTCGACGTGTTGGAAGTATTGTTCGTTGGGTTTGGTGGGGTCGAGGTCGATGAGGGGGAGGTGGCCGTAGGGGTTTGGGGCGGAGTGGCCGTCGAGTTCAGCCAGGGCCACGGCCTGGACGGCGGTGAAGCCGAGCTTGGCGCGGTTTTCGAGGTACTTGGTTGCCTCTTCGCGGTTGAGGCGGTGGAAGAGTTCCCAGGCGGTGTCGGCGAGGTAGAAGAAGGGTTTGCCGTCGGCGGTGACGAGGAAGCGGTGATTATCGGAGATTTTGAGTGGTGGGTTGTCGGCGAGGGCGATTGTGGGGAAGAGGAGCAGAAGGAGGGATAGCGACGAAGCAACAGAGCGAAGGAGCGACGAAAGGGGGAGGTGTCGTGGCATTGTTGAGTTTGTCCTATTGTCTGATGTGTTGGCGTTGCACTTTCCCATTGGCCCTCTCGCGGCGTACCGGGGGGGCAGGTTGGCGCGTGGGCGTACAAGCCCATGCTACTCTGTCAGGATTTTGATTTCGGCCCAGTGCGCGGCTTCGTAGGCCCAACCTGATGGTTGGTTGAGGAGTTCGATTTTGACGGACTTGCCGGCGTAGTCGGAGAGGTCGATGTTCTGGGTGAGCCAGTGGTTGGTGGCGGTTTTTGCGCTGACGGAGGTTTTGAGGATTTGCTTGCCGTCGATGCGGATGATGAGGTCAAAATCGCCCTGGGGGTCGTGACCGACGATGAAGTGGAGGGTGGATTTCTTGCCTGGGGGGATGGCGATGGTGTTGACGAGTGAGCAGGCGGTTTGGGGGTCGAGGGGGTGGGTGACGAGGACATTCTTCTTACCGGCCCAGTCGGGGCGGAGTCCGGGGTCCATGTCGGAGCCGCAGTTATTGACTTTCCATCCTGGGGCGAGTTTGGTGAGGGCATCCTGAACTTTCTTGGGGGAGACGGAGGCGGTGATCTGGGCCATTTCGGCTTCGGTGAAGCGGGTTTCGAGGGCTGGTCCAGGGTTCCAGCTCAGTTCGAGTTTTGAGGGTTGGACGGGTTTGACGGGGATGATGAAGATTTCGTCGCCGTTGGGGTCTTTTTCGATGCGGCCGCCGTATTTGACGACGACCTGACGGGCGAGTTTTTCGCAGACGTCGATGAGTTTGGGGAAGTTGTAGGCGGTGTGTGAGAAGACTTTGGTTTCGTCGAGTTCTTTGGAGAATCGTTCGGGGAGTTTGGAGAAGGGGATGGTGGTGAAGAGGACGCCTGCGGAGGAGGAGGGGTTGCAATCGGAGTCTTGTCCGCCGCGGCAGGAGATGATGATGGTCTGGTCGAGGTCGCGTTTACCGTAGAGGAGTCCGAGGAGGACGTAGGCGCCGTTGATTTTGCAGTCGATGCCGCCGTTGGAAGCTTTCTGGTATTCGGGGTTGTTGCGGTACTTTTGCTGGCAGAGGTTCCAGGTTTTTTGCCAGTCGTCGGGTTGGGCTTTGAACCAGGCGAGCATATCGCGGACCATTTCGGCGTATTGGGATTGGGTTGGGATGGAGGGGAGGGCCAATTCGACGATGGTGACGGGGTCGGATTGGAAGAAGGCGTGGGCGTACATAGCGCCCATGAATTGTCCGGCGTACATGCCGTCGCCGTAGTTCATGAGTCGGCCGAACTTTTCGCCGAGGTCGACGGCTGCCTGGGGGATGCCTGGGGCGATGAGGCCGGAGTAGTCGGCTTCGATTTGATAGTCGATGTCATTGGGGCACTTGTTGAACTTGGGGTGGCCGGAGTCGGGGGGAGCGATTCCGCGGCGGAGGTTAGTGCGGCCGGCGTTGTTAGCGCACCAGAGGGGGTATCCGGAGTTGGCGAAGTCGATGCCGGCCTGTCGGATGGAGCAATCGAGGCCGTATTGTTCCATGGTTCGGATGAAGGTCATTTCGACGTAGAGGTCATCCTGGCCGAAGGCGTCGTTGATCATGGAGGGTTTCCATGAGGGGAGTTTGTCGGCGGGGATGATCTGGTCTTTCCAGCGGAATTCGGTGGGTGCGCCCCAGCAGACGCCGGCGATTTGTCCTATCCAGCCGGACTTCATTTTGTCGCGGTATTCTTTGACGGGCAGTCGCAGCTCGGTTTGTGCGGCGTGGAGGAAGGAGTTGAGGGACAGGAGATTGATAAGAGCGAAAAGGAGATAGTTTTTCATATGATGCGACCTTGTTTGTGGATGTTCTTTAGTACCGGGGAGGAGGACTGGGGTTGAAACGGGGGTGTGCAGTGGGTGGTCCTTTCGTCCCGGGGCGCGGGCGGGGGGTGCACCGGGGGGTGTGCTGGGGGGGGCGCCGGGGGGGGGGTCCGGGGGGGGGGTGCTGAGGCGGCGGCTGGGCTGTAACCGGGTCGGATGGAGGGGCGTATAGGAGGTTGTTGTTGCACGTGTGGCGTGATGTGAAGAGAGGGATAACAGGTTGGAGAAGTCTGTTCGGTCAGGTGAGGCATACGGGGCGTTGCCTGGCGGTTTTTCAGAGGTGTATCATGCGTTGGATGAGGCCGATAGGGTTGACATTGGTGGTGGTTCTGGGAGTTACGACGTTTGTCAGGGCGGCGGCGCTGGACGGGAAGCGTGTTCCTGAAGACGCGAAGTGGCTGGTGCATGTGGACATGGATGCGATTCGGGGATCGAAGACGTGGAAGAATGTTGTGGAGGGTCTTTTGGAGAAGAACGCCGGGTTTCAGACGGCGGTGCAGAACGTACAGTTATTCACGGGGTTTCGATTTCCGCAGGACCTGCACGATGTGACGCTGTACGGTCAGGCGTTCAGCGAAGAGGCGGGTGTGGTGGTGATCCATGTGACGGTGGACTCTTCGGCGCTGTTGAGTCAGTTGGCGTTGGCGCCCGGGTATGAGTGTTTCAAGCACGGCGAGCATGAAGTTCATGCGTGGCAGGACAAGGGGAAGCAGTTGTATGGGAGCTTCCAGAGCAAATCGGTGGCGGTGATTGGTCGGTCGCGGGAGAATGTAGAGAAGGCGATCGACGTATTGGATGGCAGGTCGGCGGCGGTGAAGGCGGGCGCCGGTCTGGCGGAGGGCGCGAAAGGGGCGGTGCTGGCGTACGTTGGGGGAAGCGGTCTGGCGGAATTGCAGAAGCTTCAGCAGGCGAAGACGCCGTTGTTGAATGAGGCGGAGCTGGCGTGGGTGTCGATCGGCGAGCAGGAGGAGAGTGTGGTGGTGCGGGCTGCGGTGGGCACGAAGACATCACAGACGGCGCAGCAGATGAAGGCGTTGCTGGATGGACTGAAGGCGATGGTGAGCCTTGCGGCGGCGAACGAGAACGCGGATGCGAAGACGAAAGCGGCCGGTTCGGCCTTGCAGAGTCTGATGACGACGGTGCGAGAGAAGACGGTGAGCGCGGAATGGCGAGTGTCGTTGGAGACGGTGCGGAGCCTCGTGACGGTTGGGGCGGCGGAGATTGGCGAGCAGGCTGAGCCGAAGTGAGCGTTTTGGTGGTGGAAGAGCGATCCATGGATGATGGGCTGAAGGGAATGAGCGACGAGGAGCTTGCGCGGCGATCGCGTGCGGGCTGCTCGTCTTGTTTTGAGGAGCTAGTTCGTCGGTATCAGGTTCCGCTGTTGCGGTTTTTGCTGAGGCGGATGGGTGGGCGGAGCGATGCGGAGGATGTTGTTCAGGAGGCGTTTGTGAGGGCATATCAGGCGTTGCCGCAGTATCGGGATTCGAGTCCATTCCGGACGTGGCTGTTTACAATTGCGTACCGGATCGGGGTCAGCCATGGTCGGAAGCAGCGGGTGCGGATGGCGGCGGAGGGGAACGTTGAGGAGGTGCGGCGGTCGGAATTGCCGGTGGAGCGATTGGGTCGTGAGGAGCAGAGGCGGGAGCTATGGGGCATTGCGAGGTCGGTGCTGAGCGACGAGCAATTTGGCGCGGTGTGGCTGTATTACGTGGAGGAGATGAGTGCCGGGGAGGTATCGCGGGTGCTTGGTCGGTCCTGGGTGGCGGTGAAGACGATGTTGCATCGTGCGAGGAAGCGTCTGATGCCGCACGTGGCGGGGCTGGCCGGTGTGGCTGAGTATGGTGCGGGGCATGAGGGGAAAGCAGGTGGGCTATGAGGAAGCGATACCACAGAAGTGATGAAGCGGCGTTAGCGGCGCAGCTGAAGGCGGAGGCGGATGCGGACGTGCCGCGTTATTCGTCGCTGTTGCATGAGCGGATCATGAGGCGGATCCGTGGGTCGGAGGTTCGGATTATGGAGCGGCGGGGTGGGTGGTTGAAATGGGGGTGGGGTTTGGCGGTGGCGGCGGGCATTGTGTTGGCGTTGTGGATATGGGGAGGGGGGGCGGCGTGGTTTGGGCATGAGGGGCAGAGGCCGGTAGAGGTCGTGCAGACGAACGTACCGCCTGTGCCTGCGGTGGAGGAGTATGTGCATCGGACGGCGGTGGCGGCCCTGGCGCGGTTGGACGCGAAGATTGACGAGGGGAAGCTGGCGTATCTGGATGAAGATGCGATGCGGCTGGCGCGGTTTGTGTTGGATCAGGCGAGCGTGCTGCCGTTCGGCCGGTGATTGTTGGGCGGGCAGGCGTGGGGGGAGTTAGAGAAGAGGAGATGGACGGCGCATGTCTGACGAGTGGTGGGACTGTGAGTCGGTGAGTTGTGAGGCGATGGGGGCGTGTTTTTGGGTGCGAGTGGTTCACGACGATCGAGCCTACGCGCGGCAAGCGATAGCGGCAGCGTTTGGGGAGCTGGGGCGGGTGGAGAATGCTCTGAGCCGGTTTGTGGAAGGGAGCGATGTTTGTCGGATCAATGGGCTTGGTCGCGGGGAGGCGGCGGTGGTGTTGCCTGAAACGATTCGGTGTTTACGAGTGGCGATGGGAGTGCAGAGGGAGACGAACGGGGCGTTTGACGTGTGTTTTGGGTCGGAGGTTGGTGGGGCAGGGTTGGAGGTGGATGAGGCGAATGGCGTGGTGGTGGCGCGGGATGATGGAGTGGAAGTGGATTTGGGTGGGATAGGGAAGGGTTTTGGGCTGGAGCGTATGGCGGAGGTGCTGAGGGACTGGGAGGTTGATCGGGCGGTGCTTTGCGCGGGCGGGAGCACGGTGCTTGCGATGGCGGGGCCGAGGGAGGGCGAGGGTTGGGTGGTCGAGGCAGGGGACGGAGAAAGGGGCATTCGGCGAGCGATTGCGCATCGGGCATTTAGCGGATCGGGGCGAGCGGTTCTTGGCGACCACATCATTGATCCGCGTAGCGGGAAGGGGGCGGTGGGTTGGTGGAGGTGCTGGGCGGGCGCGGAAGATGCGGCGCGGGCCGATGCGTTATCGACGGCGTTTATGGTGATGGGTGAGGGGGAGATCCGGGCTTTTTGTCGGGCTCACGAGGGGGTATCGGCGTTTGTGGAGCGAGAAGGGTCAGACGCGGTGATGGTGATAGCGGATTGCGAGGCAGGGGTCAGGCGGTGAAATCGGCCGGGGCGAGTTGGACTGCGGCGCGGGTTTGGAGTGACTGTGGGATCTTCCAGAGGACGGCTTCGGAAGCGAAGGCGACTTCGGCGGGGCAGTTGAGGGCGGCCTGGCCGCGGATGGCGGCGAAGAAGTTTTCGAGGTGGTATTGGTGAGGGGTTTTGTTGAGGGTGATGGGGATATCCCAGCGGGTGAGTTGGCCGGTTTCCTGGACCCTGATGGCGTTGGGGTCGGCGGGTTTGGTGGCGGCGTGGGTGGTGTTGGGTTGTTCTTTGTTGAGGTAGTTGAGGTTAACCCAGCGGTCCCAGTCGGGTGCGTGGGGTTCGCGGAAAATTTTGGTGCCGCGGGCATCTTCGGAGATGCGAATGGATCCGAGGGGCCCCATGAAGTGCTCACAGGGTCCGCCGCCCGCGCTGGTGGTGGTGAGGATCTGGAAACTGGCGCGGACGAGGCCTGCGCATGTGTGGTATTCGGCGATGAGCATGAGGTTGTCGGCGTGGTCACGCTGTTTGTAGTAGTCGAGGCCTGCGGAAGCGAAGATGGAGTGGGGTTTGGCATCGAGGAACCAATTGGCGACGTCGATCTGATGGACGCCGAGGTCGGCGAAAAGGCCGGGGGTGTATTTGCGGAAATGTCGCCAATTGCGGAATTCGTGCATGGAGGCGTAGCCGAGGCGTTGGAGATCCTGGTCGGCGATGATGGCTCGCTTTGGGAAGCCGAGGTCTTCGCGGAGGGGCGTGGTCCACTGGCTGTTGATATGTGTCAGGGGGCCGGTGAGGTTAGCTTCGGCGAGGAGCCTGTTTTTGACGTGGAGGTAACGGGGATTGGATCGGCGTTGGTATCCGATCTGGAGGAGGCGTTTGGCTTGTCTGGCGGCGAGGATGATCTGGCGGGCGGCGTGTGGGGAGTCGGCGGACGGTTTTTCGCAGTAGACGTGGAGGCCGGCGTTGAGGCAGGCGAGGGTGTGAGGAGCGTGGAGGAAATCGGGGGTGGCGATGATGGCGGCGTGGAGGTTTTTTTCATTTTGCAGGAGTTCGGTGAGGTCGGCGTATTCGGAGGCTTTGTGTTTGTAGATGTCGAGGAAGTCGATAGCGGGTTTGCGGCGGTAGGGCCAGACATCGCAGACGGCGCGGAGGTTGAGGTGTGGGATAGCGACGGCGGCCTGCATGAGAGTGCGTCCCTGTTCGCCGAGGCCGACGAGAGCGACGTTGATTGGATCGGCGGTTGGGGCTGCAGGGGTGGATTGGGAGGCGAGCAGGAGGCCTGTGGTGGCGGCGGCGGAGGATTGGAGGAATTGGCGGCGGTTCATGGGGATGATGTCTCCGAGTGATTGAGGTTCATTCGCGGGTGAGTTTGTGCCAAGCGGCGATTGACTGGGAGAGGTGTTGGCGTGCATCGCCGGGCAGGCCGTAGCATTGCAGTCCGATGGGACCGGTGTAACCGATGTCTTTGAGGGTGGTGAGGAATGCCGGCATGTTGAAGCTGCCATGGCCGAGGGGCTGGATCCAGTTGCCTGTGCCGGATTGGATCTGATCGGCGGAGTCGGATCCGGAGATGGAGACGGCGAGGAGGTGGGGTTTGATGGATTGGAGGGTAGGGCGGAGGTTTTTCTCGGAGTCGGTGGCGAGGTAGTGGCAGAGGTTGAACATGATGCCGACGGTGGGGCGTTTGAGCTGTTTGAGGAGTCGGAGGGCGTCGGAAGGTCGTTCGAGCCAGTCGCCGCGGTGGGGATAGAGGGCGAGTCGGGTGCCGTGTGGGGAGCAGAGGTCGGCGATTTCGTTGATGAGGTTGAGGGCCCGTGGATCGAAGGCGGAGTCGGAGGGCTTTTGTCCGCTGATGATGAGAGCCAGCATTGTTGGGCGATTGTGGAGGAGTGGCAGGAGCTGTTTGAGGCGAGGGTCGTAAGGTTCCTTGGCCTGGTGGGAGAGGTCGATTCGGATGTAGATCTGGAAGAGGGTAAGGGCGTGTTGGTCGAGTGATTCAAGTCGGTGGGCGAGTTGGTCGAGCCAGAGGTGGCCACAGCCGTCGTAGCCGAGTTCTTTGAGGAGTGAGGCCTGTTGTTGGAGAGAGCGTTTTTGGGAGTCGTGGGTGTCGAAGCAGAAGGCGAAGAAGGGCCAGGGAGGAGGTTTTTGTGTCGCGGGGCGTGGCGCGGCGGCGAGGAGGGTTACGGCAAGTAGGGGAAGGAGGCGATTGAACATGGTTTGATTGGTTGAGAGGGGCCGGGGTTATGCTCGCCAGGGGCGTGAGCGTTGGGGGAGGGTTGCGAGGACGCGTTTGGCGATGGCGACATCCTCGGCGATTTCGAAATCGAACATACCGGCGAGGCTGAAGTCTGCGCCGTTGGAGAAGACATAGCGGAAGGCGTCTTCGGGTGGTATTGCGCCGGCGGCCATGACTTTGAAGGAGATCCAGGGTATTTGGACGGAATTCATGAAGGCGATGGTTTCGTCGGGGTTTTTGCACCACATGGAATCGTGGTTGAGTTTGGCGGAGGGGTAATTATGGTGGTGCAGAGTCTTGATGTAGAAGTCGGCGGGGACTTTGGCCTTTTCGCATTCCTGGATGACGACGAGCTCGTGGGCGCCGACGCCGCAGGGGACGCCGAGGGACTTAGCGGTTTGGACGGCTTTGGCGATGACGGAGACCTTTCCGGTGGCGGCGAGGCCGTCGGCCTGAACGCCCCAGACGTAGACGGCATCGGCGCCGTCGTCGACCATTTGCTGGAGGGATTTGGCGTATTCGGTGGGGTTTTCGATATTGGCGGTTGAGCAGATGATCCACTGCATTTTTCCCTTGCGCTTGTCGCGGTATCGCTTCATCATGCCGAGCACGTTGGGGGCGGTGTGGATCACAAGGGTGTTGACGCCATGGGCTTCGGCCAGGGCCATGGTATCGAAGATTTTTTCTTCGGTGTTGTAGGCTTTGGTGAGGTTGTAGACGTACTTGAGGTCGCGCGAGTGGGTGTAGTGGGTGAGGAGGTTTCCGCCGAGGAGAATGCGTCCGATCTGGAGGTTGCCGATTTTTCCGAAGGGAAGTCCTTGGGCGGGGGCGGGAGGCGGCGATTGCGCGGAGACCGACTGGGCCGTTTTCAGAGCGAGAGCGGCGCTAGTGGAGGCCAAGACGGCGGACTTGATGAAGCTGCGACGATCGGTGTCGAACGACATGATGTGTCCTTTCGGGAAATGCTGCTGTGCCAGCCCGGTGGATACGATTGTCGAACCTCTAGAGTGTACCACATGGGCGAGCGGGATGTTGCGTGTCGGATAGATGGCAAAGGGTCGATTGTTGGGCATTGAGGAGGTAGGATGGAGGGGTCGGAGGTCAGTTCATGGTCTTGGCGGCAAGTTGGTTGGGCTGTGTCGCGATGGGGGTTGGGGGCGCGAGAGGGATGGCATTGGCGTGGCAGGTCGGCGGCTTGCCGTGGCGGTGGGGGTGGAACCGCAGATGCGGGTGGGGGTGTTTGAGGGGCTTGACTAGTGGGCGGTTCTTGACTGGGGGTATGGTGTGGCCGGCAGGCAACGACGAATCGCGTGACCCTTACGGAGCTGGATGACGATGAGACACTTGGTTTTCGCGTGGTGGTGTGGCGTTGCAGTGATGGTGGGTTGTCTGGCGTCGTGCTCGCCGGTTTCGCGGACGGACAGTCCGGCGAATCTGGAAGAGCGATTTGTTCGGCCGCCCGAATCGGCGAAGCCCTGGGTGTATTGGTTTTGGCTGAACAGCAACATCACGCGGGCGGGGATAACGGCGGACCTGGAGGCGATGAAGCGAGTGGGGATTGGCGGGGTTTTGATCATGGAGGTGGATCAGGGGGCGCCGGTGGGGGATGCGCCGTTTGCGGGGGATAGGTGGCGGGAACTGTTCAAGTTTGTCTGCTCGGAGGCGGACCGGTTGGGGCTGAAGGTGAACATGAACAACGACGCCGGCTGGTGCGGGAGCGGCGGGCCCTGGATCACTCCGGAGCTGTCGATGCAGAAAGTGGTGTGGACGGAGACGCCGGTGGCGGGTCCCACGAGATTTGAAGCGGCGTTGTCGCAGCCGAAGGCGACGGCGGACTATTATCGCGACATCGCGGTATTCGCGTTCCCGACGCCTCCCGGTCAGGCGGCGATCTCTCATTTGCGGGGAAAGACCGCGGAGATCCGACAGGAGATACCGCTGCGTTCGAGGTATGCTGAGTTGCCGGCGGATGCGGTTATTCCGCGAGGGCGTATCGTCGACTTGAGTGGGAGATTGGGCGCTGACGGACGGCTGGCGTGGGATGTACCGGCGGGTCAATGGACGATTTTGCGGATGGGGCACACGAGCACTGGGGCGACCAACGCCCCATCGCCGGCGAGTGGTCGAGGCCTGGAGTGCGACAAGCTCTCGAAGTTGGCGGCGGAGGCGCATTTTGCGGGCCTGATGGGCAAGATCATCGCGGACAGCAAGTCGCTGACGGGGGAGGACAAGGCGTTGGTTGCGATGCACATCGATAGTTGGGAGGTGGGGTCGCAGAACTGGACTCCTCGGTTTCGGGAGGAGTTCATGCGGCTGCGAGGCTACGACCCCCTGCCGTACCTTCCGGTGATGGCGGGTTGCGTGGTGGACAGTCTGGAGGTGTCGGAGCGATTTTTGTGGGACGTTCGGCAGACGGTGAGCGACCTGACGATTTCGAACTATGCGGGGCACATGAGGGAACTGGCGAGGCGCCATGGGATCCGGCTGTCGATCGAGGCGTATGATGGGACGTGCGACGACATGACGTATGCGGGTCAGGCGGACGAGCCGATGGGGGAGTTTTGGTCGTATGCGCCGTATGCGGGATGGGAGTGGTGCATTGAGATGGCGTCGGCTGCGCACGTTTATGGGAAGCCGATTCTTGGTGCGGAGGCATTCACGGCGACGGATGCGGAGAGATGGCTGGCGCATCCGGGTTCGATCAAGGCGATGGGGGACTGGGCGTTTTGCCAGGGGATCAACCGGTTTGTCTTTCATCGTTACGCGATGCAGCCGTGGCTGGACCGAAAGCCCGGGATGTCGATGGGACCATGGGGTCTGCACTACGAGCGAACGCAGACGTGGTGGGAGCAGTCTGCGGCGTGGCACCAGTATCTGTCGCGATGCCAGGCGGTTCTGCAGCGAGGCCGATTTGTGGCGGACATATGTTTTCTGGAGCCTGAAAACGGAGCGCAGCGATTCAGGGCGCCGATCAAATCGGGTCGCGACCGACCCGGGTACAACTTTGACGGATGCACACCCGAGGTGGTGCTGACGCGGATGAAAGTGAAAGACGGTCGTCTGGTTCTTCCGGACGGGATGAATTATCGGGTTCTGGTGCTGCCGCAAGTGCCGGCGATGAGGCCCGAGCTTTTGCGGAGGATCAAGGAGCTTGTAAAGGATGGGGCGACCGTAGTGGGTGGTCCACCGGCGAAGTCGCCGAGTTTGACGAACTATCCCGCGTGTGATGAGGAGGTTCGGTCACTGGTGGCGGAGCTCTGGGGAACGGGGGAGTCGCCTGAGGGGTTGACGGAGCGGCGAGTTGGGAAAGGCCGGATCTTCTGGGGTGGCGAGTTTCGGGGTGCTCCTGAACTCCCCGCGGAGGCGGCGAGTTCTCTGGGGTCGGGGAAGTGGATCTGGCGGAACGAGGGGGATCCGGCGTTGCGGGCGCCGGCGGCCAAGCGGCTATTTCGCCGGTCGTTTGTGATCGACTCTGCCTCGCCGATTTCGTCGGCGCGGCTGGTGATGACAGCGGACAACTCGTTTGAGTGTTTTGTCAACGGGCGTCTAGCGGGGTCAGGAGACAACTTTGGTAGGATGTACGAGATGAGCGTTGGGGGAATGCTCAAGCGCGGTGCGAACCTGATTGCGGTGGCGGCGGTAAACGCCACGCAGGAACCGAATCCGGCCGGACTGATCGGCTCGCTGACGATCATGTACGCCGACGGCCGGAAGGAGGAGATTGCGACGGATGGCAGTTGGGAGTCGGCGACGGTGTCTGGGGAGTCATGGACGACGGAGGCTGGTGCGGGTGGGGACTGGGCGGGAGTGAAGGTGCTTGGTCCGGTGGGCATGAGCCCGTGGGGCCAGATCCAGGACTCATTGCCGTCGGTGGATCCGACGCCGGACATTGCCGTTTTGGGACGGATGCTAGGGGGCATGGGCGTGACGCCGGATTTTGCCAGCGAAACGGGTAGCGGCGCGGCCCTTCGGTACATTCACAAGACGATAGGGGGGAGCGAGGTGTATTTTGTTGCGAACGGAACCGCGGAAGCGGTTGATGCGATCTGCTCGTTCCGTGTGTGTGGGATGCGTCCGGAGCTTTGGTGGCCGGAGACGGGCCGGATGGAGCAGGTGGCGGCGTACGATGAGAGTGGGCAGTGCACTCGCTTGCCGATCAGGCTGGAAGCGAGCGGGTCGGTGTTTGTGGTTTTCCGTCAAGCGTCAAGTCCATTGCCGGGGCGGGTTGTGCGAGCGACCCGTAATGGGCGGTTGATTTTCGATCTGGCTTCAAAGGGGGCGACGTCGGAGGCGGTTGCGGAGGAGGGTGGGGTGAGTTCGCTGTCGCGCACTCGGGAGGGGGCGATTCGGGTTTGCGCGACGCAGCCGGGGGATTACGAGCTGACGACGGGGTCGGGGCAGGCGGTGAAATTCCATATTGAAGCATTGCCGAAGCCGATGGAATTGAAGGGGCCGTGGGAGTTGCAGTTTGCGTCGGGGCTTGGCGCGCCTGAGCGGATCAAGCTGGATTCGCTGATTTCGTGGAGCAAGCACGGGGATGACGGGGTGAAGTATTTTTCGGGCGCTGCGACGTATCGCAAGCGGTTCGAGCTGTCTGGGGAGATGACAGGCAAGGGCAGGCGGATCACGCTGGACCTAGGCAAGGTGGAGGTCATGGCGGAGGTGAGGGTGAACGGGAAGGATCTGGGGGTTTTGTGGAAATCGCCGTACGTTGTGGACATTACGGGTTCTGCGAAAGCGGGAGAGAACGATCTGGAGATCAAGGTGACGAACCTATGGATCAATCGGCAGATTGGGGATGAGCAGTTGCCGGAGGACAGCGATCGCAACCCCAACGGCACGCTCAAGGCGTGGCCGAAGTGGCTGGAGGAGGAGAAGCCAAGTCCCACGGGGCGATTGACGTTTACGAGTTGGCGGCTGTGGAAGAAGGGTGATGCGCCGGTGGATTCGGGTCTGCTTGGTCCGGTTGTGATTCGAGCGGCCGAGGTATTGGAGGTCAAGTAGGCGGTTTTTGGGTGGGGATCGGAGTGGGCGTGTGGCGAGGGGCGGGGTTGTGGCGGGGCGTGTGGCCCTGGGTCCGGTACGATTTGTGCGTTGAAAGAGCACCATGAGAGAGATGCTGTTTGTATTGGTTATGGTCCAGGTGATTCCCGGGATCGCGCATGGAGCGGCCGATTCTTTTGCCGGCGCAATCGCGGTGTGGCACATGGCTGACGGCAGTGATTTGTCGCGACCGAGCAGCGAGCTCGTGCCGGTTGGCAAGTTGAAAGTCGGGGTTGCGCTTTCGGGTGCGGAGCGTGCGGCTTCGGTAGCGAGAGGGGGAGATGGGCGCGTTGCCGAGTTCGAGGGCGGCTATTTGAATGCCGGTCAAGGGTCGGGGGGGGAACTGAATCCGAGGACGACCGGTTTTTCGTTTGCGATTCGGATGCGCAATCCATCGGGCAGTTGGTCGTCGCCGCTGTTTTCGAAACACGGAGGTCATGACAGACTGGTGTACAACCTGTTTTCGGCGGACCTGGGGCAGGGTCAGATAATCGGGTTTGAACTGGGTACGGCAGGGACTCGTGGTATGACGCAGGTGTTGGCGCCGGTGTCGCTGATCGGGGCGGGTGAATGGCATGACATCGTGTGCCGGTACGATGGCGCGAAGCTGCAGATGTTCGTGGACGGGGTATGGATGGACGAGGGATTTCCGGTTGGGTTGGTGCGGGAGGGGAACACGGAGCCATGCCTGGTTGGGGCGGAGTCGGTAGGGGGTGTGGTGAAATCCGGTTTTCGCGGACTGATAGACCACGTTATGCTGTGGGATCGTTCGCTGACGGACGGGGAGATCGAGTTTTTGAGCGGGGGTGCGGGCGAGGTTGCGGCGAGGCGTTCGCGGTACGTGCCGGAGGGGGTGTCGATGCAGTACTATCGGCCGCACAATCAGTTCAACGTTGGTGATACGCTTCCGTTTTACCACGAGGGGAGGTTTCACTTTTATTACCTGCTGGATCGGGGGCATCATTCGGCGAAAGGGGGGCAGGGGGCGCACCAATGGGCGCACGCGAGTTCGACGGATCTGGTCCGGTGGACGATGCATCCGTTGGCCATTCCCATCACGCGGGCGGAGGAGGGGTCGATATGCACGGGCTCGGTGTTTTTCCATGGGGGGACGTACTACGCGTTTTACGCATCAAGGCTCGTGGGGAAAGGGGAACACTTGTCGCTGGCGAAGAGCACGGACGCGATTCATTTCACGAAGACGGAGCCGAATCCGTTTTTGTCGGCGTCGCCGAGATACGGCAACGGTTTTCGCGATCCGCACGTATTTGTTGAGAAGCGGACCGGTCGGTTTCACTTGCTTGTTTCGACGATGCTGAGGGAGGGGAATCGCGGCTGCCTTGCGCATTACAGTTCGGTTGATCTGAAGGAATGGAGGGAGGAGGAGCCGTTCCTGATAGAGGGTTCGGAGGTTCCGGAATGCCCGGACTATTTTGAGTGGAACGGGCGTTATTACCTGATATTCAGCAACGGTCAGGTGGCGCATTATCGAATGTCGAAGAATCCGCTGGGTCCATGGGAGAAGCCGCAGGTTGACGTGATTGACGGCCCGGCCGCTCGGGTGTTGAAGACGGCGGCGTTCAAGGACAATCGTCGGATTGGGACGGCGAGCATTTGGCCGTTTGGGTATGCCGGCTGGTCGGTTTTCCGTGAGCTGGTGCAGTTGGAGGACGGTTCGCTGGGGAGCAAGTTTCCGGCCGAGATGATTCCGGAGACGGGGTACGCGGTGGGGCTTGAGTTGGAGGGGGATGGCGACGCGCGGCGGATTCGGGTGGATTCGAGGGCGAATGCGCGGGCGACGCTGAAGGCGATGCCAAGGAACGCGCGGATTCGCCTGCGGATCGACGGTAGTGCAAAGGTGGTGGGGCTGCGGCTGCGCGCATCGGGGGACAAAGGGGATGGGCACGAGATCCGGTTCTTTCCGGCGAAGCGTGAGATGGCTGTGACGGGTGGGCATCGGCTGGCGGAGATCGGAGCGATGGACGGTCCATTTGGCGTGGACATCATCATGAAGGATCGAATCCTGGACGTGTGTGTCGGAGAGCAGCGCACACTGATCAACTGGGTCCCGGATTTGTCGGGGGACCGGTTGGTTCTTTATGTTGAGGACGGCACTGCGGTGTTTGACCAGATCACCGTGAATCCGCTGGGGACTCGCTAGGCGGGTCGGTTGATCGGGGCCGTCTAGCCGTCGAGTGGCCAGCCGTCGCGATACTTGCGGCTGAGCAGAGCATTGGCGGCTTCGTCGTTGGTGACGCGGCCGGCGGTGCCGTCGTACTGCAGCTTCTTCCCGGCGCGGTATGCCACGAGGCCGAGGAGCATCATTTCGATCATATCGCCGGCGTATTTGAAGTTGCAGGAGGTTTTGAGGTTGCCCTTGCAGGCGTTGATCCATTCGGTCTGGAAATTGCCCATGGGGGGTAGGACTTTGTCCTTTGGTCGTGGTTGGTAATAGGTCAGGTCGGCGCTGGCACCGAGGGGTATGACAATTCGGGTATCGAAGTCGCAGACGAGGAAGCCCTTGCTGCCTTTGAACATAGCGCCGTGGTCGATTTTTTTGAGGTCGACATATCGTCTGGGGTTTTGTGGCATAGCACCGCCCTGGTACCAGCCGACGCGGATAGCGGGTCGCCAGTCGTTGGCGGGGATGTCCCAATGGTTTTCGAGTTTGACGGGAGTGACGTCGGGGTTGAAGGGGTCGCTGTTGGCCATATTGGCTTCGGCGGAGGTGGGCAGGCCGGCGTCGATGGCATTCCAGACGAGGTCCATGGTATGGCTACCCATGTCTCCGACCTGTCCGGTGCCGAAATCCCAGTACATATTCCAGCTGAGACAGTTCATACCGGGTCCGAGCGCGAAGTAGTCGGGGCTGTAGGGGTGCATGGGTGAGGGACCGATCCAGAGGTCCCAGTGGAGATCGGATGGCGCTTCGCCCTTGGCGGGCGGGTAGCCTGGGCGTCGGAGTTGACGATCGCCCCAGGCGTAGCAATCGGAGAGGGTTCCGATGACGCCGTCGCGGACGAGTTCGCGGACACGGTTGAAGTTTTCGATTTCGTGGCGTTGGGTACCGATCTGGGTGGCGATTTTGTCCTTGTTTTTGAGGTAGTTGGCCCGGACGACGCGAGCTTCTTCGACGGTGATGCCGAGGGGCTTTTCGCAGTAGACGTGGAGGCCGCGGTTGATGGCCCAGTTGGTGATGTGGGCGTGGGTATGATCGGTGGTGCAGACCATGACGGCGTCGATGTCTTTTTGGTCGAGGCACTTTCGCCAGTCGATATAGGTTTTGGCATTGGGGAAGCGTTTGGCGGCGCCGGCGAGGTGTTTTTCGTTGACATCGCAGAGGGCGACGACGTTTTCGTTGGAGACGACGCCGAAGTGAGCCTCGGCGCGACCCCAGGTGCCGATCATGGCGATATTGAGTTTTGCGCCCGGGGCGTTCTTGCCTGCGCGCGTGCCGCTGGGGAGGATCAGAAAGCCTGCGGAAGCCATCGCTGCCGTCTTGAGAAAATCGCGTCGTTTCATTGTTTGAGTTCTCCGGAGAAAAGACGATCTACTCCGTCTACATTGGGGCTGGGCGTTCGTTGAAGAGTTGGCGACATGAGTGCTCGGGCTATTTGCCTTGGGCTGGGGGCGTTTCGATTCGGTAGAGATGGGTTTTGGTGCGCCAGATGAGGGCTTTGCCCGTGACAGCTGGCGATGCCATGCAGCCGTCATCGAGGGTATTGGTCGCCAGGATTTCGAAAGACCTGCCGGGTTTCAGGACGGTGGCTTTTCCCCGCTCGTTGGCAAAGTAGAGTCGACCGTCGGCGTAGATAGGAGATGCCGAGAAATTCCCGCCGATACGTCCACGCCAAACCGGATTTCCGGTGGGGACCTCGATGCAAGTGACGACGCCATCATCGCTGACCATGTAGAGCAGGTCATCGACGATGATGGGGGATGCGGTTTTGGCGACGTCGCGGCGGACTTTCCAGGCCACGTGGGTGTCGGTGACGTCGCCGTTGCCGCCCGGTTTGATGGCCCAGAGTTCGGTTGCGCCGAGGCCGGTGATCATGAGGGCGAAACCGTGGCTGTAGAGGGGTCTTGGGGCGGCGGACCAGGCGATGAAATGGACTTGCCAGAGTTCCTTGCCGGAGCGTGGGTCATAGGCATAGGCGGCCTTAGCGCCGGGGCTGAACATTTGTGGTTGCCCGTTGATATTGACGATCAACGGGGTGCTGTGGGCCTTGCGGAGGTCGCCATCTTTGGCGAATCCCTGAAAGCCCTCGGCGTCGTTGAACACGACTGAGCGATCGGTTTTCCAGACAGTCTTGCCGGTTTGTTTGTCGAGGGCCACGAGGTATTGGACGTCGGCGCCGTCCATGGTGAGGATGACGAGGTTTTCGAATAGGATGACGGACGAGGCTGGGCCGCGATAGTGGCGGCAGGGCAGGTCCTGCCGTTGCCAGAGGACTTTGCCCGTTGCGCTGTCGAGGCAGGCGGTTCCATAGACGCCGAAGTGGACATAGACGCGGCCGGGTTCGATGGCGGGCGATGGTGATGCGTAACCGTTCTGGCTGTTGCCGAGGGGTTCCGGGTTGTCGGAATGGAACAGCTTGAGATTGTGGACGATTCGGCCCGAATCGGCGTCGACGCAGATGGCGTAGAAATCGTGTCCGTCGGGGGTGGCGGTGGTCATCCAGATGCGCCCGTCCATGACGACGGGGGTGGACCAGCCGCGTTCGGGGATCGGGGTTTTCCACTTGATATTCTCGGTTTCGCTCCAGGTGAGGGGGAGTCCGATGGTCTTGTTGTCGCCGGGGGCGGACACATGTCCATTGCCCCAGGGCCCGCGATACTCGGGCCAGTCGCCTCTTGCGACGGGCAGGCCGATTGCCCAGACGCAAAGGACCAAGCAGCTTGCCAAACCAGGACGTCGATTACCCGCAATCGCCATGAGTGCTCCGTTGAGGTACATCGTGTACTATCGCGTTGACGCTCGGCTGTTGCCACCATCGGGGAGTGGTCCGGAAAGGCAGTTCGGGAGTTAGGGTGTCGCTCCATGGCGTACAAAGCCTGCCCTTGGGTATCCCGGGGAGGCGCACAAAACCTCCACAGCCGTTTCGCGACGCCCTTTGCGACAGAACGTGGGATGCACTTGCGGCGTCAGAGCCGGTGAGGTTGTCGTTTCATTGGGCTCTTCGGCGTCTAGTGGCTGCAACGCCAACCAAGCCGAACGCGCCAAGCGCCAACGTCGAAACCTCGGGAACCAGGGCGACACTCCGGGCGCCCAAGATGCCCGTCTGCCCGATGAAGGCGCTGTCAATCAGGAAGTAATCATCCGCGTTGACAATTCCATCGTAGTTGAAGTCGCCGTTGTACCATCCCTTGTTCTGGGTGATATACCCGCTGTCGATCTGAAAATAGTCGTCGGCGTCAATGAGACCGTCCAGGTTGGCGTCGCCATTCCAAGTGAACTTAACCAAGATGGCGTTGTGATCCACGCCGACTTGGCCGAAGACGTCGCGAATTGCGTTGCCATGGCCATCGTCGTTGTTCAGCACACCCAATGCCGTCATGCCTCTGGGGTCGTTGGCTGCGCTGGAACTTGTAATGCCCTTACCATTGGCCCAGCCCGCTGGGTCTTTCATCGCGGATGCAATGAGGTCGGTGATCTCGATGAGTCTTGCGGCGCCATGATCCGTATCGGTGTGTTGAAGGACGAGCGAGGCGCTTCCCAAGTCCAGGGCGCCTGTCCAGTTGCCGGGCGACCCGGCGATACTCAGGTTGTTGACCACGCTGGCTTCCGCGCCGTCGCCCACAATGGACAGCCTCGCGCCAGGGGCAATTGAGACGCCGTGCTGTGCCAGAGACGGCACGGAAATGCTCGTCCCGTCGCCCACTGATAGGCTTCCGGAACCGAAGACGACGGGAAAGTCCAACACTCCAGCGGTGTGGTTCAGTGTGCCGTCGTTGATCAACCTCTTGCCGGAAATGGTTCCGCCGTTCAGGTTGAGGGTTCCTGTGGGCCAGATGATCAGCGTACCGGAATCGCCTGCTGCCGGGGCCTCGGCGCTGATCGGCGCCTTGGCGTTCCCGATAATCACGGTACCGCCATCGGCGATCGTAAGGACGCCGTTGCCCCCCGCGCCTCCTATTGCCAGAGAGCCGTTCACGACCCAGGTCGAGCCATGCCCCGTGATAGTTGCGTGACCTATGGAACCGGAGTTGCAGGCGATATAGCCGTTTTCGCTCGTGACATGGGCGCCTGCCTTCGCCATCAGGATGCCGCTGCCGAGATTGCCTACCGAGAGATTCCCACTGCTGGTCCATGCCGAGCCACCACCGTCAACGGTCACTTCGCCGACGCCGGTCTCGCTGTCGCCAAGGATAGCACCGCCTGCGGTTACGGTTCCTCCCTCGCGGATGGTGAGCTTGCCCTGACCGTATCGCCCGACGTACATCGGGTCGATCGTGTTCCAAGTGGCGCCGTCGCTCACGGTTGCCTCGCCGCTTGAGCCTTCTGCCCAACCGATGATGGAGTTGTTGGTCGCCAGGCGAGCCTGGTGGGTCACCTGAAGCACTCCGTGGCCTGCATTGCCCACAGTCAAAAGTGTTGCGATATTCCAGGTCGAGCCACTTCCATCTACAAGGACATTGCCTCTTCCGGAGGGGTAATCGCCGATATGTGCAAACTCACTTTGCACGATACTGTTGTTCTGAATAGTCAGTGAGCCGACTCCAAAATGCCCGACAAAGAACCCGGAGGTGTTGGTCCACACCGAGGCGTCAACGGTGGCCTCTCCGGTTCCGGTTTCGGCCCGTCCCAGCATAACGCCGTTAGCTGAGACCGTTCCTCCTTCTCGGATGGTGAGCTTGCCCTGACCGTCTGATCCAATGTACATCGGACCGGTTGTGTTCCAAGTGGAGCCACTCCCATTGACCAAGACATTGCCTATTCCCGAGGCGGAGTTGCCGACGTGTGCGAACTGACTTTGCACGACACCTTTGTTGCGGATAGTCAGCGTGCCCGCTCCCAAATGCCCGACATAGAGTCCAGAGGTGTTGGTCCACACCGAGGCGTCAACGGTGGCCTCTCCGGTTCCGGTTTCGGCCCGTCCCAGCATAACGCCGTTAGCTGAGACCGTTCCTCCTTCTCGGATGGTGAGCTTGCCCTGACCGTCTGATCCAATGTACATCGGACCGGTTGTGTTCCATATGCCGCCGTTGCTCACGGTTGCCTCGGCGATTGAACCTTGCGCCAAAGCCAAGATTGAGTGAGAGGTGACCATCACGCGCGCTTGCCGAGTGATCTCAAGTATGCCGTGCCCCCCGTTGAGGTTCACGTAAAGGAGTTGCATGCGGGCCGAGGCTTTGCCGTCGGTCGTGTCGATTTCGCCGAGTTCGCTGAGTGTCAGGTGGCCGCCGTCTACAGCGAGCCAGCCCATGTTCAATCCGCCCCGCGCGGGGGGGCTGGCCGTTCCAGTTTGGTCCCTGAAAATTCGGGCCGAAATTCAACGCCCACGTCCCGCTATTTACCAGCACAACGCCGACGGTCGCCACGCCACCGGGTTGCGTCACACTGTAGGGCTCAACGTCGTGATGCCAGAAATCACCGAGGTACACCGCCTGTCCACCGAGGTAGCTGCCAGGTTCAAGGTGGGTATGGTCAAAGATTGCCACGTCGCCTGAACCCGGGACAACATAGTTGGACCAGACTTGCGAATGCCAAGACGCATCGGCTCGTGGCGGAGAGCCCAGGTAGTAGCGATCCTCGCCCCGGACTGCTCCGGCGTACGAGGCCACGGCCAAAGCGGCAACCGCCCTGTAGAGACCCAAAGATCGCTTCAACTGCCACCTCATAGTCGCCTCCTCTTGTTTGAGAAAAATGCGAACTCGATCCCAATATGGAGTGTGTGCGGTGACTCAGGCTGCGCGTATGACTTCATCGCGAGGTGAACGGAACTACCGGCAGGGCGGTGAATTGTCGGGTTGCCGCTGACCGAGACGGCCGAGAGAGAATCGCAAATCAATCGCGATGTTCATGATAATCGTAATTCGGGAGCATACTGATTGCAATGTCGCTCGCGCGAAAAGCTCGCAGTATCGTTCGGATGCCGAATGCCAACGGCGCTGTCGTTCAACTGTACCACTCTCAGACAGTCAATCTGGAGGCCTGATGTCGATTTGCCGGACCTTTTTGGCGGTGTTGATGCTGATCGCAATCGGTTGTCCGTCCGTGTTTGCCGCTGAGAAGCTCAAGGCGCTGATCATTGATGGGCAGAACAATCACGACTGGAAGGCGTGCACGCCGGTGCTGAGGTGGATTCTGGAAGAGTGTGGGCGATTTGCCGTTTCGGTGTCGACGACTCCGGCGAGGGGCCCTCAAGCCGATCCCGCTGGCTGGGCCAAGTGGAATCCGAAGTTCGCCGACTATGATGTTCTGGTGATGAATTACACCGGGGACCTGTGGCCGGGGAACGTGCGGGGGGAGTTTGTGAACTACGTGCGCAACGGGGGAGGGTTGGTGATCGTGCATGCCGCGGACAACGCGTTTCCAGAATGGCCGGAATTCAACGAGATGATCGCGGTAGGGGGGTGGGGTGGCCGAAACGAGAAGTCGGGGCCGATGATTCGGTACCGGGAAGGGAAAGTGGTGTTCGACAACCCCCCCGGGGCGGGGGGGACTCATGGTGCACAGCATCCGTTCTTGGTGGAAACGCGCGCACCGGATCACCCGGTGATGAAGGGGCTCCCGCCCGCATTTCGGCACGCGCCTGATGAACTGTACGCGAAGCTTCGCGGGCCGTGTAAGAACGTCACGGTTTTGGCGACCTCGTTTTCGGACCCGAAGACTGGCGGAACGAACGAGAACGAACCGATCCTGATGGCGATTGAGTATGGCAAGGGGCGATGCTTCCACACGGTGATGGGGCACGGTCCCGAGGCGATGGGTGGTCTGGGCTTCCAGATTACGTTGCAGCGTGGGTCGGAGTGGGCCGCCACCGGCCAGGTCACACTCGCGCCGCCCGATCCGCGAACGTTGACGACGGACAGCCCGGCCATGCGAAGGCCCGGGAAATAGGGGTGGCGCGTGATAGTGATTGACAGGTGGCGGTCTTGAGCGAGTGGCCGTTGGCGCATGGTCCAGTGGCGACTGTCGGGGCGATTCTGGATTTGAAGGCCGACATTGGTTGCCTGCAAGAGTCGTCGCCCACTTGTGTTGGACCTGGATTGGCGCCGCCTGTTGCACGGTGTGGCGGCGTGTTTAACAGATGATGATTGCCCATGCTCGCTTGACGCCGGGAACCAAGGCGGGTGGGAAGTACCAGAGAAACAGAGGAAAGGGAGAAGGGGCCGGAGCCACGAAGGGGGGTCAGTTGCCAAACAGGGCTGCCCATTTTGGAAGGGCTTCGGCGGGGTAGGTGAGGTGGGCGACCTGTTTCTTCTGTTCTTTACCGTGGGCGTCAACGGAGAGCAGTTCCAGTTTCACATCGACGGCGCCATCACCGACGCAGCCGTCGCAGCAGGCGGCGGTGACCTGCAATGGCCCGGTTGGGTCCGTGCCTTTGGCCGCGCCGACGGCGCGCAAATCGCCGGTCTTGGCTGCGGCGACGAGGGCCTCGACGTTGCCACCCATGGTCCCCAAGACCTTTGCTTGTTTCCATTTTCCGCATTTGGCGCAATAGGGCTCGGCGGCGGATGATCTGACCAGGGCGTAGGTCATGCCTGCGACGATGAGCACCTCGATCACCCAGTAGATGTAGGAGCCGACAAAACCGAGATTCATGCCGCGCGTCTTGGAGCTTCCGGAGGTGGATTTGAGTTCGACTCCCTGCTGTGCGGCGTAGTTCATGTAGTCGAGCATGTTTCGGACGTTTGCGGCCTGCAGAACGAGCATGGCCTGGTTGGCCTCCTGCGAGGAGAGGCCCTCTTTGAGAGATGCTCGCTGGAGTTCGAGCGGGAGCTTGGCGATTTCTTTGACATGGGGCGGGAGTGTTGCGATGTTGGATTTGAACTCCTGGTAGTCGAAATAATGCATCATGAACATGGCGAGTATCCCGCCCGCGAATCCGGCGAGGCCGCCCATCCACGGGTTTCGGACGCGTCCCTGGCGGACCATGCGCATGCCGATCGTTCCGAGGACAAAGCCGATCAGAAGCGGAAACAGGATGATGAGGTAGAAGTAATTGGATGCCCAATGGGCCAGGAATCCCAGGACTGCTCCGGCAATCGCGAGTGCTGAGAGGAGCATCATGACGCCGGGGATCTCAAATCCGCCGTCGGGCTGATACGGCTTGATGTTGTACTTGGAGAATTGTGTCTCAGCCGGGCCCGACCCGAGCGCATCGGTTGTCATGTTATCACCCGCGAAAATGGACTCCCCCGAGTTTGCACCGCCGACGCGGGAATTGTACCTGATGTTGCCGGCCGGACACAACCACGCGTCTTAGGAACTCGGAGAGGGGTTGAGCGGGAGTCCAGGATGGATGGCCGCGCGAGATGGAGTTCCGGTGATGGATTGGGGTGGCGTTGGCGTTGTCTGGGGGCGGTTTGCGGTGGGCTTGGGGGGACTCTATGCATCTGAAAACGGATGGTCTAGAATCCTGCGTCATGACTTCTCGGAAGGCGCTTGTTGTATATGGCGGATGGACTGGGCACCACCCGGAGCAGGTTGCCGGGCTGATGCGGCGGGTTCTCACGGAGGATGGTTTCGAGGTTGAGCTTGCGGAGACGCTAGGCGCGTTTGACGACGTGGAGAGACTGAAGTCGATGAGCCTCATCATTCCGCATTGGACGATGGGGCGGATTGCGCCGGAACAGGCGAAGAACGTGTGTGAGGCGGTTGCGGACGGGGTTGGGCTGGCGGGGTGTCATGGCGGCCTTTGTGATGCGTTTCGGGACAGCACGGACTGGCATTTTTTGACCGGGGCGCAGTGGGTGGCGCACCCTGGTGATCAAATACGGTACGCGGTGCACATCGAGACGACGACCCATCCGATTACGCGCGGGATTGCAGATTTTGAAGTGGCGACGGAGCAGTACTACATGCACATCGATCCAGCGGTTGAGGTGTTGGCGACGACGCACTTTCCTGTCGCGGACGGTCCGCATGCGGCGAACGGCGGCATCGACATGCCCGTTGTTTTCACGAAGCTCTACGGCCGGGGGCGAGTATTCTACACCTCGCTGGGGCATGACGGGGCGGTGTTGGAGGCGGAGCCGGTCCTGACGATTCTGCGGCGTGGATTTCTTTGGGCCGCGAGAGGTTCGTCGTTGGGCGGGTAATGGAGGGGACTGTGGGGAGGCGGATGGCGCGGGGAGCGTTGACCATGGGCTGCGCATCGACAGAATACGTGCCATGATCATCACGATCGACGGGCCGGCGGGCACCGGGAAGTCATCGGTGTCCAAGGCGGTTTCGGAGCGACTCGGGTTCGACTTTCTGGACACCGGCGCGATGTACCGGGCGATTGCGCTTGAGGCGTTGCGGCGAAAGGCGGACTTGTCGGATGCTCGTGAGCTTGCGTTCATCTGCGAGCATTGTCGGATTGAGTTTGAATGGAGTCAGAGGCCTCCCGCGGTGCTGTTGAACGACGAACCGGTTTCGCATCATCTTCGCAGCGCCGAAGTGACATCGGCGGCGTCGCAAATTGCGGTGGTGCCCGCGGTTCGCCATCGACTGGTTGAGGAACAACGGCGTATCGGGCAGTTGCGTCCGAATCTCGTGACGGAAGGGCGGGATCAGGGATCGGTGGTGTTTCCGGAGGCGGAGTTGAAGTTTTATCTGGATGCCAGCCCGAAGGAACGAGCCCGGCGTCGGGTTGCCCAGCTTCGATCGCGGGGTGAGATTGTGGATGCGCAGGAGATTCTGGAGCAGATGATGGCGCGCGATCGCCGCGACTCGACGCGTTCGACGGGACCGTTATCGGTTCCCGAAGGCGCCGAGACGATAGACACGACGGATCTGACGGAGCAGGAGGTGATCGACATGATTGTGAAGAAGGCCAAGCGGCTGCGGGGGCAAGCATGACGGATCGCCCGATCGTCAATGCGATCGTCACGGAAATCCCGGACACGGCGGACCCAACCGCCCGGCGTGTGGGCAATCCGATTGTGTGGGGGGTCATGAAAGGCCTCTGCCGGATCATTCTGTCGCGGATGTTTGAGATGAAGGTGTATGGTCGGCAGAACGTGCCGCGCACGGGTGGAGCGATGCTGATCTCCAACCATGCGAGTTATCTCGATCCGGTTGTGCTGGGGGTTCAGATCATTCGCCCGATCAGTTTCATCGCGAAGTCGGAGCTGTTCCAGAATCGGTTCTTCGGCTGGCTCATTCGGTCGTTGAACACTTTCCCGGTTAGGCGGGGTGAATCGGATGTTGGGGCGATTCGGGAGGCGCTGCGGCGTCTGCAGGAGGGACGCGTGCTGACGATGTTTCCTGAGGGCACGCGCACTCCCGACGGGAAACTGCAGCGGATTCAGCCGGGGATAGCGATGCTGATCCGGCGCGCGAAGGTACCGGTGATTCCCGCGGTGGTGGATGGGACCTTTGAGGCCTGGCCGAAGGGCCGGACGTTGCCGTCGCATTTTCCCGTGAGTGTTCTGTATGGGCCGGCTTTGAAGATTGAGAATCTGAAGGGATATGAGATTGTCGAGTTGATCGAGAGCACGTTTCGGCGGATGCAGGCCGAGTTGCGGGCGAAGCGAAGAGTCGGCACACGCATCTAGAGAAGGGCGACGGGGTCAACATCGACGGCGACGCGATCGGTGTCGGCGAAGGCCTTCTGGTCTCGCGCGATTGCCAGTAGGCGTTGGAGGGATGAGGGGTCTTTTCCGAAGAGCAGCAATTGGGCTCGCTGATAACCGGCGATGCGGCTGACGGCGCAGGGCATGGGTCCTTTGAGGGAGACGTGGGCGTGTGCAAGGCTGTGGTGTTGCATGGCACGGAGGAGGCTTGCGGCGATTTTGTCGGCTTGTTGGAGCAGGTTGTCGCGGTCCTCATCGCGGAGGACGATGCGGACCATTCGCACGGCTGGGGGGAGGCCGACATCGCGTCTGGCCTGGAGTTCGCGATTGGCGAAAGCGACGTAGTCCTGTCGGAGGGCGGCCTGGATGGTCGGATCATCGGGGATGAAAGTCTGGACGATGACGCGACCTGGCGCGTCGCCGCGTCCGGCTCTTCCGGCGACCTGGGTGATGAGGGCGAAGGTTCGCTCAGCAGCGCGGAAGTCGGGCAGTGCGAGTGCGGTATCGCCGCTGATGACGCCCACGAGGGTGACATTGGGATAGTCGAGGCCTTTGGCGATCATCTGGGTACCGAGGAGGACGTGGATTTCGCGCCGCTCGAAACGACCGAACACTTCGCGGTAGTCGTCTGCGCATCGCATGGTGTCGGCATCGACGCGGGCGTATTTGACATCGGGGAATCGCCTGGCGAGTTCTTCCTCGATGCGTTGTGTTCCCATGCCGAAGAGCGAGAGTTTCTTGCCGCAATCCGGGCATTTGTCCGGCAAGGGGTTGACGGCGAGGCAGGTGTGGCAATGCAACTGTCCTGTGTGCCTGGCGTGCTCGAAATGGGCGCCGGTTGCGGAGACGCCGGCGGAGCGATGATAGGTCATGGTCGTGTCGCAGTACTTGCATTGGGCGACGAAGCCGCAGGACGAGCAGCATATATAGTTCGCGTACCCCCGGCGGTTGAGGAGGAAAATGGCCTGTCGTCCGTCATTGACGGTGGTTCTGAGCAGATGGGACAGTCGCTGGGAGATAAGATGGACGGCTGGGCGGTGCATGTGGATTTCTCGTTTCATATCGACGAGTTCCACGGTGGGGAGGGCGAGGTTGCGAACGCGTCGGGGCAGGCTGAGGAGATGGTAGATTCGGTTTTCGGCTGGTGGCACGGTTTTCTGGGCTCGCCACCAGCTTTCCATGGAGGGTGTGGCGGAGCCGAGGATGACGGGGACGTTTTCGATCTGTGCTCGTTTGATTGCGACGTCGCGGGCGTGATAGCGTGGTGCGGAGTCCTGTTTGTAGCTGGCCTCGTGCTCCTCATCGACGACGATGATTCCGAGATCGGGCAGGGGCGCGAAGATGGCGGACCTGGCTCCCACGACGACGTTTGCGTCGCCGCGGGCGATCTGTTGCCAGAAGGCGTGTCGGACCGAGGCGGGGAGTCCGCTGTGCATGACCGCGACGCGGGGCAGGCGGTTGGTGAACCTGCGTGCGGTTTGTGGGGTGAGGGCGATTTCGGGCACGAGCACAATTGCGCGTTTGCCTTTGGCGACGACATCGCGGATGCACTGGAGATAGATTTCGGTTTTGCCGCTTCCTGTGACGCCGTGCAGGAGGTTGACCGAGAATCCGCCGGACGCCGCGCGGGTTGTGAGTTCGTTGTAGACGTGCTGTTGATCCTCGTTGAGTTGGATCGGCTGTTCGGAGGTGGGTGTCGGGGTGGTTGGGAGTTTGCCGACGGAAGCGAAATCGGGCTCATCGGTGAGGGAGATGAATCCGGCCTTGGCGAGTTTGCGGACGGTGGGCGGGGTGGCACGGGCTTGCTGGGCGAGTCGGAGCAACTCCACGGGCTGTCCGGGTTGGACGAGGAGAAGTCGGGAGAGTATTGCGCGGCGTTTTGGCGCCCGAGTGACTTCGAGGAGGGCCTGCACCTGCTCGCGGGACTTGACGAGGCGGACCATGGTTGTGTATCCGAGGCCGATGCGTTTTTTGACGGCTGAGGGTATGACGCTCTCAAGGACGGTTCCGAGGGGGCAGCAGTAATATCGGCTGATCCACCGTGCCAGTTGGAGGAGGTGGTCGGTGAGCAAGACGCGAGCATCGTCGATTGCCAGGACTTTTTTGACCTGTTTGCAGTCGGTGGCGGTTTTGATTTGAACGACGTATCCGTGGACAGTTCGATTGGCGCGGCCGAGGGGGACTCGTACGCGCTGTCCGACGCGCAGGGACATTGCCATGGAGGGGGGGATACCATAGTCGAGGGTGCGATCGAGGCTGCGTTCGATTGCGACGGACGCGTAGAGGTCGGTGGGGGTCTGTGGGGCGGCATCGCTCTGAAGATCCGGAAACAGCGAGTCTTGGGTCATCGAGCTCTTTTCCCGAACGGTGGAAGGTTTCGGTGGTTTCTGCTATGGTTCGTCGCCGGTAAGGCCGGCGGCGTCGGGTGATGATACCCGGGCGTCTGAAGTCAGGGAACTGGTCACGGCGGGTGTGAACAGGGACAGGTATCGATGAAGTTTCTCAACGCGTATCAGCAAGCTCGTATTCTGCTCCTCAGCGCCTCGATCGCGTGTTTTTGCATTTTCTGGTGGACCGGGGTGTTGTTGAGGGTGCCGGTGCATCCTGGTCACGAGGTGAGCTTGCTGCAACAGCCGTGGCCTGTGGCGGCGGTGCTCATTGTCGTTGTGGTCTTTCTGGTTTGCACAGCATTGGGGACGGGGATCGTGGGGCTGGTGCGGTATGATGCCGGTCTTGTGGCGGCGAGTGTCGGGCTGAGCGCGTTATCTCTGCGAGGGGGTTCTGTGCAGCAGAGCATTTTCTGGAGCCTGTCGCAGGAGAAAGGGGGCAGTCTTTTTCCGTCGCTCGCGGCGGAAACGGCGGTTTTAGCGGTTGTCGTCGGTGGTTGTGCGTGGATTCTGTCGCGGCTGTACAGGGGGGGCGTCATCCGCGATAGGGAGAGCGACATGGCGCTGGATTTCGAGCCGACGGTCGGGGGTGAAGCGGCCACGCTGTTGGTTCAGACGATTCTGACTGGTGCGGGCATCCTGATTTTGGGCGCGAGTTGCTCGAAGCAGCAGGCGATTGCGGCAGTTGCGATAGGGTCGTTTGCCGGCGCGGCGTTGACGGAATCGATGCTTCCGATCGCGAGTCGAACGTGGTGTTGGCTTCCGCCGATGTTGGTGGGGATGGTCGGGTACGTGGCGATGTGGTCTGATCCGAGGGGGTTGGCGATCGGGGGGATGAAGAGCAACCTTGCCGGACTGGCTTATGCGCTGCCACTGGATTATGCGAGTGGGGGTCCTGCCGGGGCGTTGATCGGGTATTGGATGGGCCGTCGGTGGGCCAGACAGCGTGCCGAGGTTTTGCGCGGGGCGAGTGAGGCGTCTGGGGCGTGAGGTTTTCGCGAATTCCGCTGGTTGGCATCGCTGCGCGGCGATGAAATGGATACAATAGCGGGTAGTGGGTCTTGATGGACCCCGGATGGCCACAGGTTGGCATGAATCCTCCTTGGCCCTTTTTGCGTCCTCTGATTAGAGCAATAGTAGCAGAGGCGCTATTGGACAGTGCACCATGACCAAGTCTCTCACGGCAACCGCCGGGGCGTCCGCGATGCCCGCGGGGTCGGATGATTTTGATGGTTTTCTTTCGAAGCTAGGCGCTCGAGACCGGTTGAACGTGGACCGACACATTGCGGCGTGCGAAGCGGAACCGACGGCGGATCATCATCGGCTTTGGCGGCGGCTGGCGAGTTCTTTGTACGGTTTGGCGCCGCATTCGATACAGACGGTTGGGCAACAGGCGGTGCAGTTCTACATTCCCGACGGCAAGTACCGGATGCAGGTTTTCGCGATGGAGGACCAGCGAGACGGGAAGGTGTTGATCTACACGATCGACGTTCTGCGGCAGGCGATAAAAGACGGGGTGTTGATGCCGGCTCGGAAAGGGGCTTTGCCGGGGTCGGGGTTGCCGATCAAGGCGCATCCGGAGCAGACGTTGCTGGTGGAGGCGTTGGACGCGGCGAACACGCCGAATCCATCGGCATGGTACAAGCACATGCTGGGTTGGAACCGGAAGGCGCTGCGCATCACATTGCGGAACAATGCCAGCGCGGCGCAGATTCACGCAGCGGAGCAGATCTGCGCGATTGCGGCGAGGCAGTGGAAGAGCAGTTGAGGTTGTCAGGCATCGTCTGGGGATCGGCCGGGAGGGAGCGGGGTCTGAGCCGAGGCGGGCAAGAGGATGGAGATTTGGGTGCCCAGGCCGACGCGGCTGGCGATGCGGACGTCGCCGCCGTGGAGTGATGCGATGGTTTTGACGATAGCGAGGCCGAGTCCCATGCCGCCGGTTTTTTTTGATCGAGTCTCATCGACGCGGTAGAAGCGGTCGAAGACGTGGGGGAGATGTTCAGGGGGGATGCCTCGTCCGGAGTCGCGCACGTTGACGGTGAGCAGGCCGTTTTCGGCATGTGCGGAGAGTTTGATGGTTCCGTTGGGATTGGAATAGGCGATGGCGTTTTCGATGAGGTTGCCGACGGCGCGCTGGAAGAGGTTGCGGTCGAGATTGGCGGCGAGGGTTGAGTCGGCCTCAAGTTCGAGGGAGATATTGGCTTCGGCGGCCGGCGCCGCATAGAACTCGCGGAGGACGGCCAGTTCATGTGCGACTTTGAGGTACTCGCGATGGATCTGCATTTCCGGGTTATCGGCGCGTGCCAGGAAGAGCAGTGAATCGATGAGCGACGAGAGTCGCACGTATTCTTCGAGGCAGGAGCCGAGCACTTCGCGATACTCCTCGGGGGAGCGGGGCCGTCCGAGAACCACCTCGGTTTCGCCGCGGAGATTGTGGATCGGGGAGCGGAGTTCATGTGCGATATCGGCCGAGTATCGGGACAGCCTGGAGAAGGCGTCTTCGAGTCCCTGGAGCATTTTGTTGAAGTTGGCAGCGAGTTGTTTCAACTCAGCCGGGAACCCCGAGGGGGAGATGCGTCGATGCAGGGTTGTTGACCGGATGTTGCGCACCTCAGCCGCCATTCGTTTGATTGGCCTGAGGCCGTGGCGGGCGATCCAGTACCCGACGGTTGCACAGGAGAGGAGGCCGCCGACGAGGACCATTCCGAGGCGTTTGCGGTACTCCGCAATCATTTGCCGGTTGGCGGTGTCATCAACGGCGAGTTGGATGGTGTAGGCGTCCTCGTTGCTTTCGTTGGCCGGGACGTCGGCGACCATAACTCGAAAGGCTCGTCCGGAAGCGGAGTCGACGCTGAGGGTGCCCCCGCCGGGGCGTGCGTGGGTGAACATGGATTGGGGGGCGGTTTGATCCATGCCGAGGGTTTCGGCCAACAGGGGTCCGTCGGCGATCATGACGCGGATGAGGACGGCCGGTCCGCGTTCTTCGCCGGGCTGGTTGGCAAGTATTCGGCGTAATCGGGCGGTGTCGTTGGAGTCTTCGCGGAGGATGCGTTCGATTTCCTGCACTTTTGCGCGCAACAAGGTTTGGGTCGCCTCGCGGAAGTGCTCGGTCATGGTAAGGTAGAGGGTGCTTGTTCCCGCCACGAGCAGCAGGAACGCCGAACCTGCGTACCAGAAGGTCAGGCGTGTTGCCAGGCTCCATGGGTTTCGCAGTGGTTGCGGGATTGGTTGCCGCGGTTCATCGCCGCTCTTCGAGGACATAGCCAACGCCTCGCACAGTGTGGATGAGCTTGAGATCGAAGGGATCGTCAACCTTCATTCGGAGTCGGCGCATATGGACATCGACCACATTGCTGTCGCTGTTGAAATTCATGTCCCACACCTGTTCGGCGATGAGAGTTCGCGAGAGAACCTCTCCTGCCCGGCGGACGAGGAGGGAGAGGAGGAGGAACTCTTTGGGCGTGAGATCCAGCCGGAGGTTTCCGCGGGAGACTTTGTGCCCTGCGAGGTCGAGTTCGAGGTCGGCGATGCTCAGGATGTCGGGTTGGCGGCTGGGGCTTCGCCGCAGGAGCGTCCGAATGCGAGCGAGCAGTTCGGAGAAGGCGAACGGTTTGATGAGGTAGTCGTCGGCGCCGAGTTCGAGGCCCTTGACGCGATCCTGGACGCTATCGCGTGCGGTCAGGAAGAGGACGGGCATATGCAATCCGCGTTGGCGCAGGGTGGAGAGGACGGACCATCCATCGCGACCTGGCAGCATGACGTCGAGGATCAGGAGGTCGTATCTTGCATCCTCCGCCAGGCGGAGCCCGTCGTCGCCGCTGGTTGTGGTGTCGACGACAAAGCCATGTTCTTCCATGCCTTTCTGGAGGTATGCGGCGGTCTTCGTGTCATCCTCAATGATCAGTATCTTCACGGCGGAACCTCTATTGATAACATAAGGCTGGCGCCGGAAGGACGCAATCGGCATCGGGCGACGCCGCTTTGACTTGGCGCGGGCGCGGAGTACGCTTCAGAGACAGAGGGGGACGAGGCGCGAAAGGAGCTGGAGACCATGCCCTCGATCGACATGCCGCTTGAGCAGATGCGGCAGTACAAGCCATCGCTATACCGCGAGCCCGATTTTGCGGAGTTCTGGGAATCGACATTGCGAGAGGCGATCAAGCAGCCGCTGAATGCTGAGCTTATTCCTTATGGTCTGCCCAGTCAGATCGTGGACTGTTTTGCCCTGCGGTTTGACGGCTACGGCGGAGGACGTCTGGCGGGGTGGTATCTTTGTCCGAAGGCCAAAGGGACGTTTCCGGGTCTGTGCGTGTATCATGGTTACAGCGGGCGGGCTCCGAGGCCGATGGACTTGTTGGCCTACGCGGCAGAGGGGATGTGCGTGTTGAGCCTGGACACGCGGGGTCAGAATGGTCAATCGCAGGATGTCGCGATCTATGATGAAGGGCACCAACTTGGTTGGATGACGCAGGGAATTCGGCAGGCGAAGACCTACTACTACCGTTACGTTTATGCTGACGCCGTGCGAGCGCTGGAACTGCTTGCCAGGCGAAGCGAAGTGGATCCCGATCGGCTGGCAATCAGCGGGGTGAGCCAGGGGGGTGGGATCACGCTTGCCGTTGCCGCGTTGTCGGAGCGTCCCCGGCTGGCGTTGGCGGACATTCCGTATTTGTGCGACTACCGGCGGGCGATCGAAGTTGCGCAGACGGGGCCGTACCTTGAGATTCCGCTTTTTCTCAAGAGTTTTCCTTTCCTTCGCGAGACTGTCACGCGTACGTTGTCGTACTTCGACAACGTCAATTTGGCGGCATGGATCAAGTGCCGGACGGTGATGAGCAATTGCCTCTGGGATGACATTTGTCCTCCGAGCACGATCTACGGTGTGTACAACCACATGACTGCGGAGAAGCAGATGGAGATTTACCCGTTTCACAAGCACGAGGTTCCGTACGAGCACCGGGAGGTCGAGTTGCGAGTGATGATGGAAGTTCTCAAGGGATGACGGCCGGGAGACTGCGTGAGAGGGCAAGGGGGGCTTGGGGGAATGGTGGGGCTGGAGGTGTTTTTGGGTACCGGGAACGTGCGCTGGCGAGGTGAGCCGGTATCGGGTATTACGTGAGCGGCAGCGCCGAGTGCGGGTAGCCGGGGTTTTATGACGATGGGCTTTTTCGATTTTCACGAGAAGGTTAACAAGCGCGGCGGCACGGGTGAAGCGAATCCGGAGCGTCCGATCCTGACGGTGTCGCAGCTCACCGGACGGATTGAGAAAGCGCTCAAGGGCGAGTTTCCATCGAGTCTGATCGTGCAGGGCGAAGTGAGCAACCTGAAACACCACTCCGCCTCGGGGCACTATTATTTCACGCTCAAAGACGCCAATGCCTGCATTGACTGCGTCATGTTCAAGAGTGATGCCGCCAGACTGAGATTCAGCCCCGAGGACGGGATGGAGTTGCTGGCGACGGGGCACGTCTCGGTGTATGCCCAGCGTGGCCGGTACCAGTTGTACGTGACTCGGCTTGAGCTAGTCGGTCAAGGCGCGCTGGAACTGGCATTCCGACAGCTCTGCGCGAAGCTCGAGGGTGAAGGTCTTTTTGCCCGCGAGCGCAAGAAACCGATCCCGGCATATCCGGAGCGAGTTGTGCTGGTGACCAGCAGGCAGACGGCCGCCCTGCAGGACATGCTGAAGGTGCTTGGCCGTTTTCCGTGGGTGCGGGTCTTGGTGTATCACGTTCCGGTGCAGGGCGAGGGCTCGGCGGAGAAGATCGCCGGCGCGCTGGCGGACCTGAGTTCCCGAGCGGGCGAGTTAGGGGGCATCGACGTGATTCTACTGGGGAGGGGGGGCGGCTCTCTGGAGGACCTCTGGGAGTTCAACGAGGAGGTGGTCGCGCGTGCCATTGTTGCGTCGCGCATTCCGGTCATTACGGGGATTGGTCACGAAGTCGACGTTTCAATCGCGGACCTTGCCGCTGATTACCATGCCCATACGCCGACGGAGGCCGCGCAGGTTGCCATGTCCGGGTGGCGGATCGCGAAAGAGACGGTCGAATCGCTCGGACTGCAACTTCGTCGCGGGATGCGGGCACTGATTGAGGATGCCCGGCAGCGTCTGCTGGCTATCGAGCGTCATGAGCTATTCCGCCGGCCGCTCGATCGGATCAATGCCGCCCGGCAACTGCTTGACGATCGCCAGCGAGTTCTGGCGTTGGTCGTTGGCGCGCGGCTGCGTCGTCTTCGGTCAGTGCTTCATCCACTGGCGAGTCGGCTCGATCAGGTTCATCCCCGACACCGGGTGGTGCTTGGGCAGGAACGGATCGGCGGTTTGGCTGCGCGGCTATCGCATGGGGTGGTTGGTGTGCAGCAGCAATTTGTGAGGCATCTGCGGGCTTTGGAGGCGCATTTGATGGCCGTGGGTCCGGAACAGGTTCTTCGACGCGGGTACAGCATCACCACTCTGAAGAAGACGGGGGAGGTTGTTCGGGCATTGTCGCAGATTAAAGGGGGGGAGCGTCTTGTGACGCGGCTGGCGGACGGAAAGATCGAAAGTACTGCTGAGGATCCGCGTCAACCTGGCCTGTTCGACTGAACCCGGGCGGATGCTGTGATGGGGGTATGTTTCCCGGTCGTTCTTAGGCGGATGGCGTCAGGATGTGGGGGGGATGGTCGGGGGTTGCGTTGGGTGGGAGAACCGCTTTTGAAGTTATTGGGTTGGAGGTTGGAGCACTCTCCGCTTCCAAATGGCAGGCCGGGGGCGATAATGCCTGCCGATGGGTCTGAACTGTGTAACCGGTGATTCGCGAGCGGGCGACGTTAACGGGCTTGCTGTTGGCGAGTCCGGGGAGTCGGTTGGTTGGCGGCCGTGGCGTGCGATGCTGCTGGCGGCGGCGGTGTTCGGTGGGCTGAGCGTGGCCGGGGCGTTGGCGAGCACGGATTTTCTGGAGATGGACGGCTGCGTCCACTATTTGTACGCGCGATTTGCTTTTCGGGAGCACCATTATCTGGTCAATGTCTGGGGCCGACCGGTTTGCACGCTCATCTATGCTGTGGGCGCGTCGATTTGGGGACTTTTTGGCGCGAGAGTGATGAGCATGCTGATGGCCTTGGGGATCGGCTGGATCAGCTATCGAATCGCGTGTGGGCAGGGGTATCGCTGGCCGGTGTTGGGGATGATCTTTGTGTTGGCACAGCCGCTGGTGTTTCTGCATTCATTTTCGGAGCTAACGGAGCTCCCATTCGCGTTGGTTCTGGCTGGCGCCTTCTGGGCCTACCAGAAGCGTCGGTGGTCCATCTTGGCCATACTGGTTGGCCTGATGCCTGCGGCTCGTCCGGAGGGTCTCGGATTCGTGGTGTTGGGCGCGATTGGGCTTGTGCTGCATCGCCAGTTCAGGTCCGTGGCCCTGATCGCCCTTCCGCCGCTGGTTTGGAGCATTGCCGGCTGGGCGATATGCGGGCGGCCTGCACCTTGGTACACGAAGATCGTGACATGGCTGCCCGATAATTGGCCTTATTCGGCTGTAAGCGTCTACCCATCGGGGCCGATATGGCATTTTGTCGTTTCGCTTCCGGCGATTGTGGGGCCTTTTTCATTTCCGGCGGTTCTGGCGGGTTTGTGGCAGAGCATGGGCGTCGGTTGGCGCGGGCGGGTGTCGGTTCGGGGGCTATGGGACTGGTGGGTGGGGGGGATATTTGGCGCGGATCACCGCATTCGGTGCCAGTGGCTTATTGCGGTCATTCCGCTGATGATTCTGGTGGGGCACAGCGTTCTTTTCTGGTTGGGACGGATGTCTAGCAGCGGGGAGCTTCGGTACATGATGGTGGTTGCGCCGCTCTGGGGACTGTTGGCGGCGAAGGGTTGGGAATGGGCGTTCATACGCTGCCGCTGGCGGCATCCTGTCGCTTGGTCCGGTGTGGCCTCGCTGCTCCCGATCCTGGCGAACGTGATCTACCCGGCGAGCCCGCCGAAGATGGATCAGCAGTCGAGGCGGGCCCAGGCGGTTGTTCGCTGGTATCAGTCCGGTGACCTGCAGAAGCGATATCCCCGATTGGCCGTTGCGCACCCTGGGATCTACTTTTTTGCCGACATCAGTCTGAATGACCCGCGGCGCTCGGCGGAATGGAGGCCGCAGACGGTGATGGCGGCGCCGCCGGGGACCATTCTCGTCTGGGACGATGTGTATTCGATGTATAACGCCGACTCGACGCGTAGGATCGAGGTGAAGGAAATCATCGACGCGGGATGGGTGCTGGTGCGCGTTCTGAAGGAGGAGACGGCGAACGTGAAAGACAGCATGATCAATCGGATGGCACAGAAGGTCCACAAGGACCACGTTGGCCGGTGGTACATTTTTCTGAGTCCGAGAGACGCTCAGGGGCGATTGACGGAACGGCCCACGAACCCGTTGATCGACTGAGTGTGCGTGGTTGCCTGGGCTGTTGGGGAATGCCGGTTTTCGCGGCCAGACGAGGGTTGCCCTCTCAACTTGTAGGGCTGTGTGGGGTATAAGCTACAACCATGGGCTCCATCCTCCTACGTTCGGTCTTGCTGTTGGTGACGGCACCGCTGATTGGCCATGCTGGCGAATGGCCCATGTGGGGTCGGACGTCCTCGCGGAACATGACCTGCTCGGAGACCAACCTCCCCGCGTCCTTTGATCCTGGGAAGCCCAAGGACGGCTCGGAAGAAATTGATCTTGTGACTGCCCGGAACGTGAGATGGGTGGCGAAGATCGGCTCTCAATCCTACGGGAACCCCACGGTTGCAGGGGGGAGAATTCTGGTCGGCACCAATAACGACTCTCCTCGCGAGGCGAAGATCAAGGGGGATCACGGCATTCTGATGTGTTTCGATGCGGCCACGGGCAAGTTTCTGTGGCAGTTTGCCGCGCCCAAACTGGAAGCGGGCAAGCATTGCGATTACGAGAATGTGGGCATCTGCTCATCGCCGGCGATCGAGAACGACCGGGCGTATTTCGTGACCAACCGATGCGAAGTGGTGTGCGTGAACATGAAGGACGGCTTGCCGGTGTGGCGATACGACATGCGGCATGAATTGGGTGTGTTTCCTCACCAGATGACCGCTTCGTCGCCCCTGCTCGTGGCGGATCGTCTTTATGTCACCACGTCGAACGGCAAGGACTGGACGCTGAATCACATGCCCTCGCCCAATGCGCCGGCGTTGATCTGCCTGGACAGGGACTCGGGCAAGCTGCTGGCACAGGAATCCTCCGGGATCAGTTCGCGCACGTTTTTGTGCAATTGGTCGTCGCCCGCTCTGGGAAGATCGGAGAAGGGCGACTTGGTTCTTTTTGGGGGAGGCGATGGATTCCTGTATGCTTTCGATCCATTTCCGACGCCGCAGGGCACTCTGAAGGAGATCTGGCGGACGGACTGCAATCCACCGAGTCGCACCACTCTGAACGGGAAGCCGTTGAAGTATCGTACGCCGAAAGGTCCGTCGGAGATCATTGCGACCCCTGTATTTGCCGAAGGCCGCGTTTACGTTGCCACGGGTCAGAACCCCGAGCAAGGGGATGGTTTGGGTTGTCTGTCGTGCATCGACCCCAATACGGGCAGAGTAATCTGGTTTGATGACAAGATTTCGCGCACTCTGTCGACCGTGGCCATTGCCAACGGGCTGCTTTTCATCGCCGACTATTCGGGCCGAGTCCGTTGTTACAATGCTGACACGGGGCAGAGCGTGTGGGTGCACGACACCGAATCGGTCATCTGGTCGTCGCCGGTGGTTGCCGACAACAAGGTGTACATCGGCACAGAGTCCGGCTCGCTGATGGTTTTGGAAGCCACGAAGGAGCTGAAAGTGCTCGGGGCAATTACGTTCGATTCCCCGATTTACTCTTCGGCGGTGGTTGCCAACGGCACGTTGTACATAACCACCTCGTCCTACCTTTATGCCATAGGAAAGTGATGAATAGCAGCACGCGAGACAAGAGGTCGAGGTGTGGAGGGTCTGCTGGGTTGCTTGCCGGTTCGGGTCTGTCATTATTCGATCGGCGTGGTCTGGTAGTTTGGTTTGGCGGTGTCTGGTTGGCGATTATGTCGCTGGCGGTGACGGGGGCTGGCCCCTCCACTCAGCCGGTTTTGTCGTATACCTTCGAGAGGAGTTCGGTATTGCCTGAGGATGTGCTGGTGCTGGCGGGCGAGTTCTCGGTGAAGAAGGAGGACAACAACGCGTATCTCGAATTGACGCCTGTGCCGATCGATTCGTATGCGGCTCTTTTTGGCCGGGAAGACGTGACTCCGACGAGCATTTCGGCTCGCATCTTTGCCAGCAGCGCGGGCAAGCGATTCCCCGAGTTTGGTGTGGGCCTGGCCGGATCGGCGGGTTACAGACTTCGCCTGATGCCTGCGACGGGCCAGTTGCAGTTGCTGAAGAACGAGGATGTGCTTGCGATCGTTCCCTATGCCTGGACCACTTCGACGTGGACGACCTTTCACCTGCGCATAACCGAACCGGCGGCGGGGAAACTGCGGCTTGAGGCGAAGGCTCATCCGAGCGACAAGGCGGCCCCGGCGGAGTGGATGTTGTCATTCACCGACGCAGACGACGATCCGCCCAAGGGGCGAGCGGGCATCTTTGCGGCACCTTATTCCGAGACGCCGATTCGGTTTGATGACATCATGATCCAGTAGCGCCCGATGCCACACTTGCGGGGCCGAATTGACCGAAGGCGTCAGTCTTTGCGGGCGATGACGAACACGTCCCAGGCACGGCTGGTCCAGAATCGGGTGAGCTTTCGGTCGATAGCAGCCAGTGTGCGATTCAGGAACATGGGCAAAGTGGTTCAGCAGCCCGCGATTCGGCAGCCATTTGCCTCGCGTCTGCACGGCGAGCGGCATCTGTCGTGTTGGCCCAACCATGCCGTCATGCAGGCCGACTGGACGAACCATGTTTGTGCTCCAACAGGTGGGCAGTCGAGGAGGTGGGCATCGGAGGCATTCTTGGCGAATGGTTGGCGTTCAACCGGCGGCGAACGGCAAACGTCCGCAGTTGCCACAGGTGTCTCGGCGAGTCGGCCGCATGTCAGGCGATCCGGTTCCCGGAGAACGCGGTAGCGCCGCGTTGTCGCATCACCCGTCCGGCGTGGCCTTTCTTGCCTTTTCGATGAGTTGCATGAGCTGTGATGTCTTGGCCGATGCGGGAGCGAGGATCTGTTCGACGTCGCGTTCGGCATAGTGGCTGCGAATGAAGGCGACCACATCGAACGTCTCCCACCAGCAGTCGAAAACCCTGCGACAGGGCAAGGCGGCGCCCGGCGCGCGACAATAGGCGAAGGGAACCGGGTGCCCGAGCATCGGACAGCGTCGGGATCGCTCGTCGTTGGCGGTGATGGCGTCGCCCATGATCAGTCCCTCGCAAACAAAACCCCTCGCCCCCGAACGGGGCGAAGGGAGCACCGTCTTGCCAGGGGTCTGGCCCGAAGACTATCGCCAGATCACCATTTGCCCGTCTTGCGGATGGGGGCTTTGGGCAAGTTGGCAATAGACTTCAGGCTGACCTGCAGATCCGCCTCAGGCAGAGAATAGTCGGTGAGCTGGCCCTGGAAGTACTTGTCGTAACCGATCAGGTCCATGAGTCCGTGGCCGGACCAGTTCATGAGGATGACCTTCTCTTTTCCCTCTTCCTTGGCCTTCTTGGCTTCGTCGATGGCGCAGGCGATGGCGTGGGACGTTTCGGGGGCGGAGATGAAACCCTCCGTGCGTGCCCACATGACGGCGGCTTCGTAGCAAGCGATCTGATGGTAAGCCCGCGGCGTGAGCAGCCCCTCGACGACGGCCTGACTTACGAGTGGGGCCATTCCATGGTAGCGCAGCCCGCCGGCGTGAATGGGCGGGGGCACGAACTCATGGCCGAGCGAGTGCATCGGGAGCAGCGGGGTCATTCTCGCGGTATCGCCATGATCGTATGAGAAAGGCGCCCGGGTCATCTTCGGGCAACTTGTTGGCTCAACGGGAATGATGTCGATCTGCGCGCCCGCGATCTTGTCCGAGACGAACGGGAACGCCAGACCGGCGAAATTCGATCCACCGCCGGCGCATCCGATCACGGTGTCCACCTTCTTCTCGCCGGCCTTGGCCAGCTGCTTCTTGGCCTCAAGTCCGATGATCGTCTGGTGGAGCATGACGTGGTTGAGAACCGAGCCGAGGCTGTATCGTGTCTTGCCGGTGCGGTCGGAGACGGCGGCTTCAATCGCCTCCGAAATGGCGATGCCCAGCGAACCGGGGGTATTGGGATCCTTCTTGAGGATCTCTCGGCCGGCGTTGGTCTCGCACGAAGGGCTCGCCACGCAGTTGGCGCCCCACGTGGCCATCATCAGCTTGCGATACGGTTTCTGATCGAAGCTGATGCGAACCATGAAGACCTTGCATTCCAGGCCGATCAAGGAACATGCGAAGGCCAGTGCGCTGCCCCATTGACCGGCGCCCGTTTCGGTCGTAAGCCGCTCGATCCCAAACTGCTTGTTGTACCAGGCCTGCGGAATGGCGGTGTTGGGCTTGTGACTTCCGGCGGGGCTGACACCTTCGTTCTTATAGTAGATCCGCGCGGGGGTTCCCAGGGCTTTCTCAAGGCGGGATGCGCGGTAGAGGGGGCTGGGACGCCAAAGATACAGGAGTTGGAGGATTTCATCGGGGATATTGATCCATCGCTGCGTGCTCACTTCCTGCTCGATCAGGTTCATTGGGAACACCGGAGCGAGCATTTCGGGCTTGACCGGTTGTCCGTCCGGTCCCAAGGGGGGAAGAGGCGGCGTCGGCAGGTCGGCCGCGAGATTGTACCACTGGCGTGGGATGTCCGCTTCGTCCAACAGTATCTTCGTGGGGGTCATGCCAATCTCCAAAAAAGAACGGCCTCCCGAAGGCCGACGATAGACGATAATCGCGAAGCCCTGGGTTCAGCAATCCGAGTGTCAAGTGCCAAAGTGGCCCGGCTAGGGACGATCGCCCTAATTCCGCCGGCGAAATGATCCCAGACAGCACGAGGCACCGACCTTCAGGCGAGATTGTACTGTAACCGAGGGACGCCACAAGGGCGGCAGGCGGCGGCCCCAGGCACATCAGACTGTGCTCCTTGCCCGCCGCCACTCGAGTCGCATTGCGGCACGCGACCACCGGGCTGCCTGTAACTTCCCCCCGTCTTATGGATCAAGAGAAACAGGGGTTGGAATTCACGGTGGCGGGCGGTAAGTACCGCTGCCTATATGGAGACTATCACCCATGCCGATGTTTGAGTACCAATGTGGCAAGTGCGGGCATGTGACCACCTTCCTGGAGAAGGCTGGCAGCGACTTGGCGCATCGCTGCGAGAAGTGTGGATCCACGGACGTGAAGAAACTGGTTTCGGGATTCGGCGTGAAATCAGGCTCAGGTGCCGTCGCCTCATGCCCGACAGGTACGTGCCCATTTGCCTGAGGTTGATGGAGTGTCTGTTATGCCCTTTGTGGGGGGCGAGTTGCAGCGTTGGCGCATCGGGGCGTTCTGTGACGGTCGCGATGTTTTGATGGGATAGCTGCCGCGCGGGCTCCTTTCGCTGTGTAGGCGGGCCGGGTATACAGAGACAGCGTATGCATTTCAGGACCGGCCAATGGAGGCGATTTGTTTACACGCTCTGGTCGCCATTCTATGATTTGCTTGCGCGCCCGTTTGCATCGCTCCGTCGCCGCTCGATCGCGAATCTGTCGTTGCGCGCCGGCGAGCGTGTGCTGATTGTGGGCGCCGGCACCGGACTGGACTTGGATCATCTGCCGCGAGATGTGGTCATCACTGCGATCGACTTGACCCCGGCGATGCTCGCTCGGCTGATTCGGCGCGCGAAGAAACTCGGGCTGCAGGTCGATGCACGAGTGATGGACGCGGAGGCGATGACGTTCGCGAATGGCACATTCGATGCGGTGATCTTGCACCTCATTCTAGCGGTGACTGCCGATGCGTCAGCGTGTGTACGCGAGGTGGATCGGGTTCTGTGCCACCGTGGCCGCGCAGTTATTCTCGACAAGTTTCTGCCGGACGGCATGCCGGATAGTCGAATTCTCGGCATGCTGTCACATGTGTTTGCGTTCTTCGGTACGGAGATCACGCGGCGGTTGTTGCCGATCCTTGGCGGGTCGGGCCTGCGAATTACCAGCAACGAAGCGGCTGCACTCTGGGGGCTTTTTCGCCTGGTCCGCGTTGAGAAGTCGGCGCCTGATGGTGACGCAAGCGAGACCTCGCATCGCGATGCTGGATGAGAATGAGTCTCATTGGAAGGAAGGTAGAGTAAGCCGCATCGCTTCCAATCCGACGATCCAGCAGGTAGTAGAATGTCGGTCTCTTTTCAGGAGCTTTATGCATATTGCACTACCGATAGTTGGCAACCGGTTTAGCAGCCATTTTGGCCAGTCTCGTTCATTTGCCGTCTTCGAGACGGACGACGGTACGAAACAGATTGTCAAGCGATGGGAGATCCCGGTTCCCGATCAGGGCGGATGCAGTGTGATCCCGGCGGTGTTGGCCAAACAGGGAGTCAACGTGGTTCTGGCAGGCGGCATGGGAGCCGGCGCTGTCAACAAACTACGCCTGGCCGGCATCGAACCCATCGTCGGCGTTGTCGGAGCAGACCCCCAGGCCATCGTTCTTGACTATCTCAAGGGTCAACTCGCACATTCCGACGAAACGTGCCAGCATCATGAAGGTCATGGCCACGGCGGCCATTGTCACCGCCACGGCAGTCACCACGATTGAGCGACACCAAGCCACACGCTCTTCCGCCAGACTTAATCGGGTTGGCGCCCGCCCGGATCGTTGGCTATGAATCCAGAGGACTGTGCTGCACGTGGAGAAGTTGGATATCATAGATGGCGCGCCGTTGCTCGACATAAAGCCGTGGTTGGCGCGCTTTGATGTTTGCGAACGGGCCAGATCCGGGTAACTGGATTCGGTCAACCAGGCGACGGCGCAGTTGCGAGGACGAAACGCGGGTTGGGATGCCGACTCGCTCGGATCCGGCGTGAAGATAGCCGACCATGCGTATTGCCGTTCCAGTTCGTGGCGAGCAGTTTTGCGAGCACTTCGGCCGCAGCGATGGTTTCTTCGTGTGCGATGTCGAAGACTCGTCACGTGCGATCTCACGATCGCGCTTTGTCATGCGACCCCGCGCCAAGTGCGAATCCCTCCCGCAATGGCTGTCGGATCTGCGCGTCCATGCGGTGTTGGTTGGTGGAATCGGTCCGGTGGGACGAAAGAACCTGGAAGCACGAGGAATCGAGGTCATCGCCGGATACAAGGCAGACGATCCGCGGCATGTCCTTGACGCGTACCTGAGGGGTTCGGACGGGGGCGAGAACCGTTGTGCGGAATTTGAACACCGCCACCATCATTGCCGAAAACCTCGCCCGTGAGAAACCGGCCGCGATCTTTCGTTGCCTCAATTCCTGTATTGTCTCCGCAGGATTCCACGGCGTCCTTCGTTTAGTGTGTGGAAGGCGATTCAGACCACAGCGGCCGCTGGCGGTGACGCTCATCCGGACAATAGATGATGGGGCGCTACGTGGCGGATCTCGAAGGCAATTTGCCCGTCGCCCACGATGACAGAGAATCTTCTTTGAATGGAGGCATCATGAACGGTTTGGTAAAGACAATGGCAACTGGCGCAGTGGTTCTTTCGTTTGCACTGCCCGCGATCGGTGCGACGCGCTCGCAGAAACGGGATGGTTCCTGCGACGGGACTCCCGTCAAACAGGTCGATCGGAAACGCGACGGCTCCGGCGGCGCACAGCAGAAGCAGCAAGGAAAGAAGAACGACGCTCCCAAGCAGGGGCAGGGAATACGTGACCGCAAGCGAGACGGCACAGGGAAATAACCCGCCTGCGAAACGCTATTCGGAGCGGATGGCGACCGCGACATTGCGGTTGCCGTCTCCCGGCGGTCATTGAACCAGCAACCACAGACAGAATTGAGGGTAATCTCATGAAATGCCGTAGTATTCGCGCGATTTTATCGCCTGCTTCTCTTCTGGTCGTCCTGGTCCTGGCAATCACAACGCAATCGGCTTTCGCAGCAAACCGAGGCCGCAATGCCGCCAGGCAAATCACAGGCCCACTCGACGTGCAGACCCGGCAAGCTCTGCTGGCGGCACTCGACGATGAGTGGAAGGCCTACGCCTTCTATGCCGCCGTCATCGACAAGTTCGGCCAGGTCCGTCCGTTCTCCAAAATCATCTTGGCGGAGCGGGCGCATGCGGCGGCACTCCTGGCTCTGTGTGAGAAGTACAACGTTGCCGTGCCCGAAAACCGCTGGGAATCCGCCGAGTTTGAGGTTCCCGATCAGCTTTGCGATGCCTGTGAATTGGGTGCTGAAGCGGAGCGCGAGAACGTTGCCATTTACGATGAATTTCTCACGTTTGTTCGCGAGCCGGACATCCGCCGGGTCATGACGCAATTGCGGTCGGCCTCGCTGAACAACCACCTGCCTGCCTTCGAGCGGTGTGCCAGCGCCGATGACAATCCCTGCCCTGCTGGTGCCGGTGCCGGCCTGGGGCGTTCCCGAAAATAGGGCTGCTTCTGTCGAGAACAATAGACGCCCCGCGGACGGTACTCGTCATGCCGTCCGCGGGGTGCTTCATATGGAGTCCTGCAGAACCCGGTTAGCGACTGCGGTAGCCTCGATGCGTCGCGGGTCGCGGCCGCATGTCATGGCGCACAGTGAACCGCCGGTCTTCTTCTCAACTTGCCAGGAAGGTATACTCCCCCCTATGTCAGGGAAACCAATGCTGGTGCCCTCATTTCTCGTGCGATTGAGGGCAGCCGTGGCGTGCGTATTGTGTGTGGCTTCACTGCTGGCGCGTGCCGGGGAATCGAAGTTGCCGCCGGCCGGGCCGATGCCATATCCCGCGGTCGAAACGCCCGATCTTCGTCTGCAGGATGCTGGGAAGATCATCCGCGTGCCGGAGGACCGACGGAGCGTTCAAGAAGCGATCGACGCCGCCAAAGATGGCGACACCGTGCTTTTGGCGCCGGGCCGGTATCCGGGGGGCCTGCGCATTGGCGAGAAGGCCATTACGTTGGCCTCGCAGTATCTGACCACGGGCGATCCGCAGATGATCGAGAAGACGATCATCGACGCCGCTGGGAAGGCTTTCGCGATTCACGTGGCCGATAAGTGCAAGCCGGCCACACGGATCATTGGCATGACGCTTCGCGGGGGCAGTGACGGCATCATGTGCTACGCCCGCTGCTCGATAATGCACAATCGCATTGTTGGCGCCGGCGACGGCATCGACTACGAGGGCGGTGGGGGTGTGTGCATGAATAACGTTTTCGAGGATTGCCGAGACGACGCCATCGACCTGGACGGCGACTGCGCCGTCAGGATCGAAAACAACGTCCTCCGAGACAGCCATGATGACGGCATCGAGATCCGCTTCTACCCCTATGATGGGGAGAAGACTCTGGACATACTAATCCGCCACAATCTCATCATTGGCAGCGGCGAAGACGGGATACAGATCATCGACCATCCCGGCCGGAGCAACCGCAGACTGTGGATCGAGCGGAACATCATTCGCCGCACCGCCAAGGCGGCCATTGGATTCATGGATAATTCCGACACGCGCGAGGACTATCGTGCCGCCCAGGTATCCGATCCCATTTACCTCGTGAACAATACCTTCTTGGACAACAACTGGGGGATGACGGGAGGAGCGAACGTTGTTGCCGTCAATAATGTGTTTGCGGACACAAAACACACGGCTGTCTTCAGGTGCGCCGGCCAATCGCTCTTCTCGCATAATCTCTTCTGGCAGAACGGTGGCGACTGGAAGGAGTCGAATGTGTTGGCGGCAGGCGCCATCGTGCGGGATCCGCAGCTCGATGGGGACGCTGTTCCGGTCGCCGGCAGTCCCTGCATCGACGGCGGCATCGCGGTTGTCATCCGCGATCAATCCTTATTGTTTGAGGTTCCCCGCAACACCTACATCGGCCAGGCGCCGGACCTCGGAGCGAAAGAGGGAACATCCCATTAGGGAAAACCGAGTCGGAAGATGGGGTTGCTCAGTGATTCACGCCGCCGCCACCGCCGCCGCGTCGTCCCATTCCGCCGCCTCCTCCGCCCATGCCGCCGCCCGGTAAACCGGCGTTGGGGAAACGCTTGGACAGCGTCTGGTAGACATCTCGTGGTGACGCCGATTTGGTCTGGGCGATTTGCTCGATGGTCGCTCTGGAGTTGTCAACGACAAATCCATCCGCCCGCAGCGCGTCGGCCAGGTCGGTGGGCGACAATTTGTACTTGGTGGCAAATTCCTCGAGTGTCATGAGGGCGTTCTGGCGTCCCATCCCGCCGCCGCCGCCTCCTCCTCCTCCACGTCCGAATCCCCCTCCTCCAGCTCCCCCTCCACCCCCAGCGCCTGCTCCGCCTCCGCCGCCTCTGCCCTGCCGCTGGCCCGCCCACGCATTTTCGAGGCTCTTCGCGGCGGGTATGTGTTTCGCGATTGCCGAGTACACGTCCTTCGGCGTTACGCCCTTTGCCGCCGCCACTTCCTGAAGCCGTTGAGCCGCCGACGCCTCAAAACCCTCGTTCCTCAGCGCCGCGACGATTTCTGTTGATTCGATCTTCAGGTAGTCGGCCAGGGCAGTCAGCGTCATTTCCTCGGTATGCGCGACGGGTCCGGATCCCGCCGACCGAGCCCAGTACTGTTTGATGTTCCGATTCCATTCAGACAGTTTGCCAAAGCCTGGCCAGTCGAGAATCGTGCCCGCGAGAACGATGCCCGTGGCCAACGTGACAGCAAACGGCTCCCACCTGAGCCTCAACCCTCGGGCGGCCTTGCGGCGGAAATAGTACAGCATCGCGCGCCAGTTCAGATAGACATGCAGAGATGCTATCAACAGGAAGATCGCGCTGAAATTGGTGTGCAACGAGGTCCACTGTTCCTTATCGAGTCCAAGCATCGTCCAGTGCCGCCATTTGGCCACCCACCCCTGCGGGACCAGGTACAGGATGACGCCGGTAAACGACATCATGATGAAACTCGTGACCACGACCAGGGTCACCACGGCGCGCCAGCGAAACGTTGGCCGAAGTCTCGTATCGCTATTCTCGCTCATAGATCACCCGTGCGCTTCGGACTTCCATCATTTAAACGAGCCGGCCGCTCGGTTCCTGTGGTGATGCCCAAAAAACTGGCGGAAAGGCTCGACAGAGACGATTCCCGTTTGGGATGCGCCTTCGCCGGATCTTCAACCATTGCCGGAGTGCGTGCGACTTCGGTTCTGGTCGGCGTTGTCGTGTTGTGCCTGCGGCAGACAAGCCAGAGACTCCGCTGGCGTGAAGAACAAGAGCCCGGCGGCTCGCACAGAACCGCCGGGCGAGAACATTTCGACCTTTGCGCCGAGGCGCCATGAATGCAATCGGCCAAGCGGACATCACGCTTCCGGTGTGCCGGCCGCGCCCTCAAAGGACTGCAGTGCGAGGTAGCTTGGGCCGAATCGCTTGATGTTGTCCAGTTGCTTGTCGAAGGCATCGAAATGCCCCTCTTCGTCCAACACCAGGGATTCGAACACCTGTTTTGAGACCGCGTCGGCATTGGTGCTGCACTCGAGGGCGGACTTGTTGTAGTCGCGGGCCGAGGTGCTTTCCATTTTTGCCGCCATAGCGAGGATTTTTTCCGGGTCGGTGATGGGCTCGACCGGGCCGCCAACCACCATTTTGACATCGCCCTTGAGGAACAGAATGCGCTCGGCCAGCTTCTCGACATGCCCCATCTCCATGATCGCGGTCCGTTTCAGCAGTGCCGCCAGGGGCGCAAAACCCTGATCAGCCAGGTGAAAATGCCAATACATGTACTGATGAACGGCCTGGAGCTCATCGGCGACAGCCTTGTTCAACAAATCGATGCTCTTCTTTGCTTCCATAAGTGTTCCCTTCTGCCCGATGGGCCGCAAATTCCGGTGACGAGTGCAACGCGTTGCTGAGACGGACATATTACTGGGTCACTGCGCTGAGCGGAATACCGAGTGCGTCCGCGACACCCTTGCCGTACGCCGGGTCGGCCTTGAGACAGTGACCGATGTGTCGAATCTTGATCTCGCGCGGGGCATCGCCCATGGCCCGGGCGGTGTTGCCAAACAGGGCAGTCCGCTGGTCCGGCGTCATCAGGCGGAAGAGTTTTCCAGGCTGGCTGAAGTAGTCCTCGTCTTGGCGGTGGTCCCAGTGAGCCGCCGCCCCACTCAATGCCAAGGGAGGCTCGGCGAATTCCGGCTGCTGCTGCCACTGGCCATAGCTGTTGGGTTCATAGCCCAGCGTGCCGCCGTGATTCCCGTCCACGCGCATGGCGCCGTCGCGATGATAGCTGTGGAACGGACAACGGGCCCGATTCACCGGAATCAAGTGGTGGTTTACGCCGAGGCGATATCGCTGAGCGTCCCCATAGGAGAACAGCCGCCCCTGGAGCATCTTGTCAGGCGAGAAACCGATGCCGGGGACGACATTGGCCGGATTGAAGGCGGATTGCTCGACCTCCGCAAAGTAGTTTTCGGGATTCTTGTTCAACTCGAGAACGCCCACGTCGATCAGGGGGTAGTCCTTGTGGAACCACACCTTGGTCAGGTCAAACGGATTGTACGGGCACTTGGCCGCATCCGCCTCCGGCATGATCTGGATCTTCATCGTCCATCGCGGGAAGTGTTTCTGCTCGATGGCCTCGTAGAGATCGCGCTGGTGGCTCTCGCGGCACTTGCCGATTACCGCCTCGGCCTCGGCATCGGTGAGGTTCTTGATGCCCTGCTGGCAGATCAGGTGGAATTTCACCCAATATCGCTCGTTTCTGGCGTTGATGAGGCTGAACGTATGGCTGCCGAACCCATGCATGTGCCGATAGCTGGCGGGAATTCCGCGGTCGCTCATGACGATGGTTACCTGGTGCAGGGCCTCCGGGAGCGACGTCCAGAAATCCCAGTTGTTCTTTGCGCTTCGCAGATTGGTCCGTGGATCGCGCTTCACCGCGTGATTCAGATCAGGAAACTTCAACGGGTCTCGCAAGAAGAATACCGGCGTGTTGTTGCCCACCAGGTCCCAGTTTCCCTGCTCCGTGTAGAACTTGATTGCGAAACCGCGGATGTCGCGCTCGGCATCGGCGGCGCCGCGCTCGCCGGCAACCGTCGAAAATCGCACGAACAAATCGGTCTTCTTGCCCACTTCGGAGAAAATCTTGGCTTTGGTGTAGCGCGTGATGTCATGAGTGACCGTGAATGTGCCGTACGCCCCCGAGCCCTTGGCATGCATACGACGCTCGGGGATCACCTCCCGGTCAAAATGCGCCAGCTTCTCCAGATACCAGACGTCCTGCAGGAGCATCGGCCCCCGAGGCCCGGCCGTCAGAACATTCTGATTGTCGGGGACCGGTGCTCCGGCGTTGGTGGTGAGTTTGTTCTCGCTCATGGTTGTTTCCTTTCCTTGACTTGACGGGGGTTAACGACAGTAGCCTTGATCCCGGCTTTCGGCCGACGCGTCGACCGATTGGTCCGGGCCTTCTCATTCTGCTCACCTTCGCACTCCGCACACACCCCGCGAAAGTGAATGTGATAGTCGCTGATGTGAAAACCCTGCTGGCTGACGTCCGGGAACGGCAGGTCATTCAACCGCGCTTCCTCAATGTCGATGATTCGCTCGCAACGAACACAGACCAGATGATGATGCTGGTGGATTTTCGGATCGAACTTTGCTGCGGAACCAGGGTGGCACACCTTGGTTACCATCCGAGCCTCCACGAGCGTATCGAGGATCCTGTAGACGGTTGTACGCGAAATTGTCGGCAGAATTCGTTTGACCGCTGCGTAGACCTGGTCGGCGGTGGGGTGATCCTGCCGATCGAGAATTGCGGACAGAACCGCTTGTCGCTGTGTGGTCAGGGGAAGTCCCTGCTGGCGGAGGTACCGCTCGAACTGGTCCATCCGATGTTGTTTGAGATTCGACGTCATCGCAGTGGATGGTATACTGTACCATCCGGTACGATATGTCAACACAGTTGATTGACATTTTGGCGTTATGCCAACCGCATGGGGTTGAGAGGCGGTTGCTTGAAGCGTGTGCCAACATCCCGTCTGTTGCGGTGTAGGCCTAATACAGGGAGACTGGTCAGGTATGGTTCGGGCCGTTCATGGCGGGAAGTGGGTGCGGTGCGGCCTCGTCGGCCGGCATCGCCAGGCTGAGTTTGCCCCGTGGCGGCGGCCAGCGGTCGCGGCCCGGAAGGAACATGGAAAAGCGATTTGAGTTGGACTCAAGTTGTTGCTTAATGGCGTCTATTCTGGAGCACTCACATGAATTGCGACACATCGAGGCGTGAGTTTTTGACAGCAGCGGCCGCCGTGACGGTGGCGACCTTGGCCGGCAGCCCGGTCCTGGCGGCGGATCGGAAGCCAGTCGTCGTCGTATGGGCCGAGGGCACTGCACCGAAGAAGGTCTATCCCACGGAAATCAACGGCGCCATTGCCGACGGTCTGAAGCGTGACCTTGAAGGGTGGGAGGTTGTCGTTGCCGATCTTTCGGACGCCGACCAGGGATTGCCGGATGCGTTGCTCAACCGCTGTGACGTTTTGATATGGTGGGGCCATCAGAAACACGGCCAGGTCAAGAACGAGTTGGTTGACAAAGTGGTGAAGCGCGTGAAAGAGGACGGTATGGGTTTCATTTCGTTGCACTCCTCTCACTTTGCCAAACCCAATATTCGCCTGATGGGAACCCGTTGTTCGTGGGGCGCGTACCTGGGCGATTCCGTGACACTGAAGATTCGTGTGAAGGATTCCAGCCATCCGATTGCCAAGGGCGTGTCGGAGGAATTCACGATCGAGCACCACGAGCGCTACAATGACCCGTACGCCGTGCCGAAGGCGGACAGCATTGTTTTCGACGGCGTCGCCACGCTCAAGGACGGCAAGACGGACACGTCGCAGGTTGGATTTACCTGGACTGTTGGCAAGGGCAAGATGTTCTACTTCCAGGCCGGCCATGAAACGGATCCGGTCTTCGCCGATGCGAATGTCCGGAAGATTATGGCCAACGCCGTGAAGTGGGCTGCGCCGGCGAAATAGGCGTTGCGTGAGCTTGGCAACGCGCGCCGGCGTTCCGCGGAGACGGCGCGTGTTGCTTTATCCGCATATCGCGACCTTGCCGATGGCGTCATTCGTTGCCCGCGGTGTGGGTCGCGGTTATAGTGGATATTCCGGTCAGAGCCCGCATGGTCGTGTTGGCGCGTCCTGACCCGGCGGGAGAGACAAGTGCGATTCTTTCGCGCGGTTCCGTTCCTGTGTTGGGGCTGTGTCCAGCGTTTTGAAGCCGGTCGTAGGAGGACAGAATGGCAGAGATCGCGTCAAGCCAGGAATCGGTGTTGGCGTCCGATATTCATGTAAAAGGGACGATCACATTTGATAAGACCGTTCGCATTCATGGTCAGATTGAAGGCGCCATCAACGGGCCCGGGCGGGTCCATGTGGCCAAAGAGGGCAAGGTTACGGGGGATATCGAAGCCAACGAAGTGGTCATCGAGGGTCGCATAGACGGCGACATTGTGGCGGCGGATCGCGTGGAGTTGAAGCCGACGGGGCATTACCAGGGTGATCTGCGGGCGTCGAAACTCGCGATTGACGCCGGCGCCAGTTTCAGCGGCCACGTGACCGTTGGCGCGGATGCCATGAAGGACCGTGGCGCCAAACCGGCCAATGCGCCACGATCTGGTCAGGTTACCGCCAAGGCCGGCTGATCCGCAGCGGCGGGCCTGATCATCCGTTGCCGAGCGGGTGTTGTTGGGGCGTGTTCGGATGCTGAAGACAGCGACCATGCCGCGAACGACTGGAGGCAATGCGCCGGCGTCGCGCACAATTGTGTGCGTGTATTGCCGCAAGCCTCAGCAGGTGGGCGCGATTGCCAAGAGTCTCCCCTGTCGATTCTGCCACAAGGCGTTGCTTCTTGAGGACATTCTTATTCCGGGCTACGAGGCCAAGCGGGTCATCGAGACCTGTGGCACGATCACGATCGGACCGAAAGGCGACGTGACGGTGAATTCGCTCGTTTGTGCGGGCCTGGGTGTGGCGGGGAAACTCAAGGGCAACGTCACCTGCCTCGGGCCTGTGAGCATTGCCGCTGGAGCCATGGTACGGGGAGACGTAACGGCCATGTCTGTCGAGATTGCGCCTGGGGCAAGACTTGACGGGAGATACTCCGTTGTCGGGGAACCACCGCCGATCAGTATGCCGACGGCCGATCCGACTGTTGATCGGAAAAAGAACAGGCCCGTGCGATGAAGTTCGTCGCGGGCCATGTTGTGATGAGACGGGCGATTACAGGCTCCAACCCTCGCGGTAGGGGGGATTGACGAATTTGTTCGCCTCGGGGAAGTTCGGGAACTTCATGTTTACCGGGTCCCATTCGAGCTTGGCGTTGGCTCGAATGGCTATGTTGCCGAGCAGGATCACCTCGGCCAGATGCGCTGCGTGGTCGACGAAGTTGGACCCGGCCGGCTTGCCGCCTTTGCAGGCGTCGATCCATTCCTTGTAATGTCCGGGGGATCGTTCGAGTTTCTTTGGTGGGCGTCCGAACTCCTTGGCGCGAGATTCGGGGATGATGCGGTGGTCGAGCATGATGCCTTTGTCCCCCACGTACATGCTGCCATCGCCTTCGGCAAAGCGCCGGCCCGGTTCGAGCGCATCCGGGCGAGGCGGCTTCATCCCGCCGTCATACCAGATGATGTCCACGGGACCGTGGGTATCGCTTGGTTCAAAATGGAACCGGGTAATGGATGCCAGGGGCGCGGTTTCGTTGCTGATTTCTTCGCTGAGCTGCCAGTTTGTTGAGGACGCCTCAATCGTCTTTGGATGGCCCAGTTTCAGACACTTGAAAATTGCCGACAGCTGGTGACACCCGATGTCCCCTAGAACGCCGGTGCCGAAATCCCACCAGCCGCGCCATGAGAAAGGCAGGTAGCATGGGTGGTACGGCCGCATCGGCGCCGGGCCGACCCAGAGATCCCAATTGAGCCCGTCGGGTATCTTGGGGGTGTCCTTGGGGCGCGCTATCCCCCGAGGCGAGATATCCGGTTTCCGATTCGACCACGAATGGATCTCGCGCACGTTGCCGATCGCCCCCGCCATGATGAATTCCTGCAGAACGCGGGCCTCCTCGGACGCCTGGCCCTGGTTGCCCATTTGAGTGGCGACTTTCATTTCCTTGGCGACGCGTCCGATCTCGCGGGCTTCGAAAACCGAGTGGGTGAGCGGTTTCTGGCAGAAGACGTGCTTTTTCCGCTTCATCGCGGCCATTGTGACGACGGCGTGGTTGTGATCCGGCGTGGCGACCGTCACGGCGTCGATCTCCTTGTCCATCGCATCGAACATCTTGCGGAAGTCCGCGAACATTTTTGCCTTGGGAAATGCCTTGACGACACTCCCGGCGTGGCCTTCGACGACGTCACAGATGGCCACCACATTTTCCGTCTGTCCGACCATCCGAATGTCGCCCGAACCCATTCCGCCGACGCCTACTGCCGCCACATTGAGCTTCTCCGACGGTGGCGTCTGCCCTTGTCCCAGAACGTGCCGCGGAACGATTGTGAAAGTCGCCGCCGCCGTGGCGCCAGCCACGAAATGCCGCCGAGTCAAACCGTCCTTCTGGTTCATTGTTGGGTCTCCTGTGCGAGGTGTGGAACTCCGCCAAACCATGCGTTGCTCACGCGAAATACGTGTGCCGCTTGCTTTGAATACCCTGCGTGTTGGCCGATTGTTGTGACACTGCAACAGGACGAAGAAAGCCCCGCATCAATCTGCGGGGCTCAGATGGCCGAACGTGCTTGTCCGGCTTGAGTGTCGCCGGGGCTATATCTGCGAGCCGGCCAGAGGCTTCAGCACGAGGTTGATGATGAGTGACGGATCGGTGTCCTTGTAGGTGGCATCGGCCCGCAGTTTCTGCCAGCCGGCACTTCTTCCGAAGGCGCTCCATCCCTTGCCCATGGCTGCCTCATCGTCAAATCCGAGCATGTACGTGACGTTGGGGAAGTGTGACCCTGCCAGAGCGCGGCCACCAAAAACCGGCGCCATGCCGCAATCACGGAAAATCTGAATTTCACCTCCTTCCGTGAACATCTGCATCTTCCGATAGGCTTTCACGTCATTGTGGGCCTGGTAAATCCGCAACTGCATGATGCGCGTGGCGGCCTTGGTGGGCACTTCCACTTTCGAGACCGCCCCGAAACTCGTCATCACCGACGTCTCACATCCGGTATATGCCGGCTCCTTCCGCGGAGCATCTAGGATTCCCGGGGCGGCCTTCTGATATTCCTCGTCGGCCGCGAGTTTGTCGGCAAGCGTGAGGAACGACTCGACAGAGTTGTGGGGAAGGACGAGGTAGAGATTGGTGCTGTCGGCCTTGAGGTTGACCTTTGCCAGGTCGCCCTTGTATGCCTCGAAGACGCCCACGGGCGTCACACCCGCCCGATTCAGCGCGGGTACCATGGTCTGGCCCACAAACTCCGCGAAAGCCTTCTGTTTTGCGTCCGAAGCGAATGTGTACAGGCGCAGTTCAACGATCTGCTTCGGGGCCTGATCGGCCGCCGGCGCGATGCCGGCGCCCAAGAGGCACGTTCCCGCCGCCGCCATGAGGAATTCTCGTCGTTTCATGCGTGTCATCTCCTTCAATCGGTTACCGTTCTTCGCCGCAAGTTGCCAGTCTACGCAAAATGCTCCCACATTACAGATACCGGGAGCGATAGCGTCGGTTGACGATTGAAAAATGCAGTCCGACAAACCACAATGAGCCGGCCAGTCAAACCCAAAGGAGCAACCAACGTGAGCAGCGTCAAAATCACCCGGCGGCGGTTCGTGGCCAGCGCGGTCTCTGCGACACTCTCGCCTTGGATCGTGCCGGCGTCAGTTCTCGGACGGAATCCCCCGTCGGAACGCATCACGATGGGTTTCATTGGAACCGGGAACCAGGGGAACCAACACATCGCCGGCGGACCTTGGACGACCTCCGCGGGGTTCCTGGGGCGTGACGATGCCCATATCCTGGCAATCTGCGATGTCGAGCAGGATCGCCTCGATCGGACCAAACAGCGCATCGAGGACGCCTATGCCGGCAAGATCGGACAGTCGGTCTACAAGGGGTGTGCGACCTATCGGGATTTCCGCGAACTGCTTGCCCGCCGGGATATCGACGCGGTGCTCATTGCCTCCCCGGATCACTGGCATGCCCTGATGTCGATCGCCGCGATCAAGGCGGGGAAGGACGTTTACTGCGAAAAACCCATTTCCCTCACGATTCGCGAGGTCCGCGAGATGGTGAACGCCGCCCGGCGATACTCGCGAATCCTCCAGGCGGGGACCCAGCAGCGTTCGTCGGGTGCGTTCCGATACGCGTGCGAACTGGTGCGCAACGGGCGAATCGGGAAATTGCTTCGGGCCCATGTCAACGTCGGCGGGACCTCGGCGTGTTTCGACGCCCCGGAGGCCCCCGTCCCCAAGGGGCTCGATTGGGATTTGTGGCTCGGTCCCTCGCCCTGGCGGCCCTACAGCCCCTCCATCCATCGCGGGTGGATGGCGCATCGCGATTACTCTGGCGGCGAAATGACAAACTGGGGCGCCCACCATTTCGACATCGCTCAGTGGGGCATCGGCGCTGATGACACGGGCCCCGCCGAGATTCATCCCCCCGACGGCAAAGAGCACAAGTTCCTGACCTATCGTTATGCGAACGGCGTTGAGATTGTTCACGGCGGCCATCCCCTCTCGGGCGTCACGTTCGTCGGCACCGATGGAATCGTGAATACCGACCGCTGGTTCTGCAAGAGCGAACCCGCGTCCATTGCCAAGACGCCGATCGGTCCCAACGATCTCCACCTCTATGTCAGCAACAATCACCACGACAACTTCCTGGACGCTGTCCGCACCCGAAGACTCCCTGTTGCCGACATCGCCGTCATTGCCCGGTCAATTACCGTCTGCCACCTCGGCAACATCGCCTATTGGCTCAATCGCACTCTGAGGTGGGACCCGGTCAAAGAGCAGTTCATCAACGACGCCGAGGCCGACCGCTGGCTCGACCGACCCAAACGACCGCCCTGGCGGCTCTAGCCGGATCGGAATCGCCGTTTTCCTGAAACTCATGGCCTGTCCGAGCGTCCAATCGGGCTGTTGAGGCTCGCCCTGATCGTCCCCGCCGCGGGAGGCATCAGGTGCCTCGGACAACCCAGAAGGAGTCTTCCATGCGGACTACTCATTGTCTGCCGCCTGTGTTTCTGTTTGCCCTGATGATGGTTTTGACCGCCGACGCCTACGCGAGGATCAAGTTGATCACGTTGCCCCCGCGAGAACGCGTCGAGATTCAACTGGACAATCCACATGCGACGCTTGTTGAAGAAGAGCGAGTCGTTCCTCTGGTCAAGGGCGAGAACCAGGTCGATTTTTCGTGGGCGAACACGCAGATTGACCCCGAGACGATCGTGTTCCGCGTGATCGCGCCCCTCGGAGACAAGAAAATCGACGTCAAAGTCCTCTCCGTGAGCTATCCGCCCAACGAGGCGGCGCTCGTGTGGTCCGTCGGGTCGAGCGATTCCGGATCCGCTCGCGTCCGCATCAGCTACATCCTCGGAAACCTATCCAAGAACTTCAACTACCGCGCCATTGCCTCCCGCGACGAATCCACGCTCACCCTCGCGCAGTACATCCGGCTTCAGAACTTCGCCAACGAGGAGTTCGGAAATACCAGCCTCTGGGCGGGCTTTGGACAGGAATTCCACAAGCCCGTCGGCCTGAGCGAGACCAAGGAGATGCTTATGGGCAAGTTCCAGAAGGTGCCCATCCGCAAGACCTATACCGCCTCGGTGCAGGAGTTCGGTTATCTCGACCGCCCGCAGAACAAACTGCGGGTTCCAATGCACTACGTCCTCAAGAACGACAAGGCCAACAACCTGGGCTCGGCTCCCCTGCCCTATGGCAAGGTGCGCATCTTCATCGAGGGTTCAGAGAAGAACAAAGAAGCATCCACCTTCCTTGGAGAGGATTGGGGCAAATTCACCCCGATTGATGACGAAATGAAACTCTACCTCGGCGTTGCGCAGGACATCGTCGTCAAGCGCACCATCGACCGCAATGACAATCAGCGCGTTGCCGGCAACCTTTTCAACCAGGATGTCGTCGTCAAGTACGAGATCGAAAACTTCAAAGACCAGGCCGTTACCCTCGATGTTGTGGAAAACATCCGGCAAATCCGCAACGAAGTTCTCCGCCGCGATACCGGTCGCGATGTGCAATGGGAACTCGGCAAGGAGACCTCCTTTGCCGGCGGCCCAGATAAGGAAAAGAGCACCTTCGAGCAGGTCCTCTTCCACGTCAAACTGCCCGCCCGCGGCGCCGACGGCAAGGCCGAGAAGAGCATCCAGAAACTCCATGTCATCCTGAAGAACGAGTGGTAAGCAGCTAACGAGGTCCATCCATGAAAACCACCACAACCATCTGTCTTGCGGTGCTCCTGGCATCGATTGCCTGGGGCCGAAACGTCGATCTTTCGACCGTTCCGCGACGGCACACCGTGGAACTGA